>UQNQ01000001.1 GCA_900542425.1 uncultured Eubacteriales bacterium
GCCCAGGTATGATGATGAATAGCCGATGCATTATCGAAGGTCTTTCCTTAAAAGCTATGTATGAAAAAGGCAATATTTCTGACTTGCAAATTCATCTTTTGCAAAAGCAGGTCTTTCTAATTGAATTTAATTGTTATAAAAAATTTTCTGATATTTCAAAAGAATTCTTATTCCCAGATAAACTAAGATATGATTGGGAGCAAACCTGCTTATTTTACAAAGAAAAACTTGATGGAAAATTCTCTGAACAGGAGATCAATAGATTTTTAATATCAGGCAATCCTTTTTTGTGTTGTGAAAAAGTAAATTATCATAAAATTGTCGAAACTTATTTAAGCAAAGACTTTGCAATTTGGTACGGTTTGCTAAGTCAATACTCACACCCCTCAGATAACACATGCTACCAAAATGAAAGCATTCTTCCTTTATTATTTGGTGTATATGAGTTAATTAAAAAAACTTACGGGTGTCTTCCCTCATCTAATAAACTTACATTAACATCATATATTGACATGTGCGTGAGTGCAAACGAAGCCAAACGCTTTCTTGAATTAGTTAATCAAGAGTGCACTTATCTGCAAGGAGTAGTTGATGTTTTTGAGCAGCATTTTAAAAACAATTATGTCAGCAACACACTTCATATTTTTTGTTTACTGTTGCATGAGATGTCATTTGACACCCTAACCGGTCTTAGCGAACAGGTAAAATCAAAATGGAAGATCATGCTGGAACTAATGGTATTGTTTTATTATTGTTATTTAACTCAACCGTTTGCACCGGAAAGATGTAAATTGTTAGTAATGCATACAGAAGTGCAGCGCTTTAGGAATATTGGCAAAGAATATAAACTTGAAGAAGTTTATCAATGCTATAAACAGCTGTATCCTAATGGCTGTGATTTTTCACAATTTTCAACAAGCTTTAAAAAAACTGCTGGATACACAATAGACGAAAAGGGACATTCAGAAAGTCTTTCCGAAATGGTTCGAATCTTTATAGATGAGTTTGACAAAACATCAAAGCGAGCTCGATCTATGTATTTGGATTATTTTGAAAGTCAAATGATTTCACAGCCAACGGTTATATGTGGTTTGCAAATTCGGGGGCTTTTATGGATGTGTACAACATTTTTAGTGCAATTGACATAGGAATAGATTTGATACTGAAAAAAATACACATGTTATTTAAAACGCATTCAATTATTGAAGAATCAAAAGAATATAAAAATGTTATTAATGTAGTGAGAAACTGTTCAAAGAGAAATTTGAATTGTCGCGTATGCCAAAAATTAATTTATAATTTTTCTTTTAGCTAATTTTTGCTCTCTATCTACATACCATAATATGTCCAACTTATAATATTCTTTACAATACGTTTCAAATCACAAAATATATTAAAGACTATCTGTTTATAAATGGTGATGCTGAAACCAAAGGAACGATGGAAAGTCTCAATCTCAAACCAATTGAAAAAGTAAAGATATCATGCGCAAGAAAGCTTTTCAATGACATATCTACGGAAAATGTCAAGTATCACGATGTGGACAGTTATCAAAATCTTCTGAACATCATGAACGCATTATAATCATGATTCGCATGAACACAGATTATCTTCGTGTTCACTTTAGGTGTAATATTTGAGGTGGTAGCCAAAGCTACCACCTCAAACTTTTATCTGAAAAATTTCTCCAACCCCCTTGACAAATTATGAGACAAGTTGTATAACAATATCGTATTAAGACATATTGTCTCATTTTGTGGTGAGGTAAACATGCGACCGATCAATTATGATGCCATTACGGCGATGAAAAAATGCATACAGGAAAATATGGTTTCCGGAAAAACTTCCCTGACCCTGCGTTCCATCGCGGAACAGACCGGTGTTCCGTTCCAGACGGTAGGGCGCTATATCAAGCAGTTTATCGACAGCGGAGAGATCAAGATTGACGAAGAGTACGGGTATGTACTGACCGAAATGGCGGGCAAGATCAACCGTGTGCGAGGCGTGCCGCTTGTCGGCAATATTTCGTGCGGTTCACTGAACATTGCGGAAGAGGATATTACTGACTATATCAAAATTCCCGAAAAGCTGATTGCCGACGGGGAGTACTTTCTGCTCCGCGCGCAAGGGGATTCGATGATCAACATCGGGATCGAATCCGGCGACCTGGTCCTGATCCGCAAACAGAATTATGCCAATCCCGGTCAGGTGGCAGTTGTCATTTCAACTGAGTTTTCGGATGCGGGCGGAACACTGAAACGCTACTACCCGGAGCCGGAAAAGAAGAGAGTACGCTTGCATCCTGAAAACGACAGCATGAAGGACTTCTTTGTCCGGGAATGCGTCGTTCAGGGCGTCGCAAAAAAGGTGTTCAAAGTGAGGGATATTGAATGAAAAATAAGAATTCTGAGTGCTGCCCGCAGGACAGGTGTCCCCGGTGCGGCGAGTTTGCCGTCGGTTACGGTTCGAGACGGCTCAAGAACAATTCCAAAATCATGTCTGCTGATTCTGCGCGCGGAGACTTTCTGTTTCTCTGCCCCAACTGTAAGGCAAGGCTGACTTTGGTAAGCGAACTGCTACATAACGCCGAGGCACCCGCGGCGAGCGTTACGGGGTGAGAAAAAAGAATGTCATCCTCCCGGCTGTGAAATCGGGAGCAAAGGGGCGACATCATAAGGCGGCTCATACTGAGTCTGTCTTTGTGATGCCGCCCTTTTTCGGCTGATTTTAGCTATATTATAAAATCTGCCGAAAAAACAGAATGAATCCGCTTTAGCGGTTTCAGATATAAATTCACGGAACGGGAGGTGAGTAAGAGAGTAATCGAAATCTTTTTATTGACATATCGGGGAGTGTGAGCTTCTTTTCGTACATAGCCTGCCTCACAGGTCTATGACTACAAAAAGGAGGTATCATGTATGTGTGATATCGAAACATTAAAGGGGCTCATGTTTACAGACTACCCCGACCTGGTTGACGTGGCACAGCTTCAGAAAATGCTGTCGGTCAATCGGCACACTGCCTACGATCTGATCGGAAGCGGCGCTTTCAAAGCAGCAAAAGTCGGAAGAAAGTACTTAATCCCGAAGATCGAAGTTATCAAATTTCTCTATAAGGATTCTGTTTCGGCAGGGGGAGGTGTAAGCGCATGAGTGAAGAGCTGATGAGCAAAAACATCGACACACAACCCGAGGCAGATCCGACCTCTTCGCATTATCAGAATGACCCATCATTCATTGACGAGGATCAAACTCCCGAAGCACAGGAGAAAGCCATTATCGAATGGCAACGAGCCGCCTATCCGGGCTATGTGAAAATCCGTTCTTGCGAGGAAATCTACGATACGATTTATCACAAGCGAGATCCCATTGTAGAAGGACTCATCGACTACGGAACGATCATACTCGGCGGCGCATCCAAGGTGGGAAAGAGCTTCCTGTCCCTTCAGCTGGCGTACTGCGTCAGTCAAGGACTGCCGTTTCTTGGCTTTAAGACAAATCAAACGGGTGTGATCTATTTCGCCCTTGAGGATGTCGAAAGACGAATTCAGCAACGAATGCAAAAGATGTTCGGCCTTGAGCCGGCGAGTAATTTGTATTTTGCAACCGAAGCCGGATATGTAGGCGGCGGAGGATTTGAAGAACAGCTTAACACCGTTCTTCACGAACACCCTGATGTCGGACTTGTAATAGTCGATGTTATGCAGAAGATTCGTAACCCGTTGGAGCAATCAAGCTACGGCACGGACTATCTTTTCATAACAGCCGTCAAGGAGCTTGCCGACAAATACGGCATCTGCCTTATCTTGGTGCACCACACACGAAAGACCACAGACAGCGATATCTTCAAAATGTTGTCGGGTTCTATGGGTATCACAGCCGCCGTTGACGGCTCCATGGTGCTCTACAAGAAGGAACGAAAATCAGGCGAAGCAACACTTGCCGTTGTGGGGCGAGATATTCGTGACCGTGAGCTGAACCTTGTGCGCGATTGGGAATCATCGAAATGGGAGCTTGTATCCGAAGAAGACATCATTGACTTGCCAAGCTTGCCCGACAAGATCTTACTTGCCGTCGCCGCTTTGCTCTCTGACGAGCGTCCTCTGTGGATCGGCTCTGCGGATGCACTTGTCAAAGCCACCGGTCTTGAAATGTCGCCAAACGCACTTTCAAGATACCTCGGAAGCCATGTAACGGAGCTGAAGAAGGAATACTTCATCGAATTCTCGAAAGGGAGAACCAACAGCGGCAGAAGCATAAGACTGATGTACGGCGAGGGCAAGCCTCTTACAAAGGATTTGATCAATGAAATGAACAGAGGAAAAAGTGATCATCAAGCATCGCCCGACAGCGGCGTGACGATATGACGGTCGTGACGGTATTTTCAAATGCCGGGCAAAAAACAAAATACCGTGGCGATAAAAACATCGTCACGATCGACACTACCGTCATGGGAGCCGAAAACAGCGCTGAAAATCCGTCCGGAAACGCGAAAAATCCCTTTACACGAAAATCTGCGATTGGAATGTGTAGCGAGCATAGGAGTGGTCATGCCACTCCCCGGCAAAAGGCGTACTGCCACCTGTAGTGCCACACGCCTTTGTCCGCTGAGGGAGTTCCCTTAAACCCCACAGAAAAGTATCGTCACGCGTTGCGTCAATTTCGGCAAATATCGTCACGGATGACGGAATTTTCGGCGCCGGTATCGTCATGGTTTTAAGAGAATTTGATAAAGAAAGAGAGTTTATATGGCAGGTAAAAAGAAAAGAGATTATTCAAAAGTCAAAAGAAAAAACTGCGGCACTCCGATACAAATCAGGGTGACGCCGGAACTGAGAGCTACCATTGAAAGAAACGCAAAAGCCTGCAAGCTTTCCGTTTCGGAGTATGTCAGGCAGATTGCAACTATCCACAATCCAAAAGCCTTACCGCCGGAGGAGTTCTACGAAATTCTGGACTTTCTCAAGATTTGCAAATCCAATATTGAAGCCAATATGTCATGGCGCTTCGGCAAACATGAGCTGAACACTCTGATCGACCTTTACAATACTTTCGACGAACGGGTGCAGACCTACTATGAAAACGACGCCGGAGGTGAAGCAAAATGAACTCCAAAATTCATTCACTTCCCCAGAATTCGGAAGGTGATCCGGCATGGCAGTAACGAAAATCTGGCCGGTAAAAGACAGCATCGGAAGGCTGATCGACTATGCAAAAAATCCCGACAAGACCGCCTTTGAAAATCTTGAAACCGTCATGGCTTATGCCAAAAACGAGGACAAGGTGATCTTTGAAAAGGGCGAAACCTGTTACCTTGTGACCGCACTGAATTGCCGCGGCGATCCGCTGGAGTCCATGATGAAAGTGCAAAAGCATTTTGGCGCTAAGGGAGAAAATCTCGCTTACCACGCCTATCAGAGCTTCAAACCGGGAGAGGTTACGGCAAAGGAATGTCACGAAATCGGAGTCAGACTTGCCGAGCGGCTATGGGGCAACCGCTATCAGGTTTTGGTGGCGACTCATACCAACTGCTCGCACATGCACAACCACTTTGTGGTCTCCTCCGTGAGCTTTCGGATCGGCAAAAAGCTTGACACCGGGAATAACTATTGGAAGCGGGTGCTTGCACCCGCTTCTGATGCCATTTGCCGCGAATACGGTCTTTCTACCTTGGGCAAGAGAGGAAAAGCCGCGCCTCGGGTACTCTATATGGAGGAAAAGAAAGGCAGGAAAACGCCTTACCGGCTCATGTTTGACGCTCTCAAAGGCGCTTTGCATCTTGCCACAAGCGATGGCGATCTGAAAAAGTATCTCTTTGACATGGGGTATGAGCTTGACATCAGAAAGGCGAAGATAAAGAGCCGTTTTTCTGAAAAA
Organism: uncultured Eubacteriales bacterium; assembly: GCA_900542425.1. Classification (GTDB taxonomy): domain Bacteria; phylum Bacillota; class Clostridia; order Oscillospirales; family CAG-272; genus QALR01. Next base: position 5,877 of record UQNQ01000001.1, read on the forward strand.
TGGGTCAATCTCAAAACGCTTGCTGATACGTTCGGCGAAGGCTGTATGCCGTCTGATTTTGAGTATTTCTATGAAAGCAATGAGGCGGAATATGAGAAAGGAATGCTCGGATGTGAACGCACTTACAACTTTGAAATGAAACGCCGCCGGGAGGCAAACGGCATCTATCGAGTTCAGGATTGGCGCGCACGCGGCTCGCTTGATCCGTATCCCGGTGAGCTGAACACAGCGGCAAAAATACTCGGCGTGTTTATGATCCTCTTGGGCTGGAATGTGCCCAAGTCTATCCTGACGGGCAAGAAAACTTCTTATACGCCGCTGTCTCCCGAAATGAAAGCCTATCTCCGGGATGAGCGTAAGCAGTGCGAAATGCTCTCGAAAACGGCTGACATCATGGGACGGGAAAACCTCCATACCGGCGAGGATGCGATGAACTATCTTGAGAAGATCGACACAAAAATTCTTGCTCTTGTCAAGGAGAGAAAGAAGCTTTATTATCAGGCAGGAAGGCAGGAAAACGGCGACGGAAAGCTCTTTCTGTTGAATCAGATCGGGCTTGTCAATGAACAGCTGAAAACTTACCGGTATGAAAAAAAGTGTATTTTCAATCTTCTGGAACGTAGCGGAATCATGAAAGAAATGATCGAGAATGAGATGCTGATGCGCCGGGAAAAGCGAGAACGGGAGTACAAAAAGGAGGAGCCGGTTTTTGAGATACGCTATGAGTGGCAGTCGGACGAAAGAGAGGATGGTCGCCGTTACTCGCCGCCCATAAATTCGGGACGGAAAAGCGGCGATTGGGAACGATAAGAAAAACTCCCGCGGGTTTCCGTGGGAGTTAATCAACTATTACGATTTGAAATACCCGTATTTCTGACAGATTTCGTGCACTGTTTTGGCAAAGATAGATCTGGATTTCACATGAGGATCAGAATTGCTATTTTTCTTCATGATATACAAATCTCGTACAGCGTTCCACAAGCCTTCATTGTGACACCATTCAATTTTTTCAGGTAGCTCATAAAAACTTTTTGGCTGCTCTTGCCATTCATATGTGTTTTGATTTTTATTGAAATAAATGAATTCTTGGCAATCATAGCCATCATCATCGACATAATCGTTGACAACTGCAAAATCACAACTATGTAATATAGTGCTGTTCTTGGTATCTTTCACTTTAATGGTTATGACTCGTTTGCTATCCTCACAGTTGTCATATTGAAACAAGTGGTTGTACTTGTTAAAAGCGGTCATAAGTGTGGTTTTGATTTGCTTTGGGGTGTAATCATTATCGTCGTCATTGACTCGGATATTCACATCAAAATCAAATCCGGTATTTGATTTTTTGTCTTCAGTTATCATGTTTCTGCTGGCACTTCCGATGAATTGGTATGAGAATGTGAATTTGGTTCTGACTTCTTTCTGAACTAAATGAATGAGAGTTTCAATCTCCTTGCGTATGGGAGAAGCTTGTCTCTTCGAGACATATTGATAGTCATGCATATTATAATCCTTTCTTTGCCCAAACCGACCATTTAGATTTTTCAGAAACATCCAAATTGTATTATTATATCACAATTTCCTAAATTGTCAATAGTATAAATTTGAAAATCACTAAAAATTTATTTTTTTATGGAAATTTATTCGCATACAGATAATTGCATTTGAACCCGTCCGGTGGTATAATCGTGTCACCGATGGGTTCAGGTGCCGATTGCCAAAAACAATCGAACTGAAAGGAGAAAATTTCATGGTAGCAGGACACCTGAGAATCCAAAACGGCATTTACCAATGCATTATCAGTTACAACGATCACACCGGAAAACGCAAGACAAAGTCGGTCTCCACGCGACTTCCGGCAAAGGGCAACAAGAAGCGGGCCGAGGAGTTTTTAAGCGAGCTCTGACGCAATTTCAAGCCGCCGCTACCGCCGAGGGGAGAAAAGGAATTACGGGAGGATATGTACCTTTCGGATTTCATTCCGCTGTGGTTGGAGGCGATTGAGAACACGGTTGCACCGACGACCTACAGCTCCTACTGGAATATGACCATGAAGAAAATCTTGCCGTATTTCGAGGGCAAAAAACTGAAGCTCAACGAGGTAAAAGGCAAGGACATTCAGAACTTTTGTGTCCACGAACTCAAAAGCGTGGGGGCCAATACGGTCAGGCACGAATATGTGCTTCTGCACAAAATGTTCAAGTACGCTTACCGTATGGACCTTGTGGTCAACAATCCGGTTGAGAAGGTAGACCCTCCCCGTGTCGACCGCTATGAGGGCAAGCCGTTCACGGCAGAGGAGCTGAAAATTCTGCTGAACGCAACAAAGGACGAGCTGCTCGGGCTGATCATTCTGGTGACGGCAATGTATGGTCTGCGGCGAAGTGAGGTGCTCGGTTTGCGATGGCGCGCGATTGATTTTGAAAACGATGTCATCACGATCAACCACACGCTGACAGAGGTCAACTTCAAAGGACAAACAAAGCTGAACCCGGCAGACCGGACCAAGAACAAGTCGAGCTGTCGAACGCTTCCCCTTTCCGGAAGTGTCAAGATCCGTTTCATAGCTCTTCGTGCACAGCAAGAGGAAAACAAAAAGCTGTGCGGGAACAGTTACAACAAAGAGTGGATCGACTATGTGTTTGTCAATGAGATCGGGGGTATCATCACGCCGTCTTATATGGAATCGGCTTTTCCGAAGTTGTTGAAAAAAGTGCGGCTTGGAACACAGACGGTTTCATGATCTGCGGCACACCTGTGCCACGCTGATGAACCAGCAGAAGGTTCCGCTCAATCATGTGCAGGCATATCTCGGTCACTCTGACATCCAGACGACCAGCAACATCTATACGCATTTGAGCTGGGACGACAAAACCGGTTCGCTTCATGCAATGGAAAAAGCCGTGAAAGTGCCCGCGTTTGACGGGCAGAAAAATGCATGGGAGAATGCAAAAAATCACGAAACAAGCCTTATTCGTAAGCGAGGGATGGAAAAGGGCGAAAAAAGCCTTATGGAATAAGGGTTTTCGGTCGCGAAAAAGATTTTGGAAAAAGGAGGGATTCGAGTCTCGGTTCAAATCTTTTTCAGGGGCAGATTCGTAAAATCTGTACAAAAGCAACAAAAAACACGCTTAAAACGCATGGTTTCAAACGTGTTCTTTGTTAAAAATGCTGGCGGAGAGGGCGGGATTCGAACCCGCGTGCGATTGCTCGCAAACTGATTTCGAGTCAGCCCCGTTATGACCACTTCGATACCTCTCCGTATATACAAACCTTGGCTTTCCGCTCCGCTGAACCTTTTGGTAACAGAAGGATTTAAGCGAGGGATGTGACGATACTATTCATTTGAACTGCCGGATTTTCCTTGCGGCAGCAAGGGGGGTTCAGGGAACACCTGACCAGTTGACGGTCATATTTATCGTATCTAAAAAAAACAAGTGTTACCCTGGAATAAAATTTATATACTATCGCATAGGTTCATTTGAAGAAAATACGACTATAAATTACTATATCATACTGACATGCATTTGTCAAGTAGAAATATAGGTTATACGGTGGCATATAAAATGAAAAAATGATTGGACATAGATGAAATTTACACTTCTTTCAATCACCATTCACATTTTATAAATGTTTGCGTATTATACTAAAAAAGCAAAGATGAAAACGATGTTGTTTGTGGATTGGTGATAAAAATGAATGAAATGCTTCGTATCCCGTCGCTATTGAATCTCAAACAGACAATTGCGGCGGATCTTTTTGACCTGTCTCGGATGCCTTGGGAAGTAATCCCTAACATCCGAGAATTTATTCTTATGCTTGGAGGCACTTTACCGAAAGAATATTTTTTGCATCCCGAGGAAGATGTGTGGATTGCGAAAACGGCAACGGTGTTTCCGTCGGCATGGATCAAAGGTCCTTGTATCATTGACGAATATGCGGAAATCCGGCATTGCGCGTTTATCAGAGGCTCGGTAATTGTAGGGAAGCATGCCGTCGTCGGGAATTCTACGGAATTAAAAAATGCTGTTCTTTTTGACCGTGTTCAAGTACCGCATTTCAATTATATCGGAGATTCCATTATGGGATATCAATCTCATATCGGGGCTGGCGGTGTTACGTCAAATGTTAAGCTGGATAAAACAAATATATCGGTTTCCTGTTTCGGAGAACGGATGGAAACGGGAATGAGAAAGTTTGGCGCTGTGATTGGGGATCATGCGGAGATAGGGTGTAATTCCGTACTGAATCCGGGTACTGTTATAGGCAGAGGAGCTATTATATACCCTTGCTCTTCGGTACGCGGCTATATTCCCGGCAATTCCATTTATAAAAGCTGCAGTGAGATCATCGAGATGGAAAACAGGAAATAAGAGAGGGAGACAGACGATATGGGAAGATTATTTGGTACGGATGGCGTTCGTGGGATCGCCAATGAAACGCTGACCTGCGAACTTGCTATGCGGATCGGGAGAGCCGCAGCAGCGGTGCTTTGCGACGGGCGCCGTCGCAGGTCGATTTTTGTAATCGGAACGGATACCCGTATATCCTCGGATATGCTGTCGTCGGCTATTACAGCGGGGCTTTGCTCTGTGGGTGCGGACGTGATCCTGCTTGGGACGGTTCCCACTCCGGCGGTTGCGTATTTGGTGGAAAAATATAAGGCAGATGCTGGGATTATGATATCTGCATCTCATAATCCCGCGCCGTTTAACGGAATTAAGATTTTCAGCGGAGACGGCTATAAATTGCCGGATGCTTTGGAAGAACAGATTGAAGCGATGGTGCTCGGCGATGTTCCGATGCCGCCGCCATGCGATGGACGCGAGGTAGGACGTGTCACATATGGAAAAGCTGCCGTCAAGGATTATGTGGAACATATCAAGAGTACTTGTCCGTATTCACTTTCCGGTCTTACCATTGCTGTAGACTGTGCAAACGGTTCTGCTTCTGTGACAGCGAAGAAACTGTTTACTGAGCTTGGTGCAGAGGTAAAAATGCTTTCTGACAAGCCTGACGGAATGAACATCAATGATGGCTGCGGATCTACACATATGGAAGCATTGACCGAATATGTTGTAAAAAACGGATTGGACGTTGGGATTGCTTTTGATGGAGATGCAGACAGATGTCTTTGCGTGGATGATAAAGGGACGTTGATTGACGGAGATTTTATCATGGCAATCTGCGCACTGGATATGAAAGAGCGGGGAAAGCTTTCGAAAGATACGATGGTTGGGACGATTATGTCCAATTTTGGTCTTACAAAATTTTGTGAGGAAAACGGGATCCGATTTGTCGCAACAAAAGTCGGAGACAGGTTTGTCCTGGAGGAAATGCTGCTTGAAGAGTATTCGTTTGGCGGCGAACAGTCGGGACATGTGATTTTCCGCGATTTTGCCACAACCGGAGACGGAGAACTGACCGCGGTACAGTTGCTTTCCATGCTCCGTAGGCGCGGCTGCCATCTTTCTGAGCTGACAAATGTTATGACGAAATATCCGCAGGTTGAAATTAACATTCCCGTATCCGGAGAAGGTAAGCTTGCTTTTTATACGGATTACGAAATCAAAAAAGCGATTGATGACGCCAAAGCACTGCTTGGAACAACAGGGCGTGCTGTTGTACGTCCGTCTGGAACAGAGCCGCTTATCCGGGTTATGACAGAAGGAGCGGATCAGGAATTAATTGAAAAGACAGCGCAAACGATTGCGGATGTCATAAAAAATCGTCTTTGCCGGAATGAGTGATCGGAGGGAACAGGTATGTGTGGAATCATCGGCTATACAGGACAAAAAAATGCAGTACCCGTTTTGATTTCCGGACTGCATGCTTTGGAATATCGCGGATATGATTCGGCGGGAATCGCGGTATCGGAAGGAAACGCCGTTACTTGTGTGAAATCAAAAGGAAGAATATCCGACATTGAGAAGCTGCTCGCATCCCGTCATCCGGAGCTGTTCTCTCATACGGGAATCGGGCATACTCGTTGGGCGACGCATGGAGCACCGTCCGACGAAAATTCTCATCCCCACGGAACAGGGCTTGTATGGATTGTTCATAACGGAATTATCGAAAATTATGCGGAACTGAGAGCGCGGCTTTCGGCGCTTGGCTATGAATTCCGTTCGGAAACGGATACGGAAGCGGCAGCGTGTCTAATCGACTGGCATTATCGGAGAACAGGTGAACCCTTGGAGGCGATTGCTGCCGCAATGAAAGAAATGCGCGGTTCGTGGGCACTTGGCATTTTATTTGCAGACAGAGAAGGCGAGCTTTACGCCTCGCGGCATGAAAGCCCGCTGATTGCGGCGTCAGACGATACCGGTTCCTATATTGCCTCGGATATTACGGCACTGCTTGACTATACGGATCATTATATCCGATTGGATGAACATGAAATTGCGGTTCTTCGTGAGGATGGAATCAAGGTTTTCCGAGAGGATGGGATTCTTCTCACAAAGCAGATACAGACAGTGACTTGGAACCGCGATGCTGCACAGCGCGGCGGATTTCCGCATTTTATGCTGAAAGAAATTCATGAAGAGCCGGAAACCATCCGAAAAACGGTCGGCGCCGGTACAAACGGAATGCTTCCGGAATTCAGCGCCGGAAGCGTGGATATGGAAGCGATACGTCGCGCATCGCATATTTATATTGTCGCATGCGGCACTGCTATGCATGCGGGTCTTGTCGGAAAGCGCGTGATTGAACAGCTTGCCGGGATTCCGGTGTCTGTGGAAATTGCTTCCGAATTCCGATACAGCTCGCCTGTTGTGGCGAAAAATGACTTGTTCCTCGCTATTTCTCAATCTGGCGAAACGGCTGACACTTTGGCGGCACTGCGTCTTGCGAAGTCGCTGGGAATGTATACACTGTCGGTTGTAAATGTGGTAGGCTCAAGTGTGGCGCGCGAATCAGATGGAGTCATCTATACCTGCGCCGGTCCGGAAATTGCGGTTGCCAGCACAAAAGCATATATCGTTCAGCTGTCTGTTTTGTATCTGCTTGCCGCGCATCTGGGTCTTGAACATGGAAAAATAACGCAGACGGAAGCAAGGAATTTTATAGAGTCTCTTGAAAAGGACGCGCCGCGGGCGGTGGAAGCTATCATCGAAAGAGCAGAAGAAATGAAACTTTCAGCGGAAAAAATTGCGGCATCGGAAGATCTTTTCTATATCGGACGGGGCATGGATTATTTTCTTGCGGAAGAAGCTTCCTTAAAACTTAAAGAAGTCTCGTATATCCATAGTGAAGCGTATCCTGCGGGGGAACTCAAGCATGGAACCATTTCTTTGATTACGGACGGTGTTCCCGTTATTGCCATTGCTACCTCGCATACTTTATATGATAAAATGATCAGCAATATCAGGGAAGTCCGCGCGCGCGGCGCTTATGTGATTCTGCTTTGCGGAGAGGATTTTCCGCAGGCGGAGGAAATTGCCGATACGACAATCCGTCTGCCGGCGCTTGCGGAGCCGCTGATGCCGCTGCCGACTGCAACGGCATTTCAGCTTCTCGCGTATTATGCTTCTGTTCTGCGGGGTTGTGATGTCGATAAACCCCGTAATCTTGCAAAATCCGTTACAGTAGAGTGACAGATTCTGAAATGATGTGATAAACGGCTTCGTGCAGATGATAAGCGGTTACGGACTGCTCGCAAAGTCTGTGAAGAATTGCAAGTGCGTCTTCTTTGCTGCGTGCCACGTCATAGACAAATTCCTCGGCGGTTTCTTGATTCCGGATGGTAGTGACAAACAGGGAATATATCCATCCGTCCGATAAAGGATCCGCCGTTTTTATGAGGCGAATCCGATTTTCCGTATCTTCATTTCGAAGATATTTTGTCAAAATGACACAAGTGGTTGTCTGATTCATCATTTACTCCTTTCTGTGAAGGCATGTCCGGTATTTTCCGGATATGTCTTCCGTTTTTTATAAGACCGGTCGGTTAATTTCATTATAACGAGTTGGTTGATTCTGGCAAGAAGAATCGGATGATGAAACCCGCACTTATTCGACAAAATACGACAGAAAAACGAAACAGATACCGCTTAGGGAGGATTTGATGTTGATATTGGTCGAAAAATGAATAATATTTGAAAATTGATAAATAAAATGAATTTTTATTCTTGAATTTTGACTATAATCTTACAAAACAAGATGATTAGAATGAATAAAAATGCAAAATTCAGTATGTAGCAAATAGTCCCCGTAAAATGAAAAAACCGCCGGAGTTGCCGACGGAGTGTTTTTGCGCAAGGAAGAGAAAATCTCTTTGCTTGTTTGGAGAAAATCGCTTTTTATAAGGTCCCATGTGCTTTTCTCACGGAAAGCATATGGGACCGCCTTAGAGGGAAAAGTTTTATATACCGCTTGCGCCGTAATTGGAGAGTACCCGTGCGGACGGGTCGTTTACATCACAGCCTTTCCAAGTTTTGTTCGGCATCCAGAAATCCCGTATCATTTCTGCCTTTCCGGGATAATACTGTTCAAATAATTCACGGTAAAGAAGAGATTCTTTTGTGAACGGCGTTGCGAATGTGTACTTCATGCGTTTTTTCTCGAATTCCTCGTCTGTGTATGTTTTCTCCGCGTATTCTTTGAGATCATCAACCATGGAATGACCGACTGCGTCAGAAAACGCGGCTTTTTCACGCATCAGAATGTCCGGGGGGAGATAGTCTCCTTCGAAAGCATGCCGCAGGAGATATTTTCCCTTGCCGTAGATGTTCATTTTTTTGCTGGGATCGATGCTCATGACATATTTGACGAAATCGATGTCGCCGAAAGGGACACGAGCCTCCAGCGAGTTTGCGGAAATGCAGCGGTCGGCACGCAGCACATCATACATATAAAGTTCACGCAGACGTTTTTCCGATTCTTGTTGAAAAGCTTCGGGGGACGGCGCAAAATCGGTATATTTATATCCGAAAAGCTCATCGGAAATTTCTCCTGTGAGCAGGACACGGATATCCGTTTTTTCGTGAATGGCACGGCAGAGAAGATACATGCCGATACTTGCGCGCACGGTTGTAATGTCATAGGTGCCGAGAATGGATATGACGACCGGAAGAGCTTCCAAGACGTTTTCTTTTGTAATATAAATTTCCGTATGCTCCGAACCGATATAATCTGCTACCTGTCTTGCGTATTTAAGATCAATGGCATCCGTATTCATTCCGACGGCAAAGGTTCTGATGGGTTTTTTCAGAATTTTTGCGGAAACGGCACATACAAGCGATGAATCCAGTCCGCCGCTGAGCAGAAAACCGAGCGGAGCGTCGGCATCCAATCTTTTTTCAATGCCGCGTGTGAGTTTTTCCTGGATGTTTTTGCATATGGTTTCCAGATCGTCGTGACAGACAATACCGACATTTGCAATATCCATGTAGCATACGAAGGTCTCCCCGTCATAAAAATGACCGGGCGGAAACGGCATGATTTTATCACAGATGGGAACCAGATTTTTCGCTTCAGAAGCAAAAATGATCTCTCCCTCATCGGTATAGCCGTAGAAAAGGGGGCGGATACCGATCGGGTCGCGTGCCGCAATCAGCTTTTTCTTTTTTCCGTCATAGAGAATGATGGCAAATTCCGCGTCGAGCATTCCGAACATCGCTGTTCCGTATAAATGGTAAAGCGGCAGAAGAATTTCACAATCCGAGCCGGAACGGAAAGAGAATCCTTTGGCGGCAAGTGCGGACTTTATCGGGCGGAAACCGTAAATTTCTCCGTTACAGATGACAGCGTCATCATCCAAGAAAAACGGCTGCATACCGCTTTCTTCCAGTCCCATAATAGCGAGTCGATGAAAGCCAAGCCATCCGCCGGGCGCGATCGGGCAGATCCGCGACATATCCGGACCGCGTGAAACGGTTTTTTCAAACCCTTCTTTGAATTTTGCAAGTGTAAGTCCGCTTCCGATATACCCCATAATCGAACACATGATATGATCCTCCTTTGGCACCGTAGGCCATATAAAATATAGGTTGAAAATAAAAAGACAGCCGTTCGTCCCAAAAACAATAGGACGAGCGGCTGTCTTTCTCGTGGTGCCACCTATTTTGCTTCTCAAAGGATTCTATCAAATCCTGTCCGGGGTAACGTCCGGAAAACGGCTCCCATACTTGCCGGAAAGCTTTCTGTTCGCAGCTTCGGAGTGTTCGTTCACGCGTTCCGCCGGCACGGATCTCACCGTCCCGTACTCTCTTTGCGGCGGGGCTCGCGTTACTTTTCTCCATCAACGCTTTTCATTGTTTTTTGATGTATTATCTGACGCCGAACAGCAGATCTCCGTAGGTCGGATACGGCCAGAATTCAGAGCTCGTAATGCATTCGGCGCTGTCTACTGTGGCGCGCAAAGCCTGCATTTTGGGAATCACATCGGATTCAAAGGCTTTTGCCGTCTCATAACTGTCAGAAATTCCCTTGACGGAAGCAATGGCATCCTCAAGAAGCTGCACGCCTTCGTAGATTACGTCAGTATAAGCGGAAATTTTTTCAAGTGTCTTGGTCTCATAAAGACATTTCACATTTGCTGCCGCGGTTTTCTTGGCAATGGTTTTGCCGAGTTTTTCGCCGTAGGCGCTGAGCGCCGGCAGGATGTCACGGTTAACCATGTCTACCATGGTCAGCGCTTCAATGTTGATGACTTTAGAATAAGATTCCAGCATGATTTCATATCTTGCATGGAGCTCTCTTTCCGAAAAGACCTTGTGCTTGCAGAACAAAGCGATGTTCTTTTCGGCAAGCAGACGCGGAATGGCATCGGGAGTTGTCTTCAGATTGAGCAGACCGCGGTTTTCCGCCTCTGCCGTCCATGCGTCGTCATATCCATTTCCGTTGAAAATGATTCTTTTGTGTTCCCGAATGGTTTTTACAATCAAATCATGGAGAGCGCTTTCAAAATCGCCGGCATTTTCCAGCACATCCGCAAATTCGGAAAGTTCTTCTGCGACAATGGTATTGAGTACGGTATTGCAATCAGAGACGGAAGCGGAAGATCCAAGCATACGGAATTCAAATTTATTGCCGGTAAACGCAAACGGGGAAGTTCTGTTTCTGTCTGTCGTATCCCGCGGGAACTTCGGGAGAACGTGGACGCCGACACGCATGAGGGTTTTCTCTTTTGCACTGTAGGCGCTGTCCGACTCGATTGCTTCCAGAATGGCGGTCAGTTCATCGCCGAGAAACATGGAGATGATGGCGGGCGGCGCTTCATTTGCGCCAAGTCTGTGATCATTTCCGGCGGAAGCGACCGATACACGCAGTAAATCCTGATATTCATCGACCGCTTTGATTACCGCGACAAGAAACAGAAGAAACTGCGCATTCTCATACGGCGTTTCTCCCGGATTGAGCAGATTGACGCCCGTATTGGTAATCATCGACCAGTTGTTGTGCTTTCCGCTTCCGTTAACGCCGGCAAACGGCTTTTCATGGAGTAAGCATACCATTCCATGCTTTTTGGCAATTTTCTGCATCAGCTCCATTGCCAGCTGGTTGTGGTCGGCTGCTATGTTGGTTGTTGTAAAAATGGGAGCAAGCTCATGCTGCGCAGGCGCTACCTCGTTGTGTTCGGTTTTTGCGCAAACACCGAGTTTCCAGAGTTCCTCGTTCAGTTCCTTCATAAATGCAGCAACACGGGGTTTGATTGCGCCGAAATAATGGTCGTCAAGTTCCTGTCCCTTCGGAGAACGGGAACCGAAGAGTGTTCTGCCGGCATAAATCAGATCAGGACGTTTGTCATACGCGTCTTTGTCTACTAAAAAATATTCCTGTTCCGGACCGACCGTTGTCTTAACGGAAGTGACCCCTTCGCTACCAAACAGTTTCAGTATCCGCAGAGCCTGACGATTGATTGTTTCCATTGAACGGAGCAGGGGCGTTTTTTTATCAAGTGCATCTCCGCTGTAGGAACAAAATGCTGTCGGAATACAGAGCACGCCGTCTTTTACAAAAGCATAGGATGTCGGATCCCATGCGGTATAACCTCTTGCCTCAAATGTGGCGCGAAGTCCGCCGGAAGGGAACGAGGAGGCATCGGGCTCACCCTGAACAAGCTCTTTCCCGGAAAATTCCATAATCACTCTTCCATCTCCGTCCGGAGAAATAAAGCTGTCGTGTTTTTCTGCGGTGACACCGGTCATCGGCTGGAACCAATGGGTGTAATGTGTTGCTCCAAGCTCGACTGCCCAATCCTTCATCGCGTTTGCCACAACATTTGCTACATTGATATCAAGGCTTCTTCCGTCTTTGATTGTCCGAAGCATTGCCTTATAGGTTTCCTTCGGCAAGCGGGCTCTCATCGTAGAATCATCAAAAACATGAGAACCGAAAAACTCTGGTACTGTTTTCATATAAACCTCCATACGCCGGTCTGCGGTTTTGTTATCGGGTTTTATTTTTATCCTTGCCGCGTGCCATTTTTACAGGATAACGATGATAATAAAATATAGAAAAAATAAAAAAGGCGCACGCGAACATTTCTTCGCTGGACGCCTTTGTCAACAACAAGATATGCGTATTATACTCTATCTTGTGGGACTTGTCAAGAGGTTTTTAAAAATTTGACAGGAAAATTTTTTGAGGGGTATTGACAATATAAATGACGGTATTTTATAATAAAAACATTATTTTTTTCGCCTGCTTTGCCGAACCGATTAAAACTTCGGTTCGGCAGTGATTCCATTTGAAAAGGAGCGGAAGAAATCGGATATGGATACTGAAAAATACGAATCGGCGCATGCGCAAAGCATTCTGATCGCATCCGGTTCCGAAAAGGGCATTGAATATTTTAAGGAGCTTGCGGGAGGTCGCTTTGCCCATGTCGTTTATGCACAAAGTGCGGCGGAAGCAGCGGGGCATGTTGCCCGAATGCCGTTTGATGTAATTATCATCAATGCACCGCTTTCTGATGAGCTTGGAGACCGTTTCGCCGTGCGCTGTACCGAAAACAGCTATGCCGGCGTGCTGCTTTTTATACGGGCTGAGCAGATGGATAAAATTTCTTCTGCGGTAGAGGAAACAGGGGTCCTTGTTCTTACGAAGCCTTGCGGCAAAGCGGCGATTCTTTCTGCGGTCAGACTTGCCTGCTCTGTCGGCAGACGCTTATTTGCGGCTCAAAGCACGGCGGATACATTGAAGTCCAAAATGGATGAGATGAAAACCGTCAATCGTGCGAAATGGCTGCTTATCGGAAAGCTCGGCATGAGTGAGGCGGACGCGCACCGCTATATTGAAAAACTTGCGATGGATACGCGTCAAACACGCCGTGAGATCGCGGACGGAATTATCAAAACCTATGAAAATTAACTTTCATGTCATTTTATAAATAGGATATCTCAAAGATAGGAGAGTGAGAAACATGGCAAAGTATATTTTCGTGACCGGCGGTGTTGTGTCGGGGCTCGGCAAGGGGATTACGGCGGCGTCTCTCGGGCGTTTGCTGAAAGCAAGGGGACTAAAGGTGGCTGCTCAAAAGTTGGACCCCTATATCAATGTGGATCCCGGCACGATGAGTCCGTATCAGCACGGGGAAGTTTATGTGACGGAGGACGGAGCGGAAACCGACCTCGATCTCGGGCATTATGAGCGTTTCATCGACGAGGACCTGAATCAATATTCCAATCTTACAACCGGAAAGGTATACTGGAGTGTTCTCAATAAGGAACGGCGCGGTGAGTATCTTGGAGAAACCGTTCAGGTGATTCCTCATATTACCAATACCATTAAGGAATTTATTTACAGTGTCGGTCGGAAAACCGATGCGGATATTGTCATTACGGAAATCGGCGGCACCATCGGCGATATTGAAAGTCAGCCTTTTTTGGAAGCAGTCCGTCAGATTTCTCTTGAGCTCGGACCGAAAAACAGCTTGTTTATCCATGTTACGTTGGTGCCGTTCCTGCGTGGTTCGGACGAACATAAAACGAAGCCTACCCAGCACTCCGTCAAGGAGCTGCGCGGACTGGGGATCAATCCGAATATTATTGTCTTGCGCGCGGACGAACCCCTTGAAGACAGTATTTTCAAGAAAATCGCCATGTTTTGTAACGTCCGCGAGGACTGTGTCATTGAAAATATTACCATTCCGGTGCTTTACAAAGCGCCGCTGATGCTGGAAAAAAGTCATTTTTCCGAGGTCGTTTGCAGAGAGCTGGATATTCATGCGCCTGAACCGGATCTCGCGGAATGGAACAAGATGATTGAACAAATCGAAAACAGAACCAAAAAAGTTACCATCGGACTTGTGGGCAAATATGTTCAACTGCATGATGCTTATCTTTCTGTGGCAGAAGCGCTTCGCCATGCCGGATATGCCGCGGGTGCGTTTGTCGATATCAAGTGGATTGACAGTGAAACGCTGACGCCGGAAAGTACTCCGGAGATTCTTTCCTGCTGTGATGGAATCATTATTCCCGGAGGGTTTGGCAGCCGCGGAATTGAAGGAATGATCTGCGCCGCGCAGTATGCGAGAACAAACGGGATTCCTCTGCTCGGGATCTGCCTTGGCATGCAGATTATAGCAATCGAATTTGCACGTGATGTGATGGGGTTTGCCGATGCCAATTCCGGAGAATTTGATGAGAACAGCCAGCATAAGGTTATCGATTTTATGCCGGATCAAAATGCAGCGATTGCGAAGGGCGGGACACTTCGTCTCGGAGCTTATCCGTGTCATATTATGCCCGGAACGATGCTTCACCGCTGTTACGGAACCGATTTGATTTACGAACGGCATCGCCACCGTTATGAGTTCAACAATGACTACCGTGAAGCAATGATTCAGGCAGGACTTACCGTTGCAGGACTTTCTCCGGATGGTCATATCGTGGAAACGGTGGAGATTGAATCTCACCCGTTCTATGTAGGAGTTCAGTTCCATCCCGAATTCAAAAGCCGGCCGAATAAGCCGCATCCGCTTTTCTGCGGACTTGTCAATTCTTCGCTGGATTTAAGTTTGAAAAAAAATATACCGTCCTATTAACTTAGGATAATTCATCGGGAAAAACGGTGTACAGTCTGCGTTTTCGCTTTAAAAGAATAGAGAATAGATGATTTGATAAAGCAGGTCAATCTTTTTGACAGAAAAAACATTTCCGCTTAAAAAACCTTGACAAAAAGGGATGACTTTGCTAAGATAAAGAAAACCGCATAAAAATAATCGGGGGTGCTGAATGTGATTCGGCTGAGAGGAGGATAAAATCCGAAAACCCTTCTAACCTGATATGGATAATACCGGCGCAGGAAGATTATGGACGCAACACTCCGAAACAAAAATTGCCGTATTATTTTCATGCGGCAATTTTATTTTGGGAGGTTTTTCTATGAAAAACAAAACGGTAAGGGCTCTTGTGGAAAGCGCTGTCATGATCGCGCTTGCTACCGTATTGAGCCTTATCAAAATTGTGGATTTTCCGTACGGAGGATCCGTCACGATTGCTTCTATGCTGCCTATTGCAGTGATCGCTTATCGCCATGGACTTGGCTTCGGAATCGGAGCAGGACTGGTGCATGGTGTGCTTCAGCAGCTGCTCGGACTGAATACTCTTTCATGGGTAACAGGTTGGCAGAGCATCCTTGCTGTCATTATGCTTGATTATATTGTGGCATTTGGCGTAATTGGCTTTGCCGGTGTTTTCCGCCGCGCCGTGAAAAATCAGGCGACTGCGCTCACGATGGGTTGTGTGCTTGTTTGTGTGCTTCGCTATGCCTGCCATGTAATTTCGGGCGCGACGGTTTGGGCGGGACTTTCTATTCCGACAAAAGCAGCACTTGGTTATTCCTTTATTTACAACGCAACCTACATGATTCCGGAGACAATCGTTCTTGTGGTGGCGGCGCTGTATATTGGTTCTACGGTGGATTTCCGTGCCGAAATGCCGACGAGAGTGCACAGGGATGCACAGAAAGCAGGTGCAGGATGGCTTGCTCCCGTGGCAGGGCTTGTCGTCACGGCTGCGGTCATTTATGATGTTGCCGCCGTCTTTTCCCATTTGCAGGACGGAGAGACCGGTGAATTTGCTATTACTCAGATCACGGATGTCAACTGGGTGGCTGTGATTGCCGTTACCGCTGCAGCTGCTGTCGTTGCCGCGGTGCTGCTTTTGATTCGTTCCTCGATGAAGAGAAAGGAAGCCTGAATTTCGAAAAAGAAACGGAGTTTGCGATGAAAGCACTGATTCTCACGCCGTATCATGAAGGAGATTTGTCGCAGTGTTTGCCTGTTCGGGATACACAGCTTGTCATCTGTGCCGACACGGCTTATCAAGAGGCAGAAGCGCTCGGCTGTATGCCGGACGTTGTGATCGGTGATTTTGATCATGAGCAGATTCCGCCTGCAAACTGCGGTAAAATTGTCCGTGTGCCTGCCGAAAAAGATGATACCGATACCATGCTTTGTATCAAGTATGCCATGGATGCCGGAGCAGATGAAATTGTCATCGTTGGCGGAATCGGAGGCAGACTGGATCATACGGTTGCCAATCTGCAATCTCTGGCATATGCCGAATCACACGGTGTATCCGCCGTACTGATGGATAACAGAAATGAAGCGAGAATCTTCTCCGGTCACGTTCGGATTCCGAAAAAATCTGACTCGTATCTTTCTGTTTTTGCTTACGGAGGGGTTTGTCGCGGTGTTTCGGAAACCGGGGTCCGATATCCTTTATATGACGCGGAGCTGACGCCGGATTTTCCTCTTGGCGTAAGCAATGAGATCACGGATGAATATGCGGATGTTGAAGTAAAAGAGGGACGGCTGCTTCTGATTGTTTCTAAAAAAGAATCGGAGAGTGGCATATAAACGAGAAAAGCTTTCAGAAGAAAAGGAAAAAAATCTTTTTGTAAAAAACCGAGAAGCGGGAGATATGCTTGCTTCTCGGTTTTTTGTATTGTATATGAGAAATAAAGCTTCTCGGGCAGGATGTTTATCCGTTTTAATTTGTTATGTTTGAATAATTAAAAATGTTTGTTGTTGTTATTTTGACAATAAAATGGAAAGAAAAGAAATATTATATTGACAATTTTGAAGATTTATGTTACAGTGATAACAGAAATATAAAAAATACAGATTTAACAAATTCCGCATGATAACAATCGAATTGCATTAGTTTTTGGTATTTGTACTTTTATTATGCGCAATTCCCATAATGGTTGAATAGCCAAAAAATCATGCCAAAGGGGGTGAATCTCTTGGGACTGCAAATCCGGAACCAAGATTGTATGTATAACGTCATACGTCTGCTCTTTCGGAGGATCGGTGTATGACGTTGGGGCATTTTCTCCGGACGTGATACAGGTACAAGAGACAACCCTGTTACATATGACGATCATGAATACGGAGAATGGAGATATACATCTTTTACTTCGTACCATTATCGTGTTTGTACGCGCACCAATTGTTTTATAGAAGAGCAAGGAACGCACAATCGGGATGGTGTTTTCGGCGAGGTCGGGGGACCGTATTATCCGCAGTGTACAGTATGCGGCAAGGTATTTTATGATTGATTAGATGGTTTGAGAAACAGCGGAGAATAACACTCCGCTGTTTCTCAAAATTGCAGAGGCAAGCAGCTTTTATGCCGTATGGCATTGTGGCTGCGGAAAGGATTCATTTTATGAGAAAACAATTGGCGGGAATTCTCGCGGTTTTCATGCTGTGTATGCTTGTTTCGTGCGGCGATACACCGCCGGAAGATTCGCTGATTTATACCACGCCGCCTGCGGCGACGGATGATACGGCAGAAACAACCGAAACGACAGCCGAAACAGAGCCGGAGCCGCCTCCTGTATTGCCGGAGCCAACGCTTGTTGTGACAGAAGAGATCGATTGGGAACACCGGGCGGTGAAAATCATCTTAAACGGCGACGGAATGTATTATTTCTTCAATATGAATGGGGAATGGGTGGAAAATTATCAGTATCGGCTGGACGTGAATTCTGCCGGCTATACACAGGATTTTCCGCTTCCGATGGAACCTGCTGTGACGGCGTATTATCCGCTTTCCAGATATATTCGAAAAACCAGTCCCATTGAGATTTACAAGGTCGATGCAAACGGAAAAGAATACCGCGTGGAGTATGACTTTTCCATTGACATTGCCTCTCTTTTTTCCGACGAGCCGATCCGCCTGCAGGATGAATTTCTGCATGCGGTGATGACGGATTATTTCGGAGGGGAATATTCGGAGCGGGATTTGCTGGAGATTACCTATATTTTTGTCAGCTATCACAATCTGAAGTTCCAATCCCATGATCGGACGCCGAATTATATCCAGATACGGAAAAATATGACGGATCCTCCGGTCAACTATTATTATTCTGATTTTTTTGATACTCCGGTCGAGCAAACGCCTTCGGTCATTCCTGAAACGATGCTGGAGGATCTCAAGCGGTTTTACGGGCTGACCTCTCTGGAGTTAGTTGATCAGTATGATCCGGAAAGGCGGGAATTGTATCTGAAAATTGCGCAGGAGGTTTCGCGGGGATATCAGGTGACGGAAAATACATGGGATTGAAATGAAATCAGCCTTTATCCGGTGTATGACACGAAAAGACTTCAAAGTTTGGACGGCTGTTTTATGGTTTGCACTGGCAGCGGAGGCCCTTCCTCCGCTGTTTCTTGCAAGAGGGGGTGTTTATGAAAAAAATATTTTCCTTGGTTATGGCTACCGTTTTACTTTCCGCTTTGCTTTGCGCTTGCGGGAAAAAAGAAGGCTATTTGGATCTGTCAAAGTACGGAGAGAATTTCCGCCACGACCATGAAAGCTTGTTTTTCAATGAGGAATGTGAACATTTCTTGGTTTATACCGGCATTTCCGTTACATCTGGAACGGTGGATGCGAACAGTTATCATGCGGTAAAGTGCAACAAGGGAAACTGTGGCTATTCGGAACAGTATGAGCCGCATGTATTGAAAATTTCTTATTTGAAGGTCACCGATACTCCG
Source organism: uncultured Eubacteriales bacterium (assembly GCA_900542425.1). Taxonomy (GTDB): domain Bacteria; phylum Bacillota; class Clostridia; order Oscillospirales; family CAG-272; genus QALR01. The sequence continues at coordinate 24,832 of UQNQ01000001.1, forward strand.
AAATATATGGAAAACGGATATTTATATCATAGAGTGGTGACAGACTGTCGCAAATGCGGTTTCCGTGTCATATTATATGTTTATTGCCCGCTTCAGAAAAAGGAATGCACGGCGGACGGGCAGAAAAACGAATGTCTTGCAGGTTGTGATTGGGGGGAGCTTCTGTGCGATACGCCGTACGTAATATCCTACGATTGAAAACAAGAAGCATGTTGACCTTTGCCATTGCGTTTTCGATCCTTTTTCTTGCGATGTTCGGTATCTTGATTTTCCGCCTTTGTGAGGATAACCGATCTCGCTTTTACGGTCCGCTGGACGGCTTGGTGCATGTAACCAATCAGGAGCTTGAACCGTATCTTACCTATGAAGCTGCCGAGGCATTTTATCAAGATGCCGAAGTCATCACAGGGATTTCCGCTGTCAAGGAGTATGTCGGAATTCTTTCCGAGATTTCGTATGTCGGCTATGGCTCATTTACTAGAAATCGCTATTCGGGAGAATCGGTTCCGGCAGGAGAACAGGCAAATTATATCAAGGGCTATCAGATTGTCGGCGTGACTTCTATGGAGATTCTGGAAGAGGTATATGCCGGAGATCTGACCATAACGGAAGGTACGATGATAACGGAAACCGATCATGAAAAAAATCACAACAAGATTGTGATTTCAAAGGAACTTGCCGATCAAAACGGACTTTCTCTTGGAGACACGGTGACGCTTGACATGGTATCCTTGTATGCTGCGGAACGGGATATGATTGGCTTTGAAAAAAGCAGGGAAGAGGACGCTTACGTTTATATCGTCGGCGGAATTTACCAGCATCGTGTAGATAATTTTGCGGGGGTATCGGAGCCGTGGCTTTTAAATGCCAATCACGTTTATGTACCGCTCTCCACGCTTGTGGAAATTGCCGGAAGCGAGAGAATAGAAGGGATGTATCATTCCGGTATTTCGAGCATTTCGGATTTGTTTGAAGAAAATCCATGCGTGGTTCCCGATTCGCTATATTTCCGTTTGTTGAAAGGAACCGATGTAGAAACTCTGTGCCGTGAAATCAATGAAATCGGATTTACAGAACCGATTCGGCTGACAGAATATGTATCCGATTCGGCATCTTCTCCATCGGCAAGACTTTCTGAAATCATTTCCATTGTGCTTGTCGGCATAGTTGGTGTTGGATTTGCTGTTTTTATGCTTTCTGTGTTGTTTCATATGAAAGCACGCCACAGAGAGCTTGCGGTGCTGGTGGCACTCGGAAAAAAGAGAAGCGCTGTGACGGCATCATTTTTCACGGAAGTTCTCATTCTTGTTTTTTTCGCGTTTCTTTTCAGTGCCGGCATTCTTACTGCGGTGGTTTCGCTTTGTGCGGTACCGATAACAAAATATCTCTATTCCGCAGAGCTGTCTGCGCAGTTTCGCAACGAGAGTGCGGATTTCTTTCTCTTTGAAGTATCTCCGGATGATTTTGTAACGGAGAATCTGGAACAGTTTGGGTTCCTTTTCCGCGAATATGTGATACCAGCTCTTATCTTTGCGATGATAGCCGGGCTTTTGATCGTTGCGGCTCTGTATCTTTTTGTGGGAGAGTATGTACGGAGAATCAACGCTTTATCGGGGGTAGGGGGTAAAGAATGATTGTAAAATTTGCGTTGCGTAATTTGTGCCGTCTGCCATGGAGATCCTTACTATATTTTGCGATTGTATTTTTTATGATTGCTGCCATGACAGTGTCTTTATTTATATACGGCGCGTGTTTGGATGCCCAAAACGCGCTGGATCAGAATTACATTTTTGTAGCATCTCTTGTTCAGCGCGAAAAAGAAACGATTGCACTTTCCGATATTGCTTATTGCTTGAATGACAACGATATATTAGCTTTTAATGTCACCATGGCGGAAGCGGAAGGGGTTATTCCCGGAGGGGAAACGATGTTTCATATGCCGAGCGCAACCGATCGGGGTGAGCCTGTTGCGGTGTGGCAGGAAAAATTCGGATGCAATCTTTTGGCTGTGGAAAATCTGTCACTTGTCTATCCGTTCTTTTCCGGAGAATGTACCATTCGGGAGGGAACGGGACTGACATCGGATGGCTACTCCGGTGAACGTGCGGAAATTGTCATACCATGGTGGCTTGCTGATGAGTATCATATAGAAGTCGGCGATATCCTTGTCAGACGGTATTATTCGAAAGACTATTCTTGTTATACATTTCTTCAAACAACTGTTGTCGGCATTTATGAAACGGCTGCACATCCGACAGATGATGTATTATATCCTGCCTATATTCCGCTTGCAGTGGCTGAGCTCGATTATGGAAGAGTGATTTCTGATTGGGTAACGCCTTTATCGAGTATTACGATTGAAAGAGCAGATTTCATTTTGCCTGACAGAGCAGCCTTTGAGGAATTTGTGTCACAGGCAGAGAAAAACGGGTTGGATTTTAAAAACGCAAATTTGGTATTCAATAACAGCACGTATGACGTTCTTTCCGCCGAGCTTGATAATATTCTTATCATTGCCGTGTTTGTATGTATCGTGGTGCTTTTTGCCGGAGTCGGTGTTTTGGTGTTTTTTACGGGTTATGTATGCAACTCTCGAAAAAGGGAAACGATATTGCTTCGTGCACTTGGTATGCCGAAATCTAAGATTCGTGCTATGATGACACTTGAACTTGTTGTTTTGATTTTGCTTTCTGCCGGACTTGGCTTAGGAATAGGGCGCTTGACGGCGGATGGGGTATGTCGGTTTATCAATGATACGGTATTGGAACGGGCTTCTGCCTCCGAGGAAATCCAGAATTTGGATTCCGCTTTAGACTTTGATAAAACCATGCCTTTGGAACGCAATATGAAGATTGAAATATCCGTATCGGAAACGAAGATTTCCGCAATTGATGTAGATATCAATGATATTAAGACGCCGCAAGAGGGTGAAATCGGAATTTCAAGGCATACTTGTTATGCCATCGGTACGGAGCTTTCGATGGAGTCGGAGAGGGAACCTGCGAGTATGGTAGGAATGACAGATCTTTCGGCAGTCAAAACCTCAATGACATATGAACAGGTCAAGGCACTTCCTAATTATGATGAGAGATTTATTTACGCATATGTCAGTGAGGATTCTCCTTATATACCAGATGCGGAAAAAGGAAGGACGATTCTTTTTCTGGCAGCGGACGGAAAGGACGCATATGTGCGCCTTCAAGGTCAACAACTTGCCAGTGAAGAAAGTATGAAAACGAAATATGTGATTGTCATCGGCACTTATGAGGACAATGAATATTGCTCAGGGGACGATATTCTGATACGCATGGAGGATTATCATCGAATTTATTCCGATTTTTCCGTTACGGATGAAACCTTTTATTTTGAACGGATTGGAACCATTGTGAAAAAAGGAGGAAATGCTGATGGCGATTCTTGAGCTTTCCCATCTTACCTATGATTATATTACCAAGGCCGGACAAGTGCATGCGGTGAAAGAGGCGACGGCAATGTTTGATTCTGGTGTAGTTTATGCCATCGTCGGACGTTCCGGAAGCGGCAAATCCACATTAATGTCTTTGATGGCAGGACTCGACATTCCAAAATCGGGGAAAATCCTATATGAAGGCACTGATCTTGCCACAATCGACCGCGACAGATATCGTCGAGAACATATCGGTATGATTTTTCAAAGCTATTATCTTTTGCCGCAGCTTACAGCATTGGAAAATGTAGAACTTGCCTTAGAGCTTTCAAAATATCCGGAAAATCGGAAAGCACGTGCGGAAGAGATGCTTCTTTTGGTGGGAATTGCAAAAGAGCAATTCAAAAAACGAAGTACGGATTTTTCCGGCGGCGAGCAGCAACGCATTGCAATTGCCCGCGCGATAGCTTCGAATCCCAATGTTGTTCTTGCCGATGAGCCGACCGGTAATCTTGATAATGAAAACAGCATGAATATCGTTCATATTTTGGTTGAGCAGGCACATCGGTTCGGAAAATGCGTTATTATCATTACGCACGCGGCTGAAGTTGCTGAAAAAGCAGATGTGATTATGCGAATGAGCGATGGATATTTGGTTGGAAACAAGTAGCGTACAAATTTCTTTTTTCGCTTTATTTTATGAGAGACAGAGAATGGGAAATTTTTATTTCTGTTCTGTACAGTGGCGCTTTATGGGGAAGCGAGCGCAGACGTGTGTGTTAACAGGAGCTTCGCGGCAGATACAGAGACTGTTCTGACGACGAGAATAGGATAAAATCGGGACGACACCCTATATAAAAGCATGTGCTTATGTGTAAAAAATGACATACCAAATAAGAAAAAGCCTCTGGAGCAGTTCAGCTTCCAGAGGCTTTGTTTTTAACAGGATCTATTTGTTTTATTTAAAGCTTTCTTCAACCGCAACGGCAACCGCAACAGTAGCACCTACCATGGGGTTGTTGCCCATACCGATAAGACCCATCATTTCGACGTGAGCCGGGACAGACGAGCTGCCGGCAAACTGTGCGTCGGAATGCATGCGTCCCATCGTATCGGTCATACCATAGGACGAGGGACCTGCTGCCATGTTGTCGGGATGAAGTGTTCTTCCCGTGCCACCGCCGGAGGCAACGGAGAAGTATTTCACACCGTTTTCCACGCACCATTTTTTGTAGGTGCCGGCAACGGGATGCTGGAAACGTGTCGGATTTGTGGAATTTCCAGTAATGGAAACACCGACATTTTCAAGTTTCATAATGGCAACGCCTTCGGGAACATTGTCCGCACCGTAGCATTTGACCGCTGCGCGGGGACCTTTGGAATACGGTGTCTCAGAAACGACCTTGACCTCTTCTGTGTAAGGGTCAAATTCCGTTTTTACATAGGTGAAACCATTGATTCTGGAAATGATGAACGCGGCATCCTTACCAAGCCCGTTTAAAATGACACGAAGCGGTTTTTGGCGTACTTTATTGGCGTTGAGCGCGATTTTAATCGCGCCTTCCGCAGCGGCAAAGGACTCATGACCTGCGAGGAAGCAGAAGCATTCCGTTTCTTCGGAAAGAAGCATTTTTCCGAGGTTACCGTGACCTAAGCCAACCTTACGGTTTTCCGCGACGGATCCGGGGATACAGAACGCCTGAAGTCCGATTCCGATGGCTGCGGCGGCGTCTGCAGCTTTTTTGCAGCCTTTTTTGATCGCGATGGCAGCGCCTACGGTATATGCCCATACCGCGTTGTCAAAGCAGATCGGCTGTGTTTCTCTTACAATTTTATCGCAGTCAATACCGGCGGCAAGTGTAATATCCCTGCACTCCTCAATCGACTTGATTCCGTATTCAGCAAGAACGGAATTGATCTTGGGTGCTCTTCTTTCATAACTTTCAAACAATGCCATTTTCCGTTCCTCCCTTATTCTTTTCTCGGATCAATATATTTTGCGGCATCGGCAAATCTTCCGTACGTACCTTTGGATTTCTCATACGCTTCATTGGGTTCCATGCCTTTTTTAATGAAATCCGTCATTTTGCCGAGGGATACGAATTCATATCCGATTACCTGATCATTTTCATCAAGTGCCATTCTGGTGCAGTAGCCCTCGGTCATTTCGAGATACCGAACGCCTTTTGCCTTCGTGCCGTACATGGTTCCGACCATGGAACGAGCGCCTTTTCCGAGATCTTCCATCCCTGCGCCGACTACAAGACCACCCTCGGAGAATGCAGACTGTGTGCGTCCATAAGCAATCTGAAGGAACAATTCTCTCATGGCGGTGTTAATGGCGTCGCAGACAAGGTCTGTGTTGAGAGCCTCCAAAATGGTTTTGCCGGGGAGAATTTCCGCTGCCATCGCCGCGGAATGCGTCATGCCGGAACATCCGATGGTCTCGACAAGAGCCTCTTCGATGATGCCGTCTTTGACGTTGAGGGAAAGCTTGCAAGCGCCCTGTTGGGGTGCACACCAGCCTACGCCGTGGGTATATCCGGAAATATCGGTGATTTGTTTTGCCTGAATCCATTTTCCTTCCTCGGGAAGGGGAGCGGGACCATGATTCGGACCCTGCTTGACACAGCACATGGATTCTACTTCATGAGAATACGTGATTTCTGCCATGATTTTTCTCCTTATTTTTTATTTGGATTTATTTTACAATTTTACCGTATACGGTACCGGATGCGCCTGCAGCGTTTGCTTCATCCGTATCGATATGCATTGCCGGCGCATATTTGTCGGATACACGGACAATCACGCCGTCAAAAATGAGCGGACGGGAAGTGTCGAGCTCTACCTTAACAATCTGTTTGTCACAGACACCGAGCTCCTTTGCTGTTTCCGGGGTCAGATGAATGTGTCTTTGCGCCGCAATCACGCCTTCGGAAATCTCGACGGTCCCGCACGGACCGATCAGCGTGCAGGAACCGGAGCCTGCAATGTCGCCGGATTCGCGTACCGGAGCGGTAACACCGAGCGTTCTTGCATCGGTGAGAGAAACCTCGACCTGTGTTGCATTTCTTGCCGGACCGAGAACAGACATTTTGAGTTCTCCTTTTTCACCTTTTACCGTGACCTTTTCTTCGCATGCGAATTGTCCGGGCTGGCTTAACATTTTTTTCACGGTGAGCGTATGGCCCGCACCGAACAGGATAGCGATGTGTTCCTCGGTAAGGTGAATATGACGCGCCGAGGTTTCCACCAAAATTTTATTTTCCATAACCAAGCATCTCCTTTCGACAGTGCAACTGTCATATTACAGCTTTCAACATGGTTCTTTTTCAGAATCAGAGGTCAAAATAGACTGGATACATATCTATTATAAATGATTTTTTGCGGATTGTAAATGATTAGAGAACATTTTTTTTGTAAAAAATATAGGATATTGTAAATTTCGTATTGGAAAGAGAGGTTCGGATATGAAAGATATAAAAAATGAAGCAATGGACGAGACCTCTGAAGGACAAGCTTCGGTATCTGGGGGAGATATCGGAAAGCTTGGTGCCGTTGTAACAAAAAGTGACGGGATTTCGCTTTATTGCCTTACGGTTATCGGACAAATTGAGGGACATTATATTTTGCCGAACACACAGAAAACGACAAAGTATGAACATATTCTGCCGCTGCTTGCTGCTGTGGAAGAGAATCCGGAAATTCACGGCTTGCTTGTTATTATCAATACCGTGGGCGGAGATGTTGAGGCAGGACTTGCCATTGCCGAGATGCTTGCAAGCATGAAAAAGCCTACCGCATCCATCGTGATAGGAGGGGGACATTCTATCGGAATCCCGATTGCGGTTTCCTGTGACAAGTCTTTTATTGTGCCAAGTGCGACCATGACGATTCATCCTGTTCGTACAAGCGGAACGATTCTCGGGGTACCGCAGGCATTTTTAGGACTTGAAAAAATGCAGAACCGGATTTCAGAGTTTATCGTAAGCCATTCCGGTATTACAAGGGAAACATTGACGAGTCTCACATTTCGTACGGATGAAATGGCGACGGATGTCGGTACGATTATTGACGGACGGGAGGCTGTGGAATATGGGCTTATCGACAGGATTGGCGGATTGCGTGAAGCAATCGAATGGCTAAAGAATACGACAAAAGAAGAAAGGAGCGAGTTTGGCGATGACAAGGGGAGCAGTGGCAAAGGAAATACCGAAGCTTCGGCAGAAACATCAAGTGTCAATTGACGGCAGACTGAAATGGAATGTGACAGAGAAGCTTTCGTTTTTGTTTTTATTCGGCGGTACAGGCTACGGATTGATTGAGCTTATCTGGAGGGGACATACGCATCCAAGCATGGTTGTGACCGGAGGGATTTGTTTTGTTATTTTATACAGTGTAAATAAATGGCTTAAAAACCGTTCCATCATTTTACGCAGCGCAATATCCAGCGCTGCCATCACGGCGATTGAATTTACAGTGGGCGTTATTGTCAATTTAAAACTCAATCTTTCGGTTTGGGATTATTCTTCCAACCGTTTCAATATACTGGGGCAAATATGTCCGCTCTATACCTTTCTTTGGTTTTTATTGTCCATACCATTGCTAATGATGGTAACCCGTATTTCGTGCAAAATTGAAAAAAAGTAAATTTTTCAAAAAGGGTTTCTTTTTCTCCTGACTTATGTTACAATATTGCAATCAAGCAGTTTTAAGGGAGTGTGAGATCTGTTATGGAATGGAGTCGTACCGTTGCCATATCGGCTTGTGAAGCATATGACGAGGAGCAGATTTCTCGTATTCTCCGTTCCCATTTCGAAGCAATCGGCTATAATCGTACCTTTTTTGAAGGAAAAAAAGTGGTTATCAAGCCGAATCTTGTGATGAAAAAATCTCCGGATGCCGCGGCGACGACGCATCCTGCGGTGCTTTGTGCCATGCTTCTTATTTTGCAGGAATACGGGGTCACGCCCGTGATCGCGGAAAGTCCAGGGGGAATATACAACAAACAGCGTCTGGAAAGTATTTACCGGGTTTGCGGTATTGCGGACGCAGCCGCCCGGTATGGAGCTGTTTTGAATTTTGATACCTCTGTTGCGCAGATGCCGAATCCGAATGGGAAAAAGGTGAAAATGTTTCGTGTCATTGAGCCTGTTGCCGAAGCGGATATTCTAATCGATTTGTGCAAGCTGAAGAGCCATTCGCTGACGAAAATGAGCGCGGCAGTGAAAAACCTATTCGGTGTGATTCCGGGAATTGAAAAATTTGAGATGCATGCGACCTTTCCGGATTATGGCGATTTCAGCGCGATGCTCTGCGATTTGTGTGAGATGCTCTGCAGAGAAAAAACAGTCATTGCGGTGACGGACGCCGTAATCGGGATGGAGGGAAACGGTCCCACTGCCGGCAATCCGAGAAAAATCGGGGCGATTTTAACAAGTTCCAATCCGTTTGCTTCCGATCTCGCTTGTGAAAGGCTTCTCGGTTTTGAGGGTACCGTGCCTTTGGTAAAGGAAGCTTTTACAAGAGGGCTTTGTCCCGAAAGCGCGGACACACTTGAGATTCTCGGCGCAGCGCCTGCGGATCTTGCCGTTCCGGATTTTAAGGAACCGGACAGCGCAAAGAAAAAATCGGTATCGGCGCTTTCCTTTTTCTCACGTGGAAAGATCGGACGTTTTTTTATGCCGCGTCCGGTAGTTATGAGAGGCCTTTGCCGGTCATGCGGGGAATGTGTCGCGTCGTGTCCGAAGCATACCATTGAGTTTGTCCAAAAAGGCGGGACAAGAGTCGCTCATATCAGACATGCTTCCTGCATAAGATGTTATTGCTGTCAGGAACTTTGCCCGTTCGGAGCGATTCGGGTGAAAAAGAATGTTATCCTCCATATTATAAGTTCAATATAGAAATCGGAGTACATATGGAAAAAATCACAATTCTCGCACCTGCGAAAATCAATTTGTATTTGCGTGTCGGCGATCGCAGGGAGGATGGTTATCACGATATTGAAACTGTCATGCAGACCGTCACGCTTTTCGACCGGCTTGAGGTATGTAAAAATGACCCTGCCGAAAAATCCGCTATCGACGTCAGATGCCGTGATTTTATGGCACCTGATGGAGCCGGTAATATTGTGTTCCGTGCAGCGTCCGCATTTTTTGCAGCTGCCGGCATTGAAAAATACGATGTATCCTTTGTGATTGATAAAAAAATCCCTGCGGAAGCAGGGCTTGGTGGAGGCTCTTCCGATGCCGCCGCTGCCATTATCGCACTCGATAGGCTTTATGAGACCTCCATGACAGCGGAAACAATGTGCAAAATCGGAGCCGGGGTCGGAGCCGATGTTCCGTTCTGTATCAAAAAAGGAACGGCGAGTGCAAAAGGAATCGGTGAAATCATTGAGAGCTGTGCCCCAATGCCGGACTGTGCTATTCTTGTAGCGATTCCGGAGGGGAGTCGTATCCGCACGGCAGACGCTTACGAAAAAATCGATCTTATCCGGCAGGTAGCACCCTATACCTGTGCCGATATGCTGGAGGCTATGACAAGCTGTGATCTTGAGAGAATTTCTTCTGTACTTTATAATCAATTTGAAAAAGTAACAGACCCCGAAACGGGCGTGCCTGCTTTAATGGAAGCAATTCTTGCAACCGGTGCACTCGGTGTGCGCATGAGCGGAAGCGGACCTGCTGTTTTTGGGTTATTCCGTGACCTTGCGTCCGCCCGCGCAGCGAAAGATATGCTGGATGCCGGTATCAATGCCTTTGTGTGCTCTCCTGCCAGAAGAGATTATCCCTATATTGAAAGCTGAACGATCTGAAAGATAACAAGACAAATAACGCTTGCCGCGATTGCTCCCAGCACAAAGCTGAGGAAAGAGAACGACAAGCGGCTTTTTTTTCTGCCGGTTTGATATTCGGAGATAATCCGGTTTGCCTCTTTTACAATGTCGCCGCCCGCCGTTCCGGCGGGCAATTCGTTTTTCAGGATAAAGTAAGCTTCATCTATATAATCGCTGCCGATATTTTTCATGACAACAAGATTTTTTCTGCATCCTTTGATCATCATTGTGTGTATTCCTCCGGTTCTCTTGGATTTCCATAAATTATTGTTTGCCGTATCCTGCGCCAAATATTCCCCAAACCGGAAAAAAACAGCCGGTAAGGTGAATAAAATTCCTTTTCTTGCCGCACCATATGAACGAACCGGATGGATGCCGGAATGGAATTCTTTGTAGAATCAAAGAATAGAATGGATCCGGACAACGGGTGCGGAGGAGTTAAGATGAGCGACAAAATCAAAGCCGTGATGATGGCGGGCGGAGAGGGAACCCGGCTTTTTCCGATGACACAGCGGATGCCGAAGCCTCTCATGCCGGTACTGAATGTCCCCGTCATGAGCCATATGCTGCGTCTTTTATATGAAAACGGGATTCGGGAAACGGCAGTTACCTTGAAGTACCGAGCTTATGATATTATGAATTATTATAAAACTCATGATACGAACGGGATAAAACTTACATTTTTTGAGGAAGAAAAGCCGCTCGGTACGGCCGGCGGCGTAAAATCCGCTTCGGATTTTCTTGACTCTGATTTTTTGGTTGTCAGCGGTGACGCAGTATGTGATATTTCTCTTTCCGAGGCAGTTCGATTCCATAGGGAAAAGGGTGCTTTGGCGACCATTGTTACGGTGAAAAAGAAGATTCCGCTTGATTTTGGCTGTGTTGTTTGCTCGGAACATGGAGGGATTATACGTTTTGTGGAAAAACCATCGTGGCAGCATGTTCTTTCCGATTGGGTCAACACGGGTATTTACGTGTTTGACCGGAAAATTTTATCGGAAATTCCGGATGGGGTTTTCTGTGATTTTTCCAAAGATGTGTTCCCGAAGTTAATCGGACACGGCTTATACGCTTATGTATCAGATGGATATTGGTGCGATATTGGCAGTCCTGATGCTTATTATGCCTGTAATCTTGATGCCATGAGGGGAAGTATCCGGGGATTTTCGGTCCCCGGAAACGCAGAAAGTTATATTTCATGGGATGCCGAGATTTCATCTTGCTCCGGTGTGCGGGGGCCATGCGTTCTCGGTATGGTGCGTATCGCTTCCGGTGCTGTCGTGGAAGCATCGATTTTGATGGACGGCGTCTCTGTCGGGCGTGGGGCGCTTATACGTTCCTCGATTTTGTGCAGGGAGGCTGTTGTCGGCGATTATGCCGTTGTGAAAAAAGGTTCCGTAATCGGAGAAGGGGCCGTTGTTGCAAGTGGGAGCTGCATCGAATGCGGTACCCGAATCGAAGCGGGAAAAATCATATTATCGGAGGATTTGATTTTGGAAAACAGAATTTTTTCAGGTAAAGAGGGCGATATCTTCCGCGAGTTTGGACTTGCCGGAGATGTCAAAACAGAGCTTGTTCCGACGTTTCTTACGGCATATGGGGCTTCTGCGGCACAAGTCATGGGGAATAAGGCTGTCTTCTTTGACGACGGAACCCCTTCTTCGGATTATGTGAAGAATCTTATTATGAGCGGCGCGATGTCTGCAGGTACGGTGTGTTCCGATGCGGGAGAGGGATTTTATCCGCTTGCTGCGTTCACGGTATCGTATACCGGATCGAATTTCGGTATCTATGTAAAGCGTGAAGAAGGGAATATTCATAAAATTTATTTGCTCGATGCTTATGGTTTCCCGGCAGGAATGGCACGTACACGGAAAATTGCGGGTATCATGAGGAAGGAATATGAAGTGAAGATTCCGGAAGCACCGGCTGGGTCTTGCGACAGCTACGGAGATTATCTGCAGCATCTTGTCGGGAATGCGGCGCCGCTTACCGGAAAATTTGCGGTAAAAGATTCGCCTTGCGGACAGGCTTTTTATGATGCGGCGTCCCTACTTGGCGCAGTTTGTGAATTCGGAACCAAAAGTCTTGCGGCAAACGGATATGTTTTTGTCAATTTTTCTGATGACGGGGAGCTTGAATTGTCGTATCGATCTGCCGACGGAGGCTATGTTATGATTGACCGTTCCCATGCGACGGCGGCGATTATCAAGTCTAAAATTGCCGGAGGAGAGAATATCATTTATTTGCCGAATACAGCGCCGCGTGCTCTTGCAGAAACTGTTCGTATGTTGGGCGGAATTGTCAAGAGGTACGATATCCAGACGGAGTCCGATTCGGATTTGCTTGCCGGTGCATCGGGACAGACATGGCAGAACGATCCGATCCTTTTAGCGCTTCTGTATGCGGCGGAACTTGGCGATGACCGCCGGATTCTTTATGCGGGTGAGGAGTTTGCACTTGCCGAAAAAACGCTCACAGTCGAAAATGCAGCGGCTGTTCTGGGAGAGCTTGCCGCACACGGCGCAGACACGGAAAATGGTATGGTAGTACTGAATTTTGATGATGCCTCGGTTCGTGTTACAGCGCAGGATGAGCATACGGTAAAGCTTTCGGCAGAGGCAAAAACGTCTGATGGTGCAGAGGATGCGCTTCGGTATGCTGAAAAAGGCATTTCCGAAAGTGTGCATCCGCTGTAACGAATTTTGATATCACTGATTTTCTCTTGTAATCTGTCCGCCTATGTGTTACAATCATAAAAAAACACGGAGTGGAGGACATTTCAGATGTCAGTGATCATCAAAGCGGTACCGTCTTATGAAAAATGTTTTTTCGACGAAAGCCTCGATACAAAACAAACGCTTGAGAGCGCATCCTGCCTAAGGGGAGAAGAATTCCATTTTGAGGTTGTGTTTACAACCGAGGATTCTCCTGCATGGCTTCTAGGTGAGGTTGTGACACTTGCTGTGAAATCTCCGCTTGCTGAGGAGATCACATTTGAAAGGGTGGAGCAGGTCCCTGTTCGTTTCCCTTGTTATCCTTTGCGTTCGGATGAGGATTATTTGCGCAAAACGCCGGGACTTTATCCTGATCTGCTCGTCCCCGTATGTCCCGGTGATCCTGTGGAAGTGCCGTTTCGTGCACTAGCTTCCCTGTATGTGACGGTTTGTGTTCCGGAAACGCTTGCGCCGGGTGATTATGATATTACGGTAGCACTTGTCTCGGAAAACGGAACGGAATATGAAGCGTCTCTTGTCCTGTCGGTACTGGACGCGGTTTTGCCGTGCGGGAAACTGATTTATACGGAATGGTTTCATGTGGACTGTATTGCCGACGCTTACGGAATTGAAATTTTTTCGGAAACACATTGGAAATATATTGAGTCATATATGAGATGTGCTGTCAAAAACGGAGTCAATGCAATTCTGACACCGGTTTTTACTCCGCCTCTTGATACGGCGGAGGGCGGGGAACGCCCGACTGTGCAGCTTGTAGATGTTATGAGAGATTCAGCCGGTTGGCATTTTTCCTTTGAACGTTTGCATCGCTGGATTTCTCTTTGTCTGCGCTGCGGCATTGAATATTTTGAGATCTCTCATCTGTTTACGCAGTGGGGAGCCGCTCATGCACCTAAAATCGTCGGCATTGCCGATGGAAAAAAACAGAAATTGTTCGGATGGGAAACCGATTCTCTCTCTGATGAATATATCGGATTTTTGCGCGCGTTTCTTACGGCGTTCCTTTCGGAAATGAAAAAACTTGGGCTGGACAGAAAATGTATTTTTCATATTTCAGATGAGCCGGGCATGGCGCATCTTGAGAGATACCGTGCATTGAAAAACAGTATTTCGGATTTGCTTTGCGGATATCGGATTATAGATGCACTTTCTGAATTTGATTTTTATCAGACGGGTGCCGTCGATATGCCGATTCCGGCGTCTGATCGCATCGAGCCGTTCCTTGCGGCGGGAATCGAAAATCTCTGGACATATTATTGCTGTGCTCAGGGCAGAGAGGTTTCAAATCGTTTTCTTGCGATGCCTGCTTCGAGAACTCGTATCATCGGTGCTCAGCTTTGGAAATATCGGATAGAGGGTTTCCTTCATTGGGGGTATAATTTTTGGTATACTCGTTTTTCTAAACGAAAAATCGATCCTTATGTGATCCTTGACGGAGGATGCTTTGCGCCTGCCGGTGATTGTTTCTCCGTTTATCCCGGTCCCGGAGGAATGCCATATCAGAGTCTTCATATGAAAGCGTTTACCGAGGCTCTGACAGATCTTCGCGCTATGTATCTTGCAGAGTCTCTTTGCGGCAGGGAAGCGGTTCTTCGTGCGGTTGAGAAAGAAGGGGAAATTACGTTCTCTCGTTATCCAAGAGAAACGAATACGGCATTTGCCCTGCGAAGCAGGATCAATGATCTGATTCGTCATGCCGTAAAAAACAAAGATTAAAATTCCGCTTGCTGTCTTGTTAACGGAATGTTTTCGTTTGATACGTAAAAAACTATTGCGAAACTTTTGAAACGGGTGTATAATAAAAAAAGAAAAAGGAAACTCTTCCTTTCCTTGTTTACATTGAAAATAATTTGAACACAATATAAATCAGCATTTAACCTATGCACAGACGATGGCGCGTCGGTTGAATGCGGCAGGAATCCCTATTTTTCGTACGGACGCATTGCGGATGGGTGCGCGATGTGTCTGTACGATACATATTGAATCAGATTATTGACCCGGACAGGGGATATTTTGTCCTGTTCAGGATTTTTGTCGTTTATTTCTGAAAGAAAGGAACCCTGTTTATGACAGGGTGGTGTATTTTATGCCCAAATCAAAAGGAAAACTAAAAAAATTACGTGTTATACCGCTCGGCGGATTGGATGAAATCGGAAAAAATCTGACGGTACTTGAATACAGTGACAGTATTTTGATTGTGGATTGCGGAATTGGCTTCCCCAATGATGACATGCTGGGAATCGATCTGGTTGTACCTGATATTACCTATCTTGTGAGCAACGCCGAAAAAATCAAGGGAATTGTGCTGACGCACGGACATGAGGATCACGTCGGCGGTGTGCCGTATCTTCTTCAAAAGCTAAACGTACCGATTTACGGAACGAGGCTTACTCTTGGAATTTTGGAAAATAAGTTTAAGGAGCATGTGTTTGATTTCCGTCCGGAGCTTCATTGCGTGAAAGCGGGCGACAAGGTGGTGCTTGGACAGTTTGAGGTGGAATTCATCCGTGTCAATCACTCCATTGCGGATGCTTGTGCGCTTGCGATCAAAACACCGATCGGCACGGTTGTTCATTCCGGAGATTTTAAAATCGATCCCACGCCGATTGACGGAGAAATGACGGATCTGTCCCGGTTCGGTGAACTGGGGAAAGAGGGCGTATTGCTCTTTATGTGCGAATCGACAAACGTTGAACGTCCCGGATATACGCCGTCCGAGAGAAAGGTCGGAGAATCTCTTGTACGGATTTTTGAAGCTTACCGAAAAAAGCGGATTGTAATCGCAACATTTTCTTCCAATGTGCACAGAGTACAGCAGATTATCAACGCTGCTGCAAAATATGGAAGAAAAGTTGCCGTGACCGGACGGAGCATGGTCAATATTGTCTCCGCGGCAGTAGAGCTCGGTTATATGAGCTTCCCTGAAGGAGTGCTTGTCGATATCAGTGAAATCAAAAAATATCCGCCGGAAAAGATGACAATCGTTTCCACCGGAAGTCAGGGGGAACCGATGTCGGCTCTTTACCGTATGGCTTTCGGTATGCACGATAAGGTGGAGCTTGGAACCGGCGACGTGGTTGTTATCAGCGCCTCGGCAATTCCGGGCAATGAGAAGCTTGTCGGGAATATCATCAATGAACTCTATAAAAAAGGTGTTACGGTTCTCAATGACAGTGTGGCGGAGGTGCATGTTTCAGGACACGCCTGTCAGGAGGAGCTGAAAATTGTGCATGCGCTGCTTCGGCCGAAATATTTTATGCCTGTACACGGAGAGGCGCGTCATTTATATCATCATAAAGAACTTGCTGAGTATATGGGAATGCCGGCAAATCATATTTTCATATCCGAAATCGGAAAAATTCTCGAGATCGGTACGGACAGTGCAAAATTCAACGGGACGGTGCCTGCCGGGATCGTGCTTGTTGACGGCACCGGTATCGGAGATGTCGGCAACGTGGTGCTGCGAGACAGACGGCATTTGTCAGAGGATGGCATTATTATTGTGGTGTCAACCATTGACGCACAGGCATACGATATCATTTCCGGTCCCGAAATCGTATCGCGCGGCTTTGTTTATGCCAAGGAATCGGAAAAGCTGATCGACCAGATTCGGCTTATTGCACGGGATGCGATATATGGATGTCTGAATAAAGGCGTCTCCGATTGGACGCAGCTCAAATACAAGGTCAAAGACGACCTTTCCAAATTTATTTATTCGCAAACCAAGAGAAAGCCCATGATCCTTCCCATCATCATGGATATCTAAGCGGTAAAAGTCCAAAAATTCCCATATGATTTCACAGTGAAACTGTGATGATGGGAATTCCCAGTCAGAAAAATCCATGCCCCCGCTGTCAGCGGGGGCAAAAAAGAATATCGGAGAAAAAACAGAATGAATCCACATAACAAAAAGAGTCCCGGATGCTTTTATCCGGAATCTCCTATCATCGGAAGATTTGTGTCACCATGGGATACGAGCGGCTGGTATTCCGTTTATGCCGGCTTTGGTGAGGGTGCGAAACTGCATTCGAACGAATCGGTTACGGCGGTTTCCGTTCCGGCTCGCTATCAGGGTGCCGATTACATTATGACATTCAATTCCCGTGCGGAAGGCTTTGACGATAAACAGGAAGTCGATTTCTTCTGTGAACGGGATGCCGTTGTTGCCGTGGCATTGGACGAGAGGCTTTCGAGCGCGCTACCGTCTTTCCTGTCGGAGTTTATGCCGTCGGAAGAAACCATTGCCGGTTCAGACGGGCGCGTTTATCTGTTGTTTGAAAGACGGTATGAAAAGGGCGAGCATGTACATATCCCCGGGATATCTGGGGATTGCAATCATTTTGTCGTGCTGGCGATTCCCGCCGTGTCGGAGGAGAAAAAAACTCTGCCAAATCTGCTCCCTGTACTCAGAGAGCCCTTGGCACCATATGAAAAACGGTCTTATAAGAGTTATCTTGCGGAAGTATTCAATGACGAGGATGCTCTTTCTCGTGGTTTACATGATGGCTGTGTGCTGGAAACTCGAAAAGATAATCCCCATGACCGCTATGTTCGTCTGGGGCATGGAAGCGTATTTTCACGGGAATTAACAGAAGCATCCGCACGTATTGTTGTAACGGCAAAAATCGGCTGTTCCGAGGGGATCCTTTCGGTGGCGGTATTGGGTGAGACGGGAGTAATCTGCGGCGCCGTTCTTGACGGGGGGATGCTTCGTACGATGGACGGTACCGACATGATGCCGTATGAGCCGGGACATGAGCTGTCTCTTCGTTTGGTGCTTGATGCCGATGCAGGCAAATATGATATCTGGGCGGACAGTCGGATGCTTTGCCGTGCTGATGTTTTGTCCGACCGCATGCCGCTGTCCGTCTCGGTTTCCTGTGATGGAGAGGGATCGCTCGATAATCTTTATGTTTTCGACGATACGGAAATCTATGTAGCGCGTGAGGAATTTGACGGCGGCATGGAAAAGATAATATCCTCGGACAATGCTTCATGTACGCTTGAGGCGAACCCGTTTGATGACGATAAAAGTTTTTCCATTGCCTCTTCGGATGGGAACGGCGCCTATGCGGAGTATGCATTTTCGGCTGTTTCCGGAATCCTTTCTGTGGAAACCAAGGTGCGCGCGGATAACGAACATCTTGTGCTGGTCCCTGAGATTACCGATGACAAGGGCAAACCTGTCTGCCGGATCGCTCTTTATAAGAACTGCTTATTTGCTACCAATGGGGAAGAGTGGGTCGAGCTTTATGAGGGACTGACGGATTGGCAGTATTATCCGTGCGGAAATTGGTATGCAGTCAAAGTGACTTTGGACACCGTACACTCTGTATATACCCTTATGGTGGACGGTGCGGTAAGAGCAAAGGATTTCCGTTTTTTGCATTCCGTAGAAAGCGTATCGCGGCTTGTATTTTTTGCGGACGGCGGAACAAGACTTCTTGTCAATCGGATTCGGATTTATGATGCTTGTGACTTTTCGCGCGGCGTGCTTCCGAATGCTTCGGTATTTGATGTGACAAAAGCGCCGTATTATGCCGTAGGAGACGGAAAAACGCTGGATACCGCGGCGATACAGCGTGCGGTAAATGATGCAGCGTATACCGGCGGTACCGTTTATCTGCATGACGGCGTTTTCTTGTCAGGGGAGATTTCTCTTACCTCGGATATAACATTTTTTATTGATACGACGGCGACACTTCTCGGCACACAGGATCATGGAGAATATCCTTTGAAAGAGCCGCGTACCAGTCTTTGCGCCCATCGTCAGCTTGGACGAGGTCTGCTTTACGGCGAGAATATTTCCAATGTTCGGATTACAGGAGGAGGTATGCTCGACGGGAACGGACGTTACCGCTTCAAAATGAATGATCCCGCGCATGATAAGCGGGATCTTGACGCACGTCCGGATCTTGTTTATATTTCCTATTCAGACGGAATTACGGTCGAATATGTGAATTTCAAGAGTAGTGCGTTCTGGACGGTTGTTCCGCTTTCCAGTTCCAATATCCTTTTGCGCGGACTGAATCTTGACTGTATGAATACCCCGAATCGGGACGGGATTGATCCTGTGGACTGCCATGACATGACGATATATGACTGCCGTATCATGGCGGGTGATGACGGGCTTTGTTTCAAGAGTTCCGATCCTGTGGGCTGTTATCGTATCTTTGTAGACGATATGATGATTCAAAGCCTGGCGTCCGGCATCAAATTCGGCACGGATACGTATTTCTGTCTCAAGGACGCATATATCCGTGGTTGTACGGTCAAAAATGTCAATCGCTGCGGCATTTCACTAGAAACGGTGGATGGAGCCGCGGTCGAAAATGTTATATTTGAGCGAATCGATATGACAGATGTCGGCGCACCGGTTTATCTTGTGGTCGGAGATCGGAATCGACTGCCAAGACAAGAGGGGATTCCCGAACGATCCGGTTATATTAGAAATGTGATTTTCCGGGAACTTCGGTTTGAACGTCCGTATCCGTTCAGCTATACGAAAAATATTCGTGAGGTTATGGCGGTCGGGCAGAATGAACAGCAAAGAATAGAAGATGTAACATTTGAAAAATGCCGTTTTGTTCTTCCGGGCGGTTTCCGTACAAAACCGGGATGTCCTGTAACCATTGATAAAAAATATCCTGAATATGACCGGCACGGGCTTTCGGCAGGATCGATGTTTACGGTTCGCTATGCAAAGAATTTTCGCGTTTTGGATTGCGATATTGTATTGGAGACGCCGGACGTGAGACCGGACATTGCTTACTTCGATTATGAAGAGTAAAAACGAAGTCCGCTCCCGCATACCGCGGGAGCGGACTTCGTTTGAAAGGCCAACCATTTGATTTTTATAAAAATATGAGCAACAAACGCTCGAATTTATTTTTATGAGCTGTTCATATGGCGTTTGGTATATTTTCACAAGAGATTTTTTATGATGTAATGTCATAATCCTAAAAAAATTGAGGAGTAAATGCTTTACTCCTCAATTTTTATTTTCATCGAATTCATGAAAAGTTATGACGGCGCGGTCGTTTATTCAAGTTCAAAGGCTCCTGTATAAAGCTGATAATATTTTCCGTGTTCCGCAATCAGTTTATCGTGAGGACCGCGTTCAATAATACGTCCGTGTTCAAGAACCATGATAACATCGGAATTTCGAACGGTAGAAAGTCTGTGTGCAATGACAAACACGGTTCGTCCTTTCATCAGGGAATCCATTCCGCGTTGGACAAGTGCTTCCGTACGCGTGTCAATCGATGAGGTTGCCTCATCAAGAATCATAACGGGTGGATTTGCTACTGCCGCGCGTGCGATGGAAAGTAGCTGACGCTGTCCTTGTGAAAGGTTTGCGCCGTTTCCTTTCAGCATTGTGTTATAGCCGTCGGGAAGCCGCGTGATAAAATCATGTGCGTTTGCAAGCTTTGCCGCTGCATAAACTTCTTCATCTGTTGCATCCAGCTTGCCATAACGGATATTGTCCATTACCGTGCCTGTAAACAGGTTGGTATCCTGTAAGACCATTCCGAGTGAACGGCGAAGATCCGATTTCTTGATTTTATTGATGTTGATGCCATCATAACGAATTTTACCATCCGCAATGTCGTAAAAACGGTTGATTAAATTGGTAATCGTTGTTTTTCCGGCGCCTGTCGCTCCTACGAATGCAACTTTCTGTCCCGGTTCAGCATACAGCGTGATGTCATGCAGAACGGTTTTTTCCGGAACATAGCCGAAATCCACGTCAAACATGCGTACATCTCCTTCCAGAGGAGTATACGTGATGGACCCATCTGCTGAATGAGGATGTTTCCATGCCCATTTCCCGGTACGCTCGGCACATTCCGTGATATTGCCGTTATCGTCGTATTTGACATTAACGAGTGTGACATATCCGTTGTCGGCCTCCGGTTCTTCGTCAAGCAGAGTAAAGATTCTCGAAGCGCCCGCCATTGCCATGGCAATGGAGTTGACGTGCTGGGATGCTTGGTTGACGTTCATGGAGAACTGGCGTGTCATATTGATGAACGGAACAACGATTGCGACACCGAACGCGGCACCGGAAAGGGAAATATTCTGCACATTGCCGCTTACAATCAGCGCACCGCCGATGAAAACGACAAGAACATAGAGAATATTGCCGATATTGCCGAGGATCGGCATTAAAATATTGGCAAACCGATGCGCTTCTCTGGTATCACGGAAAAGCTGTTCGTTGATCTTGTCAAAATCTTTTTTGCATGCTTCTTCATGACAGAAGACCTTAACGACTTTTTGACCGTTCATCATTTCTTCCACATAGCCCTCGGCACGCCCAAGTGATTTTTGCTGTTTCACGAAAAAGCGCGCACTTTTTCCACCGATGGTTTTGGTAACAAGAATCATGACGGCAGCACCCGCCAGAACAATCAGCATCAGCCAAATGCTGAAATACATCATGATGCAGAGCAAAACAAGTACGACCATTCCCGATGAAATCAAGCTTGGAATGCTTTCTGAAATCAACTGGCGAAGTGTCTCGGTATCGTTGGTGTAATAGCTCATGATATCGCCGTGCGGATGCGTATCAAAATACTTGATGGGAAGCTTCTGCATGTTGGAAAACATGGTGTCTCGAATATTCTTAAGTGTTCCCTGTGTCACATATGTCATCAGTCTGGTGTAGGTGAAATTGCAGATAAGACCTGTCAGATAGATGCAGGCAAGAAGAATAATCGCTTTTGTCACTTTCGGCAAAAGCACTGCCATGGCGGCGTCCTTACCGTCTGTCGCGTAAATTTCCAATCCTTCTTCAATATACGTGATAAACCGGTTCATAAACAAAGAGCTGACTGAATTTACCGCTGCGCTGACCATAATGCAGAAAAGGACAATAACGAGA
The DNA here is from genome assembly GCA_900542425.1 of uncultured Eubacteriales bacterium. Lineage (GTDB taxonomy): Bacteria > Bacillota > Clostridia > Oscillospirales > CAG-272 > QALR01. The sequence goes on from UQNQ01000001.1 coordinate 46,701, forward strand.
TAAGTTTTATAGTACTTGGTGATAAATTTAAAAATCCGCAGAAGTGTGCCTTTTTTTGCACCTGAGTTTTCTTTCATTTTTGCTGCGTTTTCATGCTTCATCTGCGTCACCTCCCGCTCTGTTTTGTGATTCATAGACCTCACGGTAAATTTCATTGGAGGCGAGCAGCTCCTCATGGGTTCCGATGGCGTTGATTCGTCCGCCTTCCATGACAATGATGCGGTCTGCATCTTCGACCGACGAGATTCTTTGTGCAATGATGAGCTTTGTTGTACCTGGGATTTCCTCACGGAACGCTTTGCGGATCATAGCGTCAGTTTTGGTATCTACGGCAGAGGTGGAGTCATCAAGAATTAAAATTTTCGGCTTTTTCAAAAGCGCACGCGCGATACACAGACGCTGCTTCTGACCGCCGGAAACGTTTGTGCCGCCTCGTTCTATGTAGGTATCATAGCCGTCGGGAAGTCCTTCAATGAATTCATCTGCACAGGCAAGCTTACAGATTCGTACAAGCTCTTCGTCGGAAGCGTTCGGATCGCCCCAGCGGAGATTTTCTTTGATTGTGCCGGAAAACAGGACATTTTTTTGAAGTACCATGGAGACATCCGTACGAAGTGCTTCAATGTCGTAATCGCGCACATCAATCCCACCGACTTTCACGGAGCCTTCCGTTACGTCATAAAGACGCGGGATCAGCTGAACGAGAGAAGTTTTAGAACTTCCTGTACCTCCGATGATACCGATGGTTTCGCCGGAATGAATATGGAGCGTAATATCGGATAGAGCGTTCTTCTCCGCATTTTTAGAATATTTAAAGCTGACGCCTTCAAAATCCACACTGCCGTCGGGAACCTTGAAGACGGGTGATGCCGGGTTGGTAAGCGTACTTTTTTCTTCCAATACTTCTGTGATTCTTTCTGCAGATTCCGCTGCCATGGTAACCATAACGAAAATCATGGAAAGCATCATCATGCTGGAAAGCATTTGTACGCCGTATACAAGAAGCATTGTGTAGTTGCCGAGCTCAAGTGCTTCGCCGCCCGTGGAAACGATGAGCTGTGTACCGAACAGGCTGACAAGCAGCATGCCAGCATTGAATGCGATCTGCATAAGAGGATTGTTAAGAACAAGGATTTTCTCTGCGCTGCGGAAGCCGCGTGCCACCTCATCGGAAGCTTTTTTAAATTTTTGGATTTCATAATCCTCGCGCACGAAAGATTTTACAACCCGAATCCCCTCGACGTTTTCTTGTACGGATTCATTTAAGTCATCATACTTACGGAATACACGCCGGAAAATCGGCATGACCTTATGGATAATGGCAAACAATCCGAAAGCGAGCAGAGGAACGATTCCGACATAAATAAACGCCATAGGCCCGCTCATGATAAACGCCATGGTCAAAGCGAAAATCAGCATCAAAGGCGCTCTCACGGCAATACGGATAATCATCATGAATGCCTGCTGAACATTGGTCACGTCTGTGGTAAGCCGTGTTACAAGACTTGGCGTCGAAAATTTGTCAATATTGGAAAAGGAAAAATCCTGTACCTTGTAGTACAGATCACGGCGCAGGTTTTTTGCGAAACCTGCCGTTGCAGATGCGCAGAAATGACCGGAAAGCGCACCGCAGATAAGGGAAGCAAAAGCGAGTCCGATAAGGATGAAGCCGTATTTCAGGATTACATCCATGTTTTGATCATCTTGAATAATGTTGACAAGCTTTGCCGTGATAAAGGGAATGATACATTCGATAATAACCTCGAATGTTATAAAAATCGGCGTCAGGACTGTTTCCTTTGTATAGCCCTTAACGCATTTTGCAAGTCGTTTCAGCATAGTCTGCCGTCATGTCCGCTTGATGCGGGCATTCCTTTCTCCGAAATTTACAAGATAAAAAATAAAAGCCTGCATATCATCTGTTCTCAGCGTTTGTTTCCAGATTCCGGCGCATTTGTCTGAGCAGGGAAACCATCAGATGGATTTCTTCATCGGATAGTCCTCGAACGAGCTTCGCTTCGGCTTCATCCACGGCACCTTCCATAATGGAATGAATTTTCCAACCTTTTTCTGTCAGAGTTAGCTTTTTGAGCCTTGCATCATGGGAAACCGGTGTTCGGATGAGAAATCCTTTTTGTTCCATGCGCATAACGATATTCGACATGGTGGAGCGGCGAACGGAAAATTGTTTCTCAAGGTCGCGCTGAAATACGTCACCCCCTGCATTTTCAGCGAGATATGCAATGATAAAGCCATTGGTTCCGGTCGCGTCTGCAACGTATTTACCGCTTCCGGAATTTCCGATTTCTCTTTTCAAGAGATTGGAAACAGTTTTGATTTCAAAACCAACTCTGCAGCTATTTTCCATCTCTGAGGAGTTCCTTTCTTGCTTTTGAATCAGATGATAATAATTGTTAGGCATCTAACATTATAGCGTTTTTCGGACTGAAAGTCAACAGAAAAAGAATCATAGCTTTTCACAAAAATATGCTGGACGTAATAAAATATTTTTGTTGAAATGCGTCATAGATTCAAAAAAGATGAAAAAAATCGGTCTTTTTGCTGCGATTTAAAATTTTTTTATTGCACGGACAAGTTTTTTGTAGTATAATAAACTGAATTGTTTTTATTCTTGGTGTTATTCCGTGATGAATAAAGGAATATTGCTAAATTTTATGAGTAGGAGCTGTTTTTATGGACAAGCTGAAAAAAAAGATTGCCGATGCCATATACGGCAGTATCGCGGATATCGGAAGCGGAGCCGTAGCGGTATCCTCCGCCGATATTGAGTCGGCGCTTGAGACCCCTCCCGATACTGCAATGGGCGATCTTGCATTCCCATGCTTCCGGCTCAGCCGGGTATTAAGGGCGGCGCCCCCCGTCATCGCATCGAAGCTGTATGAACGGATTTCGTCTGCTCCTCCTGAGGGAATCGCGGAAGTAAGTTCAAGCGGCGGATATCTTAATTTCCGGATTGATGACGGCTATCTTGGCGGAGAAATCCTGAAAACCATTGCGGAGAAAGGACGCGACTATGGCGCGCACCACTTTGGAAATGGGAAAACTGTTGTTCTCGACTATTCTTCTCCGAATGTGGCAAAACCATTTCATATAGGGCATCTTGGAACAACTGTTATTGGACATTCCTTAAAGCTTTTGCATGAGTATGTCGGTTATCATTGCATTGGGATTAACCATCTTGGCGATTGGGGTACACAATTTGGAAAGCTCATCGTTGCCTATCGAAAATGGGGAAATAAGGAACAAATCGAAAAAGGTGGAGTCGACGAGCTTGTCGCGCTTTATGTGCGTATCAACAACGAGATTAAAGCGGAAGAAGAAGCGGGAAAATCTGAGCTGGCCGATGCCTCCCGTGCCGAATTTGCGAAACTGGAACACGGAGACACCGATAATCTCGCGCTTTGGCAATGGTTTAAGGAAATCAGTCTTGCAGAATATGAAAAAACCTATCAGCTGCTTGGAATTACCTTTGACAGCTATAACGGAGAGGCATTTTATACCGATAAAATGCCGGAACAGGTGGAGCTTCTCCGTCAAAAAGGTCTTTTAAAACTTGATAACGGAGCGTCGATTGTTGATCTTTCGGCGTATAACATGCCGCCATGTCTGATTTTGAAATCAGACGGCTCAACGCTCTATCCTACGCGGGACATCGCCGCGGCGGTTTACCGCAAGCGTACGTATCATTTTGATAAATGTATCTATGTGACCTCAGCCGGACAGTCCCTGCATTTCGCGCAGTGGTTTAAGGTTGTGGAGCTGATGGGCTACGACTGGTATAACGAACTATATCATGTTCCTTACGGAACGGTCAGCATTGCAGGAGAAAAGCTTGCCACCCGCACGGGAAATGTGATTCTCCTGCGTGATCTCTTTGCGGCGGCGATTGAAAAGTGCCGCGGCATTATTGAGGAAAAAAATCCCTCGCTTACCGATAAGGAGGAGACGGCGAAGGCTGTCGGCGTCGGAGCTGTCATTTTCTATTATCTTTTCGGTAACCGGATGAGGGATATTAACTTTATCATGGACGACGCGCTTGATTTTAACGGCAATACGGGTCCGTATGCACAGTATACCTACGCAAGAACAAACAGTATTCTTGAAAAAGCGGGAGGATTCATTGAACAGACCGAAGCGGCGTCGCTTGAGACAACGGAAAGAGAACTGATTAAGACGCTGTCGCTTTTCCCGGAAAAGACTGAGGCGGCTATTTCTGAAATGGAGCCTTCTGTCATCGCACGTTATATCATCGATATCTGCAACGGCTTCAATCGATTTTATCAGGCATGCCCGATCGCATCCTGTTCTGACACGGACAGACGCGCTTTCCGGCTTACGCTTACGCGTGCGACGCATGATATCCTCGGGCGCGCACTGGAACTGATTTGTATGAAGCATCCGGATCAAATATAATTTTTTAAAAAAATCATTCAAGCAAGGAGTGTTTTTGTATGTCTGGACATAGCAAATGGAAAAATATTATGCATAAAAAAGAGAAGACAGACGCTCAGCGCGCTAAGGTCTTCACAAAAATCGGCAAGGAGATCGCCATTGCCGTGAAAGAGGGCGGACCGGATCCGAATTCCAACGGAAAGCTGCGCGATCTGATTCAAAAGGCAAAATCCAACAATGTTCCGAATGATAATATTGAGCGGATCATCAAAAAAGCGTCGGGTTCTGACGCTGTGGCGTATGAGGAGATCACCTATGAGGGATACGGACCTTCCGGGGTGGCGGTTATTGTTGAGGCGGCAACGGATAACCGGAATCGAACGGCAGGCGATGTACGTCATTATTTTGATAAATTCGGCGGCAATCTCGGGCAGGTCGGTTGTGTCGGCTTTCTGTTTTCCACAAAAGGAGTTATTGCGATTTCCGCTTTTGACGAGTGGGGTGATCGCGTTGTCGATGGCGATAAACTGATGGAGGAAGCACTGGAAGCGGGTGCCTCCGATTTTGTCGAGGAAGACAATATCTATGAAATCTATTGTGAACCGGACGATCTCTCCGCTGTTGCGGATGATCTTACGGCGAAAGGATATACTTTTCTTTCTTCAGAAATTGAAAAAGTGCCGTCCACTTATGTTACTTTGACAAATGAAGATGACATCAAGCATATGAATCTTCTGCTTGAGAACCTCGAGGAAAACGAGGATATCGTAAACGTATGGCATAACTGGGACGAGGTGTAATGTCGCGGCATATACTATAATATGCGTGTGGCACTGCAGTGCTTGCGCTGCGAAGCAATTTTTCTCACCCTCTCCCTCTCTGTTTCGCAAAGAGAATTCGCCGTCCCGGCGGACGGCATGAAGGAGTATAAAAACATGATAACAGATACCAAATATCCAGAAGCTTTTCGCAGCATGTTCCGCGAATATGATATTCGCGGCAGAGTATGTGACGAGGAGCTTTGTCCTGAAAATGTATATAGAATTGTGAAGGCATATTCTCAATATCTTCACCGCAGAAAGATTACCCGCGCGGTTGTTGGCTACGATAACCGCACATGCTCGCCGTCTTTTGCAAAAGCGGCGGTTGACGCCCTGCTGGAGGAAGGGATCGATGTGTTTTATATCGGGCTTGCTCTTTCTCCGCTTGCCTATTTTGCTCAATATTATCTGAAATGCGAGGGCGCCGTGATGATTACGGCAAGCCACAATCCGGACGGGTGGTCCGGCTTTAAGCTTGCGAACGGATATTCCAAAACATTGGAGCCGGATGATATCAAGGAGGTTTATTCCTTGCTTGATAAACCGACGGAAAGCGCTGTGCGCGGCACATATACGGAAACGGACGTGCGTGACGCCTATATTGACGATATTGTGTCAAGAATCCATATGGGACCGAAAAAGCTGCGTGTTGTGCTCGATGCGGCAAACGGCGGCGCTGGACTTTTTGTTTACGAGGTGTTTCAGAGACTTGGCTGCATGACATTTCAGCTTAACTGTGATCCGGATACCTCTTATCCGCATTATTTCCCGAATCCTTCCGATGTCGCGGGCAGAAAGCGTCTGCATGATATGGTTCTTCATCCGTATATCCATGCGGATATCGGACTTTCCTTTGACGGAGACGGAGACAGGATCGGCGTGATTGATGAAAAGGGCGAAAATATTTGGAGTGATATGGTGCTCGCTCTCATTGCCAAGCAGCTTTTGGAAAAGAAGCAGGGCGCAACGGTTGTATTTGATGTCAAATGTTCCAAGGCACTGATTGACGTCATCAAGCAGAACGGCGGAAATCCGGTTATGTGGAAGACGGGGCATTCCTATATCAAATCCAAAATGCATGAGCTTCATGCGGAGCTTGCAGGAGAACGCAGCGGACATATTTTTGTCGGAGGCGACGACTGGTACGGATTTGATGACGCCGTATTTGTAGCGGCAAAGCTTGTAGAGTTTCTTTCTCATAAAGAGGAAGCTCTTTCCGATATTTTAGCTTCTTTCCCGCATTATGTGGTTTCTCCTGAAATCAAGGCGCACTGCGATGACGATATAAAATATGGAATCGTTGAGGAAATCGTGGCGAAACTGAAAGCAGCATATCCCGGGCAGGTTTGTGACATCAACGGGGCGCGCGTTCAGTTTGAGCACGGCTGGGGACTCATTCGTGCGTCCTCCAATCTGCCGGAGCTTGTCTTGATTTTTGAAGCGGATACAATGGAACATTTGCTGGAGATCCGAAAAATCTTTAAAGGCTATACAAGACAGTATAAGGATATTTCGGATCAATGGGAAAATGATATCACAGAGCTTTGATTCCATAAAGATATGAAAAATGATAAAAAGGAGTAAGCGATATCGCTTGCTCCTTTTTTGAAATTCGGTATAGAAAAAGTGACAAATTTTTTGCTGAATTCCGGAGTGGTATTGATATGAAAAACTGCCGTCGGAAAAGTTTTCCGCTTCGGAAGAGAAAAACAGAAAGGACTTTGCGGTAAAATTCAGAGTTCGGGATTCTTTTTTGGCATGGTAATGAAAGAAGAGAAACGGAAATTCTGACTGCAGACAAATTTTCTCTTGACAGACAAAAAAATATACGTTATAATAACATCATCGATAGGTCTTTTGTAACCGACGGAGAGCGGATATAACCGCAGTGGAGCAGAAGACAATATTTTGCCGACCGTCTGGGCAGTCTTATCCGAAAAGGTTAGGACTGCCTTTTATTTATAGAAATTCTTATTGCGGAAAGGAATAGTATCATGAAAACGGATATTGAGATCGCACAGGCAACTCCTCTTCGGAAAATCGGGGAGATTGCCAAAACGGCAGGGCTGGATGAAAAATATGTGGAGCAATACGGGAAATACAAGGCAAAACTGTCGCTTTCCTTCCTAAAGGAAACCAAAAATCCGGATGGCAAATTGATTCTTGTGACGGCGATTACGCCGACGCCAGCAGGAGAAGGTAAGACAACGACAACCATCGGACTTGCGGACGGACTGCGCAAGATCGGAAAGAAATCCGTTGTAGCGCTGCGTGAACCCTCTCTCGGTCCTGTTTTCGGGGTAAAGGGCGGAGCGGCCGGCGGAGGATATTCTCAGGTTGTTCCGATGGAGGATATCAATCTTCATTTTACTGGGGATTTTCACGCGATCGGTGCCGCAAATAATCTGCTTGCCGCGATGCTTGACAATCACATTTATCAGGGTAATGCCCTTGGAATCGATCCTCGCAGAATCACATGGCGACGCTGCGTGGATATGAATGACAGACAGCTTCGGTTTGTGGTGGACGGACTCGGCGGGCGTGTCAACGGTACGCCGCGTGAAGATGGATATGACATCACAGTAGCATCTGAAATTATGGCAATACTTTGTCTTTCCGATTCCATTTCCGACCTGAAAGCTCGCCTTTCCCGTGTTATTGTTGGATATACTTATGATGAAAAACCTGTCACAGCAGGCGATCTCAAAGCGGAAGGAGCTATGACGGCGCTGCTTCGCGATGCGCTTTGCCCGAACCTTGTTCAAACACTGGAGGGAACGCCTGCCATTGTTCATGGCGGACCGTTCGCCAATATCGCGCATGGCTGCAATTCGGTACTTGCGACCCGTATGGCATTGAAGCTCGGTGATTACGCAGTGACGGAAGCCGGTTTCGGTGCGGATCTCGGTGCTGAGAAATTTCTGGATATCAAGTGCCGTACAGCTGGGCTTCATCCGGCTGCTGTAGTGGTTGTAGCGACGATCCGTGCACTGAAGATGCATGGAGGAGTTCCGAAAAATGAGCTGAATTCCGAAAATCTTGAAGCACTTGAAAAGGGAATTCCGAATCTTCTTCGCCATGTTGCTAATATCCGGGATGTCTATAAGCTACCGTCAGTTGTAGCAATCAATCGTTTCCCGACTGATACGGATGCCGAGATATCGCTGATCATTGAAAAATGCAGGTCACTTGGTGTCAATGTTGTTCTGTCTACGGTTTGGGCGGATGGCGGTGCCGGCGGGGAAGCGCTTGCCCGTGAAGTTGTACGACTTTGCGAAAATCCGAATAATTTTACCTTTAGTTATGATACGGACGATACGATTGAAAACAAAATCGAAAAAATTGTAACAAGAATTTATCGCGGCGCCGGGGTGTCCATTTTGCCGGCGGCACAAAAGCAAATTGAAACGCTTACTTCTCTCGGATTCGGAGGACTTCCGATATGTATAGCGAAAACGCAGTACAGCTTCTCCGATGATCCGAAGCTTCTTGGTGCACCGGAAAATTTCACGGTAACGGTGAAAAATGTCAAAGTATCTGCCGGTGCGGGCTTTATCGTTGTTTTGACCGGCGACATCATGACAATGCCGGGACTTCCGAAATCTCCTGCGGCGGAACGTATCGATGTAGATGAAGATGGGCGGATTTCAGGATTGTTCTGAAATGTAAGAAACGAATGACAGCATAAATGCGAACGGAATATGGAGATATGCAAAAATCGGGGAATCCTATGTTGAGTATTCCTCGATTTTTTATGGATCAAAGCATGATTTTTCTTTTCTATGAAAAAGGACTGATATGACGGGAACAACTTACAGGGAAGAACGTTTTTTAGTATGTTCTTTTTTCAATCGACACAATCTAATAAAATAGGACAGGATGACCAATCCGGTGTATGCTGTTCAAACATGATAATAGGAAAAGAAATGGATTATGAAAAAATCATATAAAAATTTTTCACAATATATTGATTTATAATTCAAGATTATGGTATAATAACTCCCGATGTTTGTAAAAGAAAGGGTAATTTCCAATGGAAGTTCTGATAAGCAATTTATATGAGATTCGATGGGAACAAGTTGCGATGTGGCTCATTGGCGGACTGCTTATTTTTCTTGCTATTAAGAAAAATATGGAACCGTCACTGCTTTTGCCGATGGGATTCGGAACCATTCTCGTGAATCTGCCGAATGTCGATGCCATTACAGAACATGGCGTTTTGAAAATCCTATTTGATTCCGGCATTTCCAATGAGCTGTTTCCGCTGCTTTTATTTGTTGGTATTGGCGCAATGATTGATTTTGGACCGCTGCTTTCCAATCCGAAGCTGATGCTTTTCGGTGCGGCGGCACAGTTCGGAATTTTTTTGACCTTGGTTTTGGCAAGACTTCTCGGATTTGATATCCGCGATGCAGCATCCACGGCCGTTATCGCTGCGGCGGACGGTCCTACTGCAATTTTTGTTGCCAATCTTTTGAATTCAAAGTATCTTGGTGCCATTATTGTTGCCGCTTATTCCTATATGGCGTTGGTGCCGATTATTCAACCGCCCGTAATCAGGCTGCTTACAACAAAGAAAGAGCGGTTGATTCGTATGCCTTATAAAGCACAGAATATCTCCAGAACCACGCGGATTCTTTTCCCGATTTTCATTACTTTGATTGCCGGATTGATTTCCCCAAAAAGCGCATCGCTCGTCGGCTTCCTCATGTTCGGAAATCTGATTCGGGAATGCGGTGTACTGGACAGTCTGTCTGAAACTGCACAAAAGGTACTGGCAAATCTGATTACCATTTTCCTCGGAATTTCCGTAGCGTTCAAGATGACGGCGGCGGATTTCCTGACGACGGAAACACTGATGATTTTGGGACTTGGACTGTTCGGTTTTATTTTCGATACGTTCGGCGGCGTTATCGTTGCGAAGTTTATGAATCTGTTCTTAAAGGAAAAAATCAATCCGATGATTGGTGCCGCGGGAATTTCCGCTTTCCCGATGTCGGCGCGCGTTGTTCATAAAATGGGACTTGCAGAAGACAATCAGAATTTTCTGCTGATGCATTCTATCGGCGTCAATGTTTCCGGACAGATTGCGTCTGTAATTGCCGGCGGATTGATTCTAAGCTTTTTCGGCTGATATAGGGGAGGGAATTATGGAGACAAATATTTCATCCGTTTTGAGTGACACTGCTGAGACAACCGCGGAAACATTGACGGAGATGACGACCAACATGCCGGTCATCGAAGTCATTGAAAAAGCGGGCCTCGGCATTGCCGGAATCTTTATCGTAACGGGAGTCATTATTTTGACAATATGGCTATTAAATCGATTGACTTCAAATAAGAAAAAAGACGGCGAAACGCCAAAAGACAAATAACAGCAATACAGCAGACAGACGTCTTTTTAATTAGGATTTCGGAAAGATGTTTGCCGTATGCCTCGATAACGATAAAAAAGGACGATTCTCCGAAAATGGGGATCGTCCTTTTTTATGGATGTTTTTTGGCAGAAAGAGGATGTCTCTGACTGCCTCTCATGTTTGTTAAGGTTTAATGCTTCTTCGCAGGTTCGTGTCAGGAGGAATGGTAACGGATAACAACAATTTGATTTTAAAGAATCGTTCCGTCGAGGAAAGATTCGATAAACATATTTTATCCTTCATTGTTTTTTCAGAAGTGTAAGAAGATCAAAAACGGTCTTGATGGGAATCAGGGATGTATCAGGCTTTGTTTTGAACTCTGCTTTTTTCAAATTCCGGCTTGGAACGGCGATTTTATGGAAGCCAAGACGCTCTCCTTCACGAATGCGCTGTTCGATGCGCGATACGGCGCGCACTTCGCCGGAAAGTCCGAGTTCTCCGATGCAGATAAGGTCATCCGGAACCGGAATATCCCGGATACTGGAAATCATGGCAAGCGCCATGCCGGCGTCAGAAGCTGTTTCGTCGATTTTGATGCCGCCGATAACGTTGACATATACATCAAAAGAGGAAAACCGTAGTCCCAAACGCTTTTCCAAAACGGCAAGCACGAGAGACACACGGTTATAGTCGATACCCGTGGACATACGGCGCGGAGAGGGAAAAACGGTTGATGTTGCAAGCGCCTGAAGCTCAGCGACAAGCGGCCTTGTTCCTTCGATTACACAAACGGCGCAGTTGCCGGATACACCCTCGGGACGGTCTGCCAGTAAAAGCTCTGACGGACTTTCTACTTCCCGCAGTCCGGCATCGGTCATTTCAAATACGCCGAGTTCGTTGGTAGAGCCGAATCTGTTTTTGATTGCGCGAATGACGCGGCAGTTCTGACGGCTTTCTCCTTCAAAATAGAGAACGGTATCGACCATATGCTCCAGCACCTTAGGCCCTGCGATGCTGCCTTCTTTATTGACATGTCCGACAAGGATGACGGAGGTTCCGTCCGTTTTTGCCTTATTGATGAATACGCCGGCACACTCTCGGATTTGAGTTACACTGCCCGGGATGGTACTGCTTTCACTGTGGTACATGGTTTGAATGGAATCTACAATGATAATATCCGGCGCAAGCTTTTTTGCATGGGCGATTATTTTTTCCGCATTGGTTTCGGTTAACAGATAAATTCCGCCGCTATGAATACCGAGCCGCTTTGCCCGCAGTGAAATCTGTGCTGCCGACTCTTCTCCCGATACGTAAAGAACGGTACGATCCGCGGCAAGACTTGCGCAGATTTGCAAGAGCAGAGTGGATTTTCCAATGCCGGGTTCGCCGGAAAGCAGAACGACGGACCCTTCTACCAGTCCCCCGCCCAGCACGCGGTCAAATTCCCCAATCCCAGTGGAACGGCGCAAATATTCCGGCAACTGTTCCGAGATAAGCGGCTGCGGCTCAGCATCGCCATCACGTACCAGCATGGTTTGCCGACGGGAGACACCGGACGATTCTTTTGCCGGGCTTTCACTTTCATAGGTTTCTTCTATAAAGGTATTCCAGTTCCCACATCCGGGACAACGTCCCATCCATTTTGCGCTTTGATAGTCACATTCGCTGCAAACATAAACGGTTTTTGATTTTTTCATCCTTTTGCCTTTCGTCACTCGTTTTCCGAGTCCTCACTTATGTACTCGAGAATGGAGGTATAGATATTCATGGCGAGTTTTGTCTGATATTCCTCAGTTTTGAGCAGTTCCTTTTCTTCATAGTTAGAAAGGAACCCACATTCCACCAGTACGGCGGGAATTTCCAGATTGGATAAGAGATATATGGAATCGCCTGCCGGCTTTGTTTTTCTGTTATTATCTGCATTTAAATTTTCTGAGGCATTTTCCTGTATTACATCTGCCAAGGTGTGGCTTGCCGCGTTATTTTCGGAATAATACACCTGAAGTCCGCTGTATTTGGAAACCGGAAATTTGTTCATATGAATGCTGACAAAAACAGAATTTTTATTTTCTGTGGCAATTGCAAGCCGCGCGTTCAAATCGTCGAGTTTTTTATGCTTTGATGAAGGATCTGCCAGCTCGATATCCTCATCCCGCGTCATGACGACGTTCACGTTTGCCGTTTTCATCAATGCGGCAAGCTTTTTTGCAACTGCAAGGTTGAGATCTTTTTCCTTCGTACCGTCGTCGTCAGCGGAAGCTCCCGCATCCCGCCCGCCATGACCGGCATCAATGACAATGGTATAGATGATTTCCTCTTCATCTGTACCCGCTGTTTTTACCGTTTCCGTATTCATACCAAGACGAATTCCGGTAAACACCGCTACTGCAATCAGCAGAACGGAGAAAATTGAAAATTTAAGAAAAAAGAAAAGAGACCTTTTGGTTGAAGAATTTGACAACACCATCACCGCCGTTTTCATGATTTATTTCAGATATATGAAAACGGCGGGCAAGTTATGTTTTATAAAATGGAATTCCGGCAAAATCAGAGATTATTCTTCTGTTTTTTTGTGACGGAAAAGACTCCATTCTTTTGTTCCGAGATAATAGGCAAGTCCTGCAAATAAGGCAGGAAGAACGGAAGCAGCAAGATAGGCGTACGGAGAGCCGGTCAGCAAACGAAGCCCGATGGCATGTGCATCCCAAATCAGCTCGATGCAAGTAAATACGGAAAAAAGATTTTTAAATTCAGCGTAGTCGCGGTACGTAGAACTGATGATATAGACAATATTGACGATGAAGCTTGGAATTGACGCAAGAAGCCCGAGGTAAAGACCGGTAAAAGAATTCAGCCGGATTCTGCCTCCTTCTGCGGAAAGCTTGTCTTTGGCACCGAGATTCCACATTTGGGAGCGGACAAGATAATAATAAAAGGCAAATATGAACACAGTAGCGACAATGCTGAGAAGTTTCATCGTTGCTGTATATTCTGTGATTAAAAAGACGGAACAGCATAGAATGCTGAAGACGGCAAGTGCAAAATGCGTTGTTAAAAGCTTTGCGATCTCACGGCTGTAGGTTTTCCAGAATGCGCTGAATTTCATAAGTTCTCCGATCCGCGCAGCAGAGTGGCGCGACCTTGTCTTTGTAAAAAATTATAATTATAAATTATTATAACGAATTAAATGGCACTCTTCAAGGCGATTACGAAAAATTTTCGGAAAGATGATAAAAAATTCACATTTGATGTACGGATTTTTCGATTTTTTTGAAAAGAACATTTGTATCTCGTTTTCGGATGATGTATAATAAGCAAAAAGGAGTGTGAAAAACGTGTCAAAACAAAGCAAGCTTGTTGATGATACCTCACCTGTGATAGAACGGTTTCTGCGGTATAAACTGGTCGTCCAGGGAAGATCACCGAAAACGGTGGAGGAATATCGGATAGACCTTCATACCTTTTTTCGCTATCTTGTTGCGGTAAGAGCCGGTATTTCTCCGTCTGATGAAAAATTCGGAGAGATTTCGATTGCCGGTGTGGATGAGACGTTTGTCAAAAGCGTTACCACGCTTGAGATTCTGGAGTTTTTGGTTTTTGCTGCGAATGACCTTGGAAATTCTACGGCTGCCCGTGCCAGAAAGCTTTCCGCAATTAAAATGTTTTTTAAATATATGACCGCGACAGAAAGAATTGTGGAAAAAAATCCTGCTGTTGATATTGAGACACCGAAGCGCAAGACAGCTCTTCCCAAATACTTAACGGAAAAAGAAAGTGTTGCACTTTTGACGAGTGTGCTCGAGGATTCCGAATCCCGGACGAAGGAACGTGATTTTTGTATCATTACCCTGTTTTTAAATTGCGGAATGCGTCTTTCTGAACTGGTTGGCATTCATCTTTCTGACCTTGACCGAGAACTGCGGTCGCTGCGTGTGCTTGGAAAAGGAAACAAAGAACGCATTGTTTATCTCAACGATGCCTGCCGTTCGGCACTTGCTGCTTATTTGGAGTGCCGGACACGCGGCATAACTGCCGTAAAGGATAAAGACGCGCTTTTTCTCTCGCGGCTCGGCAGAAGAATCAGCAATAAAACCGTTCAGTGGCTTGTTTATAAATATTTAAATGCCGCGGGATTGGAGTATAAGCATTTTTCAACGCATAAGCTGCGCCATACTGCGGCAACGCTGATGTATCAGGAGGGCGGGGTGGATGTTTTGGCGCTCAAAGAAATCCTCGGCCATTCACAGCTCAGTACGACGCAAATCTATACGCATATCGGAGATAAACGGTTGGAGGAGGCAGTCTCAAAAAATCCATTGGCTCACTTGACTTCAAAAGACCTTGCAAAGAAAACGGAAGACACGGATGAAAATGAGTGAATTTCCCTGAAAAATAGGGGAATTATTAAGAACATATGTTTACATCTGCGGCGCTTTGTGATATAATGAAATCACGGCGGCGGGAAGGTTTTTCGGAACAAGACCGAAAACCGTTCCGCCGCCGTATCATCCGCGGCTCCGTATGAACGGCGCTTTTTATGTCCCGGTTCCGGGGTATGGGGAGAATCGGCGGAGCGGCGGAAAACCGGTGGAAAGCGAAAGCTTTGGGGATGTGTGATGTTCCCTGTACACATTTGCACCGGCAACATGAAGGAGGAGTGAACGGTTTGAATTTACGAATCCATACAGGCGGTGACAAGTTTGTCCGAATATGAAAATGAGCGTCTTGCGAAAACAGAGGAACGTCTCAAAAGTGATTCCCGGCGGCTTGACCGGCTTGAACGGCTGGCAGATGAGGTGCATATTCAGAATGAAAATATCGCGAGGCTTGTTGTTCAGCTGGAATTCGTGGGAAGACAGCTGTCATCTCACGAAAAACGGCTTGCAAAAATAGAAGGCTTGCCGGGACGCGGCATTCGGATGCTAGTCGGCGCAGTGGTTACCGCCCTTGCTTCCGCTGTTATCGGCGGGCTTGTCGCTTTGTTATTCTGATATTTCGGGAGGAATCTTTTTGACGGATATTATTTTATCGGTTTTATTTGTCGCGGCGCTTGTCGCGGGTATTGTGTTGCTGTACCGGTCCGGCTGTGTAAGACAGGCAAAATCCATATTGCTTTATCTGGTTACGCAGGCGGAAGAAAAATTCGGAGGCGGTACAGGTGAGGTCAAATTTTCGGCTGTGGCAGATGCGCTGTATGATAAACTGCCATCTGCGGCAAAATTCCTTATCAGTGAAAAAACGATTGCGTCTTTGATAGAAGGTGCTGTCACCAAAATGAAAGAGTATTTGTCAGCGGAAGGATAAGACATTTAAAAACGGGAGAAACTTTGTTTCTCCCGTTTTTTTTGTGGAAGGCAGAAAAAATCTGAAAAAATTTGCACAGAAAAATGGGTTGACTTTTCTGTTTTGTGAATAAAATTTGACAGGAAAACGTGAAGAAAATCCTGTGGGGAGGGATATTTTGCGGCTTTAACTTTGTCCGTGTGCATGACAAACTGAAAAAGAAATGAAAATGTGAAAAAAACTAAAATTTTTAGAGAAAGCTATTCCATTTTTATGGGCTTCGTGATAAGATAAATACAAGAAAAAATGTCATGATGGTTTTTTGCTTATCATATCATAGCGTTGACAAGACAATCGTAATGGAGAAACGCCAAGGGCTCCTGTATGGCATGCAGGGTCAAAACCAATCAGATGAAAGGGTAGACTTTAACATGAAGCTTTATAATACGCTGTCAAAAACGATAGAGGAATTTATCCCGAACGAACCGGGAAAGGTGAAGATGTATACCTGCGGTCCAACGGTATACCATTTTGCTCATATCGGCAATCTTCGGACTTATATTATGGAGGATGTTCTGGAGAAGTTTCTTCGTTATTCTGGTTATGACGTTACCAGGGTCATGAATGTAACGGATGTCGGTCATCTCACAAGTGACGGGGATACCGGAGAGGATAAAATGCTGAAAGGCGCGAAAAGAGAGCATAAAACCGTAATGGAAATTGCGGAATTTTATAAAAATGCGTTCTTTGATGATTGTGCGAAGCTGAATATTAAAACACCGGATATTGTGCAGCCTGCAACCGGCTGTATTGATGAATTCATCAAAATCATATCTTATCTTTTGGAACATGGCTTTGCCTATTTTGCGGAGGGAAATGTTTATTTTGACACTTCGAAAGCAAAGGACTATTATGCGCTTTCCGGGCATAATACGGAAGAACTAATGGTAGGCGTGCGCGATGATGTCTCGGAAGATAAGAACAAGCGCAATAAAAGTGATTTTGTTCTTTGGTTTACCAAATCGAAGTTTGAAGATCAGGAGCTCAAATGGGAAAGTCCATGGGGGCTTGGGTATCCCGGATGGCATATCGAATGTTCCGGTATCAGTATTCGGTATCTTGGAGACCGCTTGGATATTCACTGCGGCGGCGTGGACAATATTTTTCCGCACCATACGAATGAAATCGCGCAGAGCGAGGCGTATGTCGGACATAAATGGTGCAATTATTGGTTCCATGTTCAGCATTTAAACGATGAATCCGGAAAAATGAGCAAGTCAAAAGGGGAATTCCTGACGGTGTCTCTGCTTGAAAGTAAGGGATATCATCCGCTTGCCTATCGCCTGTTTTGTCTGCAAAGCCATTATCGCAAGCCGCTTACATTCAGTTATTCTAATCTTGACAATGCGGCGGCAGCCTATACAAAACTCATCAAGCGGATCGCAGCACTTTCCAAAAACGGAGAAATCGATTCTGCGGCACTTGCCTCATATCGTGAGAAATTTATCGACGCAGTAGGGCAGGATCTCAATACAGCACAGGGGCTTACGATCCTTTATGATATGCTCAAGGATTCTTCTGTGAGCGATGCGACAAAGCGTGCCATTGCGGAAGATTTTGACCGTGTGCTCTCTCTGGGACTTGTCACGGAAAAATCAGAAAACGCCGCGGATACTAGAGCGCAGGCTGATGACGATTCCTGGATTTTAGAGAAAATCGCGGAACGAGCAGCGGCGAAAAAATCCAAAAACTACGCGCTTGCCGATGCGATTCGTGCAGAGCTTTCCGAGAAGGGAATCACTTTGACGGATACAAAGGATGGAACGACGTATTCCAAATGAATTTATGTAAGCGTATAAGACGTTATATACGACAGTATAAAATATAGAAGGTTTCACAGAATATGAAAAAAGAAAGAAAAATCAAAGTCGGCTTTGTTTCCCTTGGCTGTTCCAAAAATTTGGTGGATACCGAGGTGATGCTGGCAAAGCTGGTTTCCGAAGGATATGAAATCACACCGGAAGATATTGAGGCAGATGTAATTATTGTGAATACGTGCGCGTTTATTGAAAGCGCGAAAAACGAAGCGATTGAAAATATTCTGGATGTCGCATGGCTAAAAAAGCACCACACGCTGCAGGCAATCATTGTGACAGGTTGTCTCGCAGAACGCTATCGTTCTCAAATTTTCGATGAAATTCCGGAAGTGGACGCTGTGATCGGTGTCGGAAGTCTCGGACATATTGCAGAGGCGGTGGATGCGGTCCTGAAAGGGGAGAAATACAGTTCTTTTGATGATAAAAACACTTCTCCTCTCGGCGGTGAACGGATTGTGACAACGCCGGAATATACGGCTTACCTGAAGGTAGCTGAAGGATGCGATAACCGCTGTACGTATTGTGCGATTCCGATGATCAGAGGGAATTTCCGAAGCCGTCCGATTGAGGATCTTGTGAAGGAAGCAAAGGAACTGGAGGCAATCGGAGTCAAGGAACTCAACTTGATTGCACAGGATACTACGCGGTATGGGCTGGATTTATATGGAGAATATCGGCTGCCTGCGTTGATTCGGGCTATCTGCGAGGCAACGAACATTCCATGGATTCGGATTCTTTATTGTTATCCTGATAAAATTACAGATGAGCTCATCGAGGAAATGAAGCATAATGATCGTGTCGTCAAATATATCGACCTGCCGATTCAGCATATCAGTGATCGGGTACTGTCGGCAATGAATCGTCATGGCGATGCTTCCATGATCAAAGCCGTGGTGAAAAAGCTACGCGATGAGATTCCGGACATTTGTATCCGCACAACCGTCATTGTCGGATTCCCGGGTGAAACAGAGGAAGATTTTAATGAGCTTTGCGATTATATATCCGAGGCAAAATTTGACCGTTTAGGCGCTTTTACCTATTCTCGGGAAGAGGATACACCGGCATATGCGTTTGATGATCAAATCGATGAACAAACGAAGCAAGACAGATATGATATCATTATGCGCGAGCAGCTTCATATCGCGGAGCGAAAAAACGAAGCGCTTGTTGGAAAGCGGATTGCCGTACTTTGTGAGGCGTTTGATCCTGCGGCGGAAATCTATTACGGCAGAAGCGCCCATGATGCTCCGGATATTGATACAAAGGTTTATTTCAAGAATGCGATCGGAAAGAAACGGATTGCACCCGGAACCTTTGTTGATGTGGATATTGAAGAAGCTATCGATTATGATCTTGTCGGAAAAGCTGTCGTATGAATTTAAAAATCTATCGCTGACCATGCGGTGAATATTCGGAGGTCTTTTGAAATGAAACTGAACTTGCCCAATAAACTAACAGTTGCAAGAATGGTGATGGTGCCGTTTCTCATGGTATTTATTACATTTGATTTTGGACTCGGAAAATGGTCAAGGCTTATTGCTGCATTGTTTTTCGGCCTGGCATCTTTTACGGATTTTGTGGATGGGCATATTGCACGACGCGACGGATTGGTAACAAATTTCGGAAAATTTCTTGATCCGCTGGCGGATAAGCTTATGGTATTTGTCGCTTTGATTTCGCTTTGTTATGTGACGGGGCGCGATGAAGGTGTGAGTGTGTACGGTGTGCTGCTGCTTGCCGCGACTGTGATTGTGATTTTCCGTGAACTGGCCGTGACGTCTATGCGTATGGTTGTTACCAATACGGATGGACTTGTGATTGCGGCGAATTCTCTTGGCAAAATCAAAACCTGTACGCAAATTCTTTTTATTCTGACAGCATTGCTTGAGCCGGTTGTCTGGACTGGTCATATTGCTTCTTACATTACGATGGCGGCAATGTCAGTGATGACAATATGGTCCGGCATATCCTATTTTCAAAGTTATTGGAAATATATCAATCCGGAAAAATAAAAGCTTCTTCCGGATTGCTTCCGCAGTTATTGACAGGGAAATCATGTAAGGAAGAACGTTTTAGCGCGGACAAATGAGATGTCGAAAAATTTCAATCAATTGCTTGCGCTGGAATAAAAATTTTCTTGACAATATTTGAGATGCGGTATACAATATAAGCAGAAGGGTTGAGCTCATTCCTTCCAATTTAGGAGGGAGATGCGCTTTCTGATCGATTATTGAAAGGATTCTTACGAGTTATGGCAGATGAGATTTACGACGCAGATATCATTACTTTGACGGATGAAGACGGTAATGAGACAGAGTTTGAAGTGATCGCTTCTCTTGAAATTGACGGCAATCTTTATTATGCGCTTATGCCGGTTGAGGATAATGAAAATGGAGATTGTGTTATCTTAAAGCTGGAAGAGGATGAAAACGGAGACGAAATTCTTTCCACCATTGATGATGACGATGAATATGAACGTGTTGCAGATGTGTTCGACGATGAAATTTTCTCAAAAATTGATTACGATGAGGAAGAATAATCGGTAGCGATCTGCATATATTATGGATAGCTTCCCTTTAAAAAAGAGAAAGTACTGAAATAAAGAAAAAATCCTGCCCCTCGCGTGATATGTCATAAATTAAACCTACAACCAATTCTTGGAGCCTTTACCTGATATGGGTATGCAGACCTCCCGACCGATCCTGCTTATGTCACGATCGATCCCGGATGCTGGGAGCACAAAGTATCGGAGCGGGCACCTACCTTGCTTAAATGCAGGGCATTAATTTTGACGTACACGGCTGGGTGGGTTTTCTTTTGCCAATGATGAAAAACTGTGTAGTCAGATTTTTTAAGATCTGGCCGCGCAGTTTTATTTTTATTCTAAAAAATAAGCGAAAACGCAGAAAACAAAAAGACGATTTGTTTTAAAAGAAACACAAAGCAAGAAAACATTTTTTAGCTTTATGAGAGATTTTTCAAATAAAAAAACACCAATATCCTTAGGGATATTGGTGTTTTTCAAGTCAAAAGCTATTTATGCTTCATTTTTGCTGATAGTATTAATGAATTGCTGAATTGCATCAGCTACAACGGTTTCATTTCTGTCAGCCCACTTGGTGACATTGTTCTTACCAGTAGAAATGAAGTTGCTGAAGTCTCCTTCGTATCCAGCCCAATAGAGATATCCGGGATCAAAGGTACGAGTATCAAGAATGATTTCAAGCATTTCAGCCGAGTCGATATCGTTGCAGTATTCATAGCTGTAGGTATCGATCCAAGCGGTACGAACAAGATATTTGGAATGATATCCAAAGAGCTCCAAAAATTCGCCTAATGTCTCGATGTGAGGAACAGAGGTCGGAACAGCATAGCAATAAACGTGGTTGTCAACATAGTGAGCATAATTTTCTTGTGTTTCGCTGTAAAGCGGATACGGAAGGATACCAATTGACAGACCTTCAACATCTTTCATTCTTTCCAAAACATCCAGAACTTCAGATCCGAAAAGGGTTTTTCCGCCTGAGAGGGCGTTTTGAACGTCAGTATATCCAAGAGTTTCAGCTTCCTCGGTTGACCAAACTTCGATTGCTTTATTGATGACATCGTTCCATGCAGCAGCATTATCTGTAACTTCAAGTACGAATGTACCATTGTCATTTCCGATAATGGAGAGACCGGAAGCGACATGCAGACCGTGTGTTGCGTGAGCGGTTCTGACCCATCCAAGGATATCGCCTTCTGAATAATGGAATTCAGAGTTACCGCTGTTTTCATGTGCAGCAGCTTTTATCATTTCGACGAATTTGTCCATGGTCCATTTTTTGTCTCTGACCAGCTGATAAATATCCTCAGAGAAACCAGTGTTATCATACACGGTTTTATTCATCATGATAGCGTGAGTAGCACTGAAAGAAGAAAGAGCAAAGTCGCCAAGTACAGTATACATTGCTAATGTACCATCGCTCTTCTTGATGCTGTAAGTGTCAACCCAGTTCTGATCCCACCAATCATTTTCGAAATTAATTCCGAGATTGTAGAGATTGTATACGGTTCCAGCTTCCGATGTGGATTTGGATCCATATTTTATAGAATACACATCGTAATTGTGCTGATTTCCTGTTACATCTGCACTGATCAAAGTGCCGACATCAGCGGTTGCTTCTACACGAATGGTGCAGTTGTAGAGGTCTTCCATGACTTCGTTTCTGTAACGGACTGCGACGCTGATAGGGTCGGTTGCGTCTGAATAAACTTCCTTAGCTGCATTCCAACCGTCAGTTGTGCCGTCGTCAGCAACGAAGACAAAAGTCTCTCCACCGAAGTCAACATCTTCAAAACCATAAGGCTTTTCTGTTCCGGTGGGTTCAGCAGTTGTGCCGGGGGTGGATTCGGTGGTCTCGGAACTCTCTGATCCAGAGGTGGTTTCGCTGCCTCCCGAAGAGCTTGTCGTGCTTGATGTACCGGTTGTGCTGGAAGTTCCGTTAGAGGCAGTTGTCTCAACGGGCTTGTCACCACATCCTGCCATCAGAAACACGACGAGAATCATTGCAAGAGACAAAACAATTGCTAAAATTCTCTTCATAAAAATGAATCTCCTTTTTGCTTGAAATTTTAAACCGCTCGAAAATATCAGTAAAAAAACATAAGACGAGCGTTTCTATCAAATAGTATAGCATTATATATTAATTTTGTCAACACTTATCGGCTGTTTCTGATGGATTTTCGTGATTATTCCTAAAAAAAAACAAGATTTTTGAGCAATAAGTCAATCAGGTTACAGTCCGATTTTTCATTGTATTCGCTTCTGGCGGGATAACAAATTGACAGAGTCAATTTGTGTCCCGCCTTTGCGATGGAGTTTTTTCCAATAGATCATTCGGCCATGGAAGAGGACTCGATATAACTGTGATAATTTTGAAGCTGACCGGGAGTTGAGCCGAACACAATATAGTCGATTTCAACAGTATTTCCTGCCTTAATTAATACTCTGCTGTCTAAACGGTTAAAGTATTCGGCGTATACGTCATAATCGGCTGCCGTTTCTCCTTCGTCAAATTGATTATCTAAATAAGCATTGGCATAGGAACAGGTAGCACCGAGCAGATGAAATCTTAATCCGGATACTTTGGTGTTTTGTTTCCATGTCCAGTTATTTCCAGGTCCTTGCCCGGGAAGAAGCACGCCTTTTCCGGAGGCATAGGTTGCCGCATAGCAAAGATCATAGATATAGGTTTCGTACGTGTTCTTTTGTTTCCCGATTGACATGACCATAAACTGCGTGGAAGCATATGCCGTAGCATTATTGAACTGTACCGCGATTTTATCGTTGTCTGTCGGATTTAAAATGCGGATTTTCATATATTGATGATAACCGCGCCATTCCGATTCTTTTCCGACTCCGTTAAAGGTAAAAGGAAAGCCTGCCCAAGTGCCGTAACCGGAGCGAAGCTCATCTTCAAAATCGTATGAGATCAAATCGTCAAAGTTTACCGCAAAATCATTCAAAGAGTAATAGCACGTATTGGTTCCGCGCTGAAAATACTGTGAATCATCGATGGTGGCAACTTCTCCGGCTGACTGAAACGTACCGTCCTTTTTTGCTGTAAGTTTCAGCGAATCTTCCGTAAATTCTACGGTCAAAAACTCATTGTTATATGTCATAGCGCCGACGATATAATCATGAGTCGTCATATTTTTGTCTTCTGCATACGTTTTGGTTCCGAAATCCAGTCTTGCAAAAATAGGAAGTGTTGTGGAAAAGACCGAATTGCTCGGGGTAACCGGTTCCGCGCCGGTAGTATCCTCTGGATTATCTGTGATAATTTCCGAGGAAGAGGTGTCGTCTCCTGTTATGATATCTGAAGTACTTTCATTGTGAGATGTGCTGCTTGTTGTACTGGAACTTCCAGAAGTTGTCTCTTTACTGCTTGTTCCTGCCGTTGATGTCGTTTCATCCATATCTCCAAAACAGCCGGTAAGAGAGAGCGCTAATACAAGCAGGCTGAGTATAACAATCAGAAATTTTTTCATGTTGTGTGGTCCATTCCGCCGTCAGTAAGAAAACTGACGACATTTCTTACTAATAATATCGTGCGGATTTAGCCCTGCGGCTTTGAAGATGTTTATACATTTAGATGCTTTTGAATCTTTAAACATCGAAATATTGCTTATCTTATAAAAACCGCAAAATGAGATTGTATTTACTTTTCCGCAATTTGAGTTTTTGCAATTGACTGAAATGTTATGCGCTGGACAGCGTTGTAAATGTTTTCAAAAAAATAAAGGCGCTTCAATTAGAAGCGCCTTTAAAATATTTGTTGAAAACTTAACCTGCGAGGGAAGAATCCTCGAGATAGCTGGTGTAACCGTCAAGCTGTTCAATTGTGCATCCGAAGACGATATAGTCAACTTCAACATGATCACCGCGTTTGATGTTGTTTCTGGTATCTCCGTTGGAATTGGCTCCTTTAGGACCATAAGCACCGAGCAAGTGGAAATTCAAAGCAGCCATTTTAAGGCTTGCAGACCATGCCCAGTTGCTTCCGCTGACACCGCCCTGATTCTTGGCGAGTTCTACACAGCCAATATAGGTAGTTGCATTGCCCATCGCAATGTCACGACCTGCTCCTGCAAGGAACATCAAATCGTAAGTGTAATTTCTCCATTCATTGGTCGGTGTGGTTGTCAGATTGTGTTCACTGGTTGTTGAGGGAGCTCCTCCTTGCAGATACATATAAGTAGCGATCTGCGTCGTGGAGAAAGACTGACCGGGAACTGCAAATTCCATTGAAATCATATTGTTGCTTGTGGGATTGAGAATACGAATCTTCATGTACTGATACTGACCGATCCAAGACTTACCGATGTTAGAGGTGTTGAGCGGATATCCGTTCCATGTACCCCAGCCCGGTTTCAATTCACCGTCAAAATCATATGTAATGATATCCGGGAATTTGAGAGCGAACGCACGAAGATCCATGCTGCTTGAATAATCTTTGGTTGCCCAAATGACGATAGTATCCTCTGTATATTCAATAGAAAGAGCAGTAGAATCGTACTCAAGAATGCTGGTCAAATATTCGTGAGAAGTGTGTCCATTGGCTTCTGCTTTGGTTTTTGTACCGAAATCGAAGCGATCAAAGACAGCCAGTGTGGTTCCTGTCGGAATGGTTGTTTCGTCACCAGGATCGGTGGCAGTTGTTCCGCTTGTTGTCGTCTCGGTCGTCTCAGAAGATGTAGTTGTTTCCGAAGATGTGGTTGTTTCCGAAGACGTGGTTGTCTCAGAAGATGTGGTTGTCTCAGAAGATGTGGTTGTTTCTGAGTTGCTGGTTGTTTCCGAAGTACTGGGAGCTGCGGTGGTGGTCTCGTCTTTTCCGTCACAGCCGACCATAGCAAGTACAGCGAAGAGCATAACAGCTACCAACAAGAGTGATAAAAGTCTCTTCATAAAAATAGAATCTCCTTTTTTTAAATTAAAGATTTTTCTTACCGTACAAGATATCGTCTGAAAATACCTCGCACCGTGATTACTGTTATTGTATCACCAAACTTGAATTTTGTCAATACCTATAAAAAAATAGTGTCTAAAAAACCATTTGATTTGCGATAAATTTATGCCTTTTGATACTTTTTTTGTAAAAAATGTGTGAATATTCTTCATATAGTATGCTAAGAAAAACGGACAGACTTCCTATGTTTGAAAATAATGGCGTGTCAGGATTTAAAGGAGATTTTGTATATTTTTTTTGTTTTATAATCCTGAATTCCGCTTGTGCTCATAGAATGATTGTAATTCATAAATATGCACGTCCGACAGGGAAAATGACAAATATACAATAAAAAAGGAAGGCCGCCGCCTTCCTTTTTTATGATTATGGTTGGTTTAATCTTCGTAATACGTTTCGTCATCAATAGGGGTTACAGTGACATAAGTGAGCGGATTTTCGCATGCGTCATCTTTATAGATTTCAAAATGAAGATGAGGAGACTGTGATATTTCTACAAGTGCGGTATCACCGACGGCACCGATTTCATCGCCTGCCTCCACGACAGCTCCCTCAACAATTCCTTCCGGGATATTTGTCTGCAGGTTTCTGTATACGGATTTATATCCTGAAGCATGAGAAATCACGATGGTTTGTCCCATCATGGGGTCAAATTCTACACTCTCAATGATCCCGTCCGCCGCTGCATAGACGGGGGTTCCGGCGTCGGCCTCAATGTCAACGCCCAAATGCACGCGGTAGTCTTCCATTGTGTCGGAATATACCGGAATTTCGGCAGACCACTCCTTTGATATGTTGCCGTTTGTCATAGGAGAAATGAAAGTTACCTCGTCGGCAACAATGGGCTTATCATCAGGATCGGTTGTGGTTTCTTCCGGATTCGGATTTTTTGTCGTCTGATTCGTATTCTGTGTGCCGGTGGTATTGGAAGGACCGGGTTTAGAACGTCTGCTGGATACGACGGCAATTACGGTAATGCAGATTGCGGCGACAACAAGAAGCGCCAGCCCAATGGTAAGTCCACGCGTCATCTGCTTTTTCTTTTGATTTTGATTCATAAAAACAATTCCTTTCCGCCTTTCGGCTTTGTGAACTGTTTCTATTGTCGCCAAAATTTCGGGACTTATACACAAATATGAAAAAAATGCAGATTTTGAAAGGATTTTTGTGAAAAGGCAATCATTCAGTCTGCAATCATGTATCCGCAGCCCCGCACGGTGGATATCAGTTTCATCCGAAACCGGTTGTCAATCTTTGTCCGAAGATAATTTACATAGACATCTACAACATTTGTGTCTGAATTGATATCTCCGAATACTGCAGTGAGCGCTTCTTGTCGGGAAACGGGCTTTCCCTTGTTTTCAAGCAGCAGGCGAAGCAGGGCAAATTCTTTCGCGGTGAGATTGATTTTCTCTCCTTTATAATAAGCAGCGCGAATGGTTTCATCCAACGCAAGGAACTGAGAGGGATTTTTTCGTTTCTGCGAACGCAGTTCCTGTCTGTTGTCTTCCTCATGGGAAATGAAGACGGCATTCAAAAAATCTTCCATTACAAGCGGACGCACAACCGCGTAATAGCGAGTCAGCTCCTGCGTTGGGATACGGGCAAGTTCCTCGGGATAGCCGATTACTACCGTTTCGCACTGCCCGGGCAATAGAATCTTTGCATAAGACAGTAGTCCCGCGTCGATGACGGCAAGACGGATATCGTCCTGAATATCGATGTCGTCTTCTCCGGTGTAAAAAAG
This sequence comes from uncultured Eubacteriales bacterium, assembly GCA_900542425.1. Taxonomy (GTDB): domain Bacteria; phylum Bacillota; class Clostridia; order Oscillospirales; family CAG-272; genus QALR01. The sequence goes on from UQNQ01000001.1 coordinate 73,707, forward strand.
GCAGTCGATCCCCCGTTCGGAAAATTCCAGCTCAAGCATTCTGGCGTAGACGGCATCTCTCATTGCGATAAGAACCTTCATAACGGACTGCCTCCTTTTTATGATTTTTCTCCTGCTTTTTCAATGGATGTCCCTGTCGCGGGAACTTTTATTTTTCTGCATTTTTCAAAATTCCGGTATAATGTTTCCGGCGTACGGGTCGCGAGGATGACCTTCTGTCCTTTTTTCAGTGAAAACAGCGTTACGCCGGAAGCGGTTCTCGTTGCTTTTTCGGGAATCAGCTTTGTACTGATATAAATCGCTTTGCCGGCGTCGTTTACCAGCAAAAGGTCAAAGGGGGCGTCTTCATAAAATGCGCCGACAAGCGGGGAAGCGTCGGAATAGGCACCGACGAGCTTTTTGCGCGACGCTTTGGTTTCATAAGAGGATACAGGAATACGCACGCCCTTTCCGTTTTCGAACACATAGACAAAATAATGCTCTTTTTCATAAGAGGTGAGCGCCCGCATTGCCATAACGCGTTCTCCTTCGTCAAAGCCGAGCTTTGCCGGAACATAATCGCCGAGCTGGGAAGCTTTTTTAGGTTCAAATTCGCTGACCTTGGATTTGTAGATTTTTTGTTTGTCACTGACAAACAAAAGCTCGGAAAGATTATCGGAATCCTCCGTCTGCATGATTTCATCTCCTGGTTTTAGTGCTTGCTCGTCACTGCCGCGCAGAGATTGAAGTGTGATTTTCTTAAAATAGCCCTCGCGGGTCAGGAGCAGTTTTACGTTGTAATTTTCTACGAAGTCCTTTTCGTCATATTCTTCAACGCTGTCTTCAAAAATCAGCTTGGTTTTCCGCGGCACCGCATATTTTGCTTTAATTTGTTCAAGCTCCTTGATGATACGGTTTTTCAGCTTGCGCTCAGATTCGATGATGGATTTGAGCTCTGCAATTTCTTTTTGAAGCTGTTCAATTTCTTTGATGCGTTCAAGAATATATTCGCGGTTAAGGTGACGAAGCTTGATTTCCGCAATGTATTCCGCCTGTGCCTCGTCGATGCCAAAGCCTTCCATCAGATTGGGAACGACCTGCTCGTCTTTTTCCGTTTCCCGGACGATCCGAATTGCCTTATCGATATCAAGCAGAATTTCGCCGAGTCCGAGCAGAAGGTGAAGCTTTTCGCATTTTTTGTCGAGATCAAAAGACAATTCTCTTTTGACGCAGTTCATACGGAACCGGATCCATTCGTCGAGGATGCCGCGTAGGCCGAGTCCTCGGGGGGCACCGTCAATCAGTACGTTGAAATTACAGGAAAAAGCGTCCTGAAGAGGTGTTTTTTTATAGAGCTTTGTCATCAGTTTGTCGGGATCGGTTCCGCGGCGGAGATCAAGGGTCAGCTTGAAGCCGTTGAGATCGATTTCGTCGCGCACGTCGGTGACTTCTTTGAGCGAGCCTGCTTTGATCATGTCCGTGAGTTTTTTGATAATTACCTCGATAGAAGTGGAATAGGGAATCTCCACAATATCGATACAGCCTGCATCTTTGTCATAAACATAGCGGGCACGAAGGGTGATGTTGCCGCGTCCGGTCTCATAGACCTCACGCATGCGGTCTCGGTTGTAGATAAGCAGTCCGCCAACGGAAAAATCCGGCGCCTTGATGAGCTCCAGCAGCTCATCGGTTGTTGTGTCCGGGTTTTTTAAGACGGCAATGGTACCGTCGCAGACCTCTCCGAGATTGAAAGAGCAGATTTGACTTGCCATGCCGACGGCGATGCCCATGTTGGGAGAAACGAGAATATTCGGAAAAGCTGTAGGGAGCAGGACAGGCTCTTTCATTGTATTGTCATAATTATCGACAAAATCGACGGCGTTTTTATCAATGCCGCGGAAAATTTCATTGCAGATGGGATCGAGTTTGACCTCTGTGTAACGGGATGCGGCAAACGCCATATCACGGCTGTATACCTTCCCGAAGCTTCCTTTGGAGTCGACGAGCGGATGAAGCAGCGCTTCGTTTCCGCGTGTCAGGCGGACAAGCGTTTCATAAATCGCCATATCTCCGTGAGGATTGAGACGCATGGTTTGTCCCACAACATTTGCGCTTTTGGTGCGGTGACCGGTGAGAAGTCCCATTTTATACATCGTGTAAAGCAGCTTGCGGTGAGATGGCTTGAATCCGTCGATTTCCGGAATGGCACGGGATACGATGACGCTCATGACATACGGCATATAATTTTTCTCAATCGTATCGGTGATGGGCTGAAGTGTGATTTCAGCGGGGACGATCTCTTTTTTTTCGGGCTTTTTTCTGGATTTTGCCATATGATCGTTCTTTCCTTTCGTTAAATGTCTGCCTCGGCAATGTATTCCTTGCCGTATGCCGCGATGAAGCGCTTGCGTTCATCAAGATCGTCGCCGAGCAGAGTTTCGAAAATGTATTCGGTTTTTTCCCTGTCTGCTTCCATGACCTTGATCAGCCGACGTGTTTCCGGATTCATGGTTGTCCGCCACATCATGTCCGGTTCATTTTCGCCAAGTCCCTTGGAACGCTGAAGCGTATATTTGGCATTTCCGAGTTTGGATACAATTTGCGCTTTTTCGTTTTCATCATAGGCGAAATAGATATTGTCCTTACAGGTGATTTCATATAGAGGAGATTCTGCGATATAAACTTTGCCTTCCTTGATCAGGGTGGGAAGAAGCCGGTAGAACAAAGTAAGCAGCAGTGTGCGAATCTGAAAGCCGTCCTCGTCGGCATCGGTACAGATGATGATTTTACTCCATTTCAGCTGGGAAAGATCAAAAACGCCCTGCGTGTTGCCTTTTGCCTTGACTTCGACGCCACAGCCGATCACTTTCAGAAGATCAACGATAATGTCGCTTTTGAAAATCCGGTCATAGCCTGCCTTCAAACAGTTCAGCGTTTTCCCGCGGACCGGGATAATTGCCTGAAATTCGGCGTCCCGTCCGAGTTTACAGGATGTCATAGCGGAGTCGCCTTCTACAATATAGACCTCCCGGCGTTCGGGATCCTTGCTCCGGCAGGCAACGAATTTTTCTACCCGGTTTGCCAGATCATTTTGCGAGGAAAGCTTCTTTTTCAGATTGAGTCTTGTGCTTTCCGCGTTTTCGCGGCTGCGCTTATTCACCAATACCTGAGAGGTGATTCTTTCCGCATCGGCGGGATTTTCAATAAAATAGATTTCGAGCTGATGCTTTAAAAAGTTTGTCAGCGTCTCCGTGATAAATTCGTTTGAAATCGCTTTTTTTGTTTGATTTTCATAAGAGGTCTGCGTGGAAAAGCTGTTGATGATAAGGACCAGACAGTCCTCGATATCACCGAATGTAATTTTGCTTTCGTTTTTGTTGTATTTTCCTGCCGTTTTCAGATATTTGTCGATGGCATAAACAAAAGCGGCACGCGTAGCTTTATCGGGAGAACCTCCGTGTTCGAGAAAGCTCGAGTTATGGTAATATTCAATCAGGTTTACCGTATTGGAAAAGCAAAAGGCGATTTCCGCTTTAAAGCTGTATTCGGGTTTATCTGCGCGGTCGCGTCCCTTGGCTTCCGTTTTCCAAAGCACGGGAGGTGTCAGTGCGGTGTCTCCGACGGTACGGAGAATCTGATCCTCAATGCCGTGCTCATAATAGAATTCCTTTTCTTCAAAGGTACCGTCCGCATTCTGAAAGCGGAAATGAAAATGCAAACCGGCATTGACGATTGCCTGCTTGTCTAATATGGTTTCATAGTATTCCCTCGGAATGTCGGTGGAGGTGAAAACCTCAAGATCCGGCTTCCAGTAAACGACGGTACCGGTTCGCTGTTCTTTCTTTGACAGAAGAGGCGTGCGGATAAGCTCACCGTCCGGTTCGCCTTTTTTGAAATTCATTTCGAGCATTTCTGTGCCCCGGTATGACTGTACTTTCATGAATTCCGAACTGTATTGGGTGGCGGCGGCACCGAGACCGTTGAGTCCCAGCGAATATTTATAGAGCGCTTCCTCTCCGTCGTTGTTGTTGTATTTGCTTCCTGCGTATAGCTCGCAGTAAACGAGCTCCCAGTTGTACTTTCCTTCGTTTTCATTGAAGTCAAGCGGAACCCCCCGCCCAAAATCCTCGATCCGGATGGAACCGTCATGATAGGCGGTGACATTGATTTTGTTGCCGTACCCCTCTCTTGCTTCGTCTACGGCGTTGGAGAGGATTTCAAATACGGAATGCTCGCAGCCCTCGAGTCCGTCCGAACCGAAGATGACTGCCGGACGGCTGCGAACTCTTGCCGCGCCTTTGAGCATCGTAATGCTTTTGTCATCATATGTGTTGCTTTTTTTTGCCATATCGTCTCCTTCACGCCGAATGCCGGCGGCAAATATAAAATGGAAAATGAGCAAATTCCTAAGTTTTTTTGTGCGAAAATTCCGTATAACTTTTTTCTTCATGTTGATTTATCGGAATTTTCTGCTATAATAAAAGCCATACAGAAAGATTGCTTTTTTGGAAAAGCGGCGGGATCACCGCCGGAAAAAAGGGGGACTGTATTGTCTCCATATATACATTATAGCACATATATCTTGTGTAATCAAGGGAAAAATTTGCGAAAGGAACGGAAGATATGGGATGCGGGACTTACTCAAAACTGTTTTTGCCAAAGAAAAAATAGAATATTTCGGTGTGATTCCGTTTTCGGCTTGCACCTGCCGCAGACCGGATGTCATAGAACGCCGTGGCGTTTCCGCCGAAAAGATTCAGACGGCAATCATCTTTCTGATTCCTTATTTTGTAAACGACGGAGAAGGAAACGTTTCGTTTTATGCACGTTCCCGCGATTATCACGTATATTGTGAAGGATTGTTTTCACGTATCATCCCAATATTAGAAAAGCAATACGGAGAACGATTTCTCGGCTTTGCGGATAAGTCGCCGATCCGAGAAAATCTTGCTGCTTCCATGGCGGGACTTGGTGTTATCGGAGACAATTTTATGCTGATCAACGAAAAATACGGCTCTTTTGTTTTTGTTGCGGAAATTCTTTCCGGTGTCCTGCCGGAGACTTTGGGCTTTTCCGGTGGGACACCTGCGCCTTCTTTTTGTTCTCACTGCGGCGTATGCCGCAGCGCCTGTCCCATGACAAAAGACGGACTGGAGTGCCTGTCCGCCGTAACACAGAAAAAGGGACTGCTTACCGCAGAGGAAGAAGCTTATCTAAAAAAATACGGATATGCGTGGGGCTGTGATATCTGCCAGCTTGCCTGTCCGATGACAAAAGCGGCGCTGACATCCGGTGTGCAGACGCCGATTGCCTTTTTTCATGAGGATAGGATTCCCGTCCTGACAAAAAAGAGACTTTCCGATATGGATGAGGAGGAATTTCGCCGCCGTGCGTTTTCTTGGCGTGGCAGGGAGCCGCTGCTGCGCAATCTGGATATTTTTGAAAAATAATGTTGTATATTTTTAACCTCAGCGATACAAATTAAATCCTAAGAGGTGAAAAATTTGACAGAAAAGGAAATTCGCAAACAACTGCGCCAATTAAAATCAGAAAATCGTCGGCTGCGGCGTGAAAACGAATATTTGCGTCACCGAACGGTACAGCTTGGAGACAGGGGTGCCGCCCGGGACGGAGAATCTTCGGCTGTTATGCAGGACGCGGTCCGTAATCTTACCGTATCGCGGTCGAGAACGTATTTCGGTTATCTGATGCTTTCGCTGAAGTCGAGCCGCGCTTTCCGGTTCTACGACCGAACATCGTTTGCCGTGAGAAATCTTTTTTTTGCGTCCAAGCTGTGGACAATTGTCACGGGGATTGCCGCGGTCCTCGGAATCAGCGCACAAGTGATTCTGACGCTTGGAATTCTTACGGTTTTGCTGCCTGCGGCGCTTGTCTTGTCTGCGGTGGTGGCGGTAGTCGGCTTTTTTGCGCATAAAAAATGGAACCGCGCATTTGAACGGATTTTTGCCGGACAGCGTTTATATGTTCTGTTTGCGCCGAAGCGGCATCGCGGAAGCGGATATTTTTCTGCTATGGTGCGGGATTTTTCAGAAGAAGGCGTTGTGCTTGTCGTTTCCCGTTCGCTTTCTTTTTGCGGATTTTCCGGTGCGAGAGCGGTTGGGGGAAATGTTTATCTGATTCATACCAGCTATTATTTCTCGCTTGCAAAGCGGTTTGGAATTTCGGGTACGAAACGGATTGTTAAAATCACATGAAGGAGGTGTGCGTCGATGATCGGGTTTGTTTACGGCAGAAGCGGTTCGGGAAAAAGCGAATGGATAGATTCCCGGATGTCAGAGGCGGCGAGGACAGGACATGTGTTTCTGCTTGTGCCGGACAGGGAAGCGGTTGCGGCAGAGAGCCGTGCTGCAGATGTCGGAAATGCCGGAAACATCGACGTTGTCACCTTCCGGCGTCTTTGCAATTATATATTCCGACGATATGGCGGACTTTGTGCGGATTACATCGGCGCCGGAGCAAAAAAGCTGATGATGCGCAATGTTCTTGAGGCGCTTTCTCCTACACTTTCGGAGTATGGAGGCACCTGCGGATTGGGACTGATTGAAAAGCTGACGGCAGTGCGGTCTGAACTGTATCAGAATAAAATTACGCCGGGCGAGCTTGCCCATGCGGCCGATTCATTTGACGAGCATTCGCCGATTCGAGCGAAAACCTCCGATTTGAGTGTCATTTTTGCAGCGTTTGACGCGGAGATTGCCGCGAAATGGGAGGACCCGGACGGGATCCTTTCCAAAGCGTCAAACCTTTTGAGCGAAAACGATTTTTTTTGCGGCAGTACGGTTTTTATTGACTCTTTCACTTCTTTTTCAGCGCAGCAGTATGATATTTTGTTCTATATGATATCCGGTGCGAAGGACGTATACATAACTTTGCCGTATCTGCCGGACGAGGCGGATGATATTTCTGCAGGATTGATTGCTGATACGGACCGCAGACTCCGCCGCACAGCGCAGCGTGCAGGGAAAATAAACGAAATAAGAGACATTTCTTTACGAGGAACCCGGCGGTACCACAGCGGAGAGCTCGCCTTCCTTTCCGAGCATATTGCGGGTACCGGCAGCGTGCACACGTTTTGGGAGAAGACGCCGAAGGATATCCGCCTTCTGCGCGCGGCGAATGCGTTTGCGGAATCGGAGGCGGCGGCAATTGATATTCTGCGTCTTGTACGCGGCGGAGCAAGATACCGGGAGATTGCTGTTATTGTACGTGATGCGGCACAGGCAGAAGGCGTTACAGATGCTGTGTTCCGGAAATATGAAATTCCGTATTTTCTTTCCGACCGCGTGGAAATGACGGAAAAACCGCTCGTGAAGCTGATTTTTTCCGCTTTTGCCGTTTGTGAGAGAGGTTTCCGGGGAGAAGATGTTATCTCTTATATCAAAACGGGACTTGCAGGTATTACTGCAGATGAGATAAGCCTTTTTGAAAATTATATTGTCAAATGGAATTTGCGCGGTAAGAGGATTTACGGAGAGGACGAATGGAACATGAGTCCTCACGGCTATGGGGCATCTTTAACGGAGGAGGACAGGCACACCCTTATCTTGCTTTCGGATATCCGCCGTCGCGTGGTTTCTCCGCTCAAAGCGTTCAGCGCCGCCGGACGCACGGTGAAAACGGTCAGAGACCGTGCGGCGCTGCTGTTCGATTTTTTGTCCGGACTCGGCGTGCCGGAAGCGCTGATGACGCAGGCAGAGAAAGCCAAGGCTTGCGGGGATATGGCTTATGCCTCTGAAACGGTTCAGCTTTGGAATGTTTTCTGCGGTGCGCTGGACCAACTTGTCGTATCCTCGGGAGATGCGGAAGTGCAGATCCCGGAGTTTTCGCAGATGCTCCAGATGATTCTTCTTGAAACGGATATCGGAAAAATCCCAACATCCGTGGACGAGGTTACCATTTCTTCGGCTTCGCAAACTGTGCCGGGGCATCCGAAATATGTATATCTTCTCGGTGCAAACGAAGGGGTTTTCCCTCAGAGAGTGGGAGAAAACGGACTTTTCTCAGAGTATGAAAAGCTTCAGCTTGAAAAACAGGGCATTGCGTTTACGGACAGAACGGAGCGCCGGATTGCGGAGGAACTGTATTATTTTTACCGTGCGGCATCGCTGCCGTCGGAGCGGTTGTTTGTCAGTTTTGCCCATTATTCGCTTTCTGGAACGGAGCAGAGGGAATCCGTTGGTGTCAAGCGCATCCGCGCTCTGTTCCCGAAGCTTGAAATTTTCGATTTTGAACTTTCCGATCCTGTGGACTTGATTGAAGGACGGGCAGCGTCTTTTGAGTGTGCTCTCACGGATGACGGAAATCTCGGACGCGCACTGCGCGAATATTATGAGGCGGACGATACTTATGCGGAAAAACTGAAATATGCAAAAATGCCTCTTTCCGCTGTGGACTGCCGGCTTTCTCCCGCCTGTGCCGATGAACTGTTCGGCGGGGGACTTTCTACCAGCTATACAAGACTGGAAAGGTATATCAAATGCAGATTTTCTTATTTCTGTGAATATGAGCTGAAACTTCAGGACAGCATGCCGGTTCGTTTTGGTCCGGTGGATATCGGAAGTTTTCTGCATGTGGTATTGGAAAAAACAGTGCAGTGGATCGCAGACGGCGGCACGGAGGAGCTTTCTGCGAGAATCGACGCCATTGCCAAAGAGTATATTGCGTCCGTTTTTCATGCTGATGCTGCTGTGCTGCCTGGGCGATTCCGGCATTTATTCCGTTATCTGTGCCGCAGCGCTCTGCTGTTTGCCAGGCGTATCAAGGAAGAGATGGATGTTTCCTCGTTCCGTCCGTGTGATTTTGAACTGGTGATCGGACAGGGACGCGGAGCTGTTCTGCCGATGAAGCTGGAAGGAGACGGCGTGTCCGTTTCTTTGCGCGGCAAAATCGACAGGGTGGACGCTTATGAGGGAGATGGGAAGCTGTATCTCCGAGTCGTGGACTACAAAACGGGCGATAAAATATTCGATATCCGGAATGTAAAGCTGGGACTCGATATGCAAATGCTCCTATATCTTTTTTCCCTTTGGGAAAACGGCGAAGAACACTATGGGAAACCGATTGCTCCTGCGGGTGTGCTCTATTCCGGGATAAAACCGCCGCAGGTTGATTTGAAAGTCGGCGAGGAGACGGAACAGGAAGACGCGGATATTCGTGCCAGCGGCCTTTTCCTGAAAAATGAAGAGATCCTTCGGGCGATGGATCCTAGTCTTAATGGAAAATGGATTCCTGTGAAAGCACAGGATTTGGAAAAAGATAAGGCGAATCTGATTGGTTTGGAAGCCTTTTGTGAACTGAAGCAGGAAGTCACGCAAACGGTTTTGCGCTATGCCTCCGAACTGAAGCATGGTGCCGCTTGTGCGCGACCGCTTGTCACGAACGGGAAAAGCCCGTGTGATTATTGTAAAATGCGTCCCGTCTGTCGAACGGGAACAAAATGATACAAACGAATAAAATCATTTATACAAACACATAAAACGGAGGATTCTGTGAAAATACCGGAGAAAATTTTAAGAAGCGTGGAAAAGCCCGCGCGTTATACGGGCGGAGAGTGGGGACAAATCCTGAAAGATAAAAATGCGGTCGAGATTCGTTTCGCGTTTTGTTTTCCCGACACCTATGAAATCGGAATGTCCAATCTCGGTGTCCGGATTTTGTATGACGTTCTGAATTCCAGGGATGATACGTGGTGTGAGCGCGTATATGCACCGTGGGTGGACATGGAGGCGTGTATGCGTACGCAAGGAATTCCTCTTTGGGCGCATGAAAGCGGGGATCCGATCTCTGTCTTTGATATCATTGGCTTTTCTTTGCAATATGAGCTTTGTTATACAAATGTATTGAATATGCTGGAACTTGCGGGTCTTCCGCTGCTTGCTTCGGAACGCGGTGATACAGATCCTCTTGTTGTCGGAGGAGGTCCCTGTACCTACAACGCCGAGCCGATTGCGGATTATTTCGATCTTTTTATGATCGGAGAGGGAGAAGAGGTCATCTGCGAGCTGGTTTCCTTATATAAAGAGCATAAGAAAAAAGGATTTCACAAATCGGATTTTCTGCATGACGCGGCAAAACTTGAGGGAATTTATGTACCGTCCTTATATGAAGTTTCGTACCATGATGATGGGACGATTGCTTCTGTGAAGGCAAAATATGAAGATATCCCTGTAAAAATCAAAAAGAGAATTGTGAAGGATATGGATAAAGCGCCTTATCCAAAAACGCTGGTGATGCCGTTTATCCAAACGGTGCAGGATAAAATTACCTTAGAGGTTTACCGAGGCTGTATCCGAGGCTGCCGGTTCTGTCAGGCAGGCATGGTGTGGCGGCCGGTGCGGGAAAAATCGCCGGAAGTACTTTGCCAAACGGCAATGACGCTTGCCGATGCTACCGGTTATGATGAAATGACACTTTCATCCCTCAGCATCAGCGATTACAGCTGTATTGAAAAACTGACGGACGAGCTGCTTGCATGGACGGATGACAGAAAGATTTCTCTTTCCCTACCTTCTCTGCGCGTAGACAGTTTTACCAAGGAACTGATGGACAAAATTTCTACCGTGCGGACCGGTTCTCTTACGTTTGCTCCGGAGGCGGGAACACAAAGACTTCGTGACGTAATCAATAAAAATGTAAGAGAAGAGGACCTGATGCGGGCGTGCCGCACTGCGTTTGAAGGCGGAAAATCACAGGTGAAGCTTTATTTTATGCAGGGGCTGCCAACAGAGACCAATGAGGATTTGGACGGTATCGCAGAACTTGCCGAGCATGTGATTGAAGAGTATTATCATACACCGGGAAGACCGAAGAAATCGCCGGGAGTCACCATTTCCGCCGCATGCTTTATTCCAAAGCCGTTTACCCCGTTTCAATGGGAGCCGCAATGTGACATGGAAACTCTTCTTGAGAAGCAGAAATATCTGACTGGGAAAATTACGGACCGAAGAATCAAGTACAATTATCACGACGCTCGTGTCAGCCGGATAGAAGCGGTGTTTGCCCGTGGTGACCGAAAGCTGAATGCGGTGCTTGCTGAAGCGCATCGTCAGGGAATGCGTTTTGATAGCTGGGACGAGCATTTTGACTATAATAAATGGATGGAAGTCTTTGATACTGTCGGGCTTGATCCCGCTTTTTATGCCAATCGTGAGTTCGCGGAAAATGAAATTCTTCCGTGGGACAACATCGATATCGGGGTATCCAAAGCCTTTCTCCTGCGCGAGCGGCACCGCGCGTATGAGGCGATCCCGACAAAAAACTGCCGCGAGTCCTGCAACGGTTGCGGCGCTGATCGATTGGGAGGTGAACGCTCATGTTGTCCGAGCCTGCAAAAATAAGAGTGAAATTTTCCAAAACGGGAAGTCTCAAGTTTATTTCCCATTTGGATCTGAACCGTACGGTAAAATCGGCGTTTATTCGATCCAAACTTCCCATCTGGTATACGCAGGGGTTCAATCCACACCCCAAAACCGTTTTTTCTCTGCCACTTTCCGTCGGTACGGCAAGTCTTTGTGAATTTATGGATTTCAAGATTACGGAATCGATTGCGCCGGAGATAATCTGCGAGCGGCTGAATGCTGTTTTTCCGGAAGGTCTGCGTGCGCTTGCTGCCTATACGCCTCGAACAAAGTTTTCGGAAATCGGATGGGCAGATTATGAAATCCGCGTGGAAAGGACGCATACAGAGCCCTGTCAAAAAGCTGTTCTTGAGGCACTTTCCGGCAGCATCACGGTGGAAAAGACCACCAAAACCGGAACGCGCCAAACGGATATCACTCCTTATGTCAAAATTTTGTCTGTTATAGAGCAGTCCAACATTCTTGCGTTATCCGTCAGACTTTCCTGCGGGGAGCAGTCTTTTGTCAATCCGAAATATCTCATTGATTTTCTGGCGGATACAATCGGGATTCCTGCGGGGGAGGATGATTATTCCGTTTGCCGTACAGAAGTTTATTTTCCGGACGGAACGACTCCTTTTCTATGAAAACCTCTTGCATTTTATGTCCTTTTGTGTTATTATGATAATATATTAAAATACAAAATCGGAGGGATGTTTATGGCAAAGGGGAACCGTGATGAAAAGCTCGATTTTTTATTTGAGGGGATTCTGACACTGAAAACAGTAGAGGAATGCTACGATTTCTTCGGCGATCTTTGCACAAAGACGGAACTGCGTGAGATGTCGAAACGGCTTTTCGCAGCAAAGCTGATTTCCGAAGGTGAAAAATACGCGGATATTGTAGAGAAAACCGGACTTAGCACGGCAACTATCACACGCGTCAACGGATGTTTCCGGGATGGGAATGACGGTTATGTCAATGTGCTGGGGCGGCTTGCGGAAAAATAAGACATGGGGACGGAACATAGATTACGCCCCTGTGATGTCACAGAACTCGGAGAGGAAAATATGAAAAAAACAGTCATTGTAACAGGAGCTTCGCGCGGTATTGGACGTGCGATATCCTTAGGGCTTGCTGCCGATGGTTTTACGGTGATTGCCGCGGCACGTGCGGAATCGCAAAAGGCAGAGGAATACATTGAACAGCTGAAAAAAATCTCGCCGGAATCCATTTATGTCAGCGCGGATATTTCATCTTCTGAGGATAGAATCCGTCTTGTTGACACGGTGTTTGAGCATTTTGGAAAGCTTGATATTTTGGTCAACAACGCCGGTGTGGCACCCACAGAACGCCGAGATATTCTCGAGATGACGGAAGAAAGCATGCAGCGTCTTCTCGATATCAATCTGAAGGGTACATTTTTCCTCACACAGTATGCTGCAAACAGGATGATTGCTGCTTCCTGCGGGAATATGATCATCAATGTTACCTCGATGTCGGCCTATACTGCAAGTATCAATCGCGGGGAATACTGTATATCGAAAGCAGGGCTTTCCATGGCGACGGAACTATTCGCCGTGCGTCTTGCCGAATACGGAATTCATGTTTATGAAATTCGTCCGGGTATTATCCGAACCGATATGACGGCTGCGGTTTCGGAAAAATATGAAGCGCAGATTTCGGGCGGCTTGCTTCCGATTGCGCGTATGGGCACGCCGGAGGATATCGCGTGTGCCGTGAAGTCGCTTGCATCCGGTGCGCTGCCGTATTCGACAGGAGAGGTTATCAACGTAGACGGCGGCTTTCATTTGCGTACGCTGTAAGAGGTGGATATGGAGGAAATCAAGGCAGGGAAATATCGGATTCCGGTATTTCGTGCGAGAGCTGCCGTTGTCGGAAGCGGCGCTGCAGGCTATGGTACAGCAGATTCGCTTTATGAACTTGGCGTTACGGATGTTTTCATCGTAACGGAGGGACGGCGGATGGGTACATCGCGCAATACAGGCTCCGATAAGCAGACCTATTATAAGCTGAATACGGCGGGAGGAATTCCCGATTCTGTCTATGATATGGCACGCTCTTTGATGTGCGGCGGCTCCATGCACGGGGATATCGCGCTGTCGGATGCCGCGCTTTCTATGAGATGCTTTTTCAAGCTGGTGGGGCTTGGTGTGCCGTTTCCCATGAATGAATACGGTGAGTATGTAGGCTATCGCACAGACCATGACGCGACAACGCGCGCAACTTCTGCGGGTCCGCTCACTTCCAAATATATGACGGAAGCGCTGGAGCGATCCGTCCTTTCCAAAGGGATTCCGATTCTTGATCGTCACCGAGTGATTCGAATTCTTGTAAAAGACGGCTGCGCGGTCGGATTTCTTACCTTATGCTCTGTATTTCAGGGAGAAAACAATCCCATAGGGCTTTGTGCGATTTTGGCGTCGGATATTGTCTATGCTGTCGGCGGGCCTTCTGCCATTTATGCGGACACGGTTTATCCAGAGAGTCAAACCTGCTCTCTTGGCGCTGCATTTGAAGCCGGTGCTGCCGGTGCCAACCTGACTGAATCACAGTATGGCATTGCGTCGATAAAATTCCGATGGAATCTATCCGGCACATATCAGCAGGTGCTGCCCCGATATGTGTCTGTCGATGCGGACGGAACGGAAAGGGAATTTTTGACGGAAAGTTTTGCTTCTGCGTCCGAGATGCTTTCCGCTGTTTTTTCCAAAGGATACGAATGGCCGTTTGACCCGAAAAAAACGATCGCAGGCGGGTCATCCCGCGTGGATCTTGCCGTGTTCCGGGAAAAACAAATGGGACGGCGCGTTTTTCTCGATTACAGAAGAAATCCTTCTTGTTTGGAATACGAAGGGAAATTATCCGCCGCTTGTCTGCCGGAAAATGCGGAAAACTATTTAAGAAGTTCCGACGCGGTATTGGAATTGCCGATTGACAGACTGATGAAAATGAATCGTCCCGCCGTGGAGCTGTATGCCGCGCATGGGATAGACCTTTCACGTGAGATGTTGGAGATTGCAGTTTGCGCTCAGCATTGCAACGGCGGTCTTGCCGTAAAACGAAGCAGAGAAAGTACGACACTTCGTCATTTTTATGCGGTCGGAGAATGTGCAGGTACGTTCGGCGTATATAGGCCGGGAGGTTCCGCACTCAATTCCACACAGACGGGTGCTTTGCTTGCGGCAATGGATATTGCCGCAAAGGATACGCGAACGCTTCCTGTCGAGAATAGAATGATAGGTTTGATAGAAAAGGAAATGGAAACGCTGCTTTCCATGCGCGGTGAGATGACGCGTGACGAGGTTTTTGCCCGCAGGCGTTCCTATGGAGAACGGATGTCAGATTGTGCGGCGTTTTTACGTAATCCTGAAAAAATAGAGACGGCTCTGCAGGCTTGCCGGAGAGAGCTTGCTTCGTTTGAAAAAAATTATAAACTTTGCGATACGGCGTTTTTGACGGATGCGCTCATCAATCGGGATATTCTGATTACTCAGCTTGTTTATCTCGGAGCGCTGCGGGATTATATTGCGGATGGCGGAAAGAGCCGCGGTTCCTATCTTATTTTTGACGGAACGGTTGAAAGTGCACTGTCCGCACCTCCGGAAATTGACATTTTTCATGAAAATTTTGTTCAAAACACGATCCTTTCGGGATTCGAGGTGTCATCGGTATTTGAGCCGGTGCGCTCTTTGCCGGAAAGTGACCAATGGTTTGAACGGGTTTGGAATCGATTCCGGAAAGCGGAACCGAAAAACAGAGAAAGAGAGACAAAATGATGAAACGGATTCTTGTTATCAGTTCGGCAAATATGGATTTTGTGCAGCGGATGCGCCGTGTTCCGGAACGGGGGGAAACGGTGACGGAAAGCTTATCCTATTCCTATGTTCCCGGCGGCAAAGGTGCTAACAGCGCCGTTGCCTTTGCCAGACTCGGAACAGCCTGTGTTTTCTGTACCTGCCTTGGAGACGATGAGAACGGAAAGGTCCTGCGGTCACTCTATGAAAAAGAGGGCATCGATACTTCTCATATTGCGGTTTCGAGCGAGGTGCCGACAGGACTTGCTTCTATTCTTGTAGAAGAGGATGGAAGCAATCGTATCATTGTGTATCCCGGCGCGAACGCCGTCATTTCACGGGAAAATATCAAAGCGGCATTCGATTGTCTCCCCGACGCCGTATATGTGCAGTTTGAAATTTCAGAGGATGCGGTCATTTATGCTTCGGAGCTTGCGCATGAGAGAAAAATTCCGTTTATGGTAGACGCAGGACCGGCGCGCCCTGATTTTCCGCTTTCCTCGCTTGCCGGTGTGGAAATTTTTTCTCCAAACGAAACGGAAACAAAGATTTTTACGGGAATTGAGCCGGTGGATGAGAAATCGAGGCTTGCTGCCGCACAGGCATTGTATCAAACGGTGCATCCCAAATATATTGTATTGAAGCTTGGTTCCGCCGGCGCTTATCTTTATGACGGATGCCGCGGTGTGACCTTGCCCACTTTCCCGGTGAAGGTAAAGGATACTACTGCTGCCGGCGATACCTTCACAGCTGCTTTGGTGCGATTCTATCTGGACGGAGAGCCGATCGAACGGGCAATTGCTCTGGCAAACTGCGCTGCATCCGTATCTGTATCGCGTCCCGGCGCTTCGGCATCGATTCCGACTTATGAGGAAACGATGGCGTTTGCCGCAGAACGGGGCGTTTGAGAATTCCGGTTTATGCAGTAGAAGAAAACAGCAAAGTGGGTTGATTGGATTCCCGCAAAATATATAAAAACGAGGGGTAAGCATACTGCGTACCCCTCGTTTTTGATGGATGAAAAATGACATTTGAGCAGATGATTCAGGAGAACCCGTGCTAATAACGGAAAAACAGATATTTGGTTATCGCCGGATATTCCAAAGGATGGTTGTAAATATTGATTGTTATAATATGATGAAAGACAGCCTCGGAACGCTGTAGACGTCAAGCGAATTTTAAAAACGCCATATCGAAACTGCCATATAAAGAATCTCAGCCTGCTGGACGGGACTCTTTCATGAAATCGGTTTTGTGGTAATGACCGTTTATGACAGATATCATCGTCCATCTATGCTTGACAACGACCATGCCATACGTTCCATTCTATGATAGCAAAATTTTGCGGATTAGAACTTAGTTATCCGAGTTCCGTTACTGTACCAAGGAAAAGAGGAAGACTAGTTTCGGTATCGATAATCGCATAAATAAACGGGCGGTCAAAGACGACGGAGTGTTCAGGCATTTCTGCGGCGGTTTCCGTCATAATCACCCCGGTTACGGCAGCAGCTTTGGTTCCGTTCTCATCAAGTTCGATATGAGTTTTATGAATGACATCGTCGATGGCAAGACCGGTAAACTGACTGATGCCGGAAAAATCAGCTTCCGAATCGAAAGCATCCGTAAGACCGAGGGCGATAAGGGGCTCCTCAAGTGACATATCGCAGTCATATTGAAATTTCGGAAGCTTTACGTTTACGGATGAATATTTTGCGTTTTTGCAAAGAGACAGAAAGGTTTCTCCGTCCAGTTCTGCTATAAAATCATGGATATTGATTCCTTCGGAGGGAAGAAAAGCGACAAACGCATATTTTCCACCTTTGTAGTATTTCATCATGCCTGTTGTTCCGTCACTTGTTTCTATATATCTGTGCTCTGTAGAGTGAAGAAAGGGAACAGATGAGGTGGAGCCGGACAAATTATAAAAGTTTCCGTCATGGACATCGGATTTTTCATATTTTTTATCCCATTCCGCATCAAAGCATACGGCATTGACAAGACACATGACCGCATTGGTTGGAAAAGCTTCGAGCAGTTTATCGATCATGCCGTCTGTGTTGGTTTTAACCCAGCGATTGAGCTCATCTACGGTTTTGGAATCGGAAAAGCTTGCCTGATACATTTGTGCCCGATAATAGGCTTTGTTGACGGCAAGAAATTCACTGTCTACCGTAAGACCGTTGTCAAACCAGATAGAATCGGCAATGGAAAGTTTGATACCTTTGTCATTGGTGGCAAGTGAATCAAGATAAGGGAGCATATAGCGGTTCATGTCATCGGCGGAAAGTCCGAAAAGCGTTTCAAACTGCGCCTTAGTATTTCCGTCGGCTCCATTTGCTGTCATGCCAAGCGCCGCTGCAGCGGAAACCGGCGAAATCAGAAAATTGTTCCCATCAGAGCAGGATATACTGGATTGACGGTACAGATTCAGTGAGAAATCTGCCATAGCGGAAAGAAACTTCTCATCCGCGGATTTCCCGCTGACGTCGGGGGATTCAATTCCTGCCATTAGATCGACGGCATTTGCTGTTATCCCACAGGAGAAAAGACTCAGTGTCAGCAGAGCGCCTGCAAGAATGGCTGACATTAACTTGGTAAACACGGTTTTTGTCATGGTATACCTCCTTGAAAAATATTGCTGATGTATGCCGCGATCTGATATTGACTTTATGAAAACAGGATACGCAATTTACGGCTCTATTATGATTTCAATTTGATAAATGTCTCTTTTCTCGATGGTAATAAAGTAATAATATATCGTTGATTCAGAGGAAGTTCCTGTACTGCCGGATTTTCGGAAAGTCATAGACAGAGCGCTGTTTTCCGAATGATGGATTTCCCTAAGGCTGCATTGTCCGATGTCTTTCATTTTGACGGCAATGAGGGTGTGAGTTTCGAAATATTCATCTGTGTAGTATGCGGTAATGGGTTGAAAAGAGATTTGAGGGATCTTATTCCGACTGTGTAAATCATTCAGATAATCCGTAAGCTCTGTTACGGAACCAATCGATAAAGCTTCTGTATCGAATGATTCTGAGTCGCTTAATCCGCTGATTAAGGAGAAATCCAGCCGGAAAGCTGTTTCTGATGTTTCAGTAGAATTGGTTGTTTGAGCGGTCGTATCTTCTGAAATGACTTTTGTCGTATTTGTTGTTTCAAAACAAGAAATATCTGTGCATGGTGTTGTGACAGTTGTATCGGAAAATACCGTTTCCGGAACGGAATCTAAAGGGGTTGTCTGAATCGGTGCGTTGGTCTTGGCTGTGGAATCGTGTGGTATGATTTCATAATCGGAGCCATGCTCATTCGGGCCATAGGTTCCATCAACAGGTGCACTTTCTGCAAGTGTCAGGGATTTTATCATAGCGCCGACGTATAGGCTGACGGCAATCACGATACAAACGGAACAAAGCAGGATTGACTCTCTGATTTTTCGATTCCTGTTTTTTCTTTCGGCTTCGTAGCGCGCGGCTTTTTCTAGTACCGTGCGGCGAAATTCTTCACGGTTTTTCATGATAGAATCCCCTCTTTTCTGATGGCTTCCCGTATGGCATTTCTTGCCCTGTAGGACAAATTCGCAATTTGTTTTTTGCTTTTTTTCATGATAATGGCAATATCATCGTTTTCCAGCTCTTCAAAGACGGCAAGATGGATATAGGTGGCATAATCTTCGCAGAGACTGGATGAGATTTCCTTGATTTTTCTTTTTTCTTCATCCGATATAACGGCACGTTCTACGATATCCATATCGGTGGTGTCCTCCGGAAGTTCCTCTGACGGAACATAGGAGAGGCGTTTTTCCCTGCGAACCCAATCGATTGCTTTATGTCTTGCAATGGAAAAGAGATAGGTTTTGAAGGAGCTTTTAAAAGAATACCGCTTTTTATGGATCAGAAGTTCCATAAAGGTATCGGCGGCGAGATCTTCGGCGGTTGCAAAATTATTGACATATCGGCTGATGAAATAAATCAAGCTGTCATGATAGAGCTCAATAATTTCATCAAATCCGCTTTCATCTCCGTCCAGAAAACGCCGATAGCTGGCAGCGCCGTTATCCATTTGGGCCTCCTTCCGACATAAGCTCTTTTGCTTACGTCATTTTGTCGTATCAAATTTTGTTTTTTCTCACCTGGCACAAAAATTTCATCTTTTATTTTATAATACTGCTTTTTTGAATATATGATGGGATTCATATTCGAATATGGAAATTTTCACGAAAGTATTTTCTGAAAATATGTGTTATAAAAAAAGATACGCTGTGCTGTAGGATACTTCTTTTTGAATTGGAAGTAATAATATCATAGTCATGTAAAAAGTGCAGTGAAGAGGGAAAAACAATCATTTATTCACATTATAGCATAAGATTATTAGCATTTCAATAGCAAAAAAGAGGAACCGAATCATGCGGCTCCTCTTTTTACGGCGTTTTTTGAAACGAAACTGAGGTACTTCATTTTCCCGACAGAAACTTACTTTCCTGCGGATTGTAAAAAATATATGGTAATGGTATGGATTTCAGCTATGGTAAAGATAGATTTTTACTTGCTTGCATTACAGAGAAAAAATTTTATTTTTTCGAATATTTTTCAATTTCATTCCTCGTAAAGTAATATTTTCGATCGCAGAACCGGCAGCATACCTCAATGGTTTTGTCCTCGCGGAAAGTATCATCCAGTTCTTTCGGCGAGAAACTTGTGAGTGCCGAAAGAATCCGCTCACTGCTGCAGTCACACCGGTATTCCGCTGAAAATGCATCGAAGATGTCATACTCAATTCCATCCAGTACAAAAGCGGCGATTTCTTCATTTGACATTCCTCGGTCATAAAGAGAGGAGATGTTGGACATGCGCGGAAGATTACGCTCAATGGCGGCGATGGTTTCCTCTGCCGCATAGGGAAGAAGCTGAATCAGAATGCCGCCTGCTGCCCGGCAGGAAAGATCGGTATCCACCAAAACGCCGAGGGAACATACTGTCGGTATCTGTTCGCTCTGTACAAAATAGGCACAGATATCCTCTGCAATCTCACCGCTTACGATTTCACAAAATCCGGTCTGGGGATCACCAGACCCCTCATCACGGATGACACACATCTCGCCTTGACCGATGATACCGCCGACGTTGAGTTTCCCATTCGGTTTTTTAGGCAGCTCCGCCTGCGGATTTTGGATATATCCCTTGACGTTTCCCTTGTAATCAGAGACGGCAAGCACAGTTCCGGCAGGACCGTCTCCCTTGAATTTTACGGTAAGCCTTCCTTGCGGTTCCTTAAGCATTGTCCCCATAAGGGATGCGGCGGTCATAACGCGCCCGAGAGCCGCTGTGGCGGTCGGCGCCGTGGCGTGGTATCGGACGGCGGTATCGACAATTTCCGTCGAGTTGATAAGGATAATGCGTGCCGAGCCGTCATGGGTCATCGCACGAAGCACATTGTTTTTTATCATATGATTCATCTCCTTGGACAGATTTCCGACAGATGAAAAAGCATCGTTCATCTTTTTCCGAGACCGGTGAAAAATCGGTGTCTGCGACCTTTTCAATCGAAGAAAATCCGGTGTCGGCAAGTATAGTCTCGAGTGTGCGGGGAGAATAACACCGTTGGCGCTGAATTTCATCGAATCTATGCCATCCGGACGTTCCCTTTACGAAAAAAGTAAGATAGAAATCGCAGAGCCGGCTTTTCTCGCGGTATAAATTTTGCCATGATACGAACAGGTCATCATAATCATAGACATACGCGTGATCGGCAAGAATCTCCCGATATTTATATGGCGTACTGATATCAAAGATAAAAATCCCGCCGTCTGCAAGGCTATCATATACACGGGCAAAACATGCACAGACATCGTTTTTTTTGGTTAAATAGTTGATTCCGTCAAAGCTGCAGATGACGGCGTCATATTTTCCGCCTCCGTCAAACGATGCGATATTCTGCTCGGAAAGACAAAGATGAAGGTTCCGGTCATCTGCTTTTTTTCGGGCGAGCGAGAGCATTTCCGTGCTTCGGTCGATGCCGGTGACATCAAATCCGCGCGCTGCGAGTGGAAGCGTAATATTCCCTGTTCCGCAGGCAAGATCTAGAATCCGTTCCGTGACGATTCCGTATTTTTCAAAGCAGGCGAGATAAAAATTGACCCATTTATCATAGGGGATATCCTCCATCAGCCGGTCATAGAATTCTGAGAGAACGGCATATTGTTCTGTCATGAACACCTCCCAAAACGGTTATTTTTTCATACAATATTGACGGTAAAGCGGCAGATAAATTTCCTGATCGCGAATAGGGCAGCCGGTTGTCCCGCCCGCACGCATGATTTCCGTGCATTTGCTGCATGCGATACAAACCTTGTTTTTGTCTATATGTCCTGTTATCATATCATGGGCAAAGCCGTCGTAGGCGAATGCCATACGGCCGAAGCCGATGAGGGACGCGCCCCCGTCGCGCAGGACTCCGGCTGCAACATACGGTGCGAATTCACGCAGATAGCTGTATCCTGTTCCGATCAGTGTGAGGGAAGGAAATTCCGCCTGAATTTCTTTTGCCGCGCCGATGAGACGTTCTACCCCCCGCAGCGGATGTTCCGGCGGTAGATATCCTCCTTTATTGTAAGGACGGTTGATATGCGGATTAAAATACGGAGAGCCCATCGTCATGTCGATAAGGGTGAGACCTTTTTCCATTAGAATGCCGATAAGCTTTTTTGCTTCGGAAAAATCAGGCGACAAGGGAGCTGTTTCCGTGACGCCGAACCCATAGGGATAATCGATCATATCGGAAACAGAAAGACGTGAGGCAATCACGGTTTCCGGACGAAGTACGGCACGCACTGCGTCTGTGATATCAAGAAGAAGGCGTGTCCGGTTTTCAAAGGAGCCGCCGTATTTTCCTTCGCGTGTATGTGCCGATAGCAATTCTGAGAGCAGGTATCCGTGACATGCCTTGATATCGATGCCATCAAATCCTGCACGCTCGGCAAGGCTGGCGGCACGTGCATAGGCATCCGGCAGCGTATCCAGATATTCATCGGTAACGACGGGCACATCTTTGTCGCATGGACGTACCGATTCAAACGGCAGACTGCGCGTGGCAAGAAGCGGATGCGGCGTCATACTGTTTTTTGAGAATCTTCCCGAATGAGTAAGCTGAGCGATGACCGGTGCTTTTGTGATTTTTTTCATTTCTTTCACCAGAGTTTCATATGCTGCTACGTTTTGCTCGGTAATCATCAGCTGATGGTCGGAGGTGCGCGCTTCTGGGACGACGGAGATTGCTTCCGACCAGATGAGCGCAGCGCCTGAACGGGCAAACCGCAGATAGCGTCTGCGGGAAAGCTCGGAGGGCGTGCCGTCTGTCTCACCGTCAAAGCCTTCCATTGGATGAACGGTGAGAGAATTTTCAAGCGTTATGGTTCCTGCGCGGGAAGAAAGTGCTTTTTTCGCGGCAAGCGGGGAGAGATCATACGAAAACGGGATATGATATCCGTTTTGTTCAAGATACAGGCGGAACTGATCTGCCGAGCTAAAAGAAAAGGTATAAGAATCTTTTTTATCGTATGCGTACATTTGAGAGTTCCTTTCTTGTCCTCGAATTATGCCATGGTTTCCAGCATGGAGAGGGTTACTTCGTATTTTGCAGGCAATCCCGCCGCAATGAGCCGGTATTCTTCATACATGAAGTCCGCAAGCCGGTGCGTTTCATATCCGATGCTGCCGGCAATATGCGGGGTAAGGAACACATTGTCAAGGTGATAGAGCTCGTCTCCTTCCCGCGGCGGTTCTTCGGGATCGGTTACATCCAGCAGTGCCGTGCGTCCCGGATGGCTTCTCATCTCATCGGTGAGTGCCACCATGTCTACCTGCGCGCCGCGCCCTGTATTGATAAATACGGAATACTCTCCCATACGGGAAAGCAGCTCCCGGCTGATAAGTCCGACGGTTTCCGGTTTATTGGCAAGATGATTGGAAATGACATGGCATGTCTCAAATATTTCTTCCAGAGAAGCTTTCTTGACTTCCATGGCTGAGGCTCTCTCCTCGGATAAAAAAGGATCGAAGACTAAGAGTTCCAAATGATAGGGTTTTAGAAGTTCAATCACTTTGGAACCAATCATTCCCGCGCCGAGAAGACCAACTTTGGTACCATAATTCCCGGGGAAATGATAATGAGGATCATCATTGTGCCACTCTTCGCGGGAACGGACACGGCGCTGAAAGAAGCCCTTATTGGCAAGAAGAATTTCAGAGACAGTCACTTCCGCGACGGGAATTCCGTTGGCGCGCCATGCGGAATGTACGGGAATACCGAGTTCCAGAAACGGACGGGCAAAGCCTTGTACGGTGCCCGCTGCATAAAAAACATGCTTGAGATTAGGAAAATACATCCGGATTTGCTCTCCTGTCAGCGGAAGCATTCCCCATGTAGAAAAAATATAATCCACTTCTATGGTGTCTGTTTTTCTCCGTTCAAGCTCCTCTTCACTTTTGATAGGCTCAATGAAGTTCAGCTCTGATGTTAATTTTTGCCTGAGTTCCGGACTGTAGACATGATCAATATTAAAATATCGTTTGGATAAGAAAACAGCTTTCATATTCGCCTCCGTACCGGTTACAGCGGTACTTTTTCATTCTTGATTTTTTATAGGTTTTCAAAAGGAAAAGTGTTTCGGAAGTCCATTTTCAAACATCAGCGTCGGCTCTCCTTGGATTAAGGGGGCAATATAGGACAGGCATTCTTCGGTTACCTGATTCCCCCGTTCATTGATCCATTCACGCGGAACCTTTTTTACGATATTGGCGATACCGGCAATGTCGGCAGCCTGAATTTCGATTTCATAGGGATTGTTTTTTTTGCGGAGGAACGTCATCATTTTGCCGCTTCCACCTGTGACGGCATATTGTACGGCAGCCCGTCCGATTTTTACGGATTCCTCAAGGTCTGTTCTAGAAGCAAAATGAGAAGCGCACCGCTGCGGCAGATTCAATTCTATCGAACGGATCTTGCAGCCGAATTTGTCTTTGACTGCATACTCCAGCGCCTTGGCGGTGCCGGCAAGATACTTGTGTCCGAAAGCATCGGCAGCGCCGCTCTGCGTTCCTTCTCCGACATATCTGCCATCCGCTGTGCGGATCCCCTCGGAAACGGCAACCACGACATTCGGATGCTTTTCAAAGGCTTTTTCGATATCCTCAAAGAAACATTCATAATCAAACGGAACCTCCGGCAGATAGACAAGATCGGGGGAGACATTGGTACAAAGAGAGGGAAGCGCCGCCGCTGCGGTAAGCCATCCCGCGTCACGTCCCATGATTTCCACGATGGTGACAGCTTTGACCGTATAAACGGCAGTATCCCGCAAAATTTCCTGCATGGTAGCGCCGATAAATTTGGCGGCGGAACCAAACCCCGGAGTATGGTCGGTGCCGGCAAGATCGTTGTCAATGGTTTTCGGCACCCCTACGACATGCAAATCATATCCGGTCTCTTTTGTGAAACGGGAAAGTTTGGCAACGGTATCCATGGAATCGTTGCCGCCGATATAAAAGAAGTAGCGGATCTGATTCTCGCGGCAAACCGAAAGAATCTGTTCGTAGATCCTGCGGTTGTCTCCTTCAAAATCGGGAGGAAGTTTTTTTCGGCAGGAACCGAGTGCGGCAGCAGGCGTATGTTCGAGTAGGGAAAGATCGGTTTCCGACAGATTGGAAAGGTCAATCAAGCGGCGTTCCAACACGCCTTCGATGCCGTTTCTTGCTCCGTAAATCTTTCCGATTCCATCACAGCCTATCGCGCCCCGTATCACGCCGGCAAGGGTTGCGTTGATGGCGGCGGTAGGACCGCCGGACTGACCGACAATGGCGTTTGCGAGTGTTTCCATAGAGTGGTCTCCTTTTCTATTCGTGAGAATTTTTATGGTGTTCGGATCGGCTTGGCCCCGCGTATGACAAGCGTGTCGGAAACGCGGAATTCCCAGCTTTTTGTTCCGTTTGATCGTTTATTATCTTTTGTCCGGTGCCGGTGAATCATTTCCGAGAGAAAACGGTATTCCCGTTCCGTCAAGGTGCCCGGCGCCATGGCACGCTTCCTTTCGGTTTTCTTCGCAAGAATAGATTTATAAAATGAATTCTGTCAGCTTCATGACGAGTAGAATGGTGAATGGAGAGAGTATAGTTCCGATGCTGAGAAGCTGCGCGGCGTAAGTAGGCTTTGTTTCATAAAGCTCTGCAAAAATCGTAGTAAAGGCGGCTGGCGGCATGCTGGCGAGAACGACCATAAAAACGGAAAGATCAATGTCTGCAACGAGGGAGGAAATGCCGCAGAAGCGCAGGATGAACGCTGCAATAAGCGGAATGAAAATGAGTTTTACCGCACAGAAGTAGTAGATTTTCGGATTTGTGAAAAATTTTCTTATCGGCATTGACGCAACGAGCGCTCCTGTCACAATCAGAGAAAGAGGCGTACAGAGGCTCGACATGCTCTCAAGCACGGTCATCAGAAAATCCGGAATCGGGATACGAGCGATATAGATGCCAAGTCCGATGGCGGAGGGAACGGTTCCGAGGTTGATGAGCATTTTCCGAACGCTGATTTTGATGTCGTCTCTTCCGCGCGCCATGATGCAAACGCCATAGCTCCATACCGCGAGATTATAGACAATTACATAAAACGCACCGTAAAAGAGTCCCGCTTCTCCGAAAAGCGCATTTAAGATCGGAAAGCCGACAAACGCACAGTTTGTGAAAACACATCCGAATTCATGAATCTTTTTCTCGTCCATGTCACCTACGCGGAAAAAGAATAACTTTGCGGCAACTATGAGAAAAAGATGAAGGATGACGGAGAAACCGAACACGATCATTCCGTTTTTCAAATGTGACGGGGAATATTCCAGTTTGATAACAGAGTATATGATCAAAAACGGCTGAGCGGCTTTTGCAACAAAACCGGAAAGCTTTTTTGTGAATTCTCCGTTTATGATGCCGGCTTTTTGCAGAATAAAACCGATCAGAATGAAAAGAAATAAAGAAAATGCTGTCGATAGTAAGGCTTCAAAATTCATTTGATTTCATCAAGCCTCTCTTTGATCGCCATCATATCCGCCAGCATGTCATCTTTCTTTCGGGGATCACGCAAGAGCGCAGCGGGATGATAGACCGCACATACGGAAAGGCCGCCATGGTCAAACCATTTGCCGTGTTCCGATGTGATTTTAAAGTCCGGCTTGATGATTCGCATGGCTGCAATGCGCCCAAGACACACAATCACATGCGGAGAGATGATCGACACCTGGGCGCGCAGATATCCGATACAGCAGTCCTCTTCCTCCGGCAACGGATCGCGGTTTTTGGGCGGACGGCATTTCAGAATGTTTGCAATGTATACGTCACCACGGTCGATTCCCACGGCATCAAGATATTTGTCAAGCAGCTTTCCTGCCGCTCCGACAAACGGAATTCCCGTTTCATCCTCGTGCTGTCCGGGCGCTTCTCCGACAAACATCAGCCTTGCGTTCGGATTGCCTGTCCCGAACACGATGTTTGTTCTTGTCTTATAAAGTTCGCATGCTTTGCATGTTTCGCAGGAAGCTTGAATTTCGTCGAGTGTTTTGAAGTCCATATGTCACCTCTTATGCGCCGCCTCAGGCAAGAATCTTCGAAATACAGTCGTGCTTTTCCATAAGAAAAAACCGTCTGCGGCTATTTTACCACAAACGGCTTTTTCTTGCAATTGTATTTTAGAATTTATTAAGGAAACTTTTTTATTTTGCGACCGCTGCGAGTGTGTGAACGGCATCACCGTCACAGAAGCACCGACAATGCTCCTTCAGATACGGAATGGAGTTTTCGCTTTCCAAACGGGTACCGAACTCTCCGATAAAAAGGTTTTCTCTGAGATATTTCGCCTTTTTACCCTGTGCGATAGGTACGGTTTCAAAAATAAGAAGAAAGTAACGGTGCTTTTTTTGAGGAATTTCTTCAACAAAGGCGCCGCTTTTGGCTGTATAACCGCGCCTTGCGAGAAATTTACAAACACGCATGAGATTTTCCGCGTCCTCGAACTGGTAGACGGCACAGACTTCCTTTGGAACGACGGCAGCCGTTTTTTCATTTGTGTAATTCATGTTGCCGGCGGACGGGAGTTCATTTTTTTGCAGTTTGGTTATGTAAATTTCACAGCCGCCGTTTTTTTCCGGATATACTTGAATGTAGATGCGCCCCGCCGCCGCGTCAAAGCCGGTCTCGTGTTTCGCATAATCGAGTATGCTCCAGACGGCTTTCCGTGTTTCTGTATTGTCATAATCAATTTTGTCGCATGTGAGGTCGTATTTAATCATATCAAACGGCGTTAAAATGACTTTTAGCTTATCCTGTCCCATCAGACTGAGTTCCAAAATGATCACCATCCAAATTATATTTTCATATAAGCAGAGATTCCGCAGATAATTTTGTCTTTTGCAGCAGTCTTTTTGAGAGAACGGATTTCTTAACAAAGACGTATCGGATATCTTAAATCATAAGGACTGCGTGCTATACTACATTATAAGCATAAATCTTCAAAAAAGCCATACACAAATTTATGGTATTTTTCATATCTCCCGCCCGGCTCCTTCCCGTTAAATATGAAAAATACCCTTACTACGGCTGTTTTTGGATTTTGAAATCTGTTTTTTTCTTCTGCTACTTGAAAAAATATGAGAATGTGGTATGATATTGGTAAGCATAGACAGCTTAGGGTTTACGGATAATCAAGAAATTTGAGGTAAAATAAATGGAATTTACGACAGATAAAAAAACGGCATTTCCCGGTGCGCAACCCAGCGGAAATCTTACGATAGGAAATTATCTCGGTGCGCTGCGCAACTGGGTGAAGCTGCAAAATGATTTATGCAAGGATTATAATTTTCTTTATGCTGTGATGGACATGCATGCCATCACAGTGCGCCAGGTGCCTGCGGATTTACGCCGTCGGACGATGGAAACCGTTGCAATCTATATGGCATGCGGCATTGATCCTGAAAAAAGCCTTCTGTTTGTGCAGAGCCATGTTCCTGCTCATGCGCAGCTCGGCTGGGTACTGGATTGCTATACTATGTTCGGTGAGCTTTCCAGAATGACGCAATTTAAGGATAAAAGTGCAAAAAATGCACAAAATATCAATGCGGGACTTTTCACCTATCCTGCTCTGATGGCTGCTGATATTTTGCTTTATCAGGCATCCCTTGTTCCTGTTGGAATCGATCAGAAGCAGCATATCGAGATCACGCGCGATATTGCGGAACGGTTCAATCAGATTTACGGAGAGACTTTTGTGATTCCGGAGGGGTATATCCCGGAAACGGGAACCAAGATCTGCTCGCTTGCCGATCCTTCCAAAAAAATGAGCAAGTCGGATGAAAATCCGAACGGCTGCGTTTTGATATTGGATTCTAAAGACGATATTATCCGTAAATTCAAAAGAGCTGTGACGGATAGCGATACGGTGGTTCGATATGCCGATGGCAAAGATGGAATCAACAATCTGATGACCATTTATTCCTGTTTTACAGGGAAGTCTTTTGATGAAATCGAAAGAGAATTCGACGGACGCGGTTACGGAGATTTCAAGCTTGCTGTCGGGGAGAGCTGCGCTGACGGGCTTGCGCCGATTCAGGAAACATATCGCAGACTGATGGCTGATCGCGCATATTTGGAGAATCTGCTTAAGGAGAACGCGGAAAAAGCGTCGTATATCGCGCGTCGCACACTTTCCAAGGTGTACCGCAAAATCGGCTTTTTGGCCGTATAACTTTGAGGATAAAATCATGCCGGATTTCGTTTTTACGTCAGAAACAATGTTTTGTCTGCTTGCCATTTGTGCGGCGTTTGCCGTTTCTTTGGCTGCGACTCCACTTGCCGGAAAACTCGCTGCAAAATGCGGTTGCTTTGACCGGCCGGACGGCGCGCGTAAGCTTCATAAGGTTCCCGTGCCGTATTTCGGGGGACTTGCTATTCTTGCAGGGTTTGTTTGTTCGGTAGTGATTTTTTCGTTTGTTATGCTGGATACAATCCCGCAGAACATCGCGGTGATGGTCATCGGCGGAATGAGCATTTGTTTTGTCGGCGTAATTGACGACATGTACGACATGCCCGCGCTGCTGAAACTGTTCTTTCAAATTGCGGTTTCTGCTTTTACAGCCTGCTTTGGCGGGGCGATTGAATACACGACGATTTTAGATAAAACGATCGTACTGGGAGCTTTTTCGGTGCCTGTAACCGTACTTTGGATGGTTCTCATTATCAATGCGGTAAATTTGATCGATGGACTTGACGGACTGGCAAGTGGTGTTTCAGCTCTGGAATCGTTTGCGCTTCTTGTCACCTCCTTGATTATGGGAAATACGGTATGTATGATCGCATCTGCCGCACTTTGCGGCGCTGTGCTTGGTTTTTTGCCGTTCAATGCGAACCGTGCAACGATTTTTATGGGAGATGCGGGTTCGATGTTTATCGGCTATGTGATGGCGTGTATTTCCGTTTTCGGATTGTTCAAGGCACAGGCTCTTTTTTCAATTGTTGTACCGGCGCTTATTTTTGCCTTGCCGATTTTGGATACGATGCTTGCCTTTTTCAGAAGAATCGCCAAGGGACAGAGTCCATTTAAAGCGGATCGTTCTCACCTTCATCATAAGCTGATTGACAGCGGCTTTACACCGAAGCAGTCTGTCATTGTGATTTACTGTGCGTCTGCGGTATTTTGTGTTGCCTCCATTCTGTTTATGAAATATAAAATTCTGTCGGGAGTACTTGTGCTTGCGGATCTTGTGCTTTTGGAGATCTTTAAGCATTGGCGATGGTTTTTCGGTGGAAAAGAGAAACCGTTACCGCAAAAAGCGTCTGCCGAGAACGCCGAGAAATCCGGCTGATTTTTAAAGGAAAGGAAGAACGGTTTTGTTAAAAAAAATATTTGCCAATAAAAATGTTTTGACAATGATGTCTATTCTGTCCGTTCTTCTTGCTTTTGCGCTTGTCTGCGCGCTCTGTTTATTTGCGATGGATAGACTTGGAATTGTCAAATTGTCTTTTTCCGCTTCTCAAGAAACGGGCGGCGTCTCTGCGGAAACGGACTTTCCTTTGCCCGCGCATACCGCAAAGACGCCTTCTGTTTCCGCTGTAACCGGAGGAATTCCGGTGTTTGAAACGGTGATAGAGGATATTCCTTTTTCAGACAGCTATTATATCAAGATGCAAATATCCGCCGATCAGACGGCAGGAGATGATTTGCCGGAACCGGGGACTTATGAAATATGGCGCTATGGCGATAAATATAAAATTCACCGATACAACAGCAATAATGAAACAGAACTTGTTGTTACATGTGACGGGAACCGCCTGCAGGTCATTGATTATCTCAATACGTCCAGCATGTATTATGATGTTTCCGACGGATATACCTTTGAAAAGGTAGCGCCGTATCCGGATTTTCATTTCCTTTCCGATGTTGAGTATGAAATATTTGAATATTCGGAATCCGAAGATATTTGCAGTGCAGCGCTGGAATATGCTTCGCTTTCTACGGTCGATAATATTGTTTTTTCTATGTCAACCGGAATGCTTCATTCTTTTTCCCGTTACCGCGCCGGACGAATCATATGGAAAATTGACATGCTTTCCTTTGATTTGGATTTTGATTTCATGGATTATATGTTCAGCATCAATTAGAAATTAAGTAAGAATAATGGCAAGAATGACCGTTAAAAGCGCAAGATTGTCTCCGGAATCGCCGTGAAGCATTGCAAGAAGCAGACCGAACATAAGAAGGTCTTCCGCAGATATTTTTTCGAGCAATCCGCTGAGTCCCCCAAATAGCCCTGCCGGCTTTGCTTCGGACGGAGGCATTTCAGATGGCGTCGCGTGTTTCGGCTTTGGCGCTTCTTGTTTTTCCGGAATCGGCGGTTCCGGTTCGTATTTTTTATCTTCCGCATACATACTTCCATTGTAGTCCGGCGGAACTGTAATTTTAGGTCTCATCCTTGCGTCAGGTTCAATAGAACCATAGCTTCGGCTATAAATTTTTGTCACCCCCTCACATAAAATTCTTGAAGTAGCCTGCCATTTCGGCAAGCCGCATCATATTCAGCATTTTATCGACTTTCTCTCTGCGCTTGTCATCAAGATAGGGCTTTAGTGCGGCGAGCAGCGCGCGTGTGTTTTTGATGTTTCTTGCGAGTCCCGGTTCCGGAGCCAATGATGCAGGAAGCGTTGTTTCTTCCGTTTTGGAAGCCGCTTCAGACGATACATCGGCAGTGTCTGCGGATGCGTCTGCCGGCATTGGTTCTGCTGACACATCTTCCGCTGCCGGAGACCCTTTTCCTTCCGTTTCCGTCATGGTATCGGCAAGAGATTTGATTTGTGCCATCATGGCGGGGTTGGACAGGAGCTTGTCGAGCTTAGCGCTAAAATCATCGTTCATCCCATACCGCCTCCGTTAAGCGTTTTGAAAATGATTTCTGCGCGGTCACGTCCGACATTTTGTATGAGTCGGTTGATATCATCCGGACCTGCTCTTTTCAGCATGGTGCGTATTTTTGAGATATCCGCAGTTTGAGATGCGGCTATTTTTTCATCAAAGCCGATTGCGGACGCAATTAGGCGTACTTTGTTTTTTAACTCCTCATCGCTGAGGGAAAGTAATGAATCGAGCATTTTTTGATTGATTTCCATCGTGACCTCCATGCCGCTCGGAACGGCGAGTTTTGATTTTTTATGATCGGCGGAAGCGTATTCCTGCCGGCGTATGCCGGATTCCTGAATGGTCGCTTTTCATGGTATATTCTATGCCGTGATTTTTTCTTTTGCCACTTTTTCTCCGATATTTCAAAGAGGCTTTTCAAAAACATCTTTACTATTATCTATATTTCGGATTCAGGAGGATTTATGAGATATACACCCAAAAAAAACGGAACTGCCAAAATCATTTCTTTTACTTGTGTGTTGGTTGGATGTCTTTTGCTTGCTACTGTGTTTTTAGATGTAAAATATAAGGTGATTTATGAAATCATAGCCTTGCTTTTTTATGTTTACAGTTTTGAGCTTTTGTATCGGTATGTTTTTACGGAATATACTTATATTCTGGATGAAGGGAATTTTATTGTCATGAAACGCATGGGACGTCGTCAGATGTATGCCTGCAATGTTTCCATGACAACAGCTCTGGATATTGTGAAAACGCCGAAAACCAAGGATGAGCGGATTGCTTTCGCGGAAAAATTCGGTCGTGTGAAGGTTCGTTATAATTATTGTCAGGTGATTCGCCCGAAGGATGCGTATTCCTATTTGTTCGAATTTAACGGGGAAACTGCTGAAATTGTTTTTCAGCCGGATGATAGAATGCTTGAGGAAATCCGTCGGACGGCAGCAGCAAATGGGGCGTCAGACGATACGGAAAATTCCTTGTGATATGCCCGCAGGCAATCTTAAAAGAAAATAGAAAATATTTCATGGTAAGTACTTGAAAATTAGAATTGCTTCGTATATAATGACGTTAGCCATAAGATATCGTAT
Source organism: uncultured Eubacteriales bacterium (assembly GCA_900542425.1). Taxonomy (GTDB): domain Bacteria; phylum Bacillota; class Clostridia; order Oscillospirales; family CAG-272; genus QALR01. The sequence continues at coordinate 106,395 of UQNQ01000001.1, forward strand.
TTTAGGAGGGAAAGAAAAAAATGCTTGAGGCGGTTAAAGATATTCTTTCAAAGCAGTTAAGAGTCGACATCGACAGCATTACGGAGGACACGAGAATTGTAGATGACTTAGGTGCAGATTCACTTGATGTTGTGGAAATGTTGATGACAATCGAACAGGATTACGGCATTGTCGTTCCGGATGATGTAATTGCTACATTTAAAACGGTCGGAGATGTTGCCAAATATATTGAAAACAATCAGCAATAAAAAAACAAAATCAAAAGGGGCGCCGTTTTTATATCGGCGCCTTTTTCAGCGTTTCATATCTGTGGGAGTTTTCCTCTCCCTGTAGATATTGACTTTTTCCGCTGTGCGCGGTATAATGAAAAAGAATTTTATCGGCTGCGCGGGGGAATGCGCAAATCTGCTTTTGCCGGAAGGAAATATTTTATGGCAGCAATTACAAGACGCGCCGCAAGGGAATGTGCGCTCAAAATTCTTTACAGCTATGATTTTCAGTCAGATGAAAGTCCGGAGGCTTTTTTTGCGCTTGTATGTGAAGAGGCTGAGATTCCATTCGATGCCTTCGCAAAGGAGCTTTTTTGCGGTACGGTAGCACATATGACGGAAATTGATGAAAAAATTGCCGAGTATGCAAAGGGCTGGCGGCTTGATCGGATTGCGCATGTGTCTCTTGCTGTCCTGCGGCTTTGTACCTATGAGATGATGTATACGGAAATTCCGACGCCGATTGCGATCAATGAAGCCGTAGAGCTTGCCAAAAGCTATGACAATAACGAGGCGCCTGCTTTCATTAACGGAATTCTCAATACGATCGCCAAAAAAGAAAGAGGCGCCGGAACATGAGAGTGCTGGGTATCGATACAAGCAATTATACAACCTCAGCGGCGCTGGTGGATGAGACGGGCTTCCGGCAGGAACGGAGGCTTCTTTCAGTTGGTGAGGGTGAGCGCGGACTCCGGCAAAGGGACGCGCTTTTTTTGCATACGGTGAATTTGCCGAAACTGATGCATGCGCTCTCTCCAATGGGAAAAATCGATGCGGTGGCTTACAGCGCGTATCCAAGGGATGCCGAGGGCTCTTATATGCCGTGCTTTCTTGCGGGTGAGGCGTCAGGTGAAGCGATATCGGCAGCGCTTGGCATCCCGGCATATCGCTTCTCCCATCAGGCGGGACATCTGATGGCTGCCGTAAAAACCTGCGGCTGTGAAAAAATCGGGGAAAGTGCGTTCCTTGCTTTTCATCTTTCCGGCGGGACAACGGAGCTTTTGCATGTTCGACCGGATGAAAAAACCGGCTTTGCAGTCGATATTATCGGCAGAACGCTTGATATTTCGGCGGGGCAGCTGATTGACCGGGTCGGCGTGATGCTTGGGTTGCCGTTCCCGTGCGGAGGAGCGCTTGAACGTCTGGCGGAAGATTCCAATACGGTTCAGCCGATGCGTGTTTGCGTGAAAGGTGCTGACTGTAATATGTCCGGCGCTGAAAATATGGCAGAGAAGCTCTTTGAAAATGGAATTCCCGCGTGTGATATTGCAAGATTTGCGATTGATTTTGTAACAAAAACAGTTGTCAAAATGTCAGAGGCGGCACGGATCAAGTACCCGTCTTTGCCAATTTTGTATGTCGGCGGCGTGATGCGCAATGCCGCTATTCGCTTGACGCTTACAGCGGCATTTTCTGATATTTGGTTTGCCGAAACGGAGCTTTCCAGTGACAATGCCGTCGGGACCGCGTATCTTGGGCTTGCCAGACTGAAAAGGGAGAGAATGTGTTCATGGAAAGAAGAATCATAACGGTTTCCGAACTCAACGAATATATCAAAATGGTAGTGGAGAATGATGAGCTTCTGATGCGGATTTTCGTCAAAGGAGAAATCTCCAATTTTACCAACCATTATAAAACCGGTCATTTTTATTTTTCTCTGAAAGATGAGGGCGGTGCCGTGAAAGCGGTTATGTTTCGCGGCAACGCCTCCAAACTGCAATTTACGCCTGAAAACGGGATGCGTGTGATTGTTGGCGGTCGCGTCGGTGTTTTCCCGCGCGACGGACAGTACCAAATTTATGTGGAGACAATGGAGCCGGACGGAATCGGCGCTTTGTATATTGCGTACGAGCAGCTGAAAGCGAAGCTGGAGAGGGAAGGACTGTTTGACGCGGCAAAGAAGAAGCCGCTTCCGAAAATCCCGTTGAGGATCGGGGTGATTACATCGCCGACCGGAGCTGCAATCCGGGATATCATTCATATTTTGGGCAGGAGATTCCCGCTTGCCAAGACCATTTTATATCCTGCTTTGGTGCAGGGGGCGGAGGCGGCGCCGGATCTTGTAAGAGGACTCGATTATTTCAACCGTGAGGGAAACGTCGATGTCATTATCATCGGGCGCGGAGGCGGTTCCCTTGAAGATTTATGGGCGTTTAATGACGAAACACTGACGCGCCGTGTTGCGGCGTCACGGATTCCCGTCATATCTGCTGTAGGGCATGAGACGGATTTTACGCTCTGTGATTTTGCGGCTGACAGACGTGCCCCGACTCCTTCGGCAGCAGCTGAGATTGCCGTACCGGAAACGGGTGAGCTTATTCGCAAACTGGCAAATGTCACCGCCAGAATGGAGCTTCTTTTGACCGGAAATATAAAGCTCTTCCGCGAACGGCTGGCGAGGGCTGCCGGCGCGCGTGTTTTAAAAAATCCTATGTATTTTATCGATGACAAACGAATGGCGCTCAGTATGGAGGAACGCGTTCTTTTCGATCGGATGAATGCTTTGCTTTCGGCACGGCGGGCCGCTTTCATGAAAGAGGCCGCAAAGCTTGACACCTTAAGCCCTTTGGCGGTGGTATCCCGCGGATATGGAGCGGTATTCGACAGAGAGGGAAAGGTTGTCAAGAAAGCTATCGAAGTCAAGGCAGGAGAGCGACTCTCGCTGCTGCTTGCAGACGGACGGGTTTTTACGACGGTAGACGAGGTTGTTCTAAACTGCGACAGCGGAAAATAAAAGAAAAGAGAAGTTTTAACAGAGAGCGAGAGAAGTATTTTACCGAGTATATTGTCGGAAATATAGGCGGCTTCCATATGGCAATTACCGGTGGAAATCATGTTTTTTTACCGAAAAATCGATGCTGTTCTGAAACCTGTCTTTGAAAAAGGTACTGGTGAGATTTCTTGCCGTCGGATATCCTTTCTTTATGGTTATTTGCCGTATTTTCTGTTGTAGGTATGCATATAAAAATGGAGGATTGTTATGGCTGATAAAAAAACAAACATGACGTTTGAAGCGGCGCTTTCGCGTCTTGAGGAAATTGTTCGTTCCATGGAAGGCGGTACTGCCATGCTGGACGAGTCTCTTGCTCTTTTTGAAGAGGGTGTCGGACTTGTGAAATTCTGTACGAAAGCACTTGACGATGCGGAGCAAAAAGTAAAAATTCTTCAGAAAGAGGATGACGGCACCGTTTCGGAAACGGATTTTTCCGGAACATCCGTCAAACAGTCATGAAAACGGAATCGGTTCTTTTACGGGATGCGGCGCTGGTGAATGACGCACTTCCCGAATATCTGAAAACGGAAAGAGAGGAAACTGCCCTATTGTGGGAAGCAATGCGGTATAGCGCGCTTTCCGGCGGAAAAAGAATCCGTCCGTTTTTGGTTTTGGAATTTTGTCGTATGTTCGGGGGGGAAGAGCGAGCCGCGCTTCCGTTTGCCTGTGCGATCGAATGTGTTCACGCATCCTCTCTTATCCATGACGATATGCCCTGTATGGATAACGATGCTCTGCGGCGCGGAAAACCGACGAACCACATGGTATTCGGGGAGGATATTGCCTTGCTTGCCGGGGATGCACTGATTACGCGTGGCTATGAAATTGCGGCTCGTAATCCGGAAGTTCCGGCGTTGGCGGCGCTTTCCGCGACGGCAATGCTTCTTGATGCCGCGGGGGCTGCCGGCATGATGGGAGGACAGCAAATCGATCTTGCGGCGGAAAAACAGCCGGTGAGTTTTGATACGCTCCTTGTGATGCATGCGAAAAAAACCGGGGCATTGATTCGTGCAGCGGCGCTTCTCGGCTGTTATGCTGCGGGAATCCTGTCAGAGAAGGATCCAAAAGTTTTGGATGCGGCGGCGTATGCCGAGGGGGTCGGTCTTGCTTTTCAGATTACGGATGATATTCTTGATGCGACCGGTGATGTTGAAATCCTTGGAAAAAAAACACATGCGGATGATGCGATGGGAAAAACAACGTTTCTCAGCTTTATGAGCGTGGACAAGGCACATGAATATGCTGTTCAAGTAACGGAAAAGGCAAAAGCTGCCATAGAAAAATACCAAGATCATGAGATTCTGTCGGCATTTGCTGATGATTTGCTTGACAGAAAAAAATAAATCATATACTTTTGTATATAATAAAAAACACAAAAGTATAACTCCGAAAAGGAGGAATTATGACCTGTGATATCAAAATGCTTCGGGAGAAGCTGGTGAATGAAGGGCAAACGCATCTTTGGAATCATCTTGAGACGCTTTCGGGAGAGGAGCGGCAGGATTTTCTGAATGCTCTTTTCGGCATAGATTTTTCTTTTTTTCAAAGAGCGGAAACCTCTTTTCAAAATCGAAGCTATGAGATCGCTCCGATTGAGATTTTTACCTGTGATATGGTGAGGAAAAACAAAGAAGTGTTGCAGTCTGTCGGACTTTCCGCCGTCAAAGAGGGAAAAATTGCGGCGGTGCTGCTGTGCGGAGGACAAGGGACCAGACTTGGCTTTGACCATCCGAAAGGACTGTATGATATCGGGATTACCCGTTCTCTTCCTATTTTTCAGTTTCATTTTTCTTATATGCGTGAGGTAGCACTGCATGCCGGCGGTTGGTTTCCTGTTTTTATTATGACAAGCGAAGGTAACGACGAGGAGATACGGGAATATCTGAAAAAGAAAGATTATTTTGGGTATAACGGTGATTTTGTTTGTACCTATATTCAAAATATGGTTCCTTCAACAGATTTTGAGGGAAAAATTCTGCTTGGCGGAAAAACAAAGCTTGCCATGTCGCCGGATGGGAATGGAGGGTGGTTTTCCTCTTTGGTATCGGCGGGGCTGCTTGAGTCTGCAAAGCGTGCCGGCATTGAATGGTTTAATGTGGTGTCAATCGATAATGTCCTTCAGCGCACGGCGGATCCCCTGTTTATCGGGGCAACGCTTCAATCCGGCGCGGAGTGCGGCGCTAAAGTAATTCGGAAGTCATCGCCGGATGAGAGAATCGGACTTATCTGCCGGAATCGTGGGCGTCCGGCAGTCATCGAATATTATGAGCTCGATCGCCTTTTGCGTGACGGCGGTGTCCGTACGGACGGAATCGAATACGGTGTCATTCTCAATTATTTGTTCCGGCTGGAGCAAATGGAGCAAACGCTTTCCCGTCCTCTTCCGGTGCATAAGGTGCGGAAAAAAATTCCGTACTTCTCCGATGGAAAACAAATTTTGCCTGAAAAGGAAAACGGCTATAAATATGAGATGCTGGCGACGGATCTTGTTGAATTTATGGGATCCTGTCTGCCTTATGAGGTGCGCCGCGAAATGGAATTTGCTCCCGTAAAAAATCGTCATGGAACGGATTCTGTGGATACGGCAAGAGAAATGTTAAAGGCAGCGGGATATCGTTTATAACCAATAAAAAAATCATATTTTATACAAAAGAATGAAATGATAAAAGCGAGGTGTTTCTTCGCTTTTATCATGTTTAAGGGAAGATTTATAAAAATAAAAATTCTTACAGATATATCCATGATTTTTTTGCCCATTCAATTTTACCTATCTATGTTTGCTAGTCACCTCTGAATTTATTAAGTCCCCTATGCTTTTGTAGAGAAAAATTAAATTCTTTAAAGATTTGTGGTTTGCCTTACCAAAAAGCAAAATTTTCGTTGGAACATAGTTTTATAAAAAAATTTATAGAAATTTTTAATCATGAAAAATCATTTTTCACAGAAAAAGGTGAAAAGCATATGCTAAATCGAGGTGATTTTTCATGATTTATTTCAAAAACAAAAAATTCCGTACTGGACGGAAAACCTGCATTGTTTTAGCATTGTTGTTGATTGCTGTTGTCCTGATGGCGGCATATTTCAATAGTCAAATCGACAAAATTATGGATTCTGTAGTGAAAAAGCAGGTAGAAAACAAAATTACCGAAATCGTCAATGAGGCGGTTGCGGCACTTTCCAAGGATCCGACATACGCGTCAGAAAATTTTGTTTCCATTCGCTATTCTTCGGACGGAAAAATCGCCTCGATATCTGCTGATTCTGCTCTGATCAATCGAATGCGGGCGGAGATTTCCTCTGCGGTCGCGCAGGGACTGAATGAAATGGAAGCTTATGGGGTTCCGATCACATATGCCAATTTATTTGGCGAAGGATTTTTTTCTTCCTTTTTACCGGAAACCTATTTAACTGTCAAGGTAAAACCGTTCGGCGGGGTCAATACCGATGTGGAAAGCGAGCTTGTTTCTGCCGGTATCAATCAGTCGAGACACACGGTGGAACTAAAAATTGATGCCGGCGTCGCAGGATTGGTAAGAGATCAGACGATCGAAGTCCGGGTTTCTACGAGCGTTTGTATTGCAGAAACCGTGATTGTGGGAGAGGTACCGAGCATTTGGCTGGGAAGCCGTTCCTTGTCATAAATGAGAATTGGCTTTTCCCGATTCTTTTTTACGGAAAATTAAGATGTGATAGCAATTTCAAAAAAAGAAAACAGATGTATAAGAAAATTTATACATCTGCATATGTTTCATATTCCTGTATTGTCGAAGTCGGGAATAAAGCTTTCTTTTGCTGTTTCTCCGCTTTGAATATATCCGTTCCGAATTCCGATGGAGCGGGCAAAGCGGATGACTTTTTGATATTCATAGGTGGTGAGTTTTCGGGAAAGTTCCGGATAGTCCGGAAAATTTCCGCACGGTGTATATTGATTCATAATGCTGATATAAATGGAGTCGCCGTATTTTCGATTCAAAAGACGGAGAATATTTATGGAATCGTCCGTATGTCCCGGAAGAACAAGATGGCGGACGATGACGCCCTTTTTCATCATTCCGTTTGTATGAAAAAGAGGAGCACCCGTTTGGCGTAACATCTCATCGATTGCTTTTTCCGCGATCTTTGGATAATTCGGGGCATGAGAAAACCTGTCGGCAAGTGAGGAATCGAAATATTTGAAGTCAGGCAGGTAAATATCAATATAGCCTTCCAGCATACGGAGTGTTTCCACATTTTCATATCCGCCGGAATTGTAGACAATGGGAATGGCCAGTCCTTGTTTTCTCGCGCCATCAATTGCGTGGATGACATGTGGCACGAACTGTACCGCTGTTACCAGATTGATGTTGGCGGCGCCTGCTGCTTCCAGCTCAAGAAAAATTTCACAAAGTCTTTCGGGGCCAATGATTTTTCCGTGATTCTGATGCGCGATGCTGTGATTTTGGCAATATAGGCAGCGGAGTCCGCATCCCGAGAAAAATACGGTACCGGAGCCGGACTCACCGGAGAGGCATGGCTCTTCCCAGAAATGCAGTGCTGCGCGCGCGACGTGCAGCACTGCCGATTCGCCACACATTCCGGGTGTGCTTCTGCGGTCGGTTCCGCAGCGGCGCGGACAGAGCGTACAGTGAGAATAGAGAAGGGAGAATTCGTCTGTCATTTGAGCTTCTGCTGATGCATCCAATAGCTCATGACAAAGCTATGTGGAAGAATTTTGGCAAGAAGCATCTGAAATCTTGCCACAAAACCGTATTTGCTTACATCTCGTCCTCTTTTCGCATCGCGGAATGCACGCTTTACGATTTGTTCGGGGACATACATGGCCACGTATTTTTTTACGACGGTATTTTCATTTTTTTTAATTGCTCTGTTGAAAAATTCCGTTTTGGTCCAGAAAGGACATGCCGCCGTGACGGTAATTCCTCTTTGTTTCATTTCTCTGTTTAATGCGCGGCTGTAGCTTAAAACAAATGCTTTCGTTGCACCATAGACATTGATATAGGGAATGGGCTGAAACGCTGCCACAGATGCAATATTGATGATTTTCGCACCTTTTTTCATATAAGGGATCGAAAGCTGACACATTGCCATGACTGCCTTGCAGTTAAGGTCCACCATATTCAGATTTTCTTCAAGAGGTGTGTCAAGTGTCGCGCAAAATTTGCCGAATCCGCTGCAGTTGACAAGCAAAACGATTTCCGGTTTTTCTTCTCCGAGCAGAAAGGAGTAACGTTCAAAGCTTGCCTCTTCGGTCAAGTCAAGCGGAATTGTTTTAATTGGAAAAGAGATTTTGTTTTTCAGCTCCTCCAGCCGTTCGAGCCGTCTTGCTATTACCCATACCTCATCAAATGTATCATAGGTTTCCAGCATCTCAACAAATTTTTTCCCGATGCCGCTGGAAGCACCGGTTATTACTGCGATTCGTTTCATAAAAATCTCTCCAATCTCGCCAGATAACGGCATAAAATGTTTGAGGAAAATCACGTCGGTTTTTCATTTTTTCAAGACAGGGAAACTCTCATTCTGACAAAATTCCCGCCTGACAGGCAGTGCGTTCTGTTTTTTCCAAAACTGAGGAAAGGACACCAAACAGTTCACACAACCGGAAAGTGTCCTAAAACTTCCCGATCTGTTCCCATTTTCTGTGAACAAAATGATTGCGAATTGTTTTCATTTTCTTTAAATAGGAAATTTCCTCAGAAAGCAAAGTGCGGAGATCGCATCTGCAGCACTTGTGGGTGGTTATGATGTGAAATTCTAAATCACGGATTCTTTTTTTCTCTATCTTTGATTTTAGTGTATTCAGAATCAGAAGATGGTAGTCGTTGATATCTGCCGATTGTTCTTCATATTTTACATAAGGATAGACGCTGGATATACTGATGAACAGCAGATACGGCGGCGTTTCCATATGATAGAGCATATCACTTTCCATAAGTTCTTCATCAAAAAATGGATTTTCATACTGTTCTCCTCTGTCCAGGATGAAAATAGATAAGAACATGAGGGGACGGTGTAGAGATTGAACATTTCGATAAGATTACCTGAAAACTTCAAATGCAGCCACTGCCTTCAGCATATCCATATTGATTTTGGAACGGCCATATGCGTCGAGAAAACGGTCATAATAACAATCAGTTTTCAAATTATAACGTAAGGTCCATGTGCCCCAAAAAAGATCAATATGACGATCACCGACTCCGCCTTCGCCGATATCGATAAATCCGCTGAATTTCCACTTGTCCAAAAGAATATTGGGCAAGCAGTAGTCCCCGTGCAGCAGTACATCTGCTTTCAGATAGGAAACATTTTTTGTGACGGTTTCCCATGCTTCTTCTGCTGAGCGAAAACCCCAGCCATCGGGGAACAGGAAAGCATCATATTTTTGAAGACGGTAGCCTTGCTTGGCTGCAGCAAAATACCGTTCATTTTTATTTTGTACGGGACAATCTGAAAAATCTGTATCATGTAAGAGACTAAGGTGTTCTGCGATCGTATCGCAAAGCCGTTTCGGATTTTCAAGATATTGGGAATGAGTACAATCCTCTCCCGGGATTTTTCTTGTCAGAAGAAAATCCCGTTTTTCCGTTCGGTAATCGAGTACCTCCGCGGAGAGTCCTTTCATATGGAAATAACGAGTCATTTCTGCTTCCTGTTTCAGCGCGCCCGCCGGAGCAGATTTCAAAAAATAGCCACCGTTTTTTTCAATAAAAATCACTTGCGCTTCTTTTGAACAGGAGCTGTCGAAGACCGAAGCGTTCAAGAGCAGGGGATGATAGGCTTCCGGATATTGAGATAACTCCGGATGAATCGGTTTGCGGTTCATGTGTGGCTCCTTTCTCAGACAGGGCTGTTTGTAACGGCATGACTCAGTCTGCTTCCTCATCCATGGTTTCAATAAGGAAGCTTACCGGACGGAACCCGTCATTGCACGAAATCATGGCGGATTTTTTATTTTTCATCCATCCGTTATAGAAATTTTCACCTCCGTGAGCAAGCGTCATGACAAAAGCAGACATGCTTTCCCAAGCGCTTTCGCACATTCCTTCCGGACGCTGCCAGCCGTTGGCGATAAAGATTTGTCCTTCTTTCATATCGCAGGCATGAAGCATCGGATTTTCATATTTTTCAATTAAATCCGGATAACAAGCCGTTTTCATAACGGTAATTTTGATTTTTTTCATGGCTTTTTGCTCCGATGTGAATCTGATTTGAATATGAGACGGATTTTGTGCTTTTTCAGTCATTTTGTGCTGATTTCGTATGTTATCTGATTTATGGTCTGATTTTTGAACTTATCCTATTTTTCGATCAATGCCACGCACTCTATATGCCCTGTTCGAGGGAACATATCCACAGCGCGCAGTTTGGTAACAGTATAACCATGTTCTGAGAGATAAGCGCAATCGCGCGCGGCAGTGGCGCTGTTGCAGGAAACCATGACGATTTTTTTCGGAGACATCTTTATAATGGCGTCCAAGACGCTGGTATCGCAGCCACGCCGAGGCGGGTCAACGATGATGACGTCGGGAAAAATTTTGGCTTCTATGAGCTGTCGCGCGGCTTGTCCCGCATCGGCACAGATAAATTCCGCATTTTGGATTCCGTTTCGCGCAGCATTTCGGCCTGCATTTTCTACGGCCGAAGGAATGACTTCAACACCGATGAGCCGTGCTGCTTTTTTTGCCATGGAAAGTCCGATTGTCCCAACACCGCAGTAAAGGTCAAGCAGGACTTCCATTCCGGAAAGAGCGGCGAAGTCAGCTGCAGTTTGATAAAGAAGTTCTGCTCCGTCATGATTGACTTGATAAAAGGAGAGCGGGGAAATATCAAAGAAAAGTCCGCAGAGGCGGTCTGTGATGGTATCTTTTCCCCAGAGCGTGACGCATTTTTCGCCGAGAATGCTGTTTCCTTTTTTTCTGTTGACATTCAAGACAATGCTGGCAATTTTCGGATTTACTTTCCTTAGACTGTATACAAGCGCGTCTGCATGCGGCAGAGAATCCGCATTTGCCACAATACAAACCATGATTTCTCCGCTGTCTCTGCCGTCCCGCAGAAAAAGATGGCGAACAGTTCCGGTTTGTGTTTGCTCGTCATAAGGCTTTATTCCATATTGCACCATCCAATCGGTCAGGCATCGGATGATCGCCGGATAAAAATCGGGCTGAAGGCAGCATGCTTCACAGGGAATGATCCTGTGACTGTGTGCGGCAAAAAAGCCGAATGCCGGCATGCCGTTAGAATCGATACCACAGGGTATCTGGGCTTTATTCCGGTAACCGTTTACTTCCGGTGAAGGGAGAATGGTGTCGCATGATATAGGAAGGTTGCCGATTCTTTTAAAATTTTCTTCTACCCAGCTTTTTTTGATTCGCAGTTCCGCATCATACCGGATATGGCGGAACAAACATCCTCCGCATTTTGTAAACACAGGGCATCCGGGTTCACAGCGGTCGGCTGAGGGAGCGAGGATCGCTTCACATTTTCCGTATCCGTATGATGCGAGCGGCTTTAAAATTTTTGCGGAAATGATGTCTCCGACAGCGGTTTTCGGAACGAAAATAACAGTTCCGTTATATTTTCCTACCCCAAATCCTTCTGATGTCAAGTCCGTTATTTCAAGAGGAGAGATGAGGTCGTTTTTTTTGAAAGGAATTTGTTTCATAAATTTGATATTTACAGCTTTCTTTTATCTGTCAGCTTTTCCGTATGAATTTTGCACGCTTCAAAGCGATCATAATGACGGGAATCAGCACGATTTGCAGCAGAATCCCCGGCCATGAGCCTATAATGGTCGAGGCAAGAAACATATTCAGAGTATACGTACCGCCGCCGCTGCCGATGACAACCCATTGCACGGCGCCGTATACAAGTCTGCCGCCTATCATGGAAAGAATCAGAGATATATAGAGATAGGGAATTTTCTTCGGGAAAATAGAATAAAGCAAACCGGCAAGCAAGCCATAGACTGCCATTTCCGCTGCCATAAAAAGACACATCGGCATCTGCGGCATTCCAAACAGCAGATAGCGAAGCGGAGCGGCAACAGCACCAACGGCGAGTCCCCAAATGGGACCACATAGAAAGCCGCACAAAAGGACAGGCAAATGCATGGGACTGAGCATGGAGCCGATTTCAGGGATTTGTCCTGTCAGAAACGGCAGAAGAAGAGCAACCGCCAGCAGCATGGCGGAAATGACAAGCGTTCGGATAGAAGTTCGTTTCATTTTTACCTCGTTATTTTTATCGGTTTGGCTTTTTTCATTGTACCATCCGCAATGAAAAAAGTCAAGCAATGAAAAGAGGAACGGTTTTGCCGTTCCTCTTTTTTTGGTTGATTTTATCTGGAGGTCTCAATGAGACCGTAAGAACCGTCTTTGCGTTTATAAACCACACAAATTTGGTCAGAATCCTGATCTTCAAATACAAAAAATTCATGATTGAGCAGATTCATTTGCATAATGGCTTCTTCTGCTGTCATGGGCTTTAAGCTGAATGATTTTCTTCTGATTTTAAAATCAGTTTCCTCTTCGATTTCTTCCTCGAATGTGGCAGAATCATAGGAAAACGCACCGTCACGAAGTCTTTTTTCAAGCCGCGTTTTGTTCTTTCGAATCTGCCGTTCGATGATATTGACAGCAGTATCAATCGCATGACAGAAAGTGGGTCCTTCGACCTCGCTGCGGAACAGAACACCGTCGGCGGAAATGGTGAGCTCTAAGATTTCTTTTTCTCTTTTTTTACTGAGCGTTACGAATGCCTCGGCATTTTCGAGGAAAAATTTGTCCAGTTTTTTGATCTTTTTTTCGATTAAAGCACGGACATCATCCCCGATGGTCACTTGTCTTAAAAGAATCGATGTTTTCATAGATAAATCACCTTTCGCTTTCGTATTTGCAAAAAAGCTTTCGCTTCCTTACAGTTATATTATAGCATATTCGAAAGCGGAAATAAAGAGTTTCTGTAAATAAAATACAAAATTTCTGCGAAGAGCAGGTGATCGGTCAAAGAGACAGAAGATGACAAGCACCGATGGAAGACATCGTGTTTTTCTCCCGTTCATGGCAAGTGAACAGGATACTTTGAAAATTACGTTCGGAGTATTTGAAAATAAGAGAAAGGATTTTAGCAAGCCTTGTGTCATCCATGCGTACAAAGCTTTCATCAAACAAAAACGGAGGCACCGATTTTTTATATAGAAGCTCGATCAAAGCAATTCTCAGGCAGATATATGCGAGATCTCCCGTACCTGCGCTGAAATAAGACGCATCCCGCATAGCGGTCCCGTCTGAAAAGGATAGCCCAAAATCCAAATCAACACCGATTTTTGAATATTTGCCGTCCGTCAGTGCACTCATGAGTTTTTCGGCACTTTTGGCGATTTTCGGAGAAATTCCTTCCCGAAGCTTTCCGCTGGCGCTCTCCAGAGATTCAATGGCGAGCATATAAGCGTTCCATTTTGCGGTCAATTGTTTGATTTCTTCATTGAGTGCTACCTTTTGCTCAGCAAGCTCGGTTGGCTTGATGGTGATATGAGAAAGTGCAGCAAGCTCGACTTCAATTTGATGAAGTTTGTCCGTTTGAGAAGCAATGGCACCGCTTAGGAATTCACTTTCGCGTTTTTTGGCGGCAAGTGGAAAATGCTCCATCGCCTCTTCATCATATTCATCCAGACAAGCTTCTTTTAGGTATTCTTTGGGATATACCGAAAGAGATTGCTCGATTTCATCAATTTTATTTTTTTGCTCTTCACAAATGGTTTCAAGTTTTGTGATTTCGGTTCTTGCAGCACGGCAGACGGCAATTGCCTCCGAAAGGGAGACGGCGGTATTGCCGGATATCTCAAACCCGTCTTTCCCGAGCACATCAAGGATAGAAGAGCTAATTTCCTCGAGCCGTTCGGATGCCGCAGAAAATTTATCGTTTGCTTCATCACGTGCGCCGGTGATAAACACCATATAAGCCTCGTCTTCCGATGCCGCGCGGACAAGTTCCTCAAACTCGTCATAATTCCGGCATCCGAATTTAGAACAAATGGTATGAATATCAGAAGCAGGCTTGTTTTTTCGGATAAAAAAGAAAACGGCAACAAGAAAAGCTACAAGAGCAACGCCGCCTATTACATAGGAAACAACAGGTGTCTTGTCCAGCATGAAGTAGAGAATAGCCGCGGCCGCCGCCATCACGCCGGCAAGAATCAAAAATCCGATTGCAAATCTGGAAGCGGAATTTAGTTCACGCCGCAGATCGCGCATTTTGGAAATCAGTTCATTGCGTTGTTTACCGCCGCCGTTGGCGCCAAAGCGCTCAAAAATAGCAAGCTTTTCACTCATCTCGGAAAGCTTTTGATTGGCGCTTGCAAGCTCTGCTTCCGCATCGGTATATCGGGAAGTGGCAAGCTCAAGCTCGTTTTGCTTTTTTTCAAGAACTGCGATATAGGCATCATCGGAGATATCCCGTCCGCCGTGTTCGGGCGGAGATTTTTTCGATGCTAATGTTTCTTCTGTTTCGATAAGGCGTGCTTTTTCTGCCTTGCGCTTTTGATATGCTTTTTTTACGGTATATCGTTCATATTGCTTCAGATCTTTCTGAACTTGTTCAAGCTGCTTTTCGGATTCTTCTTTTTTCTCCGAAAGCTGACGTCGGGTCCCTTCAAGATAAATGACATCTCCGCTCGCTTTTTTTGCCGTTTCCAGTGCCTCTTCCGTTTCATCCCGCATATGCTCAAGCTCGGCAATTTTTCCGCCGCGCCGATTTTTATGAAGGAGAAAAACTCTAGCACTGTCAAGCTTGGCAATGGCTTTTTTTGTATTGATGCTTTCGTTGGCGGAAAACAGAATATTTTCTGCTTCTTCACCGAGTGTATGTCCGCCGACCTTGCTGTCCGCAGTTTGCCGTATATAAACAGTGTTGTCAAACACCGTTTCGGATACGCCGAAGAACACTTCGCCCGGAGATTGTCCTTTTAAACAGGCGAGATTGGTTTCAGCGTCATAGACAGTGCATTTTTCAGGATAGGATGATTTACCGTCGGCAGAAGTAACACGGATGACTTCCCGTTCAATGCGGTACCGCTTGCCTGCATCGGAAAAAGTCAGTGTGCCTGCAGCACGGGAATCCCGAAAACTTATGGCGTGCGCTTTTTCTTCCGGCTTTGAAGGAAGTCCGTAAAACATAAATTTGATAAATCCGCATATCGTGGATTTCCCTGATTCATTGGCGCCCTCGACGATATTGACACCGTCGGAAAATTGGTAGGTTTTATCCGACAAAGCGCCGAAGCTTGCGATATACAGATGCTCAAAAATCATTTTGACCTCCTTTATCGGGCATTTATGATTCGTTTTTAGAATGCTCTTTTTTCCGGTATGCCCGAATGAAAGGCTTTTCCATCAATCGCTTGAATTTGAAAAAAAGATTTTCCTTGTAAGGCAGCGGTGTTACCAATACGGCGAACGCTCCCGCGCGCCGTGCACAAAAAACATCCGTAAAAATCTGATCTCCGATTACGGCGATTTCTTTTGGTGCCACCCCAAAATGATGAGATGCGGCAAGTACCGCCCGTGGAGAGGGCTTGCCGCTTTTGTAGGTGACAAAAACGGAGAGTGTCCGATTGAAACGCTCCACCCGTTCTTTATTATTATTGGAAGCAATAGCAACGGAAATTCCGTTTTCCCGCAGACGAGAGATCCATTTTGCGACTTCTTCCGTCGGCTCCGGCATGCCATAGGTGACGAGCGTGTTGTCGATATCAAGAACAACGGCGTGCAGTCCATGCGATAACAGATATTCCGGTGTAATGTCAAGGATACTTTCAAACATGATGTCGGGTATGAACGGATGGGTTTTTCCTTTTCCATTCTTCACGGCTTGATTCCGCCTTTCCGTATGTATGTTTTATCCGGCAAGTCCCTCGGCAACGCCGATAAGGATGATACCCGCGATAATCACCGCTACAATTTTATATTGATCGGCTGAGAGCTTTTCCTTCAAAAAGAGTCGTGACAGAATCACGGATACGATACAATAGGCGGCAATCATCGGTGCCGCTACGGCGCCGTTTCCGCTCATGGCATAAACGTAGAAAAATTGTCCGGCGGTCTCAAATACTGCCGCTCCTGCCCGTGCGCCCTGATAGTGAATACCGATTTTTTGCTTTTTCAATTTCAGGAAAATAAAGATTATAATTGCACAGAAGAGAAAAGTCAGCTCATACGAAATATTCGCTACGTTTTCGAAATTTTCTTCTGTTACACCGACGAGAGGTGTTTTGTTAAAGTCGTCAAGATAATAGGCATCAAAGAAAGTTCCCAATGCGTCAATAATGCAGTATAAAATCGGCATCATAAACGCCACAAAGCCGATTTTGTACTTTTTATTGTTCAAAGCTTCGTATTCGTCTTCTTTCTTTTTCTCCAGGATTCCAAGCACAACCACGCCGAGACAGACAAGAATGACGCCGGTGGAGGTTAAGATATCCATCGTATCGCCGAGAAAGATAAGACAAAGCAGACAAGCGACGGCACCTGATGCATTCTGCACAGGCGAAGATATGGAAAGCTCCAGATAACGAAGTCCGAAATAACCGATCGTCATGGAGGCAATATACATGACAGATACCGGCAGATAGACAAGAATGTTATAAAAATTATAATTGACATCTGTAAAAAGGATCATGCAAATAGCATGAATTCCCATGACTACGCCGACCATCATTGTCGTTTTAAGGTGACTATACCGATCTGCTTCATCGGCGCCCTTTTTATAAAAAAGATCGGCAGATCCCCATGCAAGCATGGTAATAAGTGCAAAAACAAACCACATAAGATAAAAATCTCCTGTCAGGATTCATGATATCAATATATTATCATTTTTGGACTTGAAGTGCAAGAGATTTTTACAATTTTTTTGGAACTACTCGAAATTTGACAAATATACTGCGGTGTGGTATTCTATATTACAATATGCGGATTTTATTTGTAAGAGAAACGTAAATTTCGTACTGGCGGAAAATCCGGAATATTCGGTCGTGGAGGATGCTATGTGGAACGGGAAGAAAAAAGCGGTTACGTTCAGTTATGACGACGGTGTAACACAAGACAAGCGCTTTATGGAAATTTTGAATCGTTTCGGCTTGAAGGCGACGTTCAATCTCAATTCGGCGCTACTTGGCAAAGAAGGATCTTTGATCCGTAACGGTGTGACGGTGAACCATACCAAAATAAAACCGGAGGATGTGCGTGCCGTTTATGACGGACATGAGGTAGCTGCCCATACACTGACGCATCCGGCGCTTCGTAATTTACCGGATGAGGAAGTGATTCGTCAGACGGAGGAGGACAGAGAGGCACTTTCTGCATTGTGCGGTTATGAGGTCATCGGAATGGCGTATCCCGGAGGAGGCGTCAATCACGACGTGCGTGTGGAGCAGTTGATAAGAGAAAAAACGGGTATCCGTTATGCACGCACAACGGATGCTAACGGCAGTTTTGCACTTCAGAAGGACTTTTTTGCTTTTGCACCGACAGTCTATCATTTGGAAACGGACAAAATGTTTGCGCTTGGTGAGGAGTTCCTCATGGCTGACACGGACGAGCAGCAGCTTTTTTATATTTGGGGTCATTCGTATGAATTTGACGCATGGGATTTTTGGGAAAGGTTTGAGGATTTTTGCCGTATGATAAGCGGGCATGATGACATTTTTTACGGGACAAACAGGGAAGTGCTGTTATGAAAAATGAGAAAGCATAATACCTGCGGGCATTTTTATGAAGAAAGGACTTCCTTATGGAAGTCCTTTCTTCATAAAAATATGTTATAACCCCTTTAATGTTTCCATCACATAATTGCCGAACGCTTCACAGGTCGCGCCCGTGTCGCGTCCGGTGATGACGAGCTTTTTCTCTTCAAAGGTACAGATGTCAAGTGCACGCTCAAGCTTTGCGGCACGGTCCTGCAGTCCTATGTGAGAAAGCAGCATGACGCAGGCGCGCAACATGGAGCTGGGGTCGGCGTATTTGCCGCGTCCCTCTGTTATCATACGAGGCGCGGAGCCGTGAATCGCTTCAAACATTGCGTATTTTTTCCCGATGTTGGCGCAGCCGGCAGTACCTACTCCGCCTTGGAATTCCGCTGCTTCATCGGAGATAATGTCGCCGTAAAGGTTCGGCAGCAGGAGCACTTGAAAATCGCGGCGGCGTTTTTTATCCACAAGTTTTGCTGTCATGATATCGGCATACCATTCATCTGTTGTAATTTCGGGATAAAGTGCCGCTACCTTATGGCAGTCCTCAAGAAAATTGCCGTCGGTCGTTTTGATGACATTTGCCTTGGTGACAAGCGATACGCGGGTAAAGCCATTTTTACGCGCATAATCATAAGCGAGTTTTGCGATTCGGTCGGAGCCCTGTTTTGTGGTTATGGTAAAATCGACTGCGAGGTCTTCCGTTACATTGAAGCCGGAGGAGCCGACGGCATAGCCGCCCTCTGTATTTTCACGGAAAATTGTCCAGTTGATGCCCTCCTCCGGTACCTTGACCGGGCGGATGTTGGCGAACAGGTCAAGCGCCTTGCGCATAGCGACGTTGGCGGATTCGATATTCGGCATGCCGCTGCCTTTCTGCGGCGTGGTTGTCGGACCTTTCAGGATGATATGGCAGGCTTTGAGCGCTTCCATCACGTCATCGGGGATGCCCTTGCCGGCTGCAATGCGGTTTTCAAGCGTCAATCCCTCAATATCGACAAATTGAATCTTTCCCGATGCGACAAGGTCTGAGAGGATATATTCCAATACGCGGCGCGCCTCCGCGGAAATGATAGGGCCGATGCCGTCGCCGCCGCATACGCCGATTTTAATGGTATCAAGCGTGCTGTAATCGACAAAATCTCCCTGTGCTTTCATATCCTCCACGCGTCGGAGCTGTCCTTCCAGAATTTTTTTGAATTTTTCAGCCGCGGCATCCAGTGCCGCAGTATAAGCGGTATTTTCCATGATTTCTGTCCTTTCTTATTATTTTCCGTTTGCTTTGGTATAGTTCAGCAGTCCGCCGGCAGAGAGAATCGCGCGCTGGCGCGGTGTAAAGGAGAGACGCAGCGGAATTTTCGCACCGTTTGTCCTGTCTTCGAGAATCACGGTATCCGCTGTCGCGACCGCTTCGGCGAAGCCGGAAATGGCAAGCTCGTCGCCCTCGGCGATTTTGTCATAATCAGCAGGATCATCAAAGGTCATAGGCACGATGCCGAAGTTAATGAGATTTGCCACATGAATGCGTGCGAAGCTTTTGGCGATGACCGCTTTCACACCGAGGTACAGAGGTACGAGTGCCGCATGTTCACGGGAGGAGCCCTGTCCGTAATTTGTGCCGCCGACAACGATGCCGCCGCCTTCTTTTTTCGCGCGCTCAGGAAAGTTCTTGTCGCATACCGTGAAGCAAAATTCGGAAAGCTTGGGCACATTGGAGCGGTAGGGGAGAATCTTTGTTCCTGCCGGCATGATATGGTCAGTCGTAATGTTGTCTCCGACTTTTAGAATCAGTTTGCAGGTTAGATCTTTTTCCGGCGCTTTGCCGACGGGGATCGGTTTGATGTTCGGACCGCGTTCGACGACGATATCAGCCGCTTGCTCAGGTGCGGCGGGCATTTCAATCAGATTGTCATGGATGAGAAAATGAGAAGGAATATGGATATCCGGTGCTTTTCCTAGGGTGCGCGGGTCTGTGAGCGTACCGGTAAGCGCGGATACGGCAGCGGTTTCGGGCGAAACAAGATAAACTTTGGCGTCCGCTGTTCCGCTGCGCGCCTCAAAATTGCGGTTGAAAGTACGAAGGGAGACACCGCCGGACTTTGGTGAAAAGCCCATTCCGATGCAGGGACCGCACGCGCATTCGAGAATGCGTGCTCCGGCATCAATGAGATCGGCAAGCGCGCCGCATTCCGCGAGCATCGTATATACTTGCTTTGAGCCGGGAGAAATAGAGAGACTTACGTCCGGATGAATGGTTTTTCCCTTTAAGATCGCTGCGACAGTAAGCAGGTCGAGCATGGAGGAATTGGTACAGGAGCCAATGCAGACCTGAGAAATCGCCATGCCGGCAATTTCCGAAACCGGGCGGACATTGCCCGGACTGTGCGGACATGCGGCAAGCGGAACAAGGGTGGAAAGGTCGATGGTATATGTCTCGTCGTAGACTGCATCCGCATCCGGCGTGAGAGGAACAAAATCCTTTTCTCTGTCCTGCGCTGCAAGAAAAGCGTGCGTGATTTCGTCGGAAGGGAAAAGAGAACTCGTCGCGCCAAGTTCCGCTCCCATATTGGTAATGGTTGCCCTCTGCGGTACGGAAAGCGTTTTCACTCCTTCGCCACCGTACTCAAGAATGGCGCCGACGCCGCCCTTGACGTCCAGCCTGCGAAGGACCTCGAGGATGATATCCTTAGCGCCGACATAGTCGGGAAGTTTGCCGGTAAGCTCAATGCGGATACTTTTCGGCATGGTGATATAATAGGTGCCGCCGCCCATTGCGACCGCAACATCAAGTCCGCCGGCACCCATGCCGAGCATCCCGATGCCGCCCGCTGTCGGCGTGTGACTGTCAGAACCGATGAGCGTTTTCCCAGGCACAGCAAAGCGTTCAAGATGAACCTGATGGCAGATTCCGTTGCCGGGGCGTGAGAAGCGAATGCCGTGCTTTTTTGTCACGGTTTGAATATAGCGATGATCATCGGCATTTTCAAAGCCTGCCTGGAGTGTGTTGTGATCAATATAGGCAACGGAAAGTTCCGTTTTGACACGATCTGTTCCCATCGCTTCAAATTGCAGATACGCCATTGTACCGGTGGCGTCCTGTGTTAATGTTTGGTCGATGCGAAGTCCGATTTCCGCACCGGGTTTCATTTCACCCGAGACAAGATGGTTTTTGATGATTTTCTGAGCGATTGTGTATCCCATGGTTCAATCCTTTCTATTGTTATCGTTTTTCAGTGCCAGAAGCATATTGGAAAGCGCGCGTTCTACATGTGCCGAAGTGAGCCGCTCGGCGGCATCCGCGTCAGAGCGAAGAATGGCGTCGAGAATTTCACGGTGTTCTTCAACTGATTTTTCAAGTCTTCCCGGAACGGTCAGAGAAAGCTTCCGGTATGCTTTGATGTTTCGGTGGAGTTCCGACAGAATCCGGCAGAGAATCCGGCTGCCGCACGCCCGGTAAATCTCTCCGTGAAATGTCGTATCAAGTTCCTTGAGGTGTTCGGGGTCTTGTTTTTGCAGATAAAATTCCGAGAGCTCGACCGATTCTGAAAGGGCCTTTTTCCCTTCTGAGGTCATTTTTACAGCTGCCATAGCTGCGGCAAGTCCTTCTAGCCGCATCCGAATGCGATAAATATCGATAAGGTCGTCGATTGTAACACCGACAACGACGGCTCCGCGGTTCGGAGAAACCTCAATAAGCCCCTCTTCGGCAAGCCGATGGAGTGCGCCGCGCACCGGCGTGCGGCTGACGCCGAGCTTTTCTGAGATACCAAGCTCTGTTAATGCCTCTCCCTTTTTCAGGTCTCCTGAAAGAATCGCTTCTTCCAATTCTGCGTATACTCTTGCTTCTAAGGAAGAGGTGTCCTTGTTGATAATCATATGATTTCCCTCACATTATCGCGTTTTTCGCTTACGGCTCCTGAAAGCGTCCGGGGGCAAGTGTGTCAATGATTTCAAGCAGCTCCTCCTCGCTCATAACCGTTGTGCGGCCATCTGTATACTGACTGTCGATTTGTTCTTTCATCCGCAGAACCAAGGCATCCTGCTTGGTAAGCATTTCTTCAGGGGTAAGCCTGAAATGTGTGTTAATCCAATAGGCGATGCCCGCGAGTCCTGAAGTGTTGGATATGGCAACCTCAGCAGGACGATTCAGAATTTTCTCCGTATTGAATATATTGTAAATTTCGGCATCTTTCATCAGTCCATCGGCATGAATGCCCGCTTTTGTTACATTAAAGTTCTCGCCGACAAATGGTGTCATGGGAGGAATATCATAGCCGATTTCTTTTCGGTAATATTCCGAGATTTCCGTGATGACCGTCGGGTCCATACCATCAAAGGTACCGCGCAGAGAGGCATATTCGATGACCATTGCCTCAAGCGGAATGTTTCCGGTCCGCTCTCCGATCCCAAGCAGGGAACAGTTAACAGCGGATGCGCCGTAGAGCCATGCTGCCGCGGCGTTGACGACTGCCTTGTAGAAATCGTTGTGTCCGTGCCATTCAAGCATTTCCGAGGTAACGTCGGAATAATGGTGCAGACCGTACACGATGCCGGGAACGCTGCGGGGCAGTGCTACGCCCGGATAGGGAACGCCATATCCCATCGTGTCGCACATCCGGATTTTAATCGGAATGCCGGATTCTTTGGAAAGCTCCGTCAGCTCATTCACGAAAGGAACGACAAAACCGTAAAAATCGGCGCGGGTAATATCCTCAAGATGACACCGGGGACGGATTCCCGCGTCAAAAGCCTGTTTCACGACGGAAAGATAGTGATCCAGAGCTTGCGCACGTGTCATGCCGAGCTTTTTGAAGATATGATAATCCGAGCAGCTGACAAGAATGCCGGTCTCTTTAATGCCGATGTTGTGAACAAGAGCAAAATCTTCTTTTTTGGCGCGAATCCAAGTGGTAATCTCCGGAAAGCGAAGTCCGAGCGACATACATTTTTCGACCGCTTCGCGGTCTTTTTTGGTATAAACAAAAAATTCGCTTTGACGGATGATTCCGTTTTCTCCGCCAAGTCTTGAAAGCATTTTATATAGGGTTACGATTTGTTCCGGCGTATACGGTGCGCGAGATTGCTGTCCGTCCCGGAAGGTTGTGTCTGTAATCCAGATGTGTTCAGGTGTGTTAAGAGGTACGCGGCGATGGTTGAAGGCAATTTTCGGAATCTCGTCATAGGGATAAATCTCCCGGTAAAGATTCGGTTCCTCCACGTCCTGAAGCGAATATTTATACTGCGATTGCTCAAGCAGATTGGTAGCTGGATTTTTAATAATCAAATGGATCCCCTCCTCTGTATTGTATTCTTGTATACAATCATGAGGATATTATAACGGATGTGACAGGATTTGTCAATGCATCCTCTAAAATTTTTTAGGAAAAGTTTTTTGATGAAAACTGCGTCGATAGAACTTTGCAGCCGTAAAAACGGCGGACAGAATACATCTGGTCCGGATACGGCAAAAAGCCCGTGGGAAATCTTTCCCGCGGGCTTTTTGCCATTTTTGCAGTTTATGTGGCGATACCGGCAAACTGTGACATATAAAGATTGTAATATACACCTTTTTGGGCAAGAAGCGTCTCGTGATTTCCGGATTCGCATATTTTGCCGTTGTCAAGGACGATGATGCAGTCCGCATCGCGTATGGTAGAAAGTCTATGTGCGATAATCAGCGTTGTTCGTCCTTGCATCAAATGCATCATGGCCTCTTGAATATGCATTTCCGTGCGGGTATCCACGCTGGAAGTTGCCTCATCAAGGATTAAAATTTTAGGATTGGCAAGTACGGCGCGTGCAATGGAAAGCAGTTGTCTTTGTCCGTTGCTGATATTGCCTCCGGATTCGGCAAGTTCGGTATGGTATCCTTCCGGCATTCGTCTGATAAAGACATCGGCATTGGCGGTGACAGCGGCACGCTGTACTTCCTCATCGGTAGCATCCAACCGTCCATAGCGGATATTCGCGCCGATGGTATCGGTAAAAAGGACGGTATCCTGCAAAACAATGGCAATGTTTTTCCGAAGGGAATCTTTTGTAATATCCCGGATGTTGATGCCGTCAATGAGAATTTCTCCCGAATCCGTTTCATAGAACCGTGTGAGGAGATTGATGATGGTTGTTTTTCCGGAGCCGGTTTTTCCTACAATTGCGATTTTTTGTCCCGGCTTTACTTCAAGATTAAAATCTTTCAGCACAGGTTCTCCGGGTACATAAGAAAAATGGATATGACGGAATGACAGCTGTCCGGTGACATTTTCCGGAACAAGCGAAATGGTGCCCTCATCGATTTCCGGCTCTTCCTCCATAATTTCAAATACCCGTTCCGCACCGGTGACAGCGTTGAGAATCGATGTATACTGATTTGCCACTTCATTGAGCGGGCGTGTGAATTGCTTTGAGAATTGGATGAAGAGAAAAACGGTAGTGACGCTGAACCGTCCGTTGATGGCAAAAATAACGCCGGCAACAACGATAAGAAGAAATCCGATGTTGTTGATAATATTCATCAGCGGACCCATAACGCCGCCGAAAATCTCGGCTTTGATTCCTGTTTTTTTGAGAGCGGAACTGGTCTGATTAAATTCTTCTTTTATTTTTTCTTCTCTGGAGAAGGCGATAATGGTACGATATCCCATCACGCTTTCTTCCACTTCGGCGTTGAGTTCACCGAGCAGCCGCTGCTGCGCTGCAAAATACCGTCTGACGCGCTTCGTGAGGAAGGTTGTGACAAGAAGTGTCAGCGGAATGGTAATCATGCTGATAAGGGTCATTTCCCAGCTGTAATAAAGCATGATGCAGAGAGCACCTAGGATGGTGATAACGCTGGAGATGAGAGAGGTAATCGATTGGGAAATGGTATTGGAGATATTCTCGATATCGTTGGTCATGCGGCTCATGATATCGCCGTGCGGATGATTGTCTGTATATCCGATGGATAACTTTTCGATTTTCCGGAACAGATCGGCACGCATGACCTTGACGGTTCCCTGGGATAATTTCGCGGCAAGTCTTGCCTGAATATAGGAAAAAAGGGAAGAGGCGGCGAACAAAACGGCGAGAATGACGAGAATCCTTGCCATAGAATCAAAATCGATGACAAATTTGCCGTCTGAAATCGTCATTTTTCCACCCATGGAATCAATGGTTAAATAGTCCAGCGCTGCGGTCTGCATGGTTGGGGCGATGAGCGTGACTGCGGCAGACGCAATGACGCAGACAATCATAATCACAAGCAGAATTCTGTTTTTTCCGATATAACCAAGCAATTTGGAAACGGTTTTTCTGAAATTTTTAGGCTTTTCCGCAATCATGGGACCGCGGGGACCTCCCCCGCGTCTTCCGCCGGGGCCGATGATAATCGGTTCATTGTTCCGTGCTTCTTTTTTGGGCGTATTATTCAATTTCTTCACCCCGTTTCAGCTGAGAGTCATAAATGTCCCGGTAGATTTCACTGGTTTTCATAAGTGTTTCGTGATTGCCCTCAGCGGCAATGGTGCCGCCGTCCAGCACAAGAATCCGGTCGGCGTTCATGACGGAAGCGACGCGCTGGGCAATGGTAATGACAGTAAGCGACCCTTTTTGTCTACGCAGTGCGTTCTGGAGCTTTGCGCTTGTCGCAAGATCCAGTGCGGACATACTGTCATCGAAGATGAGAACATCCGGCTTTTTGAGAAGTGCGCGTGCAATGGCGAGACGTTGTTTTTGTCCGCCGGAAAGGGAAGCGCCTTTTTCGGCAACGACCGTCTCATATCCTGCGGCAAATCCGGTGATGAATTCATCCGCCTGAGCAATTTTCGCCGCCTCCCGAAGCTCTTCGTTATCGGCGTTTTCGTCGCCCCATCTCAGATTTTCCGCAACGGTTCCGGAGAAAAGCTCACTCTTTTGAAGAACAAATGAAATTTTTGAGCGAAGAGCGTCCAACGTGTAATCCTTTACATTGACCCCGTCGATGAAAATTTCTCCTTCGGATGGATTATAAAAACGCGGAATCAGACTGACAAGCGTTGATTTCCCGGAGCCGGTCGCGCCGAGAATGGCGAGATTTTCTCCGGAGCGGATGTCGAGATTGATGTCATGCAGCACCGGTTCCCCAGCGGTATCCGGGTAACGGAACGAAACATTCCGGAATTCAACGTGACCGCGTTTTTCCTCTTTGCCGATTCCGTTATATGTTCCGTCTGAAATGACAGGAACACAATCGAGTACTTCGTTAATCCGCTTTGCGGATGCCTGTGCTCGCGAGATGGTTTGAAACATCATCGATATCATCATAACGGAGTTCAAAATCTGCATGATATATTGAATGACAGCCATGATTTCGCCTACTTCGATGGCGCCATGGCTGACTTCTATGCCGCCGACGAGAATCACGGCAATTACGGCAAGATTCATAACGACCATCATAAGAGGAGAAAGCAGCGCCATAATATATTGTACGCGTAGCGTGACAGAAAACAGATTGCCGTTTGCTTTGTCAAAACGGCCGGTTTCATGTTCTTCACGGACATACGCTTTTACAACACGCGCACCGGAGATGTTTTCCTGAACAACGGAGTTAACATCGTCCAGTCTGTCTTGTACCTCTTCAAACATTGGACGGATTTTTCGCATAACGAGGAAAACGATAAGAAGCTGAATCGGAAGGGAAACCGCAATGACAATGCCGAACCTGATGTTCAGCGAGAGTGCCATCACAATGCCGCCGACAAACATAATAGGTGAACGAAAAAATGTACGTAGCGCCGACGCCATAAAGTTTTGTACCATGGTGACGTCGTTGGTCATTCTTGTGACAAGAGAGCCGACAGTGAACCGGTCCGTCTGTTCCGGTGAAAGCGCCATGACATGCGAAAATGCGTCGCGGCGCAGGTCATTCCCGAAATTTTGAGACGCTGCGGAGGCAAAGCCTGCTGCACCGACGCCCGTAATGCCGCCAATCACAACAAGGACCATCATTTTGATACCGTAATCCGCAACGATGCCCATTCCCTCTGATACGGAGCCTGCGTAAATGCTTTGATTTACAATATCGGACATGATGGTGGGCAGTGAAAGATCTACCAGTACTTCTGCAATCATAAACAGTGGGGAAAAGATTGCAATATACCAATATGGTTTCATATACTTAAAGAGTTTTCTCATAGGATGTGAGGAGTCCTTTCCGAAGAAGATTCAGAGGCAAGAATGTTGTCTCTGATTTTTTTTAAGTATTCAAGAAGGATTTGTTCATCGGCTTTGCTGATATTTTGGAGCATGACTTTTTCAAATTCCATAATAGTTTCGCGATGTTTCAAATCCAAATCGCGTCCCTTGTCGAGAAGATATACATGGGTTTGACGCATATCGGAAGCATCGGTTTCCCGACGAATTAGCCCTTCTGCTTCCATTTTTTTGAGTGTGACACTGACGGTTGGGGCTTTGAGATGTGTAGCTTCCGCAATCGCAAGTTGCGTTACACCGTCGCCGTGGGAGAGAAACATTAAAATTTGCCGATAGCCGTTTTTGAAACCGAGTTCTTCGGATTTTTCTCTCATTTTATTGTGAAAAAGCTTGGAAATTTCATTGATTAACATACTGGGCTTGGGATCGCCGAAGCATTTTCGTCTTGCGGCTTCTTGATGTGCCATAAATAACCTCCGATATAATTAGTTAGAAAACTAACTATTAGTATAAAAAGAAAAACTCGCTCTGTCAAGCGGGTTTTTGTTTGTTTACAGAATATTAAATTATATGAATAAATCATTATTCCGGTAAAATAATTTTATGTTTTCGATACGTCGGTACTTTTGTTAAAACGCAGTTTGGGCACGATAAGCAAGAGGATAAACGCCATACCGTTTTTTGAAAGCAGCCGGGAAAAAGCTTTGGCCGCCATCACCGAGAAGGTCGGCGATTTCTCCGACCGGACGGCTTGTTTCCGTAAGGTAACATGATGCGGCAATCGGCCGTGAACTGGTGTGATATGCCCCGGGCGTCCGTCCGGATGACCGAATATAGCTCCCGCACTGAACACTGTTAACGTGCAATGTGAGAAACTTGCAGTAGAAGGAAGTCTTGCCCGTAACTGTGAAAAAATCTGTCATGCGATGATTTGGGGATCCTCTGACAGAGACGGTTTGCAGCCTTGCGGAGATTCGGTGGAAAGAGATATTTGAGGCAAACAGGGAATTCTCACCGTCGTTTTTTCTTGACCAAGACAAAAAGAGATGGAGAAAGAGCCTGCACCATTCTCAGATTTTCCGGACGAGGTCGTTTCTGCAACCGAAATATCCGAGGAAAAAATCAAGAGCCGCCCTGCTGGGCGGCTCTTTTTATAGAATTAAGTTTATTTTTCGGCGTCTTTTTCATCGGACAAAAGCGCTTTGAGACTTGCGGCAAGACCTGCGAGCGATTGGATTTCACTCGGAATGATGATTTTGGTTGCCTTTCCGTCGGCAGCCTTTTCAAAGGCTTCCAATCCCTTGATCGCAATGACTTTTTCGGACGGCGCTGCTTCGTTGATCTTTTTGATACCCTCGGCAGTCGCTTCCTGCACTTTCAGAATGGCTTCCGCTTCGCCTTCCGCTTGTCTGATTCTGGCTTCTCTTTCTGCTTCTGCAAGGAGAATTTGTCTTTGCTTCTGTGCTTCTGCATCGAGGATCATCGCCTGCTTTTTGCCTTCCGCGACAAGAATGGTGGAATTTTTCTCGCCTTCCGCACGCAGAATCAGCTCGCGGCGTTCACGTTCCGCCTTCATCTGCTTTTCCATCGCGTCCTGAATTTCCCGCGGCGGAATGATGTTTTTCAGCTCAACGCGGTTGACCTTAATTCCCCACGGATCGGTTGCTTCATCCAAGATGGCTCTCATTTTGGTATTGATGATATCGCGCGAGGTCAGGGTGCTGTCAAGTTCAAGCTCACCGATAATATTTCGAAGCGTTGTTGCTGTCAGATTCTCGATTGCGGCGATCGGCGCTTCTACACCGTAGGTAAAGAGCTTACAGTCCGTGATCTGGAAAAAGACGACGGTGTCAATCTGCATTTTAACATTATCTTTCGTGATAACGGCCTGCGGCTGAAAATCCGCGACCTGCTCCATCAGAGAAATTTTCTTTGCTACTCTCTCAACGAACGGAATTTTCCAATGCAGACCTGTGTTCCATGTTGCGTGGTAGGTTCCAAGCCGTTCTACAACGTAAGCGCGTGCCTGCGGAACGATTTTGATGTTTGCAATGAGAACGATTAAAAATACAACGACCACAATACTGATGATAATCCATTCCATATAATTGCACCTCTTTCTCAAATAAAAATATGTAAATTATAAAATATGGAAATTTATTTTTTGCAGATCAGCTTGACACCCTCGATAGCGACTACGTTCAGAATTTCTCCTTTTTCATATTTTATTTCCTGATCATAAGCGCGGGCAGACCAGATTTGTCCTTTTACCTTTACTTGACCGCAGCCCTTGATATTATCAATGGCTTCCGTAACGACGGCTTCTTCGCCGATGACAGCGTCCGCGTTGGTTGCAACAGACGACAGCCCAAGTGTTTTTTTAAAGATGCCCTTTATAAAGATGATGAGTAGGGCGGAACATGCGAGGAACACGGTAATCTGGACCCAGAGCGGAATCGGGAAAAAAGATAAAATCAGTGAGATGACCGCAGCCGGAATAAACCAGACAGAGACAAGTGCACAGGTGATAACTTCCAGTATGACGGCAAGGATGATGACGCCAAGCCAAACAAGAGGCATATACTCCATGATAGAATCCCTCCTTTCGGGTTTCTTATACTTATCATATCATAAATATCATTTTTTGTAAATGGAAATTGGAATAAAAAATATATAAAAAATGAAATTTCGTTACAGAAGAAGTCCAGACAAGGAAATCTTGCCAAAAGCGTTGAAATTTTCAAAAAAACAGGTATAATATAAAAAAGCAGAGTTTTTATAAATTGAGAACGGAAAGGATCGATGTCATATGTCTTTTGAACGGAAAGAGCTTGGCAAAGGGATATATTTGAATACGGTTCGTGAAGAAAAATTCAAAGCGAGTTTAATTTCGCTTCGCTTTGTTGTTCCGCTTGCCTTGCAGACGGCTGCAAAAAACGCGCTTTTGTTTCCGGTTCTGCTGCGCGGGTGCGAGCGGTATCCGGATATCGGCAGAATCCGCAAAGAGGAGGAGTCTATTTACGACACCAATATATCAGACAGCGTCTATAAAAGAGGCGATTTACAGATCCTCGAGCTTCGTATGAGCCTGTTAGATAATCAGTATGCCATTGACGGTATGAATATTACGGAAAGGGCAGTATCGCTTCTTGAAGAGCTCCTGTTTCATCCCGTAACGGAGAACGGTGTATTTTATCCGGATTATGTGGAGAGCGAAAAGAAAAAGCTTATTGATGATATCCGCGCGCAGGTCAATGACAAGCGTCGGTACGCCATGATGCGTCTCACAGAGGAAATGTTTGCGGGTGAGGCATTCAGTGTTTCGGAGCTTGGAACCGTCGAAGATGTTTCTTCGGTATGCCCTACATGCCTATGGGAGCAATATAAAGAAATACTTTCCCGGGCGAGGATTGAAATTTTTGCGGTTGGAAATATGGATTTCAATGCCCTGGAGGAGCGCTTTACCAAGATGTTTTCGGAAATTTCCCGTACCGAGCCGTATTCTTTGAAAACGAATGTTATGAAATCGGCAAAGAAGACGGTCAAAACGGTCTATGAGCATCAGAATGTGACACAGGGCAAGCTTGTTCTCGGTTTCTTCACAGGGCATTCCATTTCGGATGGGGATTATCATGTAATGCAGGTCCTTAATACCATATACGGCGCCGGTGTTACAAGCAAACTGTTTCTCAACGTGCGGGAAAAGCTTAGCCTTTGTTATTACTGTTCCTCGGCCGAAAACGGTCAGAAGGGATATATGACGGTCAGCTCCGGCATTGAGTTTGCCAATGAGAAAAAAGCGGCGGATGAAATTCTTCTTCAATTGGACAATATCAAAAACGGTATTCTTACGGAAGATGAAATTTCGGATGCGAAACTTGCTCTGATCGATTCTGCAGAACGTGTAGGTGACAGCACCGGCTCGATTATGAATTGGTATTTTTCCTGTGTGATGAACGAAGAGATGATAACGCCTGAAGAAAAGATCGAACGGTTCCGCGCTGTGACAAAGGAACAAATCGTTCGCATGGCGCGTGATATTCAGCTTGACACCTATTATTTCCTTTGCGGAAAGGAGGAGAGTACAAAATGAAATATGCAGGCGTAACGGAAAGAACGACGGATTTCGGTGAAAAGTATTTTTATATGAAACATCGAAGCGGTCTTGATATCTATGTGATTCCCAAAGATTTTAAAACCAGTTTTGCCATGTTTTCCACCAAATACGGCGCGATTGATAACTGCTTCAAGTTAGCGGGAGAAAAAGAATTTCACGAGGTGCCTGACGGAATCGCACATTATCTCGAGCATAAAATGTTTGAAAACGAGGACGGAGTCGATACCTTTTCCCGTTTTGCCAAATACGGAGCGAACGCCAATGCGTTCACGTCCGGTACGATGACATCTTATCTTTTTTCCTGTACGGATCATCTGAAGGAAAATCTGGAGATTCTCCTTGATTACGTATCCAAGCCCTATTTTACGCCTGAGAATGTGGAAAAGGAACGCGGTATTATCGGACAGGAAATCCGGATGTATGAGGATCATCCTGATTCCGCTATTTATTATAACCTGCTTGAAGCGCTTTATGAGAAGCATCAGACGCGCATCAATGTGGCAGGTACGGTAGAATCCATTGCGAAAATCACGCCGGAATTGCTCTATGACTGCTATTATACGTTTTATAATTTCTCAAATATGACGCTTTGCGTATCCGGACGCGCGGATATGGACATGGTGCTGGACGTCGTGGACAGGATTTTGCCGGAACGCGAACAGAAAACCATTGTACGGCATTATCATTCGGAAAAACCAGAAGTGTACCGCAGGCGCGCCGAGGCAAAATTTGAGGTCGCAAAGCCGATGTTCTTAATCGGCGTCAAGGATATGGACATATCCTCTGACAGCCATGTGAGAATGAAGAAAAAGGCCGCGATGGGAATGCTCACCGATATGCTGTTCGGTTCTACTTCTCCGTTTGCCATCGACGTGTATGAGAGCGGGCTTGTCAACGGCTTTGATGCTGGCTATGACCATGGGCATGACAGTTCTAAAATTCTTTTGGAGGGAGAGACGGATGATCCGGAGGCAGTTTACGGCAAATTCCTTTCCTATCTTGAAGAAAATCGGAAAAGCGGATTGTCCCGTGAGGATTTTACCAGAATTCAACGGGCGTCCTATGCGTCTTATATTCGGATGTTTGATTCCACGAAGCTTGCACAGTCTTTTACGTATATGATTCACGATGACTGTGACCCGTTTGATTACGGAGAAGCGCTGAGGGCTGTAACGTTTGAAGATGTATCGGATTTGTTCGGAAAGCTTTTCCGTGAGGAATATTACGCGATGAGTGTGATCAATCCTATCGGAAAATAAAAAAGCAGTGCGTAAGCGTTGTCAGAAAGAGGAGAATTTTCATGCGGCAATTCTGCTTGCGCGGTGAAGGATAACACGAAAAAGGAGACGATTCAATGGGAAATATATCAACGATCTCATTTCCGGGACTCGGAATTGGAGAATTTACAGTCAACGGGGTGGCGCTGTCGTTTCACATCGGAGATTTCCCGGTTACGGTCATGTGGTATGGCATTATCATATGCCTTGGGATTTTTGCCGGATTTGCTTATTTTGCATATCGGGCAAGACGCGCGGGGATTTCCTTCGATGATATCCTCGATATTACGCTGATAACAGTCGTTTCCGCCATTGTAGGCGCAAGGCTGTATTTTATCATTTTTTTCGGAGGCTTTGTCGAGACGGGCGGCACTTTCTGGGAAAACCTTGGGGGAACTCTCTATAATATCATTGCGATTTGGAACGGCGGACTTGCCATTTACGGCGGTATTATCGGCGGTGCGATTGCGGTTTATTTTATTTCCAAGCACAAAAAAATCGGGTTTTTCAAGCTTGCCGATATGATTGTACCCGGCGTGATGTTGGGGCAGCTGATTGGCAGATGGGGAAATTTCTGTAATGGTGAGGCATTTGGTTCCGAAACCACGCTTCCTTGGAGAATGGGACTTTGCAATTCGCATACAAACTATCAGATGATCTACGTGCATCCTACGTTTTTGTACGAATCGCTTTGGAATCTTATCGGATTTATTCTGATTAATGTATTCTATCAAAAACGTAAATATCATGGAGAGGTTACTTTGTGGTATTTTGCATGGTATGGTCTTGGAAGGGGCTTTATTGAGCTGCTCCGTACAGACTCGCTGATGATTGGCAGTGTCCGTGTATCGTCACTGCTTTCGTTCCTTTTGTTTTTTGCTGCTATACCGTTGTTTTTTATATTGCGTGCAAAATATAAAAAACTGTCTGACGACGGCTGCATTGAATACCAAGAGGTCGTAACCATTCCGTTGCTGCTTGGTATTTTGCACAGAAAGCCAAGGAGTTCAGGAGCGGAAAAGGCGGATATGATGGAAAGTATATTGGAAAATTCCGGAAATGCCGGATTCGATACGGAAAAAACGCCGACAGAAGGCAGCGTGAATGAAACGGAAGGGGATACCGTCTCTTCTGTAGAAAAAGAACAGGCAGATGTGGAAGAAAATCTTCCGCAAACGCCGGAAAATGAGGAGAAAACGGACGATGGCACAAATCATTGACGGGAAAAAAATTTCCGCGGAAATCCGTGAAGAAATTGCGCGGGATGTAAAAGCGATGAAAGAGAGAGGCGTCACGCCGGGACTTGCGGTCATTATTGTAGGGGAGGATCCGGCATCTCAGATATATGTGCGCAACAAGGGACGTGCGTGCGGGGAAGTCGGCATTTATTCCGAAATTATTGCGCTGCCGGAGCAGACGAGCGAGAGGGAATTGCTCGAACGCATCTCGGTATTGAACGAAAGAAAGGATATTCACGGAATTCTTGTACAGCTTCCGTTGCCGAGACATATCAACGAAAGCGCCGTGATTGCAGCAATTTCACCGGATAAGGACGTGGATGCCTTCAGCGAGGTGAATGTCGGAAAAATCATGATCGGAAATTACCGCTTTCTTCCGTGTACGCCTGCCGGTGTAATGGAACTTTTGAAAAGAACTGGAATTGAGACAGAGGGAAAACGAGTGGTGGTTGTAGGCAGAAGCAATATTGTCGGCAAGCCGCAGGCAATGCTGCTTTTGCATGCCAATGCCACGGTAACAATCTGTCATTCGCGGACAAAAAATCTTGGAGAGATTTGTCGAGAGGCGGATATTTTGGTTGTGGCAATCGGAAAGGCCAACTTTATCACGGAGGATATGGTAAAACCTGGTGCTGTCGTGATTGATGTCGGTATGAACCGTACTCCGGATGGAAAATTAGCGGGCGATGTGGATTTTGCCGGCGTTTCTCGTGTGGCCGGCTATCTTACGCCGGTCCCGGGCGGTGTCGGACCGATGACCATTACTATGCTTTTGAGAAACACGGTGACAGCTGCGGATATTCAATGTTCCAAAGACGTCGGCGCTTAAATGCTGACAAAATCTATTATCGGAAACGAAAGAAAAGCGGCAGAGCGCGTTGCGCAGCGCTCTGCCGTTCTTATGGAGAAAATCATAGAAAGAGAATATCCTTTCGGGTATGGAGATGCTTTTAGAATAAAAAGTCAAATTTGTTTTTTATGAGAAGAAAACCTGAAAAACACATGATTTTCTCATTGACAGAGGGATTTTCTTGTGATATAATAAAAAAGTAAATGCGCGGGCGTGGCGGAATGGCAGACGCGCTGGTCTTAGGAACCAGTGGGTGACCGTGCAGGTTCAAGTCCTGTCGCCCGCACCACACGCGTAAACTTGTGAGGGAGCATAGCTCAGCTGGTCAGAGCGCACGGTTCACATCCGTGAGGTCACAGGTTCGATCCCTGCTGTTCCCACCAAAGTATAGTGCTGAATCCGGTATGATTTGGGATTCAGCACTTTTTTGTGAGATAAGATCTTCCGGCATGAACGCAAATCGGGAGAATATCACTGTTACCGATGATATTCTCCCGATTTGTGCTTTTGGACTATCATGAAATCGACAATAGCATTATAACCTGTTTGTAAAAAAATGTCAATTAGATATCAAAAAGATGTTTGTAAAAAAATTGAAATAATAGTATACAAAAATTTTACAATTTATATAAACTCAGAACAAAATAAGGAATTGTTGTTTGAATGTTTTGAAGAATTAGGAAAAATTCTCCGCTAAATTTTAGCCGTTTCATTATATATTTTTGTGATTGCCTGTAAAATTTCATTATGACCGAAATCCTTGTGATATAGGATGTTGATACCACGGATCATGCTGAGATTTTCAATCGGCAAAGCGGTAATTTTTCCTTTTTTTAATTCGTCAAGGCAGGCGCTATGGGCAAGAATAGAGATGCCCATATCCTTCCGAATCAAATCCTTGATGGTCGCAATGTTGTCTACTTCCAGTACGACGTTGAAATCATCAATAGACATTCCGAGGCTTTCAAGGTGAGAAATAAACAGATTACGCGTACCGGAGCTTGGCAGGCGCAGAATCATTTTTTCTTTTTTGATGTCTTTTAATGTCAGAATGCTTTTTTTCGCGAGCGGGTTGTTATTGGAAACCACACAGACCAGATAGTCGGTATCCAGAAGCTGAGCGCAGATTCCGGGGTCGTTGATATTTCCTTCCACAATAGCGAGATCAATCTCAAAGTTTGACAGCATATCATAAAGATTATTTATGGTATCCGTGATAATTGTTATGCTTATGCCGGCGCTTGTGTTCCCATATTTTGCAAGAACCTCGGCGATAACGCTGCTCTCCGCGGTATGGGTGATTCCCACTTTAATTTTTGTCATATGCTTTTCTTCGTCGGAGATTGCCTGCCGCATTTTCTCATAAAGTGCTTGAATCCGTTTTGCGTATTTGATGACAATTTCTCCTTCGGGCGTCAGTTTCAGCTCGCTTTTGCTCCGGTGAAAAATTTTGATTCCGAGCTCCTGTTCCAAAAGAGCAATGTGATGGCTTACGGCGGGCTGTGTAAGTGAGAGAACTTCCGCTGCCCTTGTGAAATTCTTTTTTTCGTATACAACCAGAAGTGTTTGAAGCTTAATATCCAGCATATTCTCACAACCATTCTAAAAATTTATTATCATCAAACAATTTATAATTTGCATTTATGCGTAAAACAGTATATCATACTATCAGAGCAAAAGCAAGAGAAAAACGAACTTTGCCGGAACTTCTCGGAATTTTTCTGACATCATTGGCCTATGGAATCCGGTGTAAATGTACGCAGCGGGAGTCCTGCTTCCGCTGCGGCTGTTTTTATATCGTTTAACGCCGTCTGCGGGCGGCGAGGTGCTCATGCGCCGCTGTCTGCGGCGGAATGGGGGGTATCATGTTAACTTGTATTCTTGAACATTTTTCCTCCGGCACAGCGATTCTGCTTACCTTAGCTGTTATTCTGCTGTCCGGATTTCTTGTTACAAGGCTGACAAAGCTGCTTAAATTGCCGAATGTCAGCGGTTATATCATTGCGGGTATTTTAATCGGCCCGCATCTTTTGAATCTTGTGCCACAGAGCATCCTAGACGGTATGGGATTTGTCAGCGATATCGCGCTTGCGTTTATTGCTTTTGGAATCGGTCGCTTTTTTAAAAAGGAAACCCTGAAAGAAACCGGCGGCTCCGTTATTTTGATTACGCTTTCGGAAGCGCTCTTAGCTGGTATTTTGGTTACTGTAACCATGTATTTTGTTTTTCGGCTGGATTTCGCACTGGCCTTGCTTCTCGGTGCGATTGCAACGGCGACAGCCCCTGCCAGTACGCTGATGACAATCAATCAGTATCATGCGAGGGGGAAGTTTGTCAGTGTGCTTTTACAGGTGGTAGCGCTGGATGATGTTGTTTGCCTGCTGGTTTTCAGTGTCGCGGCTGCTGTCGTTAATGCTTCGCGTGACGGCAGTGTTTCGATCTCAGACGTGCTGCTGCCGATTGCCTATAATATCGGCGCTATGATCCTCGGCGTTATCTTTGCGTGGATCCTGTCGCGGCTTCTCGGCCCGAAACGGAGCACAGACAACCGCTTGATTCTGGCGATTGCCATGCTGCTCGGACTTTCCGGCTTGTGTTCGATTTTTGATATATCGCCGCTGCTTTCCTGTATGATATTCGGAGCAGTATACATGAATAAAACAAAGGATGATGAACTGTATCGTCAAATCAACCATTTTACGCCGCCTGTTATGTCCGTGTTCTTTGTGATGTCCGGAATGAACCTTGATGTCGGTGCGCTTTCCGCTTTCGGAATTGTCGGCGTTGTCTATTTCCTTGTTCGGATTATCGGCAAATATATTGGTGCTTATCTTGGCTGCCTTGCCGTAAAGTCTGAAAAAACCGTTCGAAATTATCTCGGAATCGCGCTGATTCCCCAGGCGGGTGTTGCCATTGGTCTTGCTTATCTTGCAGAAAGAATTTTGCCAGAGGATATCGGAAATCTGCTGATGACAATCGTGCTTGCTTCCTCTGTCCTGTATGAACTGATTGGTCCGGTGTCCGCAAAATTTGCTCTGATAAGATCCGGAGCCATCCGAAAGCGGACGGATAAAGAGGAAAAGACAGTTGTCTGCCCGGCGCCGCATGTTCCGGAAATACCGGAGGTGTCCGTGACGGATATGACGGAAAAGGAAGAGGATAAAACGGCCGTAACTCGACAATAATGTTATTTATATAAGAAAAAAGACGGGCGGAAAACGCGCTGGCTGAAGAAAATCGTTTAGACAAAAACGGTTGATCTATTTTCTTCAGACAAGACGCGAAATGCCCGTCTTCTTATTCAGTGATTTGCCATGATGTGGAATTCCCACGGATGATTTCCGATCAATTTTTTCGTTCTCTATTCGCAGTATGCTTCGAGATGCCGATAGGTCAGTTTTGCCGCACTTTATTGCCTGGAGAATTTTCTGTCAGATTTCGATGCGGCAAATCTCCTCGGAGCATTCTCCTTGGGTACACACCGCACCGCGGTATCCATGTATGGTTTTCAGCTCGCGG
This sequence comes from uncultured Eubacteriales bacterium, assembly GCA_900542425.1. GTDB lineage: Bacteria > Bacillota > Clostridia > Oscillospirales > CAG-272 > QALR01. The sequence continues at coordinate 144,346 of UQNQ01000001.1, forward strand.
AAACATGCGTCGTGCTGTGGAATTTCCTTTTCATATATGGTACATACGCCGCGGTGAAAATCGCAGCGAAGAGAAGAGAGTCCGATATCAAAGCCCGTCCCTCGCATTTTGACATAGCTTTCCCGCAGCGTCCAAAGCCGGCAGAACGCTTCTTTGGGATTCGGTGACATCAGAATAGCATTACATTCAAGAAGGGAAAAGAAACGGTTTGCAATTCCCATCATATCGTGAGGCGCGTCAATTTTTTCGATATCCACACCGACCTCTGTATCGGAAACCGTGCATACAGCGACCGTTGCACTGTGAGAAAGGTTGAAATGGATATCCTTTTGTCCGATAAGATAGGGCTTTCCATGCTCTCCTGTTTTTATTGCAAAATCGGTAAGTCCGAATTCTTTTTTCATCACAGTATTCAGCAGCAGTCCCGCGGCGAGCAAAGACGCTTTGGTTTCTATTCTTTTTGCTGTTTCGACACGTTCTTTTCGTTCCGCTGGAATTTCGCAGAGCCTTTTTTGAATGATGGTGTTATCGATAAGAGAGGAAAAATCCGTAAAATAAGTCTTGGAATAGGGCATGGGAGGCCTCCGTTGTGATTTTGGCATTGCAGGCGGATTTTCAAAAAATCAAATATCCGCAAAAAGTTCGGATGAACATCTCAACTATAGCATAATTCAAGGGGAAAGTCAATTTTTTATCAAAAAGATATGGGTAGGAAAATTTTTAAGAACAACATGAATTTATTTTTTCAATATCTATGGACAAACCCTCTCTTTTTTGTTACAATATTATGGAAATATTTTTATTGAGACAAAGGATTTTCAGTCATGATAAAAGCGGCAATTTTTGACTTTGACGGAACGCTTGCCAATACGATGCCTGATCTTGTTACTTCGCTAAACCAGATGCGCGCACATTTCGGATATGCGCCAATCACGGAGACCGATGTGCTGCGCGCCGTCAATAACGCGACACCGAAGTATGTACGGCTGTGTTTGCCGGATGATTTTGATGAGTCACGCATGCAGGAAGCGATGGATGCTTATTTTGCGGCATATGCGGTTTATCATCTAGACCGGACGGCACCCTACGCCGGGATTCCCAACTTGCTCACAAAATTAAAATCAGACGGAATCCGACTTGCCGTGATGTCCAATAAAGATGACGGCCATGTCAAGGAAATGACGGAGGCTTTATTTCCCGGAATGTTCGATTCGGCGTGGGGAACTGTTGACGGGATCCCTGTGAAGCCAAACCCTGCGCGTGCTTTCCTGATTGCAAAGGAATTCAGTGTGAAACCGGATGAGACGGTGTTCATCGGAGATTCCGATTTCGATATGATAACGGCGGTTAACGCTGGGATGATTCCGGTTGGCGTATCTTGGGGCTATCGGGATTCTGAGACGCTTGCAAAGGGCGGTGCCGCTTATATTGCGGATGATACCGATAAGCTGTATGATATTATCCAATCACTTTAACAGAAAATATAAAAAACAGAAAGGACTTTCCGCTTGATGCGGAAAGGGGTGGTAAAGTATGAAACTTCCTTTTCAGATTGATCTTTCAAATCAGGTGGCGGTTGTAACAGGCGGAGGCGGCGTTCTTTGCTCTGGCTTTGCCAAAACACTTGCGGCGTGTGGCGCAAAGGTTGCCGTGTGTGATCTTAGATTGGATGCCGCGGAGAAAGTAGCGGAGGAAATTCGTGCCGAGGGAGGTACTGCCATTGGTGTTTCCGCCAACGTGTTGGAAAGAGATTCCCTGGAAGCGGCAAAAAAAGAAATTACGGAGAAGCTCGGCACGTGTGATATCCTGATTAACGGAGCAGGCGGCAACAATCCGCGCGGCACGACAACCAAGGATTATCTTGAGCCGGAGGATTTGACCGGTACGGTTGAAGGCGTCAAAACCTTTTTCGATTTGGATCCTGCCGGAGTAGAATTCGTATTCAATCTGAATTTCCTGGGGACATTGATTCCGACGCAGGTGTTTGCACTTGATATGGCGAAAAAACCCGGTTCCACAATCATCAATATTTCCAGTATGAACAGTTTTCGTCCTTTAACAAGAATTCCCGCTTATTCGGGCGCAAAAGCGGCAGTTTCCAATTTTACGCAGTGGCTTGCCGTGCATTTTGCTAAAGTCGGTATACGCGTCAACGCGATTGCACCCGGCTTCTTTATTACCAATCAAAACACTTCCTTGCTATTAAATCCGGACGGTTCCTATACTGCCCGCGCGGAAAAAATCATTACACATACACCGATGGGCAAATTCGGTACGCCGGAGGATTTGACCGGTACGCTGCTTTGGCTTTGCGACAATGCTTCTTCCGGCTTTGTCAACGGCGTTGTAGTGCCGGTGGACGGCGGATTCGCCGCTTATTCGGGAGTGTGATTTCCCTTTGGAAGAAGAGCTGAAAAACGCGCTGTCTTTTGTCATTGAAATCGATAAGATGAAAAGCATTCTGCGCCGTTCTCTTACTTTTGACGGTTCCCATTATGAAAATGATGCGGAACATTCCTGGCATCTTGCCATGATGGCAATCGCTTTTGCGCGGTATGCGGCACGTCCCGTTCGTTTGGAGCGCGTGCTGAAGATGACGCTTGTGCATGACCTCGTCGAAATTTATGCGGGTGATACCTTTGCCTACGACAAAGAAGCAAATCTCGATAAAGAACAGCGCGAGGGGGCGGCTGCTGACAAAATTTTTGCGATGATTCCGGAAGGCGGCGAGCTGCGTGCGCTTTGGGAGGAGTTTGATGAGGGAAAGACGGCAGACGCTTCCTTTGCCGCGGCACTTGACCGGCTTCAGCCGCTGCTGTCCAATCATCTGAACGAAGGTCATACGTGGAAAATGGGCAAGGTGGATGCCGAGGCGGTTTATCGTAGAATTTCTCCTCTGAAAGAAGGCATCCCTGCTTTATGGGATATCGCTTGTCATATGATTGAAGAGGGAATCCAAAAAGGATATATTCAGCCTTAAGACACGACCGACATTGGGGCTGACAACTTCTTAAGAGTGGATTTTCAGTCATGATATCCGATATTTTCTAAGTATTTTATTCTTTTTTCGCATGAGAATACAGAAAAATTCTGTCCGTTTACCATCTACAGGCGAGACAGAATTTTTCTGTATCATTTCGCCGAAAGGGAAAAAGCGGTATAGAGATTTCTCTTTGACAAGTATTTTTCCGGGAAAGAGGATTCTGTATGATAGGGTTTTGGGCTTATATGTTGATCATGACGCTTTTACTTCCGACCGTTATGCTTGTCTTTGGCATACGTTTCGTTAAGAAAGCTCCCCGAAATATCAATCCTTGGTTTGGATACCGGACAGAGAGGTCCATGAAAAATCGGGATACATGGGAATTTGCCCATCATGCTTGCGGACAGCTTTGGAAAACAATCGGAGCTGTCGGAATCCCTGTCACGGCTATCGCGATGCTTCCTGCCTTCGGAAAATCGGTTTCATTTGTGGGAATTTACGGACTTGTTATTGTGGGGATTCAATTGGCTGCTGTGATCGGATCCGTTTTTGCTGTGGAATCGGCTTTGAAAAAAACATTTGATGAACAGGGTAACAGAAAATAATGCGGAAACACTTCTGAAATTTTATAGATTTTGTTTGAAAAGAGACATTTATTTTTGACAGACCAAAGAGAAATTCAAAAAAATACTTGCAATTTTATTTTTTATATGGTACAATACTTTATACTTATCGAAAAGTTATATTAAGGGTTTCGCATCAGAAAATTGGCGGAGATGCAGAAACTGAAATATCCGCCGGAAACGGAGAGTTGACCAATGGGCATCCTTCAGATTATACTTGGTTCGGTTTTGCTTGCGGCATCAGTGTTTTTGATTATCGTGATTATGCTTCAGAGCAAGAAAAAACGCGGTCTTTCAGGCGCGATTGCAGGCGGAACAGATTCCTATCTCGGAAAGAATGGTGGAAACACAAAAAAAGGAAAATTCCTTTCCAGACTGACGACGATTGTTTCGATTGTTTTTGTGGTTGTCGTAGTTGTATCTTATCTTTTGGCGTAAATATGCACTGAAAACCGTCGTATGGCGGTTTTTATTTTTGGAAAAGAAACGGATTGTTCATAATATTGTGATATAATAAAAAAAGTTTGCAGGGGAAATAGGGTGTTTCCCGCGCGGACTGTAAGGAATCATAACATCGGACGAGAATACTTTCCGGTATGTAACGTCCTATTGTCATAAATCATAAACAGAGAAAGGTTTTGTTGATGAAAAAGGCTTGCAAGGAGAAGAATCCGAGACTGGGAAAGGTCGGAGGGCAGGCGGTCATTGAAGGTGTCATGATGCGCAGTGCAGACCGTATTTCGGTATCTGTCCGTTCGGCGGACGGCAGCATTCAGACCAAAAATTCAAAATTTGTTTCCGCAAGACAGAAGCATAAAATTCTTAACTTCCCAATCATACGGGGTGTTGTCGCTTTTATTGAATCTATGATCATGTCCTTTTCTACGCTGAATGACGCGGCAAATATGCTCGGTATTGAGGAGGAAGAAGGAAAATTTGAAAAATGGCTGAAGAAAAAATTCGGGAAATCCGCGCTTGACGTTCTGATGCCGGTTGCCATGGTGATCGGCGTTGTTCTTGCTGTTGCCCTGTTTATTTTTCTTCCGTCATGGATCGGAAGCTTGATTGCGGGAGCTGTCGGTCATGATATCGGCGTCTGGAAAAGTGTTATTGAGGGCGTGCTGAAAATTCTCATATTTGTCGGTTACATGGTTTTGATTTCTTTGATGCCGGATATCCGAAGAACTTTTGAGTATCACGGTGCCGAACATAAATCCATTTTCTGCTACGAAAGCGGAGAGAAATTGACGGTTGAAAATGTCAAAAAACAAAGGCGTTTTCATCCGCGATGCGGAACAAGCTTCATGTTTGTTATGTTGTTTATCGGTATTGTACTTGGATTTTTGATTCCGTTTGAAAACGCATTCTTAAGAACCGCATGCAAGCTTTTGCTTTTGCCGCTTACCGTCGGCATCGGCTTTGAATTTTTGATGTATGCGGGCAAACATGACAATTTGGCAGTGAGAATTCTTTCCGCTCCGGGGCTTTGGATGCAGCGTATTACCACTCGCGAGCCGGATGACGGTCAGATGGAGGTGGCTATCGCTTCTCTAAAGTCAGCTATGCCTGATGAATTCCCGCCTGAAGAGGAAGAACTGTCAGAATCTTCGCAGACAGAGGAAACTACAGAGAAAAAGAACGAAGACATGCATTCTGATACCGCAGAGAACGGGGAAAAGTCGTCTCCGGAGGAAACTGACATCATATGAACTTCAAAGAAATGTACCGCTATTTGAGGGAGACTCTGGCCCCTGTGTGCGGTGAATTTTCCGATTATGAGGCAAGACAGATTTTGGAATATGTGACAGGTTGTCATTCCGAAAATTTTGCGATTTGTATGGGGGAGACGCGTCCTCTCGCATCGGCGGTAGTTTTGCGGATAAAAGAGATTTTGCGGCGCCGGAGTCTTCATGAACCGCTTGAGTATATTCTTGGGGAAGCATGGTTCTGTGGACTGCCTTTTCATGTGACGCCGGACTGTCTTATTCCTCAGGCGGACACCGAAGTGGTATGTGAACAGGTGAAGCATTTCCTGCCCCCCGGCGGGAAAATGGCTGATATCGGGACGGGAAGCGGCTGTATTGCGCTTGCAGTTCTTGCCGGAACGAAAGATACCAAAGCTGTTGGTTATGATATTTCCGAGGCGGCGCTTTCCGTTGCTGAAAAAAACGCTATGGCACTTGGATTGTCATCGCGTTTTTCCTCTGTTTGCAGCGATATATTTGCTGCGGATTTTATGGAGGGAAGCGGACAGTATGATGTGATCGTGTCCAATCCTCCGTATATTGTCTCATCAAGGATTCCGACACTTGCGCCCGAGGTACGGGCGGAGCCGGTGACGGCGCTCGATGGCGGTCCTGACGGGCTGAGGTTCTACCGGCGGCTGCTTGAGGTGTGTCCTTCGCATGTGAAGCATGGAGGAGCCATTGTCTTCGAAATCGGATATGATCAGCGGACAGCGATGGAATCGCTTTGTGCCGAAAAGGGGCTTCCTTGTGAAATTTTTCAGGATTTTGGTGGCAATGACAGAGTGTGTGTGATTAACGGATCGTTTTGAAAAACACATACCGGAGAGGTGATGTGTTTTCTTCTGTGATTTCAAAATTTTTGCATGTTCTGTTCTTTTGATACGCATTGGGGGAGGATTCCTTTCTCCTGTTTTTCATGTGACGTATACTGAAATCATGTCGGCTTTGGAAAAGCCGAAGCACATTCGGTCAAAATAAATTTATTTTTGTTGTAACGAGGCGGGGTACCTTTTTATTAAATTTTATTAGAATTACAAAGGAGAATGTATATGAAAAAGATTTGTTCTGAACAAGCGCCGGCCGCGGTTGGACCGTATTCGCAGGCGATAGAGTGTGGAGAATTTCTGTTTTTATCGGGACAGCTTGGCCTGGATCCCTCGACAGGATTGATGGCGGGAGACCACGTTTCCGTCCAGACAAGGCAGGCATGCGAAAATATAGGTGCTGTGCTTGCGGCGGCGGGACTTGGCTTTGAGCATGTTGTCAAGACAACGTGTTTTCTTGCCGATATGGCGGATTTTGCTGCATTCAATACGGTTTATTCGGAATATTTTAAAAGTTTGCCGGCGCGTTCCTGTGTTGCGGTGCGTGCTCTTCCGAAGGGCGGACTCTGTGAGATTGAAGTGATTGCCAAAAAAGAATCCGTGTAAATAATGATTTGTCTGTTTTTTGATATATTTTTTGCCAGAAGAGATTTCATATTTTTAAAGATGTGTTTTTGAGAAACATACCAATAAAAAGACATAACGGCATAACACGTGTGTGTTATGCCGTTATCTTTGAGTGATCGGTTTACTTTGGCGAGTCTGATGGACATGTCTGCCGGTTATTTTTTCCATGAGTTGATGATGGCAGAAATAATCGCCAGCTGTTCATGATTCAATGGTTTCATTGACTCAAAAAGTTTTGATAATTCGCTGGGATTGTGAATTTCAAAATCAAAGAAATCCGACGGCTTGACGTCTAGATATTCACAAATATAGAAAAAACTCATCATGGAAGGAAGATTTTTGCCGTTTTCAATATTGTTGATATACCCGGCACTCTGACCAATAGAAAGGCTCATGTCTCTAGCTGATACGCCTTTTTGGATGCGGAGTTCCGCTAATCTTTGAACAAACTGCTTTTCCAACAACATCTATCACCTTTTTTGTAGTATTGTACTATACAGAGGTCGTTAAAACAGCTTTTTTCAATAGCAATCTCTGCCATGATATCCTGATGGACAGGATATATCAATTGAAATATACATTTAAATTGGTTTTTTGTAGAGAATTCCGTTTGTCATTTTGCTTCGAAGCAAAATCAGAACAATGTGCAGCCGATTTCTTTGAAATATCGAATTTTTTCTTCAATCACTTCCGGAGTCACGCCAAGCTCTTTGGCAAGGCAGTCGATGCAGAGAAATTCCTCCGCGTCGCGATAAATAAGCCGTCGGTAAATCGCGGCTTCGTCGCTTTTTAAAAGCTTGCCGCATTGTTTGCAATATGCCATAAATACTCCTGTTTTGTGAAAATATACCTCGAGAATCGGTACTTTTCCGTTATACACTTCATCCGTTAGGTTTTTTCCGAGGATTCCTCTGCGCAGAAAACGGTGCCGACACTCCAGCCGGGCAGAGTAGGCAGATGAACGAAATATTCCGGCATTCCCTCTGCATTTGTTTTTTTCTCATAAGCAAGCGGAATGTCGGATACGGTTCCGCTTTGGAAAGAGAAGTGTTCGCTTTCCGGATTGCGGACGAGCAGTGTCAGTTCTCCGGACTGCCCGACCGTAGTGTTGACAATGGAAACACACAAAACCTTGTCCTCCTTATTCACACGGGGCAGTACAATTGCTTTCAGAGGCTCGAGAAGCTTTGCTTTCAGCGATTTTTTTTCGGATATGAGATCCATAGCGGAGAAAAACTGATTGCGGCGCGCGAGGCTTGTGTAAACAAACGGGTGATTGCCGAATACGGTCCATGTGCCGCCGTATGGGGTTGTCACGGTGAATGCGGCAATGCCATACGGATAGGTCTTATTATCGGGGAAGAGCGGCTTTACGGTGAAGTTAGCGCCGAAATACTGGGAAATCGGTGTTACCTTATCGGATTTCGGAAGAAAGGTAAAGCCCGGCTCGACGATATTTAACTTATCCCAGCGGGGCGCGTGAATACCCTCGTTCACGGCACAGGGCAGGAATTCCTCCGAGAGCATCAGAACAGAGGTTTCATATGCTTCAACGCCGAAAACATCAAAGCCCCTTTCCATCAGCATTTGAATGCTTTTCCCGTCGGCAAAAACCGGATGGGAGAGCAGGTCGAGGATGTCATCCTCGGAAAGCCCTATTGTATTTTCTTTGGTGAGACAATAGATTTTATCCCTGTCGCCGGAGCGGAAGGTAAGCGGCATTCCCAGCGTCGGGGCAAATCCCGCGTCATAATATTCCATTTCAAACCGGAAGTCCGCTTCATTTTCTTTCAGCGGTCTTAGGTATGATTTTTTGGATACCGCGATTTCAATGCCGGAAGGCTTGGTTTTCATGTTGATACGGGACAGTCTTTTCCAATATTCGCTGTGCTCCGAAAACAAGGTAAATTCCTTGGCGTGATAAGACAGCGGTTCATGCTCGCGGTTCATCATCGCATAACTCATCGCGGTTGCTCCATAGGCGAAGTACAGGTCGGATTCAAATACGATGCCGTTTGCTGATTTACCGTAAGCGACATCCGGTATGCATTCTATCTCCGGGCGGATGTCCTCGATATAATCGGGTGCCTCGACCATCTGCCACTCTAATATCCTTGCTTTTTTGATAAACTCGGAGGGATTGTTGTCGTCGAATGCCCCTCCTCCCGGACGGAAGCCGACGCCTTTTCCTGAAGCGTCGCGCATGGCATCAAAAAGGAAATCATAGCCGTATCCCGTATAGCGGCGGTTCGGTCCGTATTGAAGCCCGAACCGAACGTCAGGGAAAACCTGAGCTGCGGCTTTGGCGATTTCATACGTGAAACGATAAAGCCCGTCCCGGATAAACCGGGTCCATTCTTCTCTGACTGAGATATCTCCATGGTTGATGGCATAAACTAGATTTTCTCTTGAGAATGTATGAGAATATTCTTTGTTGAAAGTTTCGATACAATGGTCGCAGAAACAGCCGCGTTCCACCGGATGGTGATTCATCGCCCGCAAGTCATCGTCAAACCAGATCCGATACGGATGGAATTCGGCGTATGCCGCCGCGACCTCTTTGTTATATTGGATGAATTTTTCTCCCCGCCAGCAGAAGCAATAGGGAGAGGTTGCCCCGCTTGGAGACATCATCGTTTCGATATTTGTATGGTCGTTTACAAGCCCTGAACAGTCCCGCAGGCGAATGAAATCTCCATGGCCAAGTGTGTTGTTGATTTGAAGAGAAACACGGATCCCGGCGCTTCGGAATTTTTCAGAAATTTGCTTGTAGTATGCCGCGATTTCCTGATGTCTTTCCAGTGTTGGATAACCCAGTGCGGTGGTCAGCCATATTTCATGACAGGAGTTGGGATTTTCCTTTACGATGCGGAGCCATTCTTCTATGTATTTTTGGTTTGCCTTGTCTTCCTCCGGAAGAAATACTGCAAGTCTTTGAGTGAGCATGTCTGATGTTCCTACCTTCCCATTGTATATTGTCGTGCGGGCTGTCTGCATGCAAAACACGCCAAAAATATAGCCTCTCCCCTCCGGCAGAAGGGGAGAGGCTTGCGGTTTTTTATTTTACCTTGACAAGCTTGCCTGTAAAGACTTTGCAGTCTCCGGCGGGAACTTTTGCTGAAACGTATTCACGGCAGATGCCGATATGCTCGTCTGTGAAAGCATCGGTAACATCAAAACCCCAGCCGCAGAGAGGATCCAGTCCGATTTCATAATAGGGAATCATAAAGGTTTTATCGGTATCATAATTGTTGAAGAAACCAAAAGCAAATTTTCCGTCCGAAAGATGACGGAAGAGAAGGAGCGCTTCCCGTGATCCGGCATTGTCTGCAATAAACATTGGCGGGCGGGTGTCACCATCCTGATTGATGGCGATCAGATTTTTGCTGGTTAAGAGAGCGTGTACCTCAGGAGACATATTTCTGACATCGCAGCCAATCATGAGCGGAGACATCATCATGCACCAAAGAGCAAAATGATAACGATACTGTGCGTCCGTGCAGCCTTGGAAACCGCGCTCAGATCCGACGTTTCCTTTGCCTTTCATGCCGACGACGAGCATATCAATGTCATTGAAGCAGCCTGCGGCGGAGTAGCCGAGCTTATCCTTCTGACTTTCGGAAAGTTTGCGGATGGATTCAAAGGAATCGAAGATATCGCCGGTCGAGCGGTACATGTCCACACCTGCCGAACGTGCCCATGTTTCCACTTGCGCATTCCCCCAGTTGCAGGCAGAATACAGAATATCGCGGCCTGTCGATTTGAGCGCGAGAGACATCCGGTTATAGGAGAGATGGCTCTGCATGGACGGGTGATAGCAGTTATCATATTTGAGAAAATCTACGCCGATCGATGCGAAATAAGCGGCGTCGTCAAATTCATGTCCCCAGCTTCCGGGATATCCTGCGCAGGTCTTGACGCCGCAGCAGGAATACATGCCGAACTTGAGTCCCTTGGAATGAACATAGTCCGCGACGGCTTTCATGCCGTGTGGAAATTTTTCCGGATCGGCAACGAGCATTCCGTTTTTGTCGCGTTCACGCAGGCTCCAGCAATCGTCGATCACGAGGTATTGATATCCTGCTTTCAGCATTCCATGCTCTACCATTGCGTCGGCGGTTTCCTTGATCATGTCCTCATGGATGTTGTTTCCGAATGTATTCCATGAGTTCCAACCCATCGGTGGTGTTTTGGCTAACATAATAAACAATCTCCTTTGATGTTATGATTTGTTTTTATAAATCTTGTAGTCATGAAGCTGCTTTCCCGACGCCGTTTATGACTGGTTCATCCGTCTCCCATATGCGTGAAACGGAAAAACACCGTAACGCCAATCGAAAATTTATGTAAAATGCTTGCGGCGGTTACAGTACGCCGTTTCGAATCGATTTGCTTCTTCATCGCGTCGGATAAAATCGGTAAATGGATTGGCTGAAAGTCCATGGCAGGCGATGAGAATTCGCATGGAAAGTGTTGTTGACAAGTCTTTTCAGAAATTTTCGACACGAAAAAACAGACAATTTTATTATAGCGAGAGAATCCATTTTGTCAAGAAGAAAGATAGAGAATCCGGCAAGAATCAGGAATCCAGCAACATCAGGATGCCAGCTTCTGATTTCAATCCGACAGAGGTGCGGACAACCTCACCGTTTTTCATTACCATAAGCGTGGGGATGCTCATGATGCCAAAGCGCTCTGCAAGAGATGGGACCTCATCAATGTCGATTTTGCAAACCTTAAATTCCGGATGTTCGGCTGCGATTTTTTCAATAATCGGAGAAAGCATTTTGCATGGACCGCACCACATAGCGAAAAAGTCGATAAGGACAGGCTTTTGTGAGCGGATTGCTTCTGATTCAAAATTTTCGTTGGTAAGCTTGATAACGGACATTTCATACATCTCCTTTGGTTGTATTTTTCATGATGATTCTGTGTTCAGTTTGAGAGGTTACCGGTGCTTCTGAAGAAAAAATAACTTTTTTACGAATAGACTTGATTTGCCCTCGTTTTTTCGATATACTGATATACAATGAAGTAAATGCTTTCGGCTCGTGGGGGAAAACATGAAAATATTAGAAACGGAACGGCTTGTTCTGCGGGAATTGGAACCGTCCGATTATCGTGCATTATGTGTCATTTTGCAGGATCCGGAAGTGATGTACGCTTATGAACATGCTTTTTCCGATGCAGAGGTGGCCGAATGGCTGGAACGGCAGCTTGCCCGTTATGCTGAATATGGATTCGGACTCTGGGCCGTTCTCCGGAAAGTTGAGGGCGATATGATCGGACAGTGCGGCATTACCATGCAGGCGGTTGGAGAACAGCTTGTGCCAGAGGTCGGATATTTATTTGCGAAAGCATTTTGGCATCAGGGCTATGCGACGGAAGCCGCCCGTGCATGCAGGAATTGGGCGTTTGAAACTCTTGGAGCAGATAAGGTTTATTCTATTATCCGTGAAAACAATATGCCGTCCCGTCATGTGGCGGAGCGTAACGGAATGAATCCTTGCGGGATGCTCTGTAAGCATTATTATGGGATTGATATGCCTCATATGATTTATTCAGTTGAAAGAGAAGCGATTTTCTCTTCCGAAAAAAAGACAAAAGCGGAATCTGTCCCAACCAGAGACAAATGACCGATATGAAAATCAAACAGCCGTAAGACGGCAGGAGGAAACATCATATGTCAAGACCGGACAAAGTTAATTACTATCTGGACATTGCCGAAACCGTATCCAAAAGGAGCACTTGTCTGCGCAAGCATTATGGGGCAATTATCGTTAAAAATGATATAATAATATCGACAGGCTATAACGGGGCACCGCGCGGACGGAAGAATTGTTCGGATATCGGCTACTGCATGCGGGACGACCTTGGAATCCCGCGCGGGGAACGGTATGAGATGTGCCGGTCCGTTCATGCGGAGGCTAACGCCATCATTGCTGCCGACCGGGATAAAATGCTGGGTTCTACGCTTTATATGGTGGGCAAGGATTCCAAAACGGAAAGTCTTTTAAGCGGTGTTTGCTCCTGTATGATGTGTAAACGAATGGTCATCAATGCGGGAATCCAGGAGGTCATTGTACGGGAAACGGCGGACACCTATACCGTATATCCGGTTTCCGATTGGATTGAGAACGACGACAGCTTGACTGGAAAATTCGGATACTGATAAAATTAAAACCTCACAAAGGTGTGAGGTTTTAACTTGTTTTATGCTTCGCTTTCTTCTCCGGCTGCGGCTACCGTCGCGCTTTCAGGATTGGCCTCAATTTCTTTCAGCCTTTCAAAATAAGCGTTGATGACCGCTGTTTCGAGCATGCTTCTTGAAGCGGCATTGATGGGATGCACAATGTCTCTGTAGGTGCCGTCAGGATTTTTTCTGCTCGGCATGACAACAAAATATTTATCGCGCGCATTAATGACTTTCACGTCATGAAGTGCAAGTTCGTTGTCAAATGTGACAGAAACAATTGCCTTCATGGGTCCCTCATCAAAAACCTTTCTTACTCTAACATCTGTAATTTGCATGGTAACAGCCTCCTTGCAGGAAATTTATTCATCGTCTGTGTCTCTATTGTATCGCAGAAATGTGAATAGTTTTTAACCGCAAAGTAAGAAGATTTTTAACTTTAGACGGAAAAACGGTTTTTTCCGTCGCAAATTGAGGATGAATAAAAAAGACGAAAGAAATATCCGCATTTTTAGTGATTGAAGTACAATACATACAGAAACGGAGCTTTTTTATGAATGACATCATCAGCATTGTGATGCAAAATGCAAAACGTATTTTTTTTGTGGGAATCGGCGGCATCAGTATGTCGAGTCTGGCCTTTGTTTGTTTGGACAGAGGATATCAAGTGGCAGGTTCCGACAGAATGCACTCTCATATGACGGAACGGCTTGAAGCAGCGGGAATTCCCGTCGTTTATGAACACCGACCGGAAAACATCGCGGGTTTTGACGCGGTTGTGTATACAGGGGCGGTTTCCATGGACAATCCTGAACTTTCTGCGGCATTGAAAGCCGGGATTCCAATTATTTATCGCGCGGACCTGCTTGGCTATGTGATGAAGGATTATACACATCGTATCGGCGTGTCCGGTATGCATGGAAAATCAACTGCAACTTCCATGCTTGCCCATATGTTTCTTTTTTCGGGCAGAGAACCTACCGTGCTTTCCGGTGCGGAGACAAATGAAATGGGGGGCGCCTACCGAATCGGAAAACAGGATTATTTTATTTTTGAGGCATGTGAATATAAAGATTCCTTTTTGTGTTTTTATCCGACGGTATCTGTGATTTTGGATATTGACGTCGACCATACCGATTATTTTTCCGGAGGAATCGAACAAATCAAAAAATCCTTTGCAAAATATGCTCATCTTCCGTTTGAGACGGACTGTACGATGCCGTTTTGCGTGGTAAATTCTGACGATGCGAATATCCGAGAGGCAATGACAGATATCCCGGAGCTTGTGACTTTCGGCATACGGCAGAAAGCAGATTACATGGCATGCGATATTGAGCTTTCCAGCGGAAGGCCGTCCTTCCATCTCATGAAAGGTACGGAAAAACTTGCCCATATCGAGCTTTCCGTATACGGTTTCCATAATATATATAATGCGCTTGCCGCTGCTGCGGTTGGAGACAGACTTGGACTTTGTGCCGAAGAAATTGCTTCTTCGCTTGCGACATTTGAAGGCCTAAAACGCCGGTTTGAATATAAAGGTACCGTGAACGGCGCACGCGTTTATATTGATTATGCGCATCATCCAAGAGAAATTGCGGCAACGATCCGTGCGGCAAAAGAGATGACAACAGGACGACTGATCTGTTTTTTTGAACCGCATACCTATTCGCGTACAGCGGCACTGTGGGACGGTTTTACACGCTGTTTTGAAGGAGCAGATGCTGTATATTTTTTGGATATTTATGCGGCGAGGGAAACAAATGTCTGGGGCGTTTCCTCTGAAAAACTTGCTGCCTGTACGGCGAATGCCGGCTATATAGCATCCTATCCGCTTGCAGCGGAGAAGGTACGGGAAGAGGCTAAGCCCGGCGATACGGTCATGATCCTTGGTGCCGGTACCATTGACCAGGTCGCGGACCTTCTTGCTGGTAATGAATAAAATTTCAGCTTGAATGCATAAAAATGAAAATTTATTCAAAAAAATTGAATAAATTTTCAAAAATACCTTGACAAAACCGGAAAGACGCTGTATAATCATAGCATAAAAATACAAAACGTTTCATTGGAGGAACTTCAAAATGAAAAAAATACTGTCCATTGTGCTTGCACTTGCGCTTACCCTCGGCTGTCTGATGATGGCGGGCTGCGGAAGCAAGGATACGATTATTGTTCAGACCAACGCGTATTTCGCTCCGTTCGAATATTATGACGGCACGGAAATCGTCGGCGTCGATGTGGATATCATGAATCTGGTCGGCGAGAAGCTCGGCAAAAAGGTTGAATTTCAAAATGTGACTTTCTCTGTGATTATTGACAATGTTTCAGAGGGCAAAATCTGTGACGTCGGCGCGGCAGGCATCACGGTTACGGACTCGCGCAAGGAAAAGGTCGATTTTTCCAATACATATTTTACTTCCGTACAGTACGTGATTTATAAAGCCGGTACCATGACGCCCGACGGCAAGGACGGCGATGTCGATTATATCCTCTGGGATAATCTTGCCGGCAAAAAGATCGGGGTTCAGAAGGATACGACCGGTGATATTTATGTAGATGGCGAGATCAACGGTGGTGATGGCTTTGACGGTGTTCTGCTTGATACGGGTGCTACGCTGTCTCGCTTTGACAATGCACAGGTCGCAGCGGACGCCATCAATGCCAATCAGATTGATGTTGTCGTAGTCGATAAACTCCCTGCTTCCTATATTGTTGAGAAAAACAGCGAATTCGAGTGTGCGGCACTTTATTATGCCGGAGCAGACGGCGAGGCACCGAGCCCCACAGAGGAGTCTTACGCTATCTGTGTGACCAAGGGCAATGATGAGCTCCTGAATGCCATCAATGAAGTCCTTGCAGAGCTTGGCTCAGAAGGAGTCGAAAACCTCATTAAAAAGCATATGGGATTTGAATAAGATAGTTTGCAAAAATAAGGGAAATAGGAACTGCATATCGATGCAGTTCCTATTGATGTTGGGGCATATAAAAAGGATTGAAACAGAATGAAATTTTTTAGTGATTTTGCGCAGTGCTTTACCAATGAAAAGTACTTGTCCGCATTTCTTGAGGGATTGAAGCTGACGTTTTTAATCTCTGTCGGAGCCGCGATTGTGGGCCTTTTCCTTGGAACGGTCGTTGCGCTGGTGAAGCTTTCCAAGGGAAAAAGTATTTGGATGAAAGTCCCCCGTGCGCTTTGCGATATCTATATTACCGTTATCAGAGGAACACCGATGGCGGTTCAGCTTTTTACTATGGCGTTTGTAATCTTCGCAATTCGCGGATTTCCGCAGGTTGTGACAGCGATCCTTGCATTCGGAATCAATTCCGGCGCTTACGTGGCGGAGAACATACGTGCCGGTATTTTGTCTGTTGATATCGGACAGTCCGAAGCAGGACGGGCTTTGGGGCTTCCGCAGGGCATTACGATGCGGAAAATCATCATTCCGCAAGCCATTAAAAATGTGATCCCGGCCATCGGAAACGAACTCATTGCATTAATCAAGGAAACCTCGATTGTCAGCATGGTTGGAATGTTTGATCTGACGGCTGCGGCACAGAATATCGGAAGCGGCCATAATCTCTCGAGCTATATTGCCCCGATGACGGTGGCGGCACTTTTCTATCTCGCAATTGTATATGCGCTTACATTTGCGGTGAAAAAAATCGAAAGGAGGCTGCGTTCCGGTGATAAGCGTTAACAATATTTATAAAAATTTCGGAGAGGTATCCGTTCTTCGGGGTGTTTCCTGTGAAATTGACAAGGGAGAACGTGTCGTTATCATCGGACCCTCCGGCAGCGGGAAATCGACACTTCTTCGCTGTATGAACTTGCTGGAAACGCCGACTTATGGTGAGGTATGGCTTGACGGGAAACTGATAACGGAACCGGATCCGTATCTGCATTTTGATGTGATCCGCGCGTCCAAAACCTACGAGGAGCTTTTTGCTGCGGCAAAAAAAGAAACTCCTTTGCTTTCGGATGCGGAGATCGACGGAGAAGTGATCCGTAAAATCAAAGCAGAAGACCTGTTAAAAAAGCATGAGGGAAAGTCTTATGCGGCTCTTTTGAAGAAAATATATACCGATAATTATATCGATATCAACAGGGCTCGGTGTAAAATGGGAATGGTATTCCAGCATTTCAATTTGTTCGGCAATCTGACCGTGATGCAGAATCTGACGCTTGCGCCGGTACAGCTGAAGCTTCAAAGCAAGGAACAGGCCGAGGAAAAAGCGACGGAACTTTTGAATCGGATTGGGCTCTATGATAAGCGTGATGAATATCCGAGCAAGCTCTCGGGCGGACAAAAACAAAGGATTGCCATTATCCGTGCGCTTGCGATGAATCCTGAGGTGATGCTGTTTGACGAGCCGACATCGGCACTGGATCCGGAAATGGTGGGAGAAGTGCTTGATCTTATCCGCCAGCTTGCCGGAGAGGGAATGACGATGGTGATTGTTACCCATGAAATGGGCTTTGCCCGCGAGGTCGGTACACGAATGCTGTTTGTCGATGAGGGCAAGATCAAAGAAGAAGCGCCGCCGTCGGAATTTTTCCGTGATCCGAAGGATACCAGACTAAGGGAATTCCTATCGAAAGTGCTGTAACTGCTTTTCTGTGACAAAAAAGGTCGGAAAAAAGACAAAAACACCAAAGGGAAAAGATTGACAGGAAGAAAAAAGGATGCTATAATAAAAAATAACAAGGAATTGCTTTTGGCAATTCAGGGCGTTTTGCGCGCACGAAAGGGCGCGGAAAACGCCCCCTCACGGGGTACCCCCTCACGGGGTACCTCGTTTTTTGTTTTTTCAAGAAATGGGATTCCGCCGTGAAAAGAATTTTACATATATACATTTAGGAGGAAAACCATGAGAAAAAACAAAAAAGGCTTCACGCTTGTTGAGCTTGTCATCGTCATTGCGGTGATTGCCATCCTTGCCGGCGTGATGATCGCGGTATTTTCAAATGTTGTAAATGACGCGAAAGAATCCGCCGAACTGCAAGAGATGAAGCAGGCAGAGCTTCAGCAAAAGATGGAGGACATCACGGCGAAGCTTGAAAATGCGGATTGGCTCAGCTGGGAAGACATTGAAGTGGCAATTGCAGAAGGCTTGGATGGGGTTGAGGCGGGAGCTTCGACAGAAGAAATTACCGCTGCTATTGATAACGCCATCAAAGAGTACGCAGACAGTCTCGGCTCCGGCAATACCGGTGTAACTGAAGAACAAATCAAGTACATCATTGAAAACTCCCTGTCAGGACAGCTTACTTCTGCTCAGGTAGAAGCGATTGTGAAGAGATATCAGTCTGACCCGACTGTTTCTCTGAGTGCAAGCCAGATTGCTCAGATTAAAGAAGCGGCAAGTGCTAATTCCTTGACAGTAGCACAGATCCAACAGGTTGTAGAAGCAGTAGGAAATGACACCTATGCGGATGTTAAAGCTGCGATTGACGCAATCGTTCCGAATGGCGGTATCAGCTCTTTGACCTCGGATGAGGTAAGTTCTATCGTCAATACCGCGATGGCACAGTATGTCCGTAACGGTGTCGCAGGAGACTATAAATGGTATACAAATGAAGTGGAACAGAAAATCACTTCCGGTCAGGCTGTAACGCTGAAACTCGGCGGCACAGCGGCAGGAGATGAGGTTGCTATCGATAAAGACGGCTTCAAAGCGATTGCCGGACTTTCCGCGGAAGGTGTAAGCTTCAAGAATGTTACCATTGAACTGGAAGGAGATCTTACACTTGACGGTGTTTGGACACCGATCGGTACGGAAGTTCCGTTTGAAGGAACGATTATAGGCACCGGAGACACACCTTCCAATATTTCCGTTGCGATTGACAATTCCTTTAATTCTGCGAAAAAAGGCTATGCCATTGAAGTGGACCCGGTAAAGGGTAATGCGGATAAATACGGCGTTGGCTTTGTTGCTTCTCTTGGAGAGGGCGCTGTTCTCGAGAATTTGAACATTACCGTTAATTTTGATATTGCCGATACCGGTGCGGACGGTGTTCTGGTTGGCGGCGCGGTCGGTTATCTCTATGGCGGTACGGTAAGAAATGTAACGGTCAACGGTACGATTAAGAATTATTACCGTGCTGGCGGTATTGTCGGCGGCGGCTTCGGCACAGTAGAAAACTGTATAAACAATGCTACGGTGGCTTCTACGGGAACATCAGATGCAAAAACCGGTTATTACAGAGTTGGCGGTATTATCGGTTATGCCCGTGTTTTGGGAACCAGTGAGGTAAACACCGAAACGTTAACAATTACGAACTGCCAGAGTAAAGGTGCACTTTTATCAACGAACCCTACGGGATGTGGCGCTTATATCGGCGACTGGAACGCAGGAGCCAGCGCTTCCGGCAGTGTAATTCTTGATATTGCCGGCAACACAGATACGCACGACTTACCGGATATTTCCACAAAATCAGCGGCAGTTATTGCGGAAAAAGATGCTACTTATGTGGGCTATAATACAGTAACAGGCGGCGTGGAAGAATGAAAAAGTCAAATAAAAAAGGCTTTACTCTTGTTGAACTTGTCATCGTTATTGCGGTGATTGCCATCCTCGCCGGCGTCATGATCGCGACCTTTTCCAATGTCGTCGGAGATGCCAATGCTTCTGCGGATTTGCAGGAGATCAAGGCGGCACTGGACGCGGAATATTATGATTTTATCACAAAAAATGGCACACCGGCAACTATCGAAATCAATGAGAATAGCGAATTTATTGCTTTTTCCTCTTTGACTTTCGGAAGCGTTCCAACTCCTGCCAGCAGTAGTACTACCAGTTCCAACGATGATGGCTCTGAAACAAA
This sequence comes from uncultured Eubacteriales bacterium, assembly GCA_900542425.1. Taxonomy (GTDB): domain Bacteria; phylum Bacillota; class Clostridia; order Oscillospirales; family CAG-272; genus QALR01. The sequence goes on from UQNQ01000001.1 coordinate 164,167, forward strand.
AACAACAATCACGTTTGCTACTGCTCGGGAATCGGAGAAAGAATCTTATTACGGAAACGGGGATCTTTTAAAAAAGACAACTACTGTTGAAACAAAACCTTCGGGAGAAGCAAGTTTTGTTCCGTCTGGGGAGAGTACAGTCTACTATGATTATGCGGCAACCATTACGGGCAAAAAGGGAACAGAGTTCCGTATCATTTTGATTGTCAATCAGATGGTATTGGAAAATATCAACAATACGCTTGATGATGATAAAAAACTTGATGATACATATCTCGGTTCTTTTTACCTCGAACAGGTAAACGATTGATTCCGTTAAAAACAGTATGGGCGGAAACGCCGCCCTCTGTTTTTATATACTGCGTGAATAGGTTCATGCTTATCACGCACTCCTAAAGAAGAGCGGCAGGGCGCGTTGCGGAGCGCCCTGCCGTTTTTATTCCTGTTTTTCTGGTAAAAAACGGATGATTTCCCTAAAATTTTTTTGAAAATTCGAAATTTGCCGAAAATAAATATGTACAAATGGAATATCTTGTGGTATAATATCTAAAATAGGCGATATATAAAAAATTTTTTATACATTAAAAAGAGGGTGGATGAATGAAAAAACTGCTTTCTTTCATTCTGTTGCTTTCTATGGCCTTGCTGTTTGTTTGCTGTTCGGGGGGGACATCACCTGCGGAAGCATTCCTTTTGGCGGCACGTAAAATGGAATTCGATACGATGGAAAATCTCATGGCATCGGAAACGGTTTCTTTGGCGCAGGAAATGAAGGAATCATATGATGCCTTGACTTCTGAAGAACAAACGGTACTTTCCTCGCTGTATTCGCATTTGCAGTATACAATGGAAGAGGAATCGGAACCGAAAGACGGCGTCAAAACGGTTTCCGTGCATCTGACAATGCCGGATATTTCCAAAATAATCGAAAACGCCGAGGCTGAGATTCTGGTGTCCGGAAATTCCGCGGATGAAATCATAAAGCAAATGCTGGATAGCGGCGTGATAGCCGAAAGTTGCATGACAGAGCGGACAATTCACATTGAACTGAAACAGGAAAATGACAAGTGGCTTCTTCCATATTCTGAGACAGCGAATCCGGAGCTTGTGCAAATGTTGGCACTAAACGACATCCTGCGGTTCTTTGCGTTAAATTAAAAATTTTGAACAGAAAAAACGATATCCGGTATCTATCAAAGCCGGATCGCTTGGAAAGAATGATGAATCCGATAGAAAAAAGAAGCACAGGACATGCCTTATCTGAGCCGGAAAGCTTGATTGTTGTCGGCAGAAATCCTGTTTTAGAACTGATAAAAAGCGGCAGAAACATTGAGAAATTATATGTTCAGCGCGGAGACCGGGAAGGCTCCATTGTTAAAATTTTCGCGCTGGCAAAGGAACGTTCCATTGTGATCTCCGAGACGGATAAAAAACGGCTGGACGAGCTTGCCTGCGGAAATGCTCATCAGGGAGTTGCCGCCGTTGTTTCCGCTCTTTCTTATGTATCCGTTGCGGATATTGTCGACGCGGCGCGTGAAAAAGGGGAAAAGCCTCTTATTGTTGTCTGCGACGGGGTGGAGGATCCTCATAATCTTGGAGCCATTCTCCGCAGTGCGGACGGCGCCGGCGCGCACGGCGTGATTTTATCGAAGCGCCGCTGTCCCGTAATCGGGCCGACGGTGTTTAAGGCTTCTGCCGGAGCCGCCGCTTATGTGCCGATTGCAAAAGTTTCAAACATTGCGTCCGCGATTGATGAACTTAAAAAAATGGGCGTTTGGATTTACGCTGCGAAGGCAGGCGGAGAAAATTATTCCCGTGTTGATTTTAACGGAGCCTGCGCGATTGTGTTCGGAAGCGAAGGAGACGGTATTTCCCGTCTTGTTGAGGAGAAATGTGATTTTACCGTATCCATTCCCATGTATGGCAGGGTGAGTTCTCTGAATGTATCGGCTGCTGCTGCCATTCTTTTATTTGATGCGGCAGAAAAGCAAAGAAAAGGTTAAATACAATATATAGATTGATTTTTGGGAGGAATTTCTCATGGAGAAGAACGATAAGACCGGAAAAACGTCTTATGATGAGCTTGAAAACTCCGCTCAGGGGCTTTTGCGCCGACTGAATAACCGGTATGACGTTACCCGTGTGGAAGCGGAGAAAAGCGCGATGAAGAACCTCGACGGCATAGAAGAAACGGATGCAAACGATCCGGATGTTGTGGCATATACCGTTACCACGGAAACGCTGGCGGCAAAACCGAAGAAAAAGAAAAAACGCGGCAGACCGGAAGATACGGGAGAAATCAGCGAAGAAGAACTTCAAAGTTTGTTTGACAAGTACTTGGGAGGGGAAAGCGCTTCTTCCGAAGAGAGCGGCTATGACAGTATTCATCAAAAGATTCTTGATGCCGAACAACGCTCCGGGGTGGATTCCACTCCGAAAACCGATGTTGAAAAAAACATTGATGAGGCAGAAAAATACATAGACGCGATCACGACAGGTGATTTTCCGGCAAAAAAGGATGAGCCGGCTGCCAATGAGACAAGTGACATTTTATCGGCGGATACAGGGGATTATCCATTCGCAGAAGACGAGCCTGAGGACATTTTGGCATATGAACCGAAAGTTTCGGAAGAAACCGCTGAATCGGAAAAGCAAGAAAAAGCTGAGGAAAGCGCTGAAACTTCCGAAACGGAAATTCCTTCCGATACGGCAATGATGAAAGCGTTTGGCTTAAATCCGCAGAAGGAAGCATCCAAAGATGTCGGAAGTCTTTTTGATGAATTTTCGCTTGCGGGAACCGGAGATTTCCAATCGACAGAGGAGATTACGGCGAGAGAGCTTGAGGGAGAAGAAGCCGAACCGGTTTCCTCTTTTGAGAATGCTTCCGGAGAATTTGAATATCAAAGTCCGGAGCAGAACAAGACGATTTTTCAGATTTTTAAGACCAAATACACGTTCGCAAAAATCAGAATGGCGGTTGCCGGAGCGCTTGCGGTGTTGCTTCTGTTTTTGGAAAATATTCCATCCATTGCGGAAGCACTTGGCGGAAAAGAAAATTTTGTGGCGATTGACTGGCTGCTTTCTTTTGCTTGTGCGGCACTTGTGTTTGACCGGATGATTGCCGCGGTAAAATCCATTGCCAAATTGGAATTTGATGTCGATACCATCACGCTTGTCGCTTTTGTCCTTTCTGTTTTGACAACGCTTGTAACCGTATTTACGGCTCCGACATATGAGATTCCCAAAATGTATAATTTTGCGTTTGCCGTATGTGTTCTGCTTAGTACGGTATGTCTCTTTATCTCCTTGCGCCGCGACGTATATTCTTTTAAGATTGTTTCCTCCGGAAAAGTGAAAAAAGTAATTGCCCGTGCGGATGCTGAAAGCAATCTCAGGACACCGGAAGAAATCGAATTTTCGGAATATCTTGCCGGAAGCTCTCAGGCAGCGTCCATTAAAAAGGCGGATTTTATTTCAGATTTCTTTGCCCGTCGGAGTGAAAATCCAAAATCCAAATCGATTCTTAAAATATTTGTGCCAGTTTGCTTTGGAATCTCGGTTATTTTCTTTTTCCTTGCCAAATTCGGAATGGATCTTTCCGTATCCCAAAGCTTCGGTGCCGCGTATGCTACTTTCCTTATGAGCGTACCGTTTACCGCGTTTCTTTCCTTTTCCTATCCGATTTACCTTGCTTCGCGCAGAGCATATACCTACCATTCCGCTATTGTAGGCGACAGAACGCCGGAGGAGTATGAGAATACCGGCGTCATTGCGTTCCGTGATGAGGATGCTTTCCCAGCGGGAAAGATTAAAATCAGAGGAATTAAAATTTATGCGGACCGAAACATTGAAAATGTAGTATATTACGCATCCAGTGTGTTTTCTCGTCTCGGAGGACCGCTTTCCACGGTGTTCCGTCAGGCAACACTGAATTCCGTCATTTCTGAGGATGTAGAAATCCGCGAAATTGCAAATGAAGGAATTTCCGCTATGGTGGACGGGAAAAATATTGTAATCGGACGTCCGGCCTATATGGAGAACCAATGCTTTGAAATCATACCGGAGACGGGCGATGAAGAATGCGAGGGACGTTCAAACAGGAGAATTCTTTATCTTGCCTGTGAACAGATTGTGATTGCTAAGTTTTATATTCAATATCATACGACATCTGATTTTGTTTATATTATGCGGCATCTTTCGGATGCGGGCATTTGTACATCCATTCGGACAGCTGATCCTTGCATTGACGACGGAATTTTGTATGACAATAAAATGGATCCTGACAAATATCCTGTGAGAATTATCAAAGGAATGCTGCCGGAGACAAAGGAGGAGATTTTTTCTGCAGAAAAGGGAGGCGTTGTGTCCATTGGCTCTGCCAAAGATATTGTTCGTACACTGCTTTTGTGCGATAAAATCGGAAATGTAGGGAAAACCAATCTTGTTTTAAAGCTAGTAGCTTCTGTCCTTGGAATTTCTGTGATGGCACTGGTTTTGTTTACGGGCGCGTCTACCGGAATGCTTTCTCTGTATCCGGCGCTTTATCAGCTTTTCTGGCTTTTGCCGCTGACATTTGTTTCTAAGATTTATATTTAAATTTTTTCAGTATCATGTGATTGTTACAAAAAAACCGGTGAGCAGGTATACCTGCTCACCGGTTTTTTGATATAAAAAGGCAGCCGCCGATAGTCGGCTGCCTCGATATAATAAGGTTTTACGAAACAACGTGGGCTTTCTAGATTAATACATGCCGCCCATGCCTGCAGCGCCTCCTGCGGGAGCAGCAGGTTCCGGTTCCTTAATATCCACAACAAGAGCTTCCGTTGTCAGAACTGTGGATGCAACGGATGCGGCGTTCTGGAGCGCGCATCTCGATACCTTGGTCGGATCAATGATGCCGGCTTCAAACATATCGACGAATTTTTCGTTGTATGCGTCAAATCCGAAACCAAATCTGTTTCTGGTCAAGATTTTATCGATGACAACAGCACCTTCAAATCCGGCATTTGCTGCAATCTGACGTACTGGTTCTTCAAGCGCTTTCAGCACAATTTTCACGCCGGTCTTTTCATCACCGTCAACGGACGAAAGAATCGCTTTGACATCTTTGATGACACTGAGATATGCAACACCGCCGCCGCATACGATACCTTCCTCAACAGCAGCTCTGGTCGCGTTGAGAGCATCTTCGATACGGAGTTTCTTTTCTTTCATCTCGATTTCGGTAGCAGCGCCTACCTTGATGACGGCAACACCGCCTGCCAGTTTCGCAAGGCGTTCCTGGAGTTTTTCTTTATCGAATTCGGATGTGGTGGTTTCAATTGCGGAACGAATTTGTGCCACACGGGACTTGATTGCTTCAGAATCGCCGGCGCCGTCCACAATGATCGTGTTGTCTTTGTTGACTTTGATCTGACGTGCATGTCCGAGTTCTGCCATGGTGACATCTTTCAATTCGAGTCCAAGTTCGCTTGTGATGACCTCACCGCCGGTAAGAACTGCGATATCACGAAGCATTTCCTTGCGTCTGTCGCCGAAGCCGGGTGCTTTTACGCCGACGCAGGTAAATGTGCCGCGCAGCTTATTGAGAATCAAGGTTGTAAGAGCTTCGCCTTCGATATCTTCCGCGATGATGACCAGCTTCTGTCCAGTTTTGACAATCTGTTCAAGTAACGGTAGAAGATCCTGAATGTTGGAGATTTTCTTATCGGTAATCAGGACAAGTGCGTCATCGATGACAGCTTCCATCTTGTCCGTGTCGGTTACCATGTAAGGAGAAATATAGCCGCGGTCGAACTGCATACCCTCTACGACTTCACAGTAGGTGTTTGCGGATTTGGATTCCTCAACGGTAATAACGCCATCTGCTGTAACCTTTTCCATCGCATCAGCGATCAGCTTGCCGATGACCTCGTCGCCGGCAGAAATGGTGCCGACACGCGCGATATCGTCCGAACCATTGACTTTCTTGGAGTTTTTCACAAGGCTTTCCACGGCTTTATCGACCGCTTTGGACATTCCTTTTCTGATAATCATAGGATTGGCACCTGCGGCAACATTTTTCATTCCCTCGTGGATTAATGCCTGAGCAAGGAGCGTTGCGGTGGTTGTGCCGTCGCCTGCCGCGTCGTTGGTTTTGGTTGCGACTTCCTTGACAAGCTGTGCGCCCATATTTTCGGCGGCATCCTCAAGTTCGATTTCCTTGGCGATGGTAACACCGTCATTGGTAATCAGCGGAGCGCCGTATTTTTTGTCAAGTACAACATTTCTGCCTTTCGGGCCAAGTGTAATCTTAACTGTGTCCGCGAGCTTATCCACACCGCGGAGAAGTGCGTCTCTGGCTTCCACGCCATATACAATATTTTTTGCCATGATGATGATTCCTCTCTTTCCAAACTTTATTCTACAACTGCGAGAATATCATTCTGCGAAACAATGATATATTCCGTACCATCGATTTTAATTTCCGTGCCGGAATATTTGCTGGTAATGACACGGTCACCGACCTTTACGGACATCGGAACGGTCTTTCCGTCCTTTTCCGCGCCGGGACCTACCGCGATTACTTCCGCAACCTGCGGTTTCTCTTTTGCCGAGGCAGTCAGGATGATTCCGCTTTTGGTCGTTTCCTCTGCTTCAACCATCTTGACCACGACTCGGTCTGCCAAAGGTTTTAATTTCATGATGCAATTCCTCCGTTTTGATTTTATATCATAAATTTGATAGCGATTTGTTGGCACTCGAATCTCATGAGTGCTAATTGCTACGCCTATTCTAATACGGAGACACAAAAAAATCAAGTGTTTTTTGAAAAAAATTTTAATTTTAACATTAAATTCATATTTTTAGATCTGAGAGTGCTAATTTTGTCGAATCTCACCATAAAAAACCGGGAATCGGAAAGATTGACTGGAGTTCTTCATATATATATTGGGAAGTACAATTCGGAAAGGTGTGAGAAGAGGGTGACCTTTTTCAAATATCTCAGCGATGCAGGCGTCGGCGTGCTTTTGCCGTTGATTCTGATTACCTGCGGAGCTTATTTTACGATATATCTCGGTGGCTTCTATCTTCTTCATCCCTGCAAAACATGGAAGCTGATGTTTTCTCGTGAGGGAGGAGGAAAGGTTTCTCCGCTGCGTGCGCTGTCCGTTTCTTTGGCAGGGACGCTCGGCGTCGGCAATATTGTCGGCGTTGCCGTGGCTATTATCATGGGAGGGGCGGGTGCGCTTTTCTGGATGTGGATATCCGCATTTCTTTCCATGATACTCAAATATGCTGAAATTGTTCTTGCCATGCGATACCGCAGCCAGCGTGACGGAGAAATCATCGGCGGACCGATGTATTATATGAAAAACGGAATTGGCGGGAAAACAGGAAAGATGTTTGCTTCCGTATTTGCGATGCTGGGTTTGCTTTCTTCATTGACTGTGGGAAATGTTGTGCAGATGAACGCTGCCGCGGATGCCGCATATTCAACCTTCCATGTTGCAAGACCGGTGTTTGGCATTGTTGTCGCAGGCATTTGCGCTGTTGTGATTTTTGGCGGTTTTCGGGGAATTTCTCGTGTGACCTCAGTCGCGATTCCGGTGATGAGCGGACTTTATTTGGTGTTATCGGCTCGTGCGGTTATTTTGGATGCTGCGAGAGTTCCGCAGGTTATGAATGAAATCATACGAAGTGCGTTTTCCGTGTCAGCCGCATCGGGAGGAATCATCGGATTTCTGTTGTCCGGCGCGCTGCGCCATGGGGTGGCCAAGGGTTCTTTTACGCATGAGGCGGGCTGTGGTACCGCGCCGATGGCACATGTGAATTCCGATACGAAAATTCCAGCGAAACAAGGTCTTCTCGGGATTTTTGAGGTTTTTTTCGATACTATTGTTATGTGTACGCTGACAGGTTTTGTGATTCTTCTTGCAAACGACGGGGAGTTCATTACAGACAACGGCATGTTGCTTGTCATTTATTCTTTTTCCAAATACTATGGAAAAAAGGCGGCATATCTCATCAGTTTTTCCATTCTCCTGTTCGCTTTTGCAACGATCATTTGCTGGGCGTATTACGGAAAAACATGTCTCACCTATTTTACAAGGTCGAGGAAAGCAGAAACTGTCTATCTTGTGGCTTACTGTTCGCTTGCCGCCGTCGGCGCTGTTATGAGTCAAGGGCTTGTTTGGGAATTTTCGGACATATCGGTAGCTGTTATGACCGTGCTCAATCTCGCCGCTGTTCTTTGGCTGCGCCGTGAGGTCCGAATGGAGACGGAATGCGCGGGGCTTTGCCGTCCTTCTCTGCGCTGCAGTGTCCCACTGACGGACAAAAGGGAAAAGCCCGTGGGCCATGTCCAGAAAACGCCATGATGCGATATCAATTTTTCAAATACCGGTTTCGTGCAGGAATCTGCCGATCCGGCATTTGTCATACGGACAGGCCTTTCGCATGCTTATAAAATCCGAATGTAAAAACGGAAACATGTGTGTGTATTTCGAGGATGGTAAGGATATTGGTGCTTTTGCTTCCATCGTTTTCTCTTTCAGGAAAATATCAGAGAAAAAATGTTCCGGACGATTGGATATACTGAACAATCGCAAGCGCCGAAATTCGACAAAATCGACAAATTTACACGCGGAATCCCGAATACGATTGACTTTTTTTACGAATTAGGCTATAATAACTTCTGTACGAAACAAAAAATATATGATTTTACATAACTTTATTTTTCAGACATGTCTTGAAAAAGACTGCTTTTATACTCATTGGATGTTATCAAAGGAGAAATGCTTGTGTCACAAAAGATGAAAACAATGCTTATAAGAATCCTTTGCGGAGTTCTTGCCTTACTGTTGATACTTGGCTGTATTACCGTGCTGGTATATCTTTGAACATTCCAAGATGCCCGATAGGCTGAACATGGAATCAGCTTTCCGGGATTGAGATTCCTGAAGGGGGAGGGGAGAATCCATGAAATTCAAAAAAATGGCCGCGTTTCTGCTTGCCGCGATTTTAATTATCTCGATGATTCCGATGGCGGTACAGGCGGATGACGGATGGATACTGAGTGAACTGAAAACAGATGAGACAGGTCTGGATCCCATTCCGCTTTTGATTATCAAAATCAATTACGATGCGGATGGAGACGGGAAAGATGCCTACATATCGGGAGTCGCGCCGGAAACGGCAAGAGAAACCGGCGAGCAGTGGACACATACCAGCGATTCCTATTGGAGTGAACTGTGTTTTTCCGATACGGGAAAATCCTTGAAAAATTATTATAAGAAAGTATCCAACGGCACATTTTATTTTTATCCAGCGGAGGAAACTTATGCAAACGCTGAGGCGGAAGGTAAGGTCAATGACGGCGTTGTGACCGTTACCATCCCGTATGCGCATCCGGAAAGCAAAACAGGATCCGTCAGTACAGAGGATCATACATCCAGAATCGCGGCGCTTCAGGCGTCCGACGAGTATGTTGATTACGCAAGCTTTGATAAGAACGGGGACGGTTATATTGATTATACGGAGCTTGCAATTGTATTTGTGTGCGGGGGATATGAATATTCTTCTACCTATAATGGAAGCACAAGAGATCAATTTGCGGTTCACGCTCATTACACGATCGGTTCCGGCTGTGTTATGGATGATGTTGAAGTTCAAAAGGGGGGGAAGTCCGGTTTTGTCAGAGTCGGAGAATACAGCAGCAGCGACGGTGGCCTTACGGTAGGAACAATCGCACACGAATTGGGGCATTTCCTTGGCGCATATGATCTTTACGATACCAATCCAAATGGAGATAATCTCAAATGGAATTATGCAGCAGACATGTCGCTGATGTCGAGCGGAAGTCATAACAATTACTCGGGGGAAAAAGCCGGGTCCAGTCCCGCTTATATGGATCCTTACCACTCGATCATGCTCGGTTTTGTCGAAGCGGAAACGGTGCTGGACGGAACCTATACGCTGTATTCAAGACAAAGTACCAAAGGCGATTATAATATTATCAAAATCAATACACCGGATCCGAGCGAATATTATCTGATTGAAAATCGAAATGGCTCGGAAAGCGGGATGTTCGACGCTTTGTCAAATGGAGCGCGCGGAATTGTGATTTGGCACATTGACGAATACTCCATTGCAAGAGGAAACATCAATAATGAGGGAAGCGGTCACGATCCCGGCATTGTTGTGATGGGAACCACTGGTCTATCTGTCCCGTACGGCTTTTTCTATAATGAAAATGCAAGCGAAAGCTTTTACAATTTTGACAGCGATAATTATAAGTTCCCGATCAGCGGAACGGCTTACACAAGTTTGACGGAGGAACAGGCAGAACAGTTCGGACTGCACATTGAAATTCTGTCAGTATGTGGCGACGAAATGCAGATTAAGGTGACCGGAGCATGGGAATTGGCGCCGTCACTGAGCGTACAGACTTCTGAAAAGACGATTTCCTCTCTGACCTTTTCCGGAAGAATTGCGGATTTAAACGGCGGTAACGTTACTTCCTGTGGCTTTATTTTTTCTTCAAAGGCCGATTATACAACAGATCCGGATGCTATTACCGTTTATGTCCAGCCGGATGAATACGGACGTTTCAGTTATACATTTGAGGGCTTGACGGACAACACCAAATATTTTTGCACGGCGTTTGCCGAGGGTAGCAACGGGAGAAACGAAAAAACTGCGGTCGGTTATACGGCGGTGATTCCAACGGAACGGGATTATTATGTTGTGCATCTTTATATGGGAAAAAGTGATGCCGAGCGCTCCTATGACGTGAAATTGGAGCCTGGTGAAACCATTCCGGACGCTGTCACCAAATCCATGAAGAAGACGGGATATCTGTTTGCCGGTTGGTATCTGGATGAAAACTATACCGAGCGGTTCGATTTGAATTCCACACAGACGGAAAAAATTGATATTACCTTGTTCGCAAAATGGATTGAAACGGATCTCGCAGCTCAGCTTCGGATCCATAATGCTACCTCACGATACGGCATGACGTTCGCAACGGAGGTTGGAGATACGTTCGTGGTTCCTGATATCGTAGACAGGGCAGGCTATACGTTTGTCGGCTGGTATGCGGATGAGGAGCTTACGATAGAATTTGATTTTAATACGATTGCGGAAAGCACTGATGGTGTTGATATCTATGCAAAATGGGTAGCAAATGAACCGGAGCCCCCTGAGACAACGACACCGACTGATCCTCCGGAAACAACAGCGGCGGACACGGGATCCGGTCTCCCCGGTACGACAACGACGGAGTCGACTTCTTCGACTGATCATACCGACCCTTCCCAGAATCAATCGGGCGGTACCATTTGGATTGTTATTGCTGCAGTGGTCGTGGTGATCATTGCTGCGGTAATATATATTCTTTTTCAGAAAAGGCATAAAAAATAATGATGAATAGGAGATAATTATGAAAAAAAGAGTTTCAAGAATCTTTGCTGCGGCACTTGCGGCAGTCTTCCTTGTCTTGATGCTTCCTTTCAGCATGTCGGCAGTAAATCTTATGGTGACGACGACACCGGCTGAAGGGGAAGAGGACTATGAGTACGCCGGTTGGACAGACATTCCGCTTTTGGTTATTAAGATCAATTATGTTCCGGAAAACGGCGAGACTACACTGATTAAAACAACAGATGATACTTATTGGTATGAAATGCTTTTCGGCGATGGTGAGAAGAGCATGAAATCCTATTATGAAACGCTTACGGACGGAAATTTCCGCTTTATTCCTGCAACAGAGAACTATGTCAACGCAGATCATAAAAACGTAGCGAATGACGGTATTGTTGAAGTTACGGTCAACGTGGCGCATCCGGGCGGAACTGGCAGAACTGAGGTTAATGCTGCTATTGCAGCGGCTTCCGAATATGTGGATTTTACGGTATTTGACACCAACGGCGATAAGATTGTAGAAGCGCAAGAGCTTGCCATCGCTTTCATTTGTGCCGGATACGAGGCTACGCGTTCCGGAGAAGAAGCTCCTCCGAACAATCACGCGTTTTATATATCAGCATCTCTTTCGGCAGATAGCGTTTCCATGACAGGCGGCTATATCAAAGTCGGTGAAATGATGAATGATAGTGCTCCGCTGACGGTGGGTTCATTCTGTCATGAGCTTTCCCATTTTCTTGGCGCAATCGACCTTTATACCAACAAAAACTGGGGTGGTGCGAATTCGCCTGCAGGAAAAGTATCCGTTATGGCAGGAAACGGTTCTTCCGGGAAAAATACCGGAGAACATACAGGAGAAAGTCCTTCCTATCTTGATGCTTTTCACCTTGTTGGGTTAAATATGTATCCTTGTACGGTTATCGGAGATGGAGAATATACACTTTATTCCCGTCAAAGCACGGAAGGGAAATATAATATCTTAAAGATTGAAACACCGAATCCCAATGAATATTATCTGATTGAGAACCGTTATTTTGATGATAGTACAGCTCACTTTGACAGTGAAACCAACTATGACGGCACAAGAGGTATTATTATTTGGCATGTGGATGAAACCTATGCTAAGGTTTATGACCGCAATAACGGCGGAAACAACGGTGGAGATATCGGGGTGGCAGCGCTTGCTCCGAGAAAAGAAGGCGCGGATCTTGTGAATCCGGCAAGCTCCGGTGTGTTTGGAATCAAGGGGCAGGTATTCAATTGTGAAGATTATTATTTCCCTGGAAGCATGTCTTGGAATACCAGTACGGGAGAAGGCTGGAATGAGTTCTTCCAGCTGAAAATCGAAATTCTTACAGATGCAAATCATGAAATGAAAATCAAAGTGTCAGGTACCAAGACAGGTGATTTCCCGACAGCTTCGAGAGCGACGGTTCCGCTTTCTACAAGTGTCACGATGAATGGTCAAATTACCGATCTCAAAGGGCAAACACTGACCGGCATCACGTTGCAGCTTGCAACTGATTATCAATACACGGATATTGTGGAATCTATCGATGTCGAGATAGGCGAAGACGGAAGATACAATGGTGTGTTTAGAAATCTGGAACCCTCCACATTTTATTATACAAGAGTGATTTATCATTTAGAGGGCGGCGATTTTTATTATGATGATACGACAACGACAAAGAGAGCGGCGGATCCGTCACTTTGCGTGATTTCATTCTTCCGCGGATTAACCGAAAACGATTCGGCATATGAGATGAAAGTGGACGCCGGCGAACCGATCGTCATCAAATTCCCGATGAAAAAAACGGGTTATGTATTTGCTGGCTGGTATACGGATCCCGGATATACTGAATATTATGAGGTATCGAATCCTGCTGAGGCGGGCGAGATCATTCTTTACGCAAGATGGGTGGAAGCCGACAAGGCGGCGCAGCTGAATGTGCAAGGCGCAACCCTTGTCAATTCGAGTGTGAATCCTGCTGGATACGGTGTTGTCGGAGAGACTTTCCATGAGCCTGTTGCGGAAAGCAAGGACGGTATGAAAGTGCTCTGGTATGCAGATGAAGCTTGTACGACGCTGTTTGATTTTTCTAAGACAATTGAGTCAACGGATGCTGTCACAATTTATGCGAAATATGTAGATGAATCCTATGAGCCGGAAACGACGCCGTCAGAAACGACTGCGGAAACGACTACCGGAACAGAGACCACTCAGCCAACAGATGAGGGCGACGGACTTTCTACCGGCGCGATTATCGGCATTGTCGCGGTTGTCGTGGTGGTAGCAGTTGTGGTTATCGTTCTCGCTATGAAGAAAAAGAAAAAATAAGCTGAATCATATCATTTGACAAAAGATTTGAAAACCCGGCGCATATATGCGTCGGGTTTCTTTTCTTATCATTTTTATCATGTATCTCTCTGCGATACGGCGGATTGTTTTTGCTTGTCTTGACATTTTGAAGCTGCCCTGTTATACTCAATATAGAATATTTTTTTGAGGATAATAAAGAAATGAAAAATTTTGATTTGTTTGGCGTTATGATAGATTGTTCACGCAATGCTGTTCCGAATATTGACGGACTGAAACGCTTTTTGAAAATCATTTCCGAAATGGGTTACAACTGTGCTATGCTTTATACGGAGGATACCTATGAAGTAAAAGGGGAGCCCTACTTCGGATATAAACGAGGTCGTTATTCCATGGCGGAACTTCGTGAGCTTGATGACTATGCTTTTTCCATAGGTGTTGAATTGATTCCTTGTATCCAAACACTGGCTCATCTGAATGCTGCTTTCCGTTGGCAGGAATATCGGAAGATCCAGGATTGTGACGATATTCTTTTGCTGAATGAGGAACGTACCAGCGAATTGCTTTTGCATATGTTTGAGACAACTTCCGTCTGTTTTCGTTCACGAAGAATTCATATTGGTATGGATGAAGCACACCGTATCGGACTCGGCAGATATCTTGACAAACATGGATTTACGGATCGATATGAACTTTTGCTGCGCCATTTACATGATGTTTGCCGGATGGCAAAACAATTCGGATATGAGCCGATTATGTGGGAAGATATGTTTTTCAGGCTTGCGCATGGAGAGTATTTTTCAGATCATGTTGTCGATTTTTCTGAGGAAATAAAAAAGAAAATTCCGTCTGATATTACCATGGTGTATTGGGATTATTATGGAAACAGTGCAGAATATTATGAAAATATGATCCGTTCATCGAAGAATCTTTCCGATAAAGTTTGGTTTGCGGGCGGTGCATGGGTTTGGGGCGGATTTGCTCCTCATAACAGACTGAGCATCCGTCGCAATCAACTTGCAATTCCGGTTTGCATACGGGAAGGAATTCGGAATGCTTTTTTCACAATGTGGGGCGATAATGGCGGCGAATGTCCGTATTTTTCGGCTCTTCCGGCTTTAATGCATGCGGCTGCCGTTGCTGAAGGTATGACAGAATGTCAGATGAAAGATACCTTTCGGAAAATCGTCGGCGACGATTATGATGCTTTTTTGGCACTTGATCTGCCTAATTACGTATTGGGGGAAACAACTTCGGTCGGGTCTTCTAATTACAGTAAAAATCGTCTTTATAACGATCCTTTTCTCGGAATTTTGGATTTGAACGCGGATAAGGCGGACAGTGCAGTTTATCCTGTATATGCATCGCGCCTGCATCGGTATGCTGAGAAAAGCCGGGACTTTGGCTTCTTGTTTGAAACGATGGCAACACTTTGTGATGCTCTTGCCATTAAGTTTGATCTTTCATATAAAACCCGTCAATGCTATACCGAGAAGGATAAGGCAGGTCTAAAAATCTTGGCTGAGAAAGATTATACCGAACTTCTAAAACGCTTGGAGCAATTTTATTTGGCATTTCAAACACAATGGTATACCGTAAATAAAACCTACGGGTTTGAGATTCAGGATGCAAGACTCGGCGGGCTAATGCAGCGTATCAAAAGCTGCCGTATGAGAATCCTCTCTTATTGTAACGGAGCTTCCGCTGTTATTGATGAGCTTTCAGAGCCAGTGCTTCCCAATGATGGCGGCAATGTTCCTTTTTGGAAGGATATGATATCTGCTAATATCATTTAATAGTATGAAAATACCGGATTCACATCATAGTGAATCCGGTATTTTACATGAGTTTTACAGGTTCACGCTTTTTGATTTTACAAGACGATGATAATCTGAAAGCAGATGGAGTTTTGTTTTGTAAAGGAGAAGGATCAGTGAGGCGTGAAAGAAAATGGACTCTTCTTGTTTTTGTATTTATCATTTTGTGTGCTGCGTTTCTTTATTTATGGGTCAATCGGGAAACGATAAGGAATCATGCCTATATTCCGGCAGAAACGGAAGAAATGGATTGGAGCATGTCCTGCCGTGAGGATATGCCTTTTTTCTTGTCAGAGATTCTATGTTGAATAAAGAAAAAACTTGTTCGGATAGGGTGAAAATATTGGGAGGCAAGCCATATGCTTGCCTCCCAATGTTTGTCGCGTATGATATCAAAATAGATTTTTCAAATTCTGCTGCGCTGTTTCTTATCCTTTTAGGTGCATATATTTTTGACGAGTTGCTTCGCCGCCGCGCATGTGCCGTTCCTGCTTGTTTTGCTCCAAAACGCGTCCGACTTCGCGGTAAAGCCATGGATTGATGGTTTTCAGTCTGTCCGTTACGTCTTTATGTACAGTTGATTTGCTGATTCCGAATTTTGCCGCCGCTTTTCGTACGGTATATTTATTTTCAACAATATATTCTCCGAGCTTAATTGCTCTTTCTTCAACGATTCCTTTCAAGTCAAGCCTCCCCTTTTCCAAAAATTGATCAGTACATATATATGGGGAGACTAGGACAAATATACCATTTTATTTCTACTATTGACTTATAGAAGTAATTATGATATAATTCTAACATGCGAAGCAATCAAGTATTGTATATGAGACGGATTTCTTTCTGAAATTAACATTTAATCTTTCTCCATGTGGATGTTTCCAAATATCTTTTTGTGTGTTTTGAGTTTGCAAGACGAGGTGCTGTGAATGTTGATAAGTTTGCTTGCTATGTGCTGCAATGAGGAAGAAAAGAAAAAAATTGAATATGTCTATTTACACTATGGGAAAACCGTATTTTATATTATCAATCAGCAAGTAAATAACCATTCTGTTGTAGAGGATTTGGTGCATGATCTTTTTGTAAAATTGATTGAGATGTCCGATCGTTTGGATATTTCAGATCCGGACAAGCTGAAATCTTTTCTGGCTGTTTTGGCGAGGCATACGGCAAGTGATTTTAATCGGAAAAAGAAAAAGTCTTTGATCGATGATGCAGAGTCCGCTAAAATTTTTGATTTTCTTTCTGATGAGTCCGCAGTATCTCCATTAGATTTTGTGATGGGACATGAATATTATGAGAAGATTCTTGCCTGTGTCGAAAAACTCGGCGAAAAAAATAAATCGATTTTTCGGTTAAAGTATTTTTTTGGGTATAGCAATGCGGAAATAGCAAAGCTTTTAAATATGTCATCGACAAAAGAAGTAAGCTATAAGCTTTACAGAGAAAAGAAAATGCTTATGAAGATGATAGGAGGAGATTCGCGCTTTGAAAACAGACAAGAAAAACGAGATGCTTTTTGATGAGCTTTTAAAACAAGCAATAAAAGAAGATTTGGAAAAAGAACTTCTCCTGATTCCTTCTGAGGAAGAATTGGATAAGGAGGTTGTATTTTCCAAACGTCATCAGAGGCGAATGAGAAAACTATTTGGAGAAGATGTCTTTTGTGAGAATAAAGGACATGGAGTCAGTTTAAGTTCCGCTAGACTCTTTCGGATTTTGATTACAGCCGCGTTAATTATCGGTGCGCTGATTATCAGTGCGGCAGTATATGCTTATTTCAATCCGATAGCGGAGTTCTTCCCCGTTATAAGAGATTTGGAGAAAATTTCTGATTTGGGTCCTGTTCAAAAGGGAAATTTAGAGCTGGAATATACGGAAAACACAAAAACCTATCAAAGCATTGAGCAAATGGAACAGGACAAGCATACCGGAGCAATGTATCCTGAAACGGAAGGGACAGCTTTTTCGGTTGCTTATGTCAGATATACGGATTTTCCGGATAGGAGCGTTGTGCTTGTTTGTATGGAGGATGGGTGCTGTATCAGTGTCTATTTAAATCAATCAGCATATCTTACTGAAAATCTTCCGGAAGATTGTTATCGAGAGGTCGCAGGCAGGACATGCTGTATTTTGAATGTGAAAAACGGGGTCCAGGCAACCATGACACAAGATGACATTGCTTATGTGATTACAGCTCCGGATGAAAATACATTGGAGAATTTAATTGCAATTATTCGATAACTGATTTTGTAAAAATGAGTATAAATAATTCGATATTCGCCAATTCCGCGAAAAAAAGCGGAAATTGGCGAATTTTTTTGTTTTTTTGTGCGATATTTGAATTTTTTTTACGTATATATATGTGTGAAAATTTTTCAGGACAAAAAAAACAAACCGCTGTCAGCGGTTTGTTAACGTCCATCGACGAGTTGGTAAACCAACAAAAGGGGAACCCTTCCATTCAACTCGGAAAATATATAAGTTAGGCTGTTTTCATTATACTATAAAATTCAAAGGATGTCAATAAAAAATGAAAAAAAAGTCGAATTATGTAATAGGACTCGCCATTGATAGGAACGGGATCGGTTATGCTGTTTGCGATATAAGCGGAAAGCCAATGCGTTTCAGAGGAAAAAATATGTGGGGAATTTCATGGGCAGGAGGGTGTCCCTCTGGGTACCTGTCTTCTCCGACAGAATTTATCCGACAGTTGCAGTTGTTATTCAGTGATGCAATTGCCGAATTTGACGCTGATTTTTTCAATCGTCTTCGCGGTGGTTTTATCAAAGATGGCGGCAAAGCCAGTTTTATGGGATTCTTGGCAAATTCAGTCGAAGAGGGAAAAAAGTGGCGAAAAAATTATCCGACGATTTATCATTTGCGATGTCAACTATCCAAAGAGGAACAAAACGCGGATTTGCGTCTGGTTTATCTAGCATTGCATCATATTTTGAAACGAGGCGGCAATCCTGCCCGCGGAATTGCTTTTCATGAAAAGCATAAATCGGATCTTATGCTTCTGAAAAAACTTTATCGGAAATATGCACCGGACCGGTATGGCTTCATATTCCGTCATCATGCACAAGGATGTTACGCAAGTTATACAGCGGCGGTTTGTACGCAGGAGTATTTTTATTCCGTGATACGAAAGGACCTTGGCATCCATTTTGATGATTTGGATTTTGTATTTTGTTTTTCCGAGATGGAAAACGGATTCTTTCTGCCGCGCAACGGGGATCTTGGATATTATGAGCCTCCGGCGCCGGACGAAGTGTCTCGCATTGTACGTATTCAGTCGAAACATTCTTCGTTTTTTAGGCAATATGGAGAACGTATAGAAGAGCTCTGCCAAAGCCGGCGTGACAGATGGCTTTCCGATTGCTTCTTAGATACGGAGTCTCTGGCAGTGAAACTGGTGAGGGAAGTGATGAAAATAGAAGATGGTAAGCCTGACCGGATTTTTGTTACATACGATACGGATGATAAGAGGCTTCATGTTCATATCAGCAATTTCTTGAAACGACTGTCCGAAGTTTCGCGGAATCCGGTATCTTTTTTACCCTATGCTGTCTTGACAGAGATTAAAAGACATTTTGGCCTATATGACAGCCGTGCCGTGAATGATTGTTATCCTGCACAGAATGCATTTCTCGTTTCGAATCTTGGACTTTACTCGACGTATTCCTCCGATTTTGGAGAAACCAAAACCATTCCTTGTGATGCTGTATCGGTATCCGGGTTTCAAGATGCGTCTGCGTTGGCATATACCGAGGTACTCATCCATCGTCCCCAAATATTGAATCGCATGCGTTCCGTATTTGGATTTTGTGAATGTTATGAATCCGGTATTCCGAATCGGAAAATTTTCTTCGAGACACAGAATGTTCGGATGAGAAAGAATAAAGAAGAGGGGAAAACAGGGACATTTTCTGCTTTTTTGGGCAAGCGGATTCTTTATCACCAAACGGAGTATGGAATATCGGCTTTTGGAGAGGTGGTAAGCCTTGTGCAGCTTATGTTGTCCCGAACATCTTTGGAAACGATAGACGCTATTTTGCATCCGAATGAACATAGACCCATTCGGGAAGAGGAATATCGGCGGGTATATGAAGAAATCCTGACAAAGGCAACTCGATTCAATCCCTTCTATAAGCCTTATGCTGCGTTTTCTGAAGTCCGTTTGAAGGCCTTTTGCGGCCTGTCTTCGGAAAAGAAAAAAAGATGGATTTCTTCTATACTATACGGATTACGGGCGGGAAGATCCTGCGGAATGTTGATATCAGAGCTTGACAAAGAGCAAATTTTGCGGATTGATCGCTCTGTCACGGGAATGTTTGAGAAGAAAAGGCGTTCTTGATTCAAACGATACAAATAAATTTTTCTTTTCATATATTTATTTTTTTAGAGAAAATTGTTTTTTCAGAGAAAAATCACATATATGGCATAGAAATGGATTTCTGTTTCATCCGCTTGTATTTTTCTTTGTCTTGCGGAATGGTTGGATGAGCGTTCCATTCCATGTCTGCCCAAAAATATAATTTTTCATAAAATGTTTTTGGTTCATTCTGTATAAATCGGCGAAAATTGCGGAAAATATCATTGAAAATATTTCAAATATTTGACTCGGTTTACACCGATGACCTTGATAATACGGAGGATTATATAGAATGAAAGCTACAGGAATTGTTAGAAGAATCGATGATCTCGGCAGAGTCGTGATTCCAAAGGAAATACGCCGTACTATGCGTATTCGCGAGGGCGATCCGCTTGAGATTTATACCGACAGGGAAGGAGAGGTTATTTTCAAAAAATATTCCCCGATCGGAGAACTGATGGATTTTGCCGCCGGCTACGCCGAGACTCTTTATAAAACCTGCAATATTCCGGTTGCTGTGTGTGATAAGGATTGTATCATTGCTTGCGCCGGCATCTCCAAAAAAGAATTTCTGGAAAAAAAGAATTCCGGTGATTTAGAAACCATTATTGAAGGCAGAAATCTTTATACCGCCAATGCCTCTGGTGAAAAGATTTTTTTGACAGATGATACTCAGAATTATTATGTTTCTTGCGCGATGCCGATTTTCGCGGAAGGCGATGTGATCGGCTGCGTCGTATCCGTTGGCAGTACGGACGGTAAAACAGAAATGCTTGGCACCGATACGGAAGTGAAGTTGATTCAAACCGCCGCCGGCTTCCTCGGCCGCCAACTTGAATCTTAAGAAGAAAAAATCCCGTGGAAACACGGGATTTTTTCTTCATTTATCAGAGGCGCTTGAAAGAAAAAACATGTTTTCTTGTTGAAATTTCTATGAGACTGTGCTATGATAATGCTAAAATTGATTTATTTCCCTGGAGGAAACTACATATGAAAACAATCAAAGCTGCTGTGCTTGGCTGCGGAGATCGCGGCTGTATTTATGCCGATTATGCACTGCGCAATCCGAACGATATGGAGATTGTTGCTGTAGCAGATATCAATGAATTGCACCGGGAAGAGGCCCGCGTGCGTTATTCACTGCCGAAAGATCGTGCATTTGATGGAGTGGAATCTTTGATCGCTTCAGGAATTGCCTGTGATATTGTTATTGATGCAACGATGGACCGTGCGCATTATCCGACGGCGATGGCGCTGCTTCAGGCAAAATACGATGTTTTGCTGGAAAAGCCGGTATGTCCAAATAAGGATGAGCTTTTAGAACTGCGCCGTGCGGCACATGAAAACGGCTGTAGGCTCATTGTCTGTCATGTCCTGCGGTATACGCCGTTTTATTCCGCTGTCAAAAAAGTGATTTCCGACGGAAAAATCGGAAGAGTCAGAAGCATGGAAATGACAGAGCATGTGGGGATGGCACATTTTATCGACTCCTTTGTGCGCGGCAAATGGAACAGTGAGGAGCAATGCGGTTCGGGACTTCTTCTCGCAAAATGCTGTCATGACATGGATTTGATGTGCTGGCTTGGAGACGCGTCTCGTCCAAAGTATGTGACAAGTCTCGGGTTCCGGGAAAACTTTGTGCCGCGCAATGCGCCGGAAGGAGCAACAAAACGATGCTTTGACTGTCCGCATGAAAAAACATGCAACTATTCAGCGGTAAAAATTCATCTTGACCGCGATACGATGCCTTTCCAAACATGGGCCGGGATCGGCAAGCCGGTTGACACTATCACGAGGGAAGAGAAAATTGAGTATATGAAACGCTCTGCCTATGGACTTTGTGCCTACAACAGCGGCGGAGATATTGTCGACAATCAAAATGTCATTGTCGCGTTTGAGAACGGGTCTATGGGAACGCTGAATCTTGTCGGTGCCTGTGCCAAACCGGAACGGTATCTGCACATTGTAGGCACAGACGGGGAGATTGAGGGTGTTTTTGAGGAAAATCAGTTCGAGTTGAGAATTTTCACACGTGAAAATGACAGATATTCATACGATACCGAAATCATTTCCACACTTGAGCACAGTGATTTGGGCAAGCATGGCGGCGGTGACAATGAAATGATGCGTCATTTGGTCGAGTATTTGCGTACCGGCCGCCCGACAGCGTCGCTGACGTCCATTGACACCTCGATCGACGGACATTTGTGCGTATATGCGGCGGAAATCAGCCGAAACGAACATAGAACCGTCGATCTTGCGGAGCTTGAACAGGCATAAACTATTTTAAAAGGACAATAGAATTCTGTTGACGGATGTGCTTGTTGGCGTGTGAGGATGGCCAAACCTATCCCATACGGATTGGAATTTTATATTTTACAATGGGAACAACGTGATTCCGCTTCTCAGACGGCACGGTCTATGACCGCGCCGTCTGTTTTTATGGCGGAAGCTTATATGAAAAGTTTTCGTTTGAAAAATTGTTGATTTTGACGGTGATCCGGAGTGATATTTGCTTTTTGGATGAAAAACAGCAATTCGGTTATTGCGAGCGGTTCTAAGGTCCGGTGTGCATGCCGATTAGCGTGATTGGCGGAAAAATCTTGCAGGATGCGTACAAACCCTTTTGGCTCTTTTTTCATATGATATAACGGCGGGAAACCCGCCCAGTAACTTTAGAAAGTTTGAGGTGATTTTCGGTGGGGATAAAAGCTGTAAAATTCGGCGGAACCTCGCTTTGCAGCGCGGCACAGATGAAAAAAGCCGCCGAAATCGTCCTCGCAGACGCGGACAGACGTGTGGTGGTGGTTTCTGCACCGGGCAAATGTTCGCCGGAGGATGACAAAATAACGGATTTGCTTTATCGATGCTATGAAGAACCGGATGAAAAGATAAAGGCTTGGCTATTTAATAGAATCCGACACCGTTTTGACGGGATGATTTCGGAACTTTCGCTGCCGCTTGATTTTTCGGATGAATATGAAACGATTCAAAATGCCGCAGGCAGCTTCGGCGGCCGCGATTATTTTGTGTCTCGCGGGGAATATCTGTGTGCCAAAATATTTGCCAAACTGATTGGATACGATTTTTTGGATGCGGCAGACTGCATTTTCTTTCGAGAAGACGGCGTTTTTGACTGCGAAAAGACAAAGTTAAAATTAGCAGAACTCCTCGCAGAACATAAAAAGGTTGTCATTCCCGGCTTTTACGGAAAAATGCCGAATGACACGATCAAAACATTTCCTAGAGGAGGCTCGGATATCACGGGCGCAATTGCAGCGGATGCTGCCGGCGCTTTTCTGTATGAGAACTTTACCGACGTTTCAGGGTTCCTGCTCGCGGACCCGAAAATTGTTGACAAATCCAAAACTGTGAGTATAATATCATATAAAGAACTCCGCAGGCTCTCCTGCATGGGAGCCTCTGTTTTGCATGAGGATGCGATATTTCCCGTGCGCAGATCGGGAATCCCGATCAATATCCGAAATACGGATTGTCCGGATGAGCCGGGAACGATGATTGTCGAAAAAAAGACGACCTTTGGGGATATAAGCGGAATTGCTGGTATGAAGGGCTATACGCTGATTCGCGTATCCCGTGACCGACTTTTTGGGGACGCCGCAGCGCTTCGGATCCTGCTTGGTATTTTTGAACGCCGGAAAATTACGGTGTTTTCCGATGCTCATAGTGTAGATTCTGTTGGAATTGTTGTGAGAAGCTCCGATTTGATGGGAAAAAAGGATTATATCCTGAACGAAATCTGTCAGTGCTTGGAGCCGGATAATGTCGTGCTTGTGGAGGGAATCGCCCTTATCTGTATCGTGGGCGAACAAATGCGTCCCTGTGTTCTGAGCGCTGCATTCGGCGCTATTGCGGAGCTTGGGGAGAAAATCCGGTTTCTGGATTGCGGTGCCGATGATATTGTCTATACAATAGGAATCCGTGAGGAAGCATTTGAACAGGCAATCAGAAAGATATATGAAAAGGTGATTCGGCTATCAGACAGTGAAACCTGAAAACAGGATTTGGGCTGTAAATGACAATATCACCGGAGGAGAAACAATGAATACACAAACAGAAAAAATACGGAAATTGGTATTTACAGCAGTGCTGGTCGCGATTCTTTTGCTTATGTGCGTGACGCCTATCGGCTATTTAAGAGTAGGTGCGGTTTCCATTACCTTTTTGGTGATTCCGGTGGTTATCGGAGCAGTCCTCTTTGGGCCGACTGTTGGATTGGTTCTCGGAACGGTGTTTGGAGCAACCAGCTTCATGCAATGCTTTGGTTTACTAAGTTACTATGGAGTGGATGCTTTTGGAGCTGCATGCTTTTCGATTAATCCCATTGGAACGATCGTGATGTGTTTTGTTCCAAGAATGCTGTTTGGTGTCATAACGGCGTATCTTTATCGCTTGTTCAAAAAGCTGTTTGCCAGATTTGACAAACAAAATATTGCGGCGCTTGCCGTATCTTCCGTACTGGGGACTCTTCTCCATACCGTTATGTTTGTGACCGCTTTTGTTATTTTCTTCCGAAATGCCGATTTTTCGATGGCGCTTGGTGACGGCTTTGTTTTATCGTCTAAAACGCTTGTTGAGGTAATTGGCTTGCTTTTCACGCTGAACGCGGTGATCGAAATCATTGTGTGCGGAATCATCGGAACAGCTGTCTGCAAGGCGCTTTTGGTATTTTTGAAAAAGCATAATCCTGAAAGATATTCATAATCATTTGTGTGTGGTTTTTGATAAGGAGCGCAAGCGAATTTTCGCTTGCGCTCCTTTTTGTATATTATGAGAATGCTGCCATGATAGATAGAAAATTCCACATCCTACTAACATTTTTTGTTGTTTTTGTGATGCGATACCGATTCCGGATTTCGGACATTTTATCCGATGAGTTCGGAGACCGTGACAAATTCATAACCCATATCGATTAACTTGGGAATCAAAATTTTCAGAGCGTCCAGTGTATGCGTACCATTTGAAGTGTAGTCATGCATCAGGATGATGCTTCCGTTTTTTACTTTATTTTCAACGGTTTCCACAATTTTATTTGTCGAAGCCTTTGCCCAGTCTCGCGTGTCAATGGTCCAAAGGATAACGTCATAATTCATTCTATTTGCGACATCGAGAATATCGCATGTGTATGCACCCTCTGGCGGTCGGAAAACCCGCGGTACATAACCTGTTTTTTCCAACAGGATTTCTTCTGTGGAGATAATTTCTTTTTCGACAGTATCCTTTTGACATCGGTACAGACTTTTATGACTGTAGGTATGGTTTCCGATTTCATGACCTTCTTCAATCTCCCGCAGGACAACTTTGGGATAAGCGGCAACGTTTTGTCCGATGACAAAAAATGTCGCATGAATGTGATATTGCTCCAAAAGGTCGAGGATTTTGTCCGTTTTGGAAGGATGCGGACCGTCGTCAAAAGTCAATGCGATTTTTTTGGAATCCGTTTTTCCTGAAATAATGACGCCATCCTCAGTATTCCAAACGGAGCCGGCGGCCTGAAGCGGCAGGATATTTGCCGTGACAAAAAACGTCAGGACAAGGGCAAAAAATTTTTTCATGTTGGCTCCTTTCTGAAACGATATCTTTCGATATCTCATTTTTGTATATTAAAGGAAATGGCGCTGCGATGACTTTATTGACATTTCTGATTGTTGGCTTTTGTAAATTCGGTGAGTGAGCCGAAGCGATAACCCTCGGCTTCCCACGTGCAGAGCAATTCATCGAGAATATCGGCATTCGTTTTTGATGTCGGATGCAGCAGAACAATAGCGCCGTTGTGGATATTGTCGCAAAGCAGTTTTTTGGCGTAATCCGGAGCGGGCTGCTTATTATTGTCCCAATCTGCGTAGGCCAGGCTCCAGAATACGGTTGTATATCCGAGACGGTTAGCGCATTCCAGATTCTGCTTGTTGAATTTACCTTCCGGCGGTCGGTAAAACTTAGCCATTTCATAGCCGGTTTTTTCCGTGTAAATTTGTTCAAGCGCCGCAAGTTCCGCTTCAAATTCCGCATCGGAAAGCTTTGTCATGTCTTTGTGATGGGCAGTGTGATTGCAGACGAGATGTCCTTCTTCAATCATACGTTTGACAAGCTCCGTATTCCGTTTGATTAAATTATCAAGCACAAAAAATGCACCGGGGGCGTTGTGCTTTTTTAAAACATCCAGGATTCGCTCGACGTTTCCATTTTCATAGCCGGCGTCAAACGTCAGATAGATTACCTTTTCGTCAGGATCGTTTCCGATATAAATGCCGCCATGTTCTGTGATATATGACATTTGAGTGTCTAGACTTGGGCGTACATGATTTTTTTCTCTTTTACAGTACCAGCTTTGTGACAGATCGGCAGAAACACTCGAAACAATCAGAATAAAAAACGCAAGCACCGCACAAAGTATTTTTGATTTTTGCAGTTTCATTTTCAAAGTTCTCCTGATAAGTTGATAAGCGGCATGCCGCACGCGGGAGTTTACGATATAAAAGTTCCCTTTATCATGAAGTTTTTGCTGTAAACATGAAAATACACCACAAAATTTTTTCAAGACGGGGAGACTCTTGCATGTTTTGTCAAAAAGCGGTATAATCTTTTTGAAAGTCGCCGGCATATCCGGCGGTGATGGAGACACAGAAAAAATGCTTTCGTTGGTTGACGGGAAAATCTATTTGTTTTTTACGTGAAAAAGCGGCAAAAACAGCGATATTGAGCTTTGCTTTTTATGAAATTTTTGACTGCAGATGTGTCGGTCATAGAAAGACTAAGGACAAACGTTTTGCCGATATCATAAAAAATGATGATGCAGAGGAGATCTTTATGTGTAAAATTCATGTTGTGCTTGTTGAACCGGAAATTCCTCAAAATACAGGAAATATAGCCAGAACCTGTTCCGCTGTGGGCGCAGCGCTTCATCTTGTTCGTCCGCTCGGATTTGAAATTGACGACCGGAAGCTTAAGCGAGCGGGACTGGATTATTGGAATACGCTTGAAATTTATTTTTACGAATCGCTTTCGGATTTTCTCCGGCAGCATGAGGGAGATAACCTTTGGTTTTTTACCACAAAAGCCAGTCGTCTTTATACGGAAGTTGACGGATGTGAAGCAGAGATTTATCTTGTGTTCGGCAAAGAGACAAAAGGGCTTCCGGAGAATTTGACCTGTGCGCATTTTGACCGGAGCGTGCGAATTCCGATGCTTTCGGAAAAAAGAAGCCTGAATCTTTCCAACAGCGCGGCGATTGCCGTCTATGAGGTACTTCGTCAGAATCGGTTTGAAGGAATGAAGACCGACGGGGAACGACTTGCGGCTCTTCGGGATTTCTGCGGATAACGTAAAGAGAGAGACGTTCAGAAACGGTATTTTGTGCCGGCCCTATCCCGTTTCATGCAAAGTTTTTGTGAAAAACCTGTCTTGATACGGGATTTGTTTACAATTTGATATAGTAATTTCCTTGAATATATGGTATAATGTTTCTATTAAAATAAAATGATGGCTTATGATAATCGGGTGCCGCCGCATTTCGGCGGGATGTCGCTTTGCCTGCCGGAGCTTTTGAAAGGGGCGTCCGGGGAAAGGAATAAAAATGTCGCTTGCAGATAAATTATTCGGAACCTACAGTGAAAGACAAATCAAAAAAATCATTCCGATTGTGGATAAAATCGAAGCGTTGGCAGATACTTATGCCGCTATGGATGATAATACGCTGCGTGGCGTGACAGAGGAATTCCGGTCGCGTCTCGCGTCCGGGGAAACACTCGACGATATTTTGCCGGATGCCTATGCTGCTGTCAGAGAGACGGCAGACCGTGTGCTGGGAAAACGTCCGTTCCGTGTCCAGCTCATCGGCGGAATTATTCTGCATCAGGGGCGTATTGCCGAGATGAAGACAGGAGAGGGAAAAACGCTTGTCGCCACTATGCCGGCATACCTCAACGCCCTTGCCGGCAAGGGCGTTCATATTGTTACGGTCAATGATTATTTGGCTCGCCGTGACAGCGAGGAAATGGGAAAAGTATACGGTTTCCTCGGCTTGAAAACGGGACTTATTGTACATGGGCAGACTCCGGCAGAAAAGCGGGCAGCATATGCGGCGGATATCACATATGGAACCAATAACGAAATTGGATTTGATTATCTTCGTGACAATATGGTCACATATAAAGAAGAGCTGACACAGCGCGGTTATGCTTTTGCCATTGTGGACGAGGTGGACTCCATCCTTATTGATGAAGCCCGCACACCGCTGATTATATCCGGACGCGGCGCACAGTCGAATGATTTATATGAAAAAGCAGAGAGCTTTGTGCGTGGTTTGCGTGCCTTTAAGGTTAAGGAAATGGATACCAAGTCCGACAACGACGATGTTGCGGAGGATTATATCATTGACGAGAAAGCGAAACGGACGGTTCTGACACGCCACGGTGTGGAGAAAGCGGAAAAATTTTTCGGACTCGAGAATCTGTCTGATCCGGAAAATGTTACGATCAATCATCATATCATGCAGGCGCTCCATGCACATGGGATTATGAAGCGCGATGTGGATTATGTCGTTACCAATGACGGCAAGGTGATGATTGTCGATTCCTTTACGGGACGCATTATGCCGGGACGCCGTTTTTCGGACGGACTGCATCAGGCGATTGAAGCAAAGGAAAACGTAAAGATCCAGAATGAGAACCAGACGCTGGCGACCATTACATTTCAGAACTTCTTCCGTCTTTATACAAAGCTTTCGGGTATGACTGGAACTGCGCTTACGGAAGAAGAGGAATTTCGTGAAATTTACGGACTTGATGTGATTGAAGTACCGACAAACAAGCCGATGATCCGGCGTGACAGAAATGATGTTGTTTACAAGAACCAAGCGGGTAAATACAGGGCGATTATCGCTCAGATCGAAGAATGCCATGCAAAAGGACAGCCGGTTCTGGTCGGCACCATTTCAGTGGATAAATCCGAATATTTGTCGTCTTTGCTCAAAAAGCGGGGAATTGCTCACAATGTGCTCAACGCGAAACAGCATGAGAGAGAGGCGGAAATCGTAGCACAGGCAGGTAAGCTTGGCGCCGTTACCATTTCGACCAATATGGCGGGACGCGGAACCGATATCATGCTTGGAGGAAATCCGGAATTCCTTGCCAAAACCGATCTCAAGAAAAACGGATACAGCGAAGAGGAGATTGTCGCGGCGACGGGTATGTCGGATGAGATCGACGAGAAAAGCGCCGAAGCTCGTGCTCTCTATCGGGAAAGACTGGAAAAGTATAAAGCGGAAATTGCGCCGGAAGCAGATCGTGTGCGTGCGGCGGGAGGGCTATTTATTCTCGGAACGGAACGGCATGAAAGCCGAAGAATTGATAATCAGCTCCGCGGACGCTCGGGACGTCAGGGCGATCCCGGAGAAAGCCGGTTCTATTTGTCATTGGAGGATGATCTCATGCGCTTGTTTGGGAGCGAACGGATTATCGGGCTAATTGACAGGCTCGGGCTTGAGGAAGATCAGCCGATTGATGCAAAAATTCTGTCAGGCTCCATTGAAAACGCACAGAAGCGTCTGGAGGGAGAAAACTTCAATCGTCGTAAAACCGTTTTGGAATATGATGATGTAATGAACCAGCAGAGAAATATTATCTATAAACAACGCCGTGAGGTTCTCGACGGAGAAGATATCAGCGGCACCGTCCGTACCATGCTGGAAAAATCGATTACGGAAAAGCTTGCTGCTAGCGAAGGAGAGAACGGATTCGATCCAGTTGCGGCAAGAGAAATGCTTCTTTGGATTACGACGCCGGAGGATTTTGAAGGCAACGTAACGAGGAAAACGCTTGAAAAAACGCTTCTTGACCGTGTTCATATGCTTTATGAGAAGCAGGAGACGGTATTTGGCGAGAGAATGCGGGAGCTTGAACGGGTTGCTCTTTTGCGTGCGGTTGATGTGAACTGGATGGCACATCTTGACGCGATGGATGATCTTCGTGACGGGATCGGGCTTAGCAGTTATGCACAGCGCAATCCTCTGACGGAATACCGCATCGCTTCCGGTGAGATGTTCGACGAAATGATTGATAAGATCCGGACAGATACTGCGCGCATGGTGTTGTTCGCAAAGCCGGCGGAGGAATTGCGCCGCCGTGAGGTTGCAAAACAGAAAACGGCGGAACTTGCGTCTGTGGGAGGCGGCAAGGAAAAGCCGCGTCCGGTTGTGCGCCGTGCGTCTGAACGGATTGGACGCAATGATCCTTGTCCATGTGGCAGCGGTAAAAAATATAAACAATGCTGTGGCAGACCGGGTGCAAATTCAGAGGGACAAAACTGACTTTGTTTTGCTAAGATAAAAAAGAAAAACGCCGGCGTCGCCGGCAGGGGAGTGTTTGAATGGGTTTCGGATGGATGTTTCTCGGCTATACACTGCTGCTGAAAGCCAATTTTGAATTTCTTGGCATTCCGGTTGATATTACACCGGATGTTATCGGATTTCTTCTTATGACGCATGGCTTTTCCATTGCTTCCCGTTATTGTGGGTGCTTCCGTCTGACAAGAATGCTGTCCATTGCCGGAATTCCTATTTCTTTTCTTGTGATTCTTTTTGATATCTCAAGTGCACTCAAGCTCTTTTCGCTTCCCGGTCCTGTGGCATCGGTCATTTCTTATGTTTATTCCTTTTTCCTTGTCATATTCACGCTGTGTTTCCTGCGTTCGCTGTATCAGATTACGGATGAAACGGGACTGGAGCGTTTGAGAAAAAAATCCGTGCGGTGTATGGCGTATACCGCGATTCTGTTTTTTGTCGAGCATGCATTTGGAGATGTTCTTGAGATGTTCGGCGCGGATCCGACTGTTTATAAAGCCGCAGCGGTGGAATCGCTTGCGGGGTTGGCATACGTACTGATCAATGCTTCGCTTGTGTTTGCCTGCTACATGTGGATCTGCCTCGAAGGCGACGAGGATATGCCCGATACCAGAAAGCATAAATACAAAACGCCGTTTGATTACTATGAAAAAAGAAAAAACAGCAGTGGGAGTATTCATACAAAGAAAAAACGGAAATAATATTTTGAATCCTGAGAGGAGGCAAAAACAGCGCGAATGAATATCGGATATTTGATTGCCGGATGGATTTTTTTATTCAATCCGACGGTGAATATGATCGATGTGCTGCCGGATGTGATCGGTTATATCCTGATTTTAAAGGGACTTTCTAAGCTTGCCGATCTTGACGGAAAGATTTCGGCTGCAAGACAACGATTCAAGGCCGCGGTTTGGATTTCATCCGGAGAGCTTTTTGTCATGCTTTTCATTCCTGTGTTTGATGCCACATGGTATTTGATCTTTTCTTTCTTGTTTGGCGTGATGAAGCTGATTTACCTGATTCCTGCGTTTATTTTTCTTTTTGAGGGTATTTCCTATCTTGAAATACGGCATACCGACCACAAAACACGCCGTGAGAGCGCAGCGAAGCCTAAGTTCGGCGGCATATTTGACAAAACGGAATTTGTTTCCGGTACGGCGTATTTTGAGCTGTATGAGAAAAAGAATGCGCCGCAGTCATCGCCCGATTTTGAGCAGACGATTCCTTTTACGGGAGGGTCAGAACGGTTGTATGTCAGAGACGTGGGCTTTTCTTCCCGAACCGGAGACCGGACCGTTTATCTTTATGAATCGGATGAAGCACGTGTTATCAGTATTATTTTTGTCATTGCGCATGTTGTATGTGCCTGCTTGCCGGAGTTCACAGCGATTATGGGAACGGAAAACGGATATCCGTCGTCCGGAACGCTTGTTTTCTCAGGGATGAGAACGGTATTCGCACTTCTTTTAGCGGTGGTATCGCTTTTATTCGGTGTGATTTGGCTGATTCGGATGATCCGGTATTTTGAAAGATTTCGCCATGACCGCAAGTTCCTTGCGTCACTGGAGGAAAAATACAATCGGGAAATTTTACCGGATACGCTGCTTTGGACCAAACGAAAAACTCACGCATTCTGTACACTTTCCGTGACTGCGTTTGTGTTTTTTATGTGTCTTCCGATTAGCGGATTGACTGTTGCGGGATATTATTTAAATTCTTTTTTCTTTATGCCGGAATGCTTGTGGGGCGTCGTTATGTTATTTGCTTTCCGCGGTGCGGGAGAGTATGCAAAACGTCCGCGTCCCGTGACGGCAAAAATCATTTGCTATATGATTTTTTCCGCTGCTTCCTATATTTTTTTGTTTTTCTATTCGAGGCAGTTTGCGGGGCTTGCGTTCCCGTATAAAGAGGAAGGCTTTGTTTCGGTTTATATTGCTTATATGAGCTTTTTTGCTTTGGCAATGCTTTTGTTTTCACTTTTGGTATCAGAAAAGAAACGTGTCTATCTGCGGCTTGCGGAACGCTGTACGGAAATGTCCTCGGCAGGACTTTTTGAAATGTCGGAACAAAAGCAAAAAGAACGCTTTCAGGAATTGTCGCGTCGTATCAGACATTATGCTGCTTTGGAATATCTGTACGCATTCTTCAGCATTGCCTGTATGGCGGCGGTACCGTTTGCCGGCGAATCAGAGCTGTTTGCTCTTTCATGGTTTTTCCGATTGATATTCGGTGTGATTCTTATGATATACAGTGCTGCGATCGCGGGAAATCTCCACGATGAACTGGAAAGGGTGATATGAATATGGATGAAAATAAAATAATGGAACCGGAGATGCCTGTTTCCGAGCGAAAAAAATCGACACCGCTGGAAGCGATTTATGATTGGTTTGAGGTAATCTGTGTCGCTGCAGTTATCGTCGTTTTGATATTTACGTTTGTTGGACGCATGGCAACCGTAAAAGGTACGTCCATGACCGATACGCTTCAAGACGGAGATCGATTGATTGTAACCAATTTGTTTTATACGCCTGAGCGGTATGACATCGTTGTGGTCCAAAAACAGGATGGCTTCTATTCCGATGAATTGCTTGTGAAACGGATTATCGCAACAGGCGGGGAAACGATAACCTTTGATTTTGATGCATGGACGGTGACGGTAGATGGCATCACCCTCTATGAGCCGTATGTGAAGCGGGTGTTTGGAAGTATGGAGAGAGAGGATATCAGTGGATATACCGTAACAGTGCCTGAGGGCTGTTATTTTGTGATGGGAGACAATCGCAATGGATCAACGGATAGCCGTTCCAATATGGTTGGCTTTGTCAAAGAAAGTGAAATCGTAGGACATGCCGTATTCCGACTGTTTCCGCTCCAGAAAATCGGCACATTGGATTGAAATATATTGAATAATAGTCAATGCTTTTAAGAGTGAATCTAACGAAGATTGGCATTGATTAAAGGAGAAATTATGCCTATTCAATCCGATATCATTCAGCCATTCCCAAAAGGAATTGCAATGATAGAATTTTTTCTGATCGATATTTTATTCTTGTTTTTTGCCATTCTTCTTATCGTAAAACGAAACACTGTTTTTGGTAAAGATTATGATGTTTTATCTTTGAACTGCTCTTTAAAAATAAGAGGAGCTTTGGCTATTCTGATCGTTTTGCATCATTTGTCGCTTACCATTCGCTATACGATTCTTTTTAAGATATTTACCTTGATTGGTGCCCCTT
>UQNQ01000002.1 GCA_900542425.1 uncultured Eubacteriales bacterium
ATATAAAAATTGGATTGTCAACCATTTATTTCAAATTTTGATTGTTTTTATTTCTTTTTATAGATGATATATAAAAATAAATCGTTATATTTCAATCATAAAATGAATAATAACGTTGCCCGCCCTCGATATTCACTTACGAGTGATCAAAGACAAAGCGTCAGAATTTCTGAAGTTTTGTTTGCTCTCTCTTTGATTTCACATCAAATATGGTTTTCATCCGGACAAAGAAATTCTCTTCTCAGAAAACGATAAGGGGACCACAGCAAAAAATGCTGTGGTCCCCTTATTCCCTCAAATAAAAGCAGGCTTTTTCGATATTTCTTATATCATGAATCCCGTCGTCTATTTTTTTAACTGCGCATGTTCTTTCTTTAACCGCGCTTTTGCTTCTTCAACGGATTCCCCGTCTTTTGTCAAATAACGGTCCACAAAAGCATCCTCAATTTTTGTATAGCCTCCTACAACAGCAGTCTCAATTTTTTGATAATCTTCTACAACAGTATCCTCAATCTTTTCAAAAGTGTTTACCACTTTCTTCGCAATTTTCTGATTGGCTTCCACAATTTCCCGTTTTCCCATCGTTTATCATCCTTTCTTCATTGCCCTCATTGTCATAAAAATCCCAAGTATACATACAAATAAGCAGACAGCGGCGCCCGTCAGCGCATTCATCATGTGTATTTTCTCATTCTCCATTGCACCGAAAGAAACAAGCATGGAACGCTGCAAGGTCAAAACAGACGCTGCAACTTCGGCATAGCGAATCTTGCGGACAACGTCAAATAGCGGAGAAGGATTGACACGCCGTTTGATAGCTCCCGCGACTGCCACCGAAACTTTATAAAAGGTATAAGCCGCGATGGCAATCATCATAATTTCGTTATGTTTTACAGCTATATTTTGTGATAGGCTAATGTAATTCACAACCGCCAAAATGAAACTGAGTATAATCAAAAGAATACCTGAAAGTTT
Source organism: uncultured Eubacteriales bacterium (assembly GCA_900542425.1). Classification (GTDB taxonomy): domain Bacteria; phylum Bacillota; class Clostridia; order Oscillospirales; family CAG-272; genus QALR01. Next base: position 976 of record UQNQ01000002.1, read on the forward strand.
CATCACGAAATACTCTGTGTCCGCTGAAGACGCAGAAACGTTCCTGCGCCAATATAAAACAGCGGAAAATCGCATGGCAGCTAAAATGCCATAGAAAGCACACATGGTAACAAACCACAATGACACATTCATTATCCCGAGTATACCATGATAACATGCATACAAGAGGTTGCCTATCAAAGCAAACGTTGCCGAAAATACGATACGGTAATGCCGATCGTTAACAATTTTTTTGCCGATTTCCGTTTTGAAAATCAAAGAGAGCGTTCCCTGTCCGAGTTTCAATCCTTTATCCCCTTGGTCAACGGAATGAGACAAAACAAAACAAGAATGCCAACAAGTCCAATCACCATCCCGATGACAATTTTATCCCACACCATACAAAAGCACATTCCCACGCCCAGCGCCAATGCGCCGATGATGCCGACCACAATGGTAAAAATTGTTTTTCCGGAAATATGAATCGGTTGTTTGTGTTCCATTTTTCTCCATATCAAAATTGTGATAAGTCCCAACAGAATACCAGCACAGCCAAATACCACCCCCGGCTTGAATGAGTTCCATTCCGGAATCAGAGCCATACACATTCCCAAAGCGAACAACACGCCGCCGACAGTTCCCAGCAGCATGGCAACAAAACTGCTTTTTTTCATATAAAGTACCTCCTTTTTTTAAACAACTGTTGTTGTTTTAATCTGGATATAGTATAATTCTTCTGAGGGATAAAAACAATCATCAATTTATCGACAAGTGTTGAGATAAAGGAGTTTTTTATGAATACGGCAAATAACAAACGAAAAAGAGAATCCCGCGAACGAATCGAAAAGGTTTTTATCAACCTGCTTCAAACCAAAGAACTGAACGAAATCAGCGTATCGGATATTTGCAAACAAGCGGGATTGAACCGCACCACCTTTTATGCCAATTATCCAGATATTTTTGGACTGGCGGATTCCATACGAGACAAGCTTGAGAATAACTTGTCTGATCTATACAGAGAAGAAATTACAACCGGCCATAACAGCAACGATTATCTCAAATTGTTCCGTCATATCAAAGAAAACCAAATTTTTTACCAGACTTATTTCAAGCTCGGATATGATAACAACTGTAAAATTTTTACTTATGACACCAACCTTGCAAAACAACACTTTCAAAACCGCTTTATTGAATACCATATAGAGTTTTTCAAAAGCGGTTTGACAAAAATCATTAAAATATGGCTGGGAAACGGATGCAAGGAAACCCCAGAGGATATGTTTGACATCATCAAAAGCGAATATCGGGGACGTGAAGAATTTTTCTCCGCAAAAGAAGAATCGATTTGAGAGCCTGTTCGATTTCCATGCTTCCCTGCCGTACTACATCAAAGAAGCCATGAACATAATCCTTTCAATTGAACATGCTGCGGCTTGCTCTGTCTTTATCACAAGATAGAAATCCATTCTGCGGTTAAGCTTCCTATTCACGGATTGTAAATAAAAAAAGAAAAAATACCGCACATAAGAGTGCGGTATTTTTTCTTCATTTTATTGGAAAGGAGGAAATTAAGCGTTCGGATTGAATTCCACAAAAGTAATCTCAATATCGATTTCCTCGCAGGAATTCAAATACTCTGAAAGATTATTGTTTGTCAGCTCAATGGTAGGACGGCGAATCGTCAGGGTAACGGTATCACCGATTCCATACTTGGTTAACATCTGAGAAAGGGTTGCAAAAGACGAAATTTCTGTGCCATTGATCTTCTGCAAAATATCTCCAACCTCAAGTCCGGATTTTGCGGCACTGCCGTTTTCGTTGATCTCCGTAACCTGAATATACGAGTATGTCTGCATATACGGCCACGACTGATACTGTTTTGTCTGAACTGTAACGCCAAGACGTGCCTGACCTGTAATATAGCCGTAATTTTTCAAATCATTGATACATTTGACAACCGTTGAGGACGGAATCGCAAAGCCCATTCCTTCTACTGAAACGCCTCCGATTTTTGCATTGACAATTCCAATCAACTCGCCTTTCGCATTGAAAAGCCCTCCGCCGGAGTTTCCGCTGTTGATAGCGGCACTTGTCTGCATCAACGTCATGGTTGTATTTTCAACCGTTACATCGCGGGCAAGCGCGCTGACAATTCCGTCAGTCACAGAAAGTCCGTAGCCGAGCGGATTTCCGATGGCAATTACCTCGTCGCCGAGCATCATCGCATCAGAATCTCCGAAAACAGCAGGAGTACAGTCGTTCTTTTCGATTTTAATCACGGAAATATCCATATACTCGTCGCCGTAAATATATTTGCCTTCATAGACCTCTCCGTTGTACAGAATAACGGAAATCGTCTTCGTATTTGCTCCTACAACATGATAATTGGTAACGATATAGCCATCCTTGGTATAAATAACGCCGGATCCGGCACCTGATGTCGTGTATTCTTGTCCATAAGCGGTAGCCGTTTCCGTCACATTAATCATAACAACGGATTGAATACACTTGCTTGCGACTCCGGCAAGAGCAGAATGCTCCAAATCACCGGGGTTTTCTATCTGTGCCCCTGGAGCTGTTTCCGTATTATTGCTATCGGATGTATTTTCTCCCGGAATTACAGCGCCGTTTGTCGTCCCGACGGTATTTGACGTGCCGTCGGTGATCGCTGCTGAGGGATCATTTGCCCATGCACCTGTCAATGCTCCGATACCGGCTCCCGCCAGCACAGATACCATCAGACATAAAACAACCAACATTGCAACCGCACCTTTTGTCATGCGGATCTCTGATTTCTTCTTCTTTGGAGGTTCATATTCCGACCTGATTTCCCGAAACTCAGCGTATCCTGAATGTTTTTCGTCATCATTGTCTATGATATGACGGGTTTCTTCTTTTCTGCCTTCTCCCTCGGGCTGTTCGTCTGTCGGATGTTCCTCAGGTTGCTTCCCCGCATCAAAATGCGGTTCTTCCTCATTACGATTTATGTCGTCACGATCTTTATTTTCAAAATCTGCCATACCTTCTTGCTCCTTTACCGAATTTTTTGTCTACGCGTATTATTTTAATAGTGATTTGTTACGTGCGCATGAATTTCGATTAACATGGTTGTAAATATATTTTGTTTTTTTCTTGAATTTGTCGGATTTTTGCGTTAAAATATAGAGGCATAGTTCTATGTTTGACATAAAATAAAATCAGTATACCTGTGCCAAAAAGAAAACCAAAAAATTTCTTTTTTCGTTCTTATCCTGTAATCTACACCAATCCAAATTTGTATTTTTTATATCCAGAAAGGATCCTTACTTTGAATTCATCCAAGCTTTCCATATTTTCAAAAATGCCGACACTTGTCACAGATAGACTGATTATGAGAAAAATGCTTGTCTCTGATTATGCGGATATGTACGACTATGCTTCCCGTCCGCTTACAACCAAATTTCTTTTATGGTCACCGCATGAATCCCCGAAGTTCTCCAAAAAATACCTAAACTATATTCAAGGGCAATACAGAGAAGAAAATTTCTACGATTTTGCTCTGGTAGATAAACAAAGCGGAAAAATGATCGGCACTTGCGGCTTCACGAAATTTGATCTCGAAAACAATTCAGCAGAAATCGGATATGTATTAAGCCCCGACTTCTGGGGAAAGGGTCTTGCCGCAGAAGCGCTCCGCCGAATCATGGCATTTGGTTTTGACACACTTTCTCTTCATCGGATTACCGCAAAAATCATGGACGGCAATACACAAAGCATGCGAGTCGCCGAAAAATGCGGAATGAGACACGAGGCAACTCTTGTGGAAGCCATGCTTATCAAAGGACAATACCGAACCATCCACGAATACGCAATCCTCGCGAGAGAATGGAAGCAGTAGTCCTATAGGTATTTTCTGAACAGCAAAAAGACGCACGGAACGATAGCACCGTGCGTCTTTTTTCGTTTTTCCGTCAAAAACCGGTTCCGTCAGTTATGCTATGTTTCAAAAAAGACAGAATTAACGGTTTCCTATGGCATTTCTCATATTGTAATCTTGTCATGCGTCAATCTTCTGCATCTTTTTTCGCTTCATCAATAATTTTCTGTGCATTTGCCGCAGGAACTTCCTCATAATTTTCAAAGTAGAATGTATATCTGCCTCTGCCCTGCGTCAATGCGCGCAGCTGAATGGCGAAATCCGTCATTTCTCCCATCGGGACCTCCGCTTCGATCATCTGCTCGCCCTTTTTCTGTGTCGGACTCATCCCCAGCACTCTTCCGCGGCGCTTGTTGATGGCGCCCATAATATCGCCGAGCATGCTTCCCGGCGCATACACGCAAAGCTTCCCGACAGGCTCGAGCAAAACCGGAGACGCTTTCGGGAGTCCCTCTTTATATGCCAAAGATGCCGCAACCTTAAACGCCATTTCGGAGGAGTCCACCGGATGGTAGGACCCATCAAACAAATCCGCTTTCAGATTGACGACCGGATATCCTGCGAGCACACCTTTCTGCATCGCCTCCAGAAGGCCCTTTTCAACAGCAGGATAGTAGTTCTTCGGCACTGAGCCGCCGACAACCGATTGTGTAAATTCAAGTCCCGGTTCCGTTCCCGGGGAGAATGTAATTTTGACATGACCGTACTGACCGTGTCCACCGGATTGCTTTTTATGTTTACCCTCGACTTCAACCCGCTTTTTGATGGTTTCACGATAGGCAATCTTCGGAGCGGAAAGCTCTACGGAAGTTCCAAAACGTGTTTTCAGTTTGGAAACGACGACATCAAGATGAATATCCCCCTGACCTGAAAGCAGAAGCTGTTTGGTTTCGGGATTATTTTCATATTTCAGTGTCAAATCCTCCTCCAAAAGCTTAGAAATTCCCTGAGAAATCTTATCCTCATCCCCTTTTGCTTTCGGAGAAACCGCCATTTGATAGAAAGATTCAGGATATACGATTTTCTTATACGGAAGTGCGCCCTCTGCAGCGGAAAGTGTATCATTGGTATTGGTCGCCGAAAGTTTGGCTGTCATCCCGATATCCCCCATCGACAGCATAGGCACTTCGGTCTGTTTCTTTCCGCAAATCGTATAAATATGAGAAAGACGCTCATTCTGATCGTTCGTTAGGTTTTTCAGCGTCGCATCACTGTAAAGCTCTCCGCTCATCACCTTAAAAAACGACATTTTTCCGACAAACGGGTCGGCAATCGTCTTAAATACAAAGATAGAAGCGGGACCATGCTCTTTGAGAGGAACTTCTTTTTCTTCCCCTCCGTCAATCACAATTTCGCCTTTGTGATAAACCGGACTCGGAAGCGTATCTACAATCATATCCATTAAAAGATCGATACCGCAGAGATTGGTTGCAGAGCCGCAGATAACAGGCGCAATATCTCCGGTCAAAACACCTCCGTGAAGTGCCCCTACAACCTCTTCACGAGTAAGTTCATCTCCGTTGAAATATTTCTCCATCAGCTCTTCGCTTGTGGAAGCAACCGCTTCATAGAGCATGTTCCGGCAGATCTCAATTCGCTCTTCATTTCCGGCAGGAATCGAAATTTCCTTGCCGGGATTGTTTTTTCCAAAGCCAACCGCTTTCATCTCGATCAAGTCGAGAAGCCCCACGATGTTGTCCCCTTCCATGACGGGAATAATAACCGGACACACCGACTGACCAAACATCTCATGCATTTGTCCGAATACACGTTTGAATCTCGCTTCAGGATCGTCACATTTGTTGATGAAAAACGCACGAGGCTTTTTCTCTTCACATACCATATCCCAAGCAAGTTCCGTTCCGACTTCGACCCCAGCTTTGCCGTCCACAACGATCAGCGCACTGCCCGCGACCCGCATCGCCTGTACGACTTCCCCGATAAAATCAAGATATCCGGGAGTATCTATAATATTGATTTTTGTTCCTTTATATGTGATCGGCGCAATCGACGCAGAAAGAGAAAAACCACGTTTTATCTCCTCCGGATCATAATCGCACACCGTATTGCCGTCAGACGGCTTTCCGAGTCTGTCCGTACCTTTGGTCAAATAAAGCATTGCCTCGGCAAGCGAAGTCTTTCCGCTCGCACCATGCCCGAGCAGGCAAACATTTCGGATATCTCTTGAATGAATTTTTTCCATATTTTTAAGACTCCTTGTTTCAGTATGATTCTGATTTTCCATCCGTCATACGGACTGAACACTTTTATTATATCGTTTGACTTTTCAATATTCAAGTCAGAAATTTGTTTTCCTTGTATTATAACAATAGAAAATTCAAGAGTTAATTTGTGCATTTTATACATAAATTTGTCGGAGAAAGTCAAATACAGAATAGAAAAGAAATGAATTGAAGAAAATATATTGACAGTGGCAGCCATTTATGATAATATAATAAGGTAATAAAATAAATTTGATGCGGATTTGCAATGCCGGACAGGGACGGTTGTTCTTTTATGGCAAAGCTTTCCGGTCATCCAAACAAAAAAGCCGCTTTGCGCGGCGGGAGGGCTCAAATGGAAGTAACCAAAGATACGATTATCGGTGATATTCTCGACTATGACGGTGAAACGGCAAAATTTTTTCTGGAAATCGGCATGCACTGCCTCGGTTGTCCTGCATCCCGCGGAGAAAGCATAGAAATGGCGTGTGCGGTTCACGGGACGGATGCGGACGCACTGGTCAATAAAATCAATCATTATTTAAAAGAAAAAAAATAAACGGAATGCACACATGTCTTGTCCCTTCGTTTTTCTCATGAAAAACGAAGGGACAAGCTGTATCAGGGAGTTTACAGCATGAATATCAACTTTCAGGCGGGAGGGCGTCTTTCCGCCGTGGCAGCGCTTGTGAAGGACGGCGCTTATCTTGCCGACATCGGCACAGATCACGCCTATATCCCGATCTATCTTGCAAACATAGGCAGGATATCAGCGGCAATCGCCTCTGATATCCGCCCCGGACCTCTTGCACGTGCCGAGGAAAATATTCTTTCAGCCGGATTGTCCGATAAGATCCGGACCGTTCAGACAAACGGTCTTCGAGGCCTTGAACAATATCCCATAACGGACATCGTGATCGCCGGCATGGGAGGACTTGAAATCATTTCTATTCTCGAGGACGCCGCATTTCTCAAACAAACACGTCCTCATCTGATCCTCCAACCGATGCAGCATATTCCGGAGCTTCGCATGTATCTCTCAAACGGCTGGAAAACAGAAAAGGAAACGCAAGCCGAGGAAAACGGGAAACTGTATCAGATTTTCAGCGTTGTCTACGACGGAATTGTCCGTCCCTTAAGCGAAACGGAACAGCTGCTTGGACGATACAACATCGAACATAAATATGAAAATTCCGAGTTCTTTTCCAAGCTATGCCTGAGGCAGCTTGCTCTTTTGAATGAAAAAATCGCAGGACTAGAAAAAGGAAAACGCGATGCCTCGGCTCAAAAATCTCTGCGTTCTGCCATCGAGGCGGAGCTTGTCTCTCTCCATCCAAACAATCTAAACTGAAAGGAAAAAAGCGCTATGGCTACGATTTCTGAAATTGGACGCTTCCTCGACGAACTTTTGCCCCGTTCGCTTTCCGCTTCGTGGGACAACGACGGCCTGATGGTCTGCGCCGATCCAAACAAAAAAGTAAGCAAAATTCTGTTTTCGCTTGATATTACCTCCGATGTCATCCGCTATGCGTCAGATATCGGCGCCGACCTGATTCTCTCACATCATCCGTTGATTTTCCGCGGAATCCGACATCTGGACGGCGCCGATTCCACCTCCCGTAAAGCTATGCTTTTGCTTCGCGCCGGAATTTCCGCAATGAGCTTCCACACACGCCTTGACGCGGCAGACGGCGGCATCAATGATATCCTTGCAGACCTGCTCGGGCTTTCCGATACAGAACGATTCGGTCCTGAAGACGAAAAAATGGGACGCATCGGAACATGGAAACACACGATGTCCTTTGAGGATTTCTGTCTTTTTGTCAAGAACACACTGAACGCTCCGTCCATATGCGTCGCGCAAAGCGGCGATGCTGTACATCGTGTCGCAGTACTCGGAGGCGCCGGAAAGGATTTCATTGACTCTGCCCTGCGTGCCGGCGCGGATGTGCTCGTCACCGGAGAAGCAGGCTATCATCCTATGCTGGACGCGGCGGAGAACGGGCTATCTGTCATCGCAGCAGGACACTATTATACGGAAATTCCGTTCTCTCTGTTTTTTATCAAAACGCTCGGAAAAGCATTTCCGGATATCGAATTCTGCCGGTTCCCGGGCGGATGTGCGCTGCGCTGTCTCTGAGCTTTTCCTTTACCGGCGGCCATGTCATTTCATTTTTTCAGGATTAGCCTATCTTCGATTCTAAGCATTCGCGAAATACAGAAAAAAGGAGGAACATGTCATGCCGCGCAAGGTTTTATTTGTCGCAACCGTTGTCAAAGGACACATTTCGGCATTTCATCTTCCTTATCTCGAGTGGTTCCGCAAAGAAGGCTTTGAAACGCATGTTGCGGCATCGGACGACACAGGAGGTGCCGCCATTCCGTTCTGTGACGTGTTTCACCCTGTCCCGTTTAACCGAAAGCCCTTTTCTCCACGCAATCTGCACGCATACCAATGCTTGAAGCGTGTCATTGAAAACGATCATTTCGACGTCATTCACTGCCATACGCCGGTTGGCGGAGTTCTGACGCGCCTTGCCGCAAGGAAAAGCCGAAAAAAAGGAACCAAGGTCATTTATACCGCACACGGCTTTGCCTTTTATAAAGGTGCTCCCCTTTGGCGCACAATTTTCAAGCCTGTGGAAAAGTTCTGCGCGCGCTTCACAGATATCATCATCACCATCAACGGAGAAGATACGCAATATGCCAGAAAATCCTTCCGCTCAGCGCACACGGAATACATTCCCGGTGTTGGAGTGGATCTCAGGGAATACGCATCCAACCCAAGTTGCCGGAAACAAACAAGAGCTTCCCTTGGCCTTGCGGAAAATGATTTCATGATTCTCTGTGTCGGCAGGCTCGACCGCAATAAAAATCAGAAAACCGCGATTCAGGCACTGGCAGATTTCCTTAAAAAGCACCCGGAAACGGATATCCGGCTCTTCCTTGCCGGGGAAGGCGCGATGCGCAAAAGGCTGGAGCAGCTTTGTTTATCGCTTCATATCCAGCATCACGTCCGTTTTCTCGGATTCCGGAAAGATATCCCCGCGCTGATGTGCGCTGCCGATTTGTATCTGCAGCCTTCAAGAACGGAAGGGCTTCCACGTGCTGTCATGGAAGCTATGGCAGCTTCTCTTCCCGTTATCGCCTCGGATGTCCGCGGCTGCCGTGACCTCATTACGCCGGAAGGCGGATTTCTCTGCCCGGTCTGTGACGCAGCATCCGTCTCGACAGCGATCGAAAGTCTCATACAAAACCGCTCCCGCCGCATTCGTTTCGGGGAATACAACCGTATGCGAATTCAGGCGTTTTCTTCAGAGACCGTGCTGTCCCGAATGGAGACAATTTACCGTTCTGCCATAACCCCCAAAGTCAAAATACTTCACGTGCTTGCAAGCAGCCGCTTTTTCGGCGCGGAGCATGTCGTCGCGGATATCATCTGTGACATTCGGCAACATACGAACATCCAACTGGCATATGCAAGTCCGGACGGGGAAATCTCGGCAGCGCTCGCCGCGCGGGATATTCCTTTTTTCCCGCTTGACAGGCGAAATCCGGCATCTCTCAAGAAAATCATTGCCTCTTATCGTCCGGATATTATACATGCGCACGATGTGCGCGCCGGTGTATCCGCCGCGTTTTTTGCCCGCCGATATCAAATTTTTTCCACTATCCACGTCAACTCTCCGGATATGCGGAAAAAGAACATCAAGGCCACATTGTTTTATATAGCAGCCCGCCGCTTTTCCCGGATTTTCTGGGTAAACCGCAGCGCGATGGAGCAGTTTGCCTACGCCGATAAGCTTTCACAGAAAAGCGAGTATCTCCCTAATATTGTAAATGTCAGCAAGATCCGCAAAACCGCGTATTGCATAGCCCCATCCCGCTCTTTTGCCGCCGTATATGTCGGTCGTCTGGAACAGCAAAAAAATCCGCTTCGACTGATGCGGATTTTTGCCGGAATTTTAAAGTTCTGCCCGGATCAAAGTTTCGCCGTCATCGGTTCCGGCAGTATGGAAGCAGAGACGCGCGAATATGCAAAACATCTCGGAATCGCAGAGCATGTCAGTTTTCTCGGGTATCTGGAAAACCCTTATGCAATCCTTTCCCACGCCCGCGTGATGCTGATGTGTTCCCGGTTTGAAGGACTTCCCCTTGGCGCCCTTGAGGCAGGCGCGCTTGGCGTTCCGATTGTCTCAGCCAGAACAGACGGGCTTTGTGAGGTTATTGAGGATGGAATCAACGGATTTCTGTCGGATGATGATGAAACGCTGATTTCCCGCGCAGCAGATTTGATTTCAGACGACGCGCTGTACGAAAGGATCCGCCGAAACGCACTTTGCCGCGCGGAACGGACAAACGATGCCGCCCTTTACAGAAGCAAACTTCTTCAGGCGTATTTTTCTTGACAAAAGGCACCGGATGGTGCATAATGATATGGAGATGAGTCGGAAACATTTTAGAGAAAAAGAAGGTGCCGTCATGACGGAAATCACGGCGCGGGAAAGACGAGATTCTCTGACAGGAGAACCCGCGGTCGAACTGTCCGGTGTTGAAAATTTCAGCGCAGAAATGATATTTGAATGCGGTCAATGCTTCCGATTTGACAAAAAAACGGACGGCAGCTATGAGGGGGTTGCGCACGGCAGACTTCTTCGTGTCGAGCAGCCGTCGGATAGTTGCGTGATTCTTCATCATGCCACACTTTCGGACTATGAATCCGTTTGGAAAAATTTTTTCTCTCTTGATGAGGATTACAGCGCTGTAAAAGCAGATATTTGTGAACGCTTCGGACAATACGGGAACACCATTTATGAAGCGGTTCACTGCGCTTCCGGTATTCGGATTCTCCGTCAGGATCCATGGGAGGCGCTCTGTTCATTTATTCTTTCCCAAAACAACAACATTCCCCGGATCAAAAAAATCATTGCTACCCTTTGCCGGGAGCTTGGAGAGCCGTTTTCTGTTTGCGGCGTTACCTATTACGCATTTCCTTGCGCGCAGGCAATTGCAAGTGCCGGAATCGATGGGCTCTCTCCCTGCCGGATGGGATTTCGCGCAAGATACCTTCTTGACGCGGCGGAAAAATGCCAAAACGGGAAAATCCATCTGGAAACCCTCTCAAGTGCCGACGCTCCAAGCGCGGAAATGGCGCTCACCTCTATTCTCGGTGTAGGGAAAAAAGTCGCCGCCTGTACGATGCTTTACGGACTTCATAAAACGGAAGCCTTTCCGATAGACATATGGATGCGCCGTGTGCTCGACAAATATTATCCGGAAGGACTCGATCTTACCGCACTCGGAAACTATGCCGGCATCGCTCAGCAATATCTTTTCTATTATGAAAGAGAAAGACTATGGGAACAAACGAAAAAAAGCGACGCTTGAAATTCATTTTATGGAAGCACAGAAAATAAAGTCCCGATTCTGCAAAGCGGATCCCATGCCGCCAAAATACATTGTTTCAAAAAAGGAGAGTCTCTATGATTTTAGAGCCTAAGGACACGACCATTGCCTATCGCTGTCCGGAATGCGGTACAACCGTCATCAGTGTCGTCGGTGCACTGGCACTTTCTGGCGATATCATTAAACTGAAATGTGACTGCGGCGGTTCGGAATTGATACTGGAAAATACAAATGACGGCAAAATCCGTCTGACGGTTCCCTGTGTCTTCTGTCCCTCGCCGCATCGGTATTTGGTTTCCCGAAAACTTCTCACAACAAGAGAACTGTTTACCTTTCCCTGTGCGTATGCCGGAATCGACATTCTTTTTATCGGCTCCAAGGGTGCGGTTCTCAAAGCAATCGAGCAATCCGACAAAGAACTGGACGAATTGATAGATGAGACGGAAATGTCAGGCATTCATGACGGAAATGAAAGCGATAATCTTTATGGAGACGAACATGTCCGCGATATGATTATGTTTACGCTCGGCGATCTTGTCGAGGAAGGAAACATCCTCTGCGGCTGTCCGGACGGCGGTGATTTTCTTGTGGAGCAAAAACGGGACAGCGTTCTTATCTCCTGTAAAAAATGCGGACGAAAAAAAGAAATCTCCTGTGCCGGCAGCTCACTCGACGCCGAAACGCTTTTTGACTGCGATAAGCTGTATCTGGAAGAAGACTTCTCCAAACAAAAATTTTGATAGAAAATTCTTGTCAGTTATTTTGCCGGATTTCGGTGAAATTGATATAAAAAATAAATTTCGGAGGATATGAACATGAGTAAAATTGTATGTTTCGGCGAGCTGATGCTCCGACTTTGTCCGGAGGGCTATCTCCGCTTCGAACAAGCAAAAGAATTTGAAGTAAGCTTCGGCGGAGGAGAAGCAAACGTCGCCGTTTCCCTCGCTCACTTTGGCATGGATGCGGCATTTGTATCCAAGTTCCCGACGCATGCCATCGGAGAAATGGCAGTCCGTTCCCTGCGGACAGAAAATGTCGCAACCGACAAAATCGTACGCGGCGGAGAACGCATGGGAATTTATTTCATTGAAAAAGGCGCGTCCCAGCGTCCCTCCAAGGTCATATATGACCGTAAATACTCCGCAATCGGTATGGCAGCACGCGAAGACTTCGATTGGGAAAAAATTCTTGATGGAGCAGCATGGTTTCATTTTACGGGGATTACGCCCGCTCTCGGCGACAATGTGGCAGATATTACCCTCGATGCTCTGAAGGTCTGCAAACAGAAAGGCATCAAAGTCAGCTGCGACCTTAACTTCCGCAAAAAACTGTGGTCAAGTGAAAAGGCAGGAGCTGTCATGGGAGAATTGTGCCGGTATGTAGACATCTGCATCGCCAATGAAGAGGACGCCGAAAAAGTTTTCGGCATTCGGCCGGACAAAAACGACGTGGAAGGCGGTAAGCTTAACAGAGAAGGCTATATTGACGTAGCAAAAAAACTGACCGACCGCTTTGGCTTTGAGAGCGTTGCCATTACACTCCGTGAAAGCATTTCCGCTTCTGATAACAACTGGGCCGCAATGCTGTATGCGGACGGGAACGCATATTTCTCCAAAAAATACGCTGTACACATTGTTGACCGTGTAGGCGGCGGTGATTCGTTCGGTGCAGGACTTATTTACGGTCTGATGAATGGATACGACAAGCAAAAAACCATCGAATTTGCCGTAGCTGCCTCCTGCCTCAAGCATTCGATTGAAACCGATTTCAACTATGTTTCCGTTGATGAAGTAACAACCTTAATGAACGGAGACGGCTCCGGAAGAGTTCAACGATAACCGAAAAAATATAACAGATGTTTCACTTTATCCCGTGAAATTCCGTATACGGTTTATAAGTGTAATATGCAGAAAAGAAACGGCTTGGCATTTGCAACATACAAATGCCAAGCCGTTTTCGCTTCCCTTTCTGCTAAGGCTACGGGAAAGCAGCAAGAGAATCTTCCAAAGAAGCATGATTCTCTTATCCCTATCTTTTGCGCAAGAGGAAACGATATCAATCAAAAATCGGGAAGAAGCCGTTATGCGCTCCCCGATTTTATGCCATACATAAATGATGCTACAACCTCTTTTTTGCTTTATCCGGAGCTTCTTACAGAATAAAAATCCTAAAAACGGCTTTTTTGCTTATCAAAGCATTCTGTCCAGAATCAGAACAAATTTTTCGATTTCCTCCGGTGTATTGAAAGCGGAAAAGCTTACACGCAGCGCATCGCCCCCGGTATTCAGTGCACGGTGTGCTGTTGGGGCACAATGAAGTCCCGCACGGGTACAGACGCCTGCATCTCCCAGTTTTTCAGAAACTTCAGAGGGTGAAATTCCTTCAAAACCAAGAAGCAGGATCGCACCCCGCTGTGCCTGCGGCATATAAACAGTTACCCTTTTTTTATCTTTCAGAAGTTCCTTTCCATATTGCATAAGAGAGTTTTCATGCTGTTCAATCTTATCACGTCCGACGGAAACGACATATCGAAGTCCTGCCCCCAATCCAACGATAGAAGGGGTGGCAACCGTACCAGCCTCATAAGAATCCGGCGGTTCATGGCCCATATCCGTTTCATTGGAATTTTTTCCGTTGCCGCCAAACAGACTGCAGCGAAACCGTTCAAAGTCAAAATCATCCGCAAAGGCTGCAAAGCCGCTTCCTTGAGGTCCATACAGTCCTTTGTGTCCCGGCGCACATAAAACAGATATGCCGTCACGCATCATCTGAATATCGTATACGCCGGCGCTCTGCGCGGCGTCTACAACATACAAGATACCATATCGCTTGCACAGTGCACCGATTTTATCAATCGGTAAAATTCTGGGACAAATATTGGAGGCATGTGTCATGACAACCGCCCGTGTTTCCGGACGAATATTTTGCTCTATCTCCCGAAGCAGCGTTTCATCATCCCGAACTGCATTGACGGTATCATAGGTCATTCCTCGAAGCGCACAAAGATTCGCAATCGGTCGGATTACGCTGTTATGCTCTAAATTGGATATAATAAAATGATCACCGCGGCAAGCAATTCCCGATATCACAAGATTCAAGGCCTGTGTCGCATTTTGCGTAAAAATAATATTTTCCGGTTTTGAAATACCGAAAAATTCAGCAATGCCGCATCTCACATCATAAATCGCCTCAGAGGCAGCAAGTGCAAGCGGATGGGAACTTCGTCCCGGATTGCCGCAATATTCCCTCATGCATTTTGTCATCTCACGGATGACAGCGGCAGGTTTCGGGAAAGTGGTCGCCGCATTGTCAAAATAAATCATAAACCGCTCCGAAAATTATATTCTGATAACTTCTCCGAATGGGATTTGTGCATCTTCTAACAAATAAATCGCGTTATTGACAGAAAATACGTCTATCTGAACGCCCCAGGTACATCCCCGCGGCGTTTGTCTCGGGCTGGGACGCACGATTTTACACTTGATTCCGTTTTTGCGAAGCAATCGCTGCGCTTTGATAGCAATGGTCTGAGAAGTTACGGTAATGACTCTCTCATCCATCTGTTTTTCACACTCCTCCCAAATTGGTCTTATGAGCGGAATGGAATTCCGCTAGTACCATTATATGCGCAGGGAAAGCGCTGGTGCGGCAAAAGTACACAGAAAAATCAAAGGACAAAGAAAAGCGCTTTCAATCAAGAAAACAGCTTGCTAACAAAGTTTTTTCGTTGTTTTCTTCATTCAAAGCGCAAAACAGCTTGCTCGTTTTTATGATTATCCTTTTTCAAAAGACGCCTTGCCACGCCCGGGAATCATTTCTTTTCATCAAAAAGAAACACCTGTTCCATCCGAGGCTGTGCGCCCGTCACCGGATCTGGTTCCATTACCATAACATCTTTCATATATTCATCCCATTTCTTCACAACAGGACTTTCCGCCTGTATGCGCGCTGCCGTTTCCACACTGTCGCATTCATAATAGCCAAACAGCTCATTTCCTGTGTTCCATATCGTATAATTACGAATTCCCGCAGCAGCAAGCGTTTCTTTCATTTCCGGCCAAAGATTGTCATGTCGACGCTTGTATTCTGAGAGCTTACCCGGCAGCAGCACCGCTTTCCATGCATATCGTTCCATATCAATTCCTCTTTCCTTTTCCTTTTTCTTTATTATATCGCCGGCACATAACAAAAGTCAAGCGGACGATATTTTTCTTTTTAATCTTATCCTAAATTCTTGTAATTAAAAAAGAAATGTGATACAATGAATAAAAATTCATCTGACACGTTCAGACTGATTCAATTTATCTGTTAAAGAGGAATTTACCATGCTTACAGGAACCACGGTCACCACAATCAACTTGATAGAAGGAAAACCCGGCGTAACACTTACTGCTTATGTTGCCGGCACCTCCGGAGAGCTTGCTTTCAATGAAAAAAGAAAAGCCATGCTTGTTATTCCAGGCGGAGCATATGCCTTTTGCTCCGACAGAGAAGCAGATCCCATTGCACACGCATATCTTGCAGCGGGATTTAATACCTTTATTCTTCGTTATTCCGTATACAGAACGGGAAATCCCGTTTGGCCAAGCCCACTTGTCGACGCATCCGCAGCAATGAAATACATCCGCGACCACGCAGAAGAACTGCACATCGATCCGGATTTTGTTTTTGTAATCGGCTTTTCCGCAGGAGGCCATCTTGCCGCATCTCTCGGCACCCTCTGGGACAATGATGAAATCGAAAAACAGCTTGGTTTTTCAAAAGGATACAACCGTCCGACCGGAATGATTCTCGCTTACGCAGTTCTTTCCGGGCTCGAATATGCACATAGAGGTTCGATCGACAATATTCTCGGCGAACATAAAGAGGAAGACGCGGCAAGAAAAGCCGTCTCTCTTGAGTGCCAAGTGTCAGAAAAAACATGCCCTGCCTTTATCTGGTCTACATGTCCCGATACAACCGTTCCCGTACAAAACTCCCTGCTTTTTGCCAAAGCGCTTGCCGACCATAAAATTCCGTTTGAATTGCATGTTTATCCCGAAGGCGGACACGGTGCTTCTCTCGGAAATGCCATTGTAGGATGGAACCTTCCTTGTATTGAGCCGTGGCTCCCGGATTCCGTCCGCTGGATGAATTCGCTCAAGATAAAAAAAGAAAACTGATTTTTATATCACGGTAAAGAAATCAAAAAAACATGTGCGTTTTCTGCTATAGAAAACGCACATATTTTTTATTTTGTTATCGCAGCCGCAAAAACTTCTCCGAAAGCACTCGCCGTTCTCAAAGCTTCCTCAAGATTGTTCCCGCAGGTTCCGATTTCTGCGGTAAACACGGTAACAGGCAGATGTTGGTTTAGCCGAGATCCGGATATTTCAGTCGGCATCATCAGGGACGGATAGCTTGCCGTCATCTTTTCTGCAAGCGCAAGGCTTGCCGCGACTCCATCCTGCCAGTCATCATAAAGAGCACCGTCCGCATCCGTCCCTGCCACCAAACGCATTTGAGCCATAACGCCGAGTTCTCCCGAGGTTACGGGACGAAGCATATTCCCATCTTCATCAAGCATAAGCGCCCGATGAATATCCACCACATATTGCACATCGGGATATCGTTCCATCGCTTCCTCCAAGGCCTCATATGCCGCCGTATAGGAATTGAGTCCCGATGTGGTGGATAATTCTACATATACCGCTTTGATTCCTTTCGCTGAAAGAGCATCGATAAAAGCATCCGCAACCGCTACAACGGTATTGTTAGCATCTGACGAATTTACATAAGAGCCATCCCGATATTCATAAGCTCCTGACGCAGAATATGCCTCATATGGATGGGTATTGATAACAAGAACCGTCACCCGATCACCGCTGACACGTTCCAGTTCCTCCGGCATAATGGTGTCAATCGTATAATCCGTATGGTTTTCATACAGCATGCCAAGCGTCCACGCGCTGAGATCGCACGGAAGAATGGCAAGCGCATCTTCCGACAATTTTTCATAATCAAAATCATACAGATCGGTCGTTGTTTCTCCTGTCGTCGTTTCTTCACTGGTATCGGTTTCTCCATTTCCGATTCCCCCCGCGAAAAACGAAAAAAGACCAAATTTTCCTGCGCATATGACAATAGCCGTCAGCATGCATACAGCAAGCAAAATCAAAAGATACCTTGACCATGCTTTTGTTTGTTTACGTCTTCTCTTCTGCAAGTATGGGGCTGAGCCCTCTTCGATTGGAACCGGTAAATTATAATTCATAAAAACCTCCATGACAGGAAGCGTACCACCCGGCATTCGGGCAGAGAACTTCTTTTTTATCAAAAAATAAAATGGCGGCGGAGAATTCCGCCGCTATATTTATATTGAATATTCCGAGATTTTATGCCATCATCGCCATTTCCTCATAGGAAAAATTTCCATGGAAAGCTCTGTTGATTGCATATCCAATGATCTTCCCCACATTTTCGGCGATAATATCAATTTCTTTAGGAGATACGAAAAGGCCGGATAATTTTTGCAAAGCATCCTCATCGATTTCCCTTCCATCAAGCGCATCATGCACGAGTGTCGCCGTATCCACGACAGTCGGAACACCGATCGCTATCACCGGCACCCCAATATATTCCCGGTCAAAGGAAGCACGCCTGTTTCCGACACCGGAGCCCGGAGCAAGACCGGTGTCGGAAAGCTGAATGGTACGCGCGAGCCTTGTCGCTTCTCTCGCAGCAAGTGCGTCGACGGCAATGACAACATCTGGATGAAGATCCCGAACAGCCCCTTTTACGATATCCGCGGCTTCCATTCCCGTTTTCGCCATCACGCCGGGAGAAATGGCAGCAATATCAAAAAATCCGCTGGAAGCAAAGAAATCCGCATCTTTTTCCTTGATATGATGCGTAACAAGCACGTGGTCCGCTGCGATAACACCGATCGCGTCCGCCGCAAGCTCACGGTTTCCAAGTCCGCAAATCAGCGCACAGGACACCTTTCCGCATATACTTTTTATATGATCGGCAAGAATGTCGCAAAGCGCTATAAAATCAGAGTATCCAAGACCCGATGCCGTCGGATAGGAAATGGTAATGTATTTTCCCTGTTTTTTTCCAAGCTTTTTCTCACCGTTTTCATTGATAATATCAATGGTGCTGATACGTATATCCGCCTTTGTCGTTTCCTTATAAATAACCCCGTCAATCTCTCCCGAATCCGATTTTGCCTGAGAGCTCATTGCCCGGTCAC
Organism: uncultured Eubacteriales bacterium; assembly: GCA_900542425.1. Classification (GTDB taxonomy): domain Bacteria; phylum Bacillota; class Clostridia; order Oscillospirales; family CAG-272; genus QALR01. The sequence goes on from UQNQ01000002.1 coordinate 19,733, forward strand.
GAAGTTCCTCCGCGAGATCGGTTCTGATTTCAAACATGATAACCACCCCTTCAGAAAGCGGTATCTTTTCGTAAAAAAACCGCCTTTCGGAAATTTATTTTTCACGAAAAGCGGCTTATATATTCAATCAGATTCAGATTCTGCAGTCCGGTCACGATCCGATTCGGAATCGTCGTTCTCTTCCCCCGAATAATAGGGATCAATCATATATTTCTTAATTTTCGGATACGCTGCATACATTCCCATGAAAGCACAGGTGGAAAAGAGGATCATAAAGACGCTGATGACTCCAAACGGCAAAAAGACCGACGCGAGACTAACTGTCAGCATGACCAGCATGGCAATTCCAAGAAACATCACAAAATTGCGTCCGAATCCAAGAAGAGAGAAAATCGCAGCATTTTTTATGATTTTCAGCAAACTGAGATCAAAGGTTACCATGATAGTATAGATATAAAAACGCATAAAGGAATACAGCAAAATGACAACCAGCATACAATAGAAAAGAATAAAATATCTTGAATAATTAAAATAATAGCTATAAAGAGACCATGTGCTGAGTCCAATCATCAAAAGATCCAGCATGCCAAACGGAAGCGACTGCTTCCAGCTTGTCCGAATGGTAGTTTTAAAGTCCTGCCACAGGAAAACAGGTTCTCCCTTGACAAGATTTTTTACAATATACGTACAGCCGGCATTGACAGGACCGAAGGTAACAATCAGAAGCGCTCCGATTCCATAGAGAATGTACGTCACCACCGTGGGTGCATATACCGTTGTCATGGCTCCGTGGATACCGAGAAGTGCCGGAATAGACGGAGAAAAGCCGTCTGCCGCGGTCTGAATTCCATGAATGACAGGAAACAGCTCGCTTGCGGGAGCAGCCCCGGCCTTGCTGAAATAGCCGCTGATGGCAAGCAGCAGAAAAAAGACCGGAAAATTCCCGACAATATAGAGTGCGTTCACCCAAACCAGCCTTGTAAATTTTCTCGCATACAGCTTAAAAAAGTTGATAAAATTGTAATCTGTAATGACGTCTTCTTTTTTGACGCCTTTTCCATCCTTGTTATAATGTGAAAAAAAACCGAATCTTCTTTTTTTAGGCGGCTTCACCGGCTCGCCATATTCATCAAATTCTTTCAATTTCCGATTCCCTCATTCCGATTTGATTTCAAAAAAGGCTTATTCATCGTTATCCGAAGCCCATGAATCCGCCAAATAATTCATATCTCCCGAAAGCAAGCTTAAAATTCCGCGATATATAAGCTCCGCCTTATCGTCAAAATGATATTTCATCAATTCAGCCTGCCGCTTCGTGTCTACTACAACAGAGGTCTGCATAAAAACGCCTTCGCTGTCACGGCACTCGCAATCCAGCTTATATTTTCCGTTCTCAAGCATACTTACCGAGCTTTTCGCCTTGGTTCCGCGGCTTTGAAAAGAAAGCAGCCTCAGCGCGGAGCGCAGCGCACGTTCCCGAATAGGACGCAGCAGGTCACTTTGTAGAGCTTCTGTCGCAGAACGCCCTTTCGGCGTAATGGTATAATATTCCCTTCCGTCCTTTTCAAATTTCTGGATGGCTTCGGTTTCGCACAGTTCATAAAAACAATCCATAAAATCAAACTGCCTCACAAATTCATCCTGAACCACAATGTCATGAAGTGTCGCAAAATCAACCGGCCGTTCTATGTGCATGAGAAGATACAGAATAAAAATTTTGATATCCGTTTTTTCGGTGAGTACAAAAGGCACCTTTTCCGCACCGTCCCTTCGCTTAACAAACACAATTCTTTTTATAGTTTATCACAAATCGAGGAATCTGTATATATTTTTCTGAAAATCGTTACAATTTTTTTATAATATCTTGTGTACCGCCTTGTTTTGTGCTAAAATCTTCGTGTAATACCGTAATGGAAAGGATTTTCAAATTATGAAAAAGAATCTTCATCTGGTTTGCAACGCGCATATTGATCCCGTATGGCTTTGGGAAATTGAAGAAGGAATTGCGGAAACGCTGTCCACATTCCGCGTCGCCGCGGATTTCTGCGAGGAATATGACGGCTTTATTTTCTGCCACAATGAAGCGATGCTCTATGAATGGGTGGAAAAAAACGACCCCGTTCTTTTCGGCCGAATCCAAAAGCTTGTAAAAAAAGGCTCCTGGCATATCATGGGCGGCTGGTATCTTCAGCCGGACTGCAATCTGCCGTGCGGAGAAAGCTTTGTGCGTCAGATTCTTGCCGGCAAATATTATTTTCTTGAAAAATTCGGCGTCGAACCCACAACCGTCATCAATTTTGACGCATTCGGTCATTCAAGAGGACTTGTCGACATTTTAACACATGCGGGATATGATTCCTATCTTTTCTGCCGTCCGGAACCGGACATGCTGGAACTCCCCGCCGAGGATTTTAACTGGGTAGGCTTTGACGGCAGTAAAATTGCCTGCCACCGCGCATACAACTCCTATGAATCCCATCGTGGAGAAGCAGATTTGAAAATCCAGGGCTGGATGGAAAAAAACAGAGGCAAATCTGTGGGACTTGTCCTCTGGGGAATCGGCAATCACGGCGGCGGTCCTTCTCGGATTGATTATGAAAAAATTGAAGAGCTCGGTAAAAAAGAATCGGAATTCCAGCTGCTTCACTCCACTCCGGAAGCATATTTTGCCGAGCTGAAAAAGGCGGAAACGCTCCCTGACTACGCAGGCATCATGAATCCGCGCTATACCGGCTGCTATACCACCCAAATGCGAATCAAAGCACTTCACCGCAAACTTGAAAACGAACTTTATATGACAGAAAAGATGGCGGCCCACGCATTGATGGCAGGAGTCATGGATTATCCCGAAGAGGCAATCAAAACCGCGACAAAAGACATGATGCTTCTGGAATTTCACGATATTCTTCCCGGCTCTGCTATTCAGCCGGTTGAGGAATATTCCATTGCCGTCGCCGGACACGGACTTACGGAACTGAAGGATATCAAAATCCGCGCATTCCTTGCGCTCTGTTCCGATAAAAAGAAAGCGGAGGATGGCACGATTCCGGTATTTGTATACAATCCGCATCCTTATGAAGTAAATGAAATCGTTGAGGTGGAATACCAGCTTCCGGATCAAAATAAAAACCCTGCCTTGTTTGCCAACCCCATCGTATATGAAAACGGAAAGGTCATCCCGTCTCAGTGTGAGCACGAAATTTCTAACTTCAATGTAGATTGGAGAAAGCATTCGGTATTTGCCGCAAAGCTTGCTCCGGGGCAGATGACACGCTTTGATATTCGAATCGAATTGATTCCGACGCCCGCGCCGCTGCATCAGCCTGACGGCGATATCATTGACTTTAAAACCAAAGAGCTTGAGGTCGTCATCAATAAATCCACCGGCCTTGTGGACCGGTTTATCGTAAACGGGATCTGCGCAACAGGAAAAGACGCTTTCCGTCCGCTTGCTATCTGCGATGATGAAAACTCATGGGCGCATAAAGAAAAATCCTTCCGGCAAATCAAAGGAGAATTCAAGCTGATGACCCCTGAGCAAGGAACAAAATTCTCCGGCGTCATAAACGGAGACATTCTTCCTTCCGTACGTATCATAGAGGATGGAAAAATCCGCACCGTGGTCGAGGCAGTATTCTCCTATAACGATTCGTTCCTTTGCCGCCGCTATTATCTTCCGAAAACCGGAACGGATCTCAAAATCTGCGACAAGGTTTATTGGAATGAAAAAATGACGATGCTGAAGCTCTCCGTCCCAACTGACTTTGATAAAACTTTCCTCGGGCAGACCGCTTACGGCAGTGAAACCCTTCTTACAAACGGAGAAGAAATGGTAAGTCAAAAATGGAATCTGATTTCAGACGGCAAACATGCACTTACTGTTGTCAACAACTGCACCTACGGTTCCGACTGCAAAGACGGAGAACTGCGAATCACGATGCTCCGCTCTCCCGGTTATTCCGCCGGAAAAAGCGATTTTTCGGTAAGAAAGCCGTATATCATGGAACAGGATCGTTTCTCTCCTTATATCGATCAGGGTGAACATGATTATGAATTCCATTTCACCGTGGGTCCTCTTGCAGAACGCCTCGCGCATATCGAAAGAGAATCTGCTGCCATCGCAGAAAAACCCATGTCGCTCTCTTTCTTCCCGATTGGCTGCGCGGCAGAAAAAGAGGATTCCATTCGTCCGTTTGCTATACTTTCTGACGATGTTATTGTACTTTCCGTTTTTAAGAAAGCCGAGCAGGGTAAGGATTCTGTCATCCGTCTCTTCAATCCGACTGCCGAACTTAGAAAAACCACCTTGTCACTGCCTTCAATCGCATTTTCCAAAGAATTTGAGCTTTCCGGCTACGAAATCAAAACGGTGCGCATTGATCTGAATACCAAATCCGTTACGGAAGTCGATCTCTCAGAAAGAAAGCGCTCATAATCGTCAATCATACCGGTATTTTTGCAAAAACACGTTTCTTGCAATTTATCCGGAGAAAAAATAACCAACCGCTTCAGCGGCAGAAAACCGCTTGCGGTTGGTTATTTTGGGAAATCGTTTTTTTCGGTCCAAATGAATACGATTATCATGCTTTCATTTTGATCTGTATTGCGATTTTTACCGTATCTCAAGGACGATTTTCTGTATTTTGAGAGCAGCAAACACCGCAAGACATGCTTCACCCACACTCTCTCTGTTGACATTGATCTGCACGCATGCTATAATAGAAAAATCAATGGATCCATCTCAAAGAAAAGAGGCCAATTATGCAAAAAAGACTCCTTGCCATTCATGATATTTCCTGCGTCGGCAAATGCTCACTGACAGTCGCGCTGCCGATCATTTCCGCCGCCGGCATCGAAACCTCCGTTTTACCGACAGCGGTACTCTCTACCCATACAGGGGGGTTCGAAGGATATACATTCCGCGATCTGACTGAGGATATTTCTCCGATCACCGCGCACTGGAAATCCTTAAATCTTTCCATAGATGCTATTTATACCGGTTATCTCGGTTCCTTTGAACAGCTTTCTCTTGTGGAAAATATCATCCGTGATTTTAAAAAACCCGACACCGTCATCCTTGTCGACCCCGTCATGGCGGACAACGGGAAGCTCTATCCCGCATTCTCGACGGAATTTGTTTCCGGTATGAGAAAGCTATGTGAAAAAGCGGATATCATCGTTCCGAATCTGACGGAAGCGGCGTTTATGCTGGGAGAAGAATACCGGGAAAGCTATGACCGCTCTTATATTGAAGAACTTCTGAAAAAGCTTTCGGCACTCGGTCCTAAAAAGGTTGTTTTAAGCGGTGTTTCGCTGGAAAAAGGCAGACTCGGCGCTGCCGCTTATGACCGTGAAACGGAAACGGTTTCCTATTTCTTCGAAGAACAAATAGACGGTTATTATCATGGCACAGGCGATGTATTCGGAAGCGCGCTTGCATCCGCCGTCATGAACGGATTTTCTCTTGCCGATTCCACTCGTATCGCCGTAGAGTATACAGTCGGCGCTATCCGGCGTACCAAAGCTGCCGGAACGGATATCCGTTATGGTGTCGATTTTGAAAATGAAATCCCACATTTGCTTCGGCTTTTGGGAAAAATTTAATTCGTTCTCGTATAAAAATGGAGAGCCTTCCTGATAGCAGGAAGGCTCTCCATTTATCATCAAACACATCTTTGGGAGGGAAAGCGCTCATATTGCTCATTTAAATGAAAAAGCGGAACGCTTCTATTTTATTCAGAAACAATATAATTTGCATAAGGTCCCCAGAAATAGTTTGTAATATAATCCGTGTACGAGGTCTCCGGAACGTAGAAGCGACAGCTTTCGGGAAGTCCCTCTCTTGCGCCCATCGATACGTTATTCACCGTACATGAATCCGGATTTTGTGCAAGGATATGAATCTTTTCAAGATTCTCCGCGCCACGGAAAGTACCATCCGGGATCTGACCGATATTATCTGTCACAAAAAGCTCTGTCAAAAGCTCACATCCGGCAAAGGTATCGGCGGAAAACGCAACAACCTTTTTTCCGTCATACGCCACAGGTGTCGTCAAGGATTTCTGCGTTTTTCCAAGCTCTGATACACCGGTAATATAAACACCGAAATCTGTTACACTGTAAGTGAAATAAACCTCGTTTTCATCATATTCCCATTCGTCGGGCTCATCCGGTTCCTCCGGAATTTCCGGCTCCTCCGGAACCTCGATATCAAGGAGAAGTTCTTTTCCTAACATATCGGCAATATCGCTTGCAAGCTGTTTGGTATGCAGCACCGCCCCTGCGCTGTTGGTATGAAAATTGCTGTCAAAGAAGTATCCGGAACGATACAGATAATTATTCGGATCTCCAAGTACCGGACATTCAAACCGCTCGGAAAGATTTTCCGTGAACAACGAAAGTGTCTCAAGTGTCGTTGTCGGATCCAATGCGCTCTCATTCATAGGACAGAAGCCGATATAAACCTTTGCCCCTCTTTTTTCCGCATATCGGACATAATCGTTGACATAATCGACAAAATCATCAGAAATCATTTCCGGAGAGAAAGAAATCATCATGCCGGAATCGTATCCGCCCGCCATCGTATTATAATCTTTTGTCCGGTTATACCGGATAAAACCATAATCATCAAATGACGAAGCATGATAAATTCCTTCCGGATTCAGCACAGTTCCCTTTCGCAGATAAGAAAGCTTTGAGGAAGCAAAATTCCAGAATCCGCCGAGCATCGCAGGGACATCCTCCGAATCGAGATACTTAAGAAGGGAGAAATGACCGTCCAAAGCCTGCCACATTGCTTCGGCATTGAAATAAAGCGACCATGTCTGCGCATTCATCTCCGGTGCAATCACGATGATATCTCCCTCATCAATGTTGCATTTGGAATAGTCCAGCATGGTTTTGGTTCCGAGAGTAGCGTAGAGTCCAAAATTGATGACCGGCATGCCAAGTGCTTTCTCCATCAGTTCGGCATCAACTCCGAAAGCGGCAGAGCTTCCGCCAATCACAATCACTTTCGGACCTTCCGTTTGTTTTAAACGCTCTACCTTGTCGTCGAACTCACCAAGAAAGGTGTTTTCAAACTGTGCCGGAGTCAAAAATCCGGAAGCCGCCGTTGCCGCAAGAGGCAAAATCAAAAGCAAAACGATGAGAAGGAAACGTAACCAAGATTGTTTCATAAACCGCACCTCCTCAGAATTGGAAATAAATAAACGCAGATGCACCGCCGACGGACAGCAATAGCGACCATGCGATTGTAACGGAAAGTGTAATCACGGCAATCGTATACTGCTTGGAAACCGTTCCGTTTTCTGCAAGGCGCGGCTCATCGCACATCCTGTCAAGCATGGACATGACAAGAATGGCAAGTACTGTGACAAGCGCTGCCGTAACTGTAATTCCCATCGACGAAAGCGTGGCTTTGACCGAACCTGTTTCCCATGAGGTAAAAAGTTTTTCAAGAAGTACCCAAAGCTCTGAGGTACTGTTGGCACGGAAGAAAATCCATGCAAAACAGACAAGAACAAAGGTGACAAGCCTTTGACCGGCTGCAAATAATCCCGAATCTGTCCGTATTTTGAGTTTTTCATATACTCGAAAGCGCGTCTTTTTGGTAATGGCGCCAAGGATCTGATAGCATCCGTGCAAAACGCCCCAAAGAACAAAAGTCCATTTTGCTCCATGCCAAAGCCCGCTGACAAGGAATACAACAAAAATATTGAAATAATTTCTTGCTTTGGAACAACGGTTGCCGCCCATCGGAATATACAGATAATCGCGGAACCATGTGGAAAGACTGATGTGCCATCTTGCCCAAAATTCTTTGATGCTGCGAGCGCGGTACGGAAGATTGAAATTCTGCATCAGACGAATTCCCATGATACGGGCACATCCGATGGCAATATCCGTATAGCCGGAAAAATCACAGTAAATTTGTACGGCAAATAGTACGGCGCCAAGCAAAACGCCAAAGCCTGTCGCATTGGCGGCGTCGTTGAACACAGCATTGACAAATTCCGCTATGATGTCAGCGACCACAATCTTCTTAAAGAAACCGACTGCCATCTTCTGAAGTCCGGCAAAAGCGTTCGACGCTTCCAGCTTATGATCCTCCTTTAACTGAGGAAGCAGGTTCTCCGGACGTTCAATCGGTCCTGCGACCAGCTGCGGAAAGAAAGAGACAAATAGCGCATACCACCCAAAATGGCGTTCCGCCTTAATACTTCCGCGATATACATCAATGACATAAGAAAGCGTCTGGAATGTATAAAACGAAATTCCGACAGGCAGGATGAGATCAAGTGAGAAATCTTTTGCCGATCCGCCGAAAAGATTCCAAAGAGAAACGGCGGAATCCGCCAGAAAATTAAAATATTTGAAGAAAAACAGTACGCCAAGCGACGTAATGAGTGTCATGCAAAGCCAGAATCTTTTCTTTCTCCGGCTTTCTGTTTTCTCAATAATGATGCCGCTGGCATAGGAAACCGCCGTTGTAAACAGAATTAAAAAAATCAGAGGCGGATTCCATATCATGTAAAAGAAATAGCTTGCGAGTAAAAGAAGCGGCCACTTCAACCGTTTCGGAAAAATAAAATAGAGCAGCAGCACCAACGGATAAAAAATAAGAAATTCAGCGGAATTAAAAATCATGCGCGCCGCCTCCCTTCAAGCATCACAAAGCCAAGCCTTGCGGCAAGCACGGCAAGGAGAAACAAAAGTACATCTGCAAGATTTGCTCCGAACGACAGAAATACGACAAAGGCAAACGCGCAGAAAAGCGCGTTTGCCGTTATAAAAATCCATTTCTTTCGGAACTTGTATTCAAAAAAGCTGAGAAGTACTGACACGGCAATGCCGATCAGCATAAGAGGTGAAGAAAGAATAAAGTTTTCCGAACCGAACATTGAGGGTATCCTCCGAAATTTTACGAATTGCTCTCTTTTTGCAGTTGCGCCAAAATATCCGATGCGACCTGCTCGGATCTTGCCTGCGCGCCTTCTGCTGTCATGTGCCATGCGGAATCATAGAACATATCGTCATCATAAATACAATCCTGATAATCCGAAATGGAAACAATACCCGGAACTCCCTCAAGCATTGCCTCAAAGTCAAGAACATCTTCCTCCTTGATATTGCTCATTCCGCTTTCCTGCATTGCTGCAAAAGAGAAATACACCGAACCGCCTTTTTCTGAAATCTTTGAAACAAGTTCCGCCAGTTCCTCAGATGCCGGCAATGAATATTTAAACCAATATTCGAATTTTTGTCCGTTCCACTGACGATACGATATATCATCGCCATACTGATTTACCGATATGGTAAGCGCGTCAAATTCTTTAAAATTAGAGGTTTTCAACGTTCCGCAGTAATTTGCAAATGTCGGAAGCAGATCGGTATACAGAGAAACATCCACATATTTCAGGAAATCGTAGTCGGATTTGCGGAAATCCCAAAAACGGTTCCCACAATCAGTAGTACCAAGTGTATAGCGTCCCGGTTCAGGGCTCCACAGGATGATATCCCCTTCACGGATAAAATCTTCTACGATATCAAAATACAACAGCGCACTAATATTGGCGTTCTCTCCGAAATTGATGATCTCATATTCGCCACCGAGCGCCTCTTCAAGGGCCTGACCGTTGTAGCCATAATAAGCGCCGGAGCCTCCGATGATAATGATCTTTTTCTTATCGGCAGCCCATATAAGCCGATCCAGCTTCGCCGCACCGTAGCTCTGCCACGTATCGGTCAAAGTATAGACCGTGTTAATCCGAATATTTTTCAGGTTTTCACATTGGAAAAAGCTGTCCTCTGATATTCCGGCTAAAGCATCGAAAGATGCGTCAAACAAAATTACTGTTGTCAAATCTTCACAGCGATCAAAGGCATATGCTTCGATTTGTTCAACCGTCTTTGCAATCACAACAGTCTTTACACTCTTCTGTATAAAGGCATCTTCTGCAATCTTTGTTACTTTCTTTCCGCCCAGCGTTTGCGGGATTACCACAACATCTTCATCTCCGGTATATCCTGTAATCGTCACGGAAGAACCGGTCGTCTCATAGGTGAAAGAATCCTCCGGCGTATTTTCCGCCCATACACAATAAAGATCTACCGTTGCGGCTCCGTTTGCGTTCACCTTAGCGCCAAGCGAGACAAACTCTCCGCTGCCGTCAGCTTCTGTATTGTATCCGACAAGCGTGTAGCCGTCACGCACAAAATATCCTCCTTCAGGACGGGTATTGGGATTGTGATAAAAAACAAGAGAATACGTATCCTTGCTGGATACACCGGAAGCAAGAGAGCCCCCGTTTGCATGATATACAAGTGTCATGCTGCAATTCAGATAAATCGTTTTGGCACTGGAAACCTCAAAACGATAGGTCTGATTTGTCGACTCCAAAACTGCCTGATTCTTCCAGTCCGTGGTATTTGCCAAAGCGTTTCCTGACGACCATCCGTCAAACAGGAAGCCATCTTTCATCTTTACCGTAAGCGTTACCGTCTGTCTGGAACCAAGCCCTTTTTCTACTTCATATTCCACATCGCAAGCAGCGGCATTATAAACAAGCGTTACATAATTGCCGATTTCCAAGCGTTCGATATCCGGAATTTCTTCGGCGGGATCCGGAATTTCCTCTCCTCCACCGGATGAAGTTGTGGTTTCTGATGTATCAGAAGCCGTTGTCGTTTCCGAGGTTTCGGTTGATGCGGTCGTATTTTCCGATGAAGTGGTTTCCAATGGTGATGTGCTTTCCGTTGAACTGGACTGTTCCGGTGAAGGATTTTTTTCACAGGACACCAGAAGAACGACCATCAAAGCCGCCATCACGAAAGCAACAATTCTTTTGATCGACATGATTTGTCCTCCATTCAATCAGCCGTTCTCCGAGCATTCCAAAAACATATTTTTCCGGATATGTGGGACCTCCGACTGATTCTCGATTTTATCAAAAATCATTTATTTATAAAATAAGAATACCATAAAAAGTATATCAAGTCAATTCTCGCAACTGACAAAAATCAATCTTGAATTTTAGTTAAAAACACAATTATTTTTCTTCAGAAGCGGAGACTTTTTGTCATATTCAAATATATTTTACGGATTGGTTGACTTTGGGGTAAAAAATATGCTATGATTATAATATCTCAATATCTATAAAATTTATATATTGAAATAAATCCCGGTATATGGAGGAGCATATTTTATGAAAGTGGTACTGCTTTGTGACGTCAAAGGCCAGGGCAAAAAAGGAAATATCGTAAATGTCTCAGACGGATATGCGAGGAACTTCCTGTTTCCGAAAAATCTTGCCGCACCGGCAGACAATAAAATTTTAAATGAACTGAAAGGCAAGGAGGAAGCAAGACTCCGACAGATCGAGCTTGACAAGCAGGCGGCACATGATACGGCGGCAAAGCTCACGGGCATCGTCGTAAAAATCAAGGCTCAGGCGGGAGCCGATGGGAAAATTTACGGCTCTGTCACAACCAAGGAAATTGCAGAACAGCTTCTTAGCCAGCATGGAATTGAGATTGACAGACGGAAAATCAGCCTTTCCGACCCAATTAAAGCATTTGGAACCTATACGCCGGAAGTCAAACTGTACCCGGAAATCATCGGGAAAATCAATGTTGTCGTCACTTCGACTGACAAATAACAGATCATCATAATTGGAACACGCCGATTTTCTGCGGCGGAATGGAGTCTGTATGGCTGAAAATCAAAAAAGTCTTCCCTGCGCGCTGGAAGCCGAGCAATCCGTGCTCGGATCGATTTTGATTGATCCAAGCTGTTTCCCTGATCTTGCAGATATCATTCGGGGAGAAGATTTCTACTTGTCGGAACACAGTGAAATTTTCTACGCAATGTATGATCTTTTTGCAAAAAACAGAGAAATCGACCTCGTCACTCTCATCGATACGCTTGTTTCCCGCGGCGTTTATAATGAAGAAGAAAGTAAAAAATATATCAAAATTATTGCGGAAACGGTTCCCTCCGCGGCAAATGTACTCGATTACGCTCAGATTGTCAAAGACAAAAGTCTTCTCCGCTCACTGATTTCAGCTTCAGACGAAATCCGTGATATGGCATTTTCCGCCCAAGGAGATGTAAAGGATATCATTGACAGTGCCGAGCAAAAAGTATTCTCCATCGCGCAGGGCAGCGAGACCAAAGGATTTGTCCATATCCGAGAGGCAATCAGCCGGACCTATGCAAGACTGGACCTGCTTGCCAAGGATAAATCTGCAGCATCCGGAACGCCGACCGGATATTCTTCCCTTGACCGCACCCTTGTCGGACTCGGCGAAGGAGATCTCGTGCTGATCGGTGCACGTCCCGGTATGGGAAAAACCAGCTTTGCGATGAATATTGCCTCGAATATTGCAAAATCCACAAAGAAAAATGTCTGTGTTTTTTCACTTGAAATGTCGGCAGAACAGCTTGCTTCCCGCATGCTGTCAAGTGAAGCACTTGTTGACAGCTATGCGATTCGGTCAGGCGAACTGAACCCGGAACAATATAAAAAGCTCGCCGATGCTGCCGCCGAGCTTTCCGGATGCCCCATCCTCATCGATGATTCTACCGGTCTTACTGTAACGCGCATGAAAGCAAGACTGCGCCGAATCAAAAACCTTGGTCTTGTTGTTGTGGATTATCTTCAGCTGATGCAAAGCGAACGCAAGACCGACAGCCGTGTGCTGGAAGTCGGCGACATTTCCAGAGGATTGAAGCTTCTCGCAAAAGATCTGAAAGTTCCTGTCATCTGCTGTGCGCAGCTTTCCCGTGGACCGGAAAGCCGCACGGACAAGCGTCCGATGCTTTCCGACCTGCGTGATTCCGGTGCAATCGAGCAGGACGCCGATATCGTTTTGTTTCTCTATCGCGACGAATACTATAAGGAACCCGAGGAAGGCGAGCAAAGCACGGCGGAATGCATTGTAGCGAAAAACCGTCACGGCTCTACCGGAACCATCAAGCTTGGTTGGATCGGGCAATTCACAAAATTCATTACACAGGATTTTGAGCATGAAGAACTCTGAATGTGATGCATTAACACAAAAGGTACGCCTTACCTGCAAAAAATACGGCTTCTATTCCGACGGCGGAAAAACCCTCGTCGGATTTTCCGGCGGAGCTGATTCCGTATGCATGCTTCATGTACTTCTCCGGCTCCTCGGCGCTTCTCGCATCGCAGCCATTCATATCAATCACATGCTTCGAGGCGCGGATGCGGATGAGGACGAACAGTTTTGCCGCAGCGTTTGTGAAAACTTCGGAGTTCCTTTTTATGCGGAACATATCGATGTCCCGGCAATCTCAGAAGGCACTGGCATCGAGGAGACAGCCCGCAAGCTTCGCTATCGTATCTTTGAACAGTATGCCGAACAAAAAGCTTTCTCCACCGTTTCTCTCGCACATACGGCAAGCGACAATCTCGAAACCATGCTTTTCTGTCTTTGCCGCGGCGCAGGACTCGACGGACTTTCCGGCATTCCGCCTGTCCGTCCGCTTGGAGCTCATTCCATCGTTAGACCTCTCATCGCCTGTACAAGAGAGGAAATTCTCTCTTATCTATCGGAACATAAGCTTGATTTCCGGACAGACAAAACCAATTTTGACACCCATTACACTCGGAATTTTATTCGGCATGAAATTGTTCCGAAACTAAAAAAAATCAATTCTGCCGCTGAGGAAAACGCATCTGCCGCCTCCATGGCGGTGGCAGATGCCGCCTCATGGATTCATGGCGAAGCGCAGCGATTTCTCACGGAAAACAGAGTAAAAAGCGCAGAAATTCCTTACCAGAAGCTCTTGGAGCTTCCGGCAGCATTGCTTTACGAAATCTTCGATTGCTTATATCGGCGGGCCGGCGGAAGCACCCTGCCCCGTGTCCAGGCAGAAGCGGTGCGAAATCTTGTTTTATCCGACAAAAAAGGAAAATGCGTCAATCTTTCGGAAGGAATCACCGCCGTAATTGACGGAAATATGCTCCGGCTGCTTCCGGATGAAATTTGGAAAGCATCTTGCAAGCAGCCCGAATTTTTCATTCCTCTCCGAAAAGGGGAAAACCTTCTGCCTTCCGGGAACTTCCTATACATTGGAGTAACTCCTCCTGAAAAGATCAAAAACACCGCCTCTTTTTCCGCCCATATCCGTTTGCCTGTGGAAGTTCTTCAAAACCTGTATGCGAGAGCACGTCACACCGGTGAACGTTATCTGTCAGGCGGGATTACCCGTATTTTAAAAAAGCAAATGTGCGCAGCGCCGTCTGCCGCAAAACGGTACCGTCCCGTTATATGCTATCAAAACAATATTATTTGGTTTCCCGGACTCGGCGCCGCAGACGGCATTCCGGACGGGGATCAAACCGATTTTTTCTATTTTGAAACAGAAACATCCGAAAGGGAAAACACATATGGATCTACATCTTGATATTCAAAAAATACTGGTCAGCGAAGAACAGCTTTCTGCAATCGTAGAGCGGCTCGCGAAAGAGGTAAGCCGTGATTATGCCGATAAAAAACTTCTTCTTGTCGGCATTTTAAAAGGCTCCGTTGTCTTTATGGGAGACCTGATGAAAAAGCTTACCATTCCCTCTCAGATTGATTTTATGAAAGTATCCTCCTACGGCTCCGGTACCCGATCATCCGGATATGTAAAAATTACGCTTGATCTTCTGAGAGACGATCTGGAAAGCACGGACATCCTCATTGTGGAAGATATTATCGACAGCGGAAAAACCTTATCCGCTCTTACAAAAATGCTGGACGCAAGAGGTGCCCGCAGCGTGCGTACCTGTACCCTGCTTGATAAACCGTCACGGCGAGAGGTGGCATTTACACCGGATTATATCGGTGCGGAAATTCCCGACGAATTTGTTGTCGGATATGGGCTGGATTATAACGAGGATTATCGGACACTGCCCTTTGTCGGTGTCCTGAAAGAAGAAATTTATCGAAAATAGAAGATCCATGATGAGAAAAAATTTCTTTTCGAACGACAAAAGGACAAGAACCCATCCACGCCGAACAGAAAGGAGTTTTTTCATGAAAAAATGGATCGCACCTGTTTTGGTCCTTGCGTTTACTGTTCTTCTGATTCTATGGGGAAAAGGCATCACGGAAAAAATTCTGAAAAATCACACGGATAAGAACACGCGGGCTCTCAAATCGCCAAAGCAGGAAATACTACTGTATGAGACCATCTGCATGGAGAATCCCATAAATCTTTATTTTTGACAAATCCTCATCGGCCTTGTCTGCAAAAAACTTATGCGGGAAGTGGGGTCAATCTATCAAATTCATTTTCGATTCCAGAAAAATAAAATACATATAAACTTGCTTCTGCGCTTTTTATTTTTACAGTCTTTCCTTTTTACGAAAGACATATCATCCGCTGGACTGCCCATTTTTATCAAACTTGTATTCTGTAACGAATGACAAATATACAAAAAAATCGAGGAGCGCACATCCATGCGCTCCTCGATTTTTTATCTTTTTGCCACTCCGAACATTTTCATATTCAAATCTGATATTTGGAAAGCTCCGTCTGT
The DNA here is from genome assembly GCA_900542425.1 of uncultured Eubacteriales bacterium. Lineage (GTDB taxonomy): Bacteria > Bacillota > Clostridia > Oscillospirales > CAG-272 > QALR01. Next base: position 35,290 of record UQNQ01000002.1, read on the forward strand.
ACAAGTTCTGCAATTTTTTCCGTGGCATCCGCAATCGGAAATTCTCCCTTCCACGACTTGTCGCGCAGCGAAACCTCCACAACCCCGCGCTCACAGGTTTTCGGTGACACAACGGCGCGCACCGGGATCCCGAAAAGATCCGCATCAGCAAACATTGCGCCGGGACGAATATTCCGATCGTCATAAAGAACCTCGACGCCAGACGACTGAAGGCTCTCATAAAGCGCATCCGCAACGTCACTTACCGTTTTATCGTCACAGCGCAGATTACAGATTTCCACCTGCCAAGGCGCGATTGACATCGGCCAGATGGGACCATAGTCATCATGACTTTCCTGACAAATGGAAGCGCAAAGTCTGCCGACACCGATTCCGTAACAGCCCATAATCGGATTTTGAAGTTCACCGTTCGCATCAAGATAGGTCATGCCCATTGATTTTGTATATTTGGTTCCAAGCTGAAAGATATTTCCGATTTCAATTCCCTTCTGGATCGTGATGGCATGTTTGCCGCAGACAGGGCAAACAGCACCCGCGTAAATTTTCGCCACATCGACATAATCGACTTTACCGATATCACGTTCGATACAAAATCCGGTATAGTGATAATCCGTTTCATTTGCTCCGCATACAAGATTTTCAATTCCGGCAAGCGATCTGTCCCATACGACCGTGACGTTCTCAGTTAGTCCGATTGCACCGATAAAGCCCGCAACAATACCGCTTTCCTCTGTGACCACTGCCGGATGGATTTCACAGCCAAGGAAATTACGCAGCTTTGTTTCATTGACATCAAGATCTCCGCGGATAAAGACAATGACGTAGGAATCGTCTGCATTGCGCTGATAAACCACCGCCTTGCAAAGGCGTTTTGCATCCGCATCCAAAAATTTTGCCAGATCCTCAATGGTCTTCGCTCCCGGCGTATGCACTTTGGCAAGCGGTGCCGTCTCCCCGGCTGCGTTTTCCACAATGCACTCCGCCGCTTCCATATTCGCCTTGTAGCCGCATTCCGGACAAATGGCAAGCGTATCCTCACCGATTTCGGAAAGCAGCATAAACTCATGGGATACGCTTCCTCCCATCATACCGGAATCGGATTTTACCGCGATCACATGTTTTGCACCGGCACGACGGAAAATACGTTCATATGCTTCATAGCAACGCTGATAATACTGTTCCAGATCTGCTTGCGAGGTATGGAACGAATAGGCGTCCTTCATGGTAAATTCACGCACGCGGATAAGTCCCCCGCGGGCACGCGGTTCATCCCGAAATTTCGTCTGAATCTGATAGATCATAAACGGAAAATCAGCATATGATTTTGCCGTGTCACGCGCAAGATGTACCGCAGCTTCCTCATGGGTCATACCAAGAACCATATCGTTACCGTTTCTGTCTTTCAAACGGACAAGCTCACTGCCGACGCTTTCAAATCTGCCGGACTGTTGCCAAAGGGTTGCCGGCATGACAACTGGGAACAAGACCTCTTCACCGTCAATGCGATCCATCTCCTCGCGGATAATCTTCTCTATCTTAGATGTGATACGTTTTGCCGGAGTAAACAGCGAATAAATACCGTTTCCTACGTACTTCATATAGCCACCGCGCATCATAAGCGCATGGCTTGCAATAACACAGTCTTTCGGCGCTTCCTTAAACCGCTCGCCGAGCATTCTGCCAACCTTCATGGGTGCCTCCGATATATTGAAATTCTATTTGACATATACAGGTATATATTTGGAATTATATCATTATAAACAAACGATGTCAAGCAAAAAGCCGGAAAAAGCATAGGGTTCAAGCTCCTTTTCCCAAATCTTTCTGGCCAAAAACAAAGATGCCCGTTTTCCCGGGCATCTTTTTAATCCAAAAAGATATTTCCGCCAAATTCCAGAACATAATATCCGTCGATGTTAAATTCAGACAAAAGTCCCCGATATGCAATCAGTTTTCTTCCGTACAAACTACTCATAAACGTGGTATATTCGTCCGACGTAAGCAGCAGAAAATAGCTTTCCTGACCTTCTATATCTTCATACCAGCTCTCCGCGGATTGATAACGGTTCGGCGTAATACCGGATGCGTCAATGTTGATATTTCTCACTAAAATATTCCCGTCAGACAGAAGAGTCGTTCTTCCTGCGTTCCAAAAGGAAGCATATCCGTAATCCAGTCCTCGTTCTTCCAGCTCTTCAATCACCTCATAGATCGGATCATCCGAACCGTAATCGGCTGGAATTTTTGCAATAGTTACGAAATTCACAAGAGAAAATGCCAGAATGACCACCAAGAAAAGAATTCCTATCCGCTTTCCCACAATTCCGTTTTCCAAGACAAAATGACGAATACAAAGAAATGTTGCGACAGCGGCACTGCCGACAAGCGGCGTCAGCCGCCATTCCGCAGCAGACAGCATTCCGCAAATATAACCAAACAAAATGACCGCTGTCAAAATCCAATGCGCCAAAAGCGCGATCTTTGTATAGGGATCTCGGATTTTGTGATAACGAAACAAAAGAATTATCGGGCAGACAAGCATAGCCAATGCCCCCGCAAGACGCAGAATCGTTACGACGGACGACCATGCAAAAAGCTTTGACGCGGTGACATCAATGCCAAGCAGAGAAAAATACTGCTCGAAAAACTTTGCGGCATTCTCACGCCATACGGAAAGATCAGACCAAAGAGAATATGCATTCTCATAACCTGCGGAAATGGAACCTCCCTTTGTCAATACCGAAAGCAAAACAAATCCTGCAAGTACCCCAACCAGCATAATCAGCGCCGCAACATATTTTCTCCCGTTTCTCATAGAGAAAAGAGGTGTTTCTCCATCAAAAAAAGCATACAAGACAAGCGCGCCAAGAACCGGTACCGCCGTCAGCATTAGAATCTGAAATCCATCTGTCCCGCAGCCGACACAAACAGCAAAAAGAAGAACTGACCAAACAATAAATTTTGCATTTTTCCCTTTTTCACAGGAGCTGTTCAAAATGCGGAACAAAAGACCAAGCAGAAGAAATACAAGAATAATACCGAGGCTGTAATAGATCGTATGCTCCCACATAATCTCCCGCAGTTTTTCTGAACCAGAAAGGACCAGCGATACAGAAAACACAGCGGCGGCTGTCCATTTCCAATCCCATTTCATGGAGCGGAAAAAGAAAGTAAGTACTGCGCAGAACAGAACGGCAAACACACACATACTGAAAATCTGCGCCTGCATGGAAAGACCGAATACCGCAACGGCAGGAACCATCCATATTCCGGAACCAAACGGCAGAAGTGCGGCGTAATAGAAATCCTCTGATAATATTTTTCCGGATTCCAGCGTTGCGTTCGCCCATAGAATGGAATCTGCACAATCGGAATGGAAAAAGCCTTCGGATGGACCGATAATATAATACAGCAAAATACCAAGAGAGAGCGCGAAAAGAGGGAGCGCAACAAGAAGATCCTTTAACCAGCGCTTTTCTTTCAGATGTTCAAAATCAATCTTCAGCTTCATTTTCGACCCCTTTATTTTCTGGTACAGACTTTATTCTTTTGTAGTTTTTTCTTCGTGATATTCCTTCTCCGTATTGACGTTCCAAACGGCTTCTTTGGAAACAGAGCCTTGGGAAACGGCGCGAACCGCCTCCATTGCAGTCAACATAGAATGGTCCATATTGTTATATCGATGCTGCCCATTCCGTCCTATGCACCAAAGGTTATCTATTCCGTCAAGATAGGTTCGTACGGTATCAAAATCCGCATAAGAACCAAAATAAGCGGGATACGCTTTTTTGATTTTGATTCGGACACTGTCGAGCACATCTGCGGCGTCAATAACGCCGATTTTTGCAAGCTCATCTGTCGCAAAACGGATAAAGTCTTCATCCGTCATATTCCAAAGCTCGTCTCCCTCGTTGCAGAAATATTCAAGACCAATCCATACGGTATGCTGAAAATCCTTCACCATATAAGGAGACCAGTTATTAAAAATCTGAAGCCTTCCAAGCTTCACCTCGCGCTCCTGCACGTAAATCCAGCAGTCAGGCACAATATTCCCGACGGTTTTAATCTTCGTCTGGTTGTGAATCTTCAGCTTGTCCACAAGCAGTCCGACCGTCATAAAATCACGATACGGAAGCGCAGACGCAATATCGTGAACTTTCTTCGGCACAGTGCTTCCCATTCCCTCGACAAGATCCTTTACAGGCATGGAAGAAAAATAAAAATCCGCTTCCATGCGCTCATCTTTGCCATCACGCACAACACCGACACCTGAAATATGGGTTCCGTCCGTTTCTATCGTTCTCACACGACAATTTCGGATAATTTGCCCTCCCATTTTTTCAATACGGGAGGCAAGCGTTTCCCAAAGCTGTCCCGGTCCCTTTTTGGGATATAAATATTGCTCGATCAGGGACGTTTCCACATGTTTTTGACTTTTTCTGAAAGGCTTTGAAAGAAATGCCCAAACAGCACGCATCAGAGAAAGTCCTTTGACACGCTGTGCACCCCAGTCCGCGGAAATATCGGCAGGATTACGCCCCCAAACTTTCTCCGTATAGTCTTCAAAAAACATTTCATAGAGAGGCGCACCAAATCGATTGATATAGAAATTTTTTAAGGAATCTTCCTTCTTTTTAAAAATACAAGACCAAAGATAGCCAAAACCAGCCTTCATCGTACGGGAAAAGCCCATATTTTTCAGAGTTTCCCCTTTCAGTGAAATCGGATAATCAAAAAATTTCTGTAAAAAATAAATTCTCGAGACACGATTACGCAGCAGCATAACCTCTTCGTCCTTTTCCGGATCCGGGCCTTCTTTTGCAATCGGTTTTTCTCGTTCCAAAAGAATATCATCTATTGATGGTGCTCCCTGCAGCGGCATCAATTCCTGCCAAAGCGCATTGACCTCGGGGCTTTTGGAAAAAAAGCGATGACCGCCGATGTCTATCCGATTTCCGTGATATTCGACCGTCCTCGATATGCCGCCGATGATGTTGCTTTCCTCGACAATAATAGGCTTGATATCCGTTTTGGTAAGGAATTCATATGCCGCGGTAAGTCCCGCGGGACCTGCCCCGATAATAAGCGCCGTTCTTTGAGTTTCCGCCATATGTGTAACCTCTCTTTATTTACCATGATAAACCAAAAGCTTGCGTCCGACATAATTCCAAATAAGAACAATTCCCTTCACGACACACGTAAGCAAAATATACCAAATTCCATGATCCCCGATAAACCGCGTACCAAGCAGCGTCAAGAACTCCGTCAGCCCAAAACCAATGATGCCAACCAGCACATAAAGGAAAAAGGCGCCTGCGGTTTTTCCACGCTTCTGCTGTTCCTGACTTTTAAAAACGAACCTATTTGACAAAATAAAATTCACGATAAGTCCCACAAGAAAGCCGACTGCAACAGAAATCGCAACATATCCCTTATCATCCTTGCCGGCAGAAAACACATAGAACAGCATGAAATAATTCACCGCCATATCAACGACGGCAGAAATTCCTCCGACAACCGCATATCGCAGAAATTCGAAAAGAGTACTGCGGTTTTTCATGAATCCTCCAAAATAACACTACCTTGTTCTTTATAGAAAAAATGATCCGGCGATATTGCCTGTCCCGAATAATCAAAATCATTTTTTCAACGGTTTCATAGAATATTTTTTAGTCGTATAAGAAATTTGACAATCTCACTTTATAAAAAATATTCTCATCCAATGATAGTATGATTATACCTTATAAGCCGCAGTATTTCAAGACGCCACAACAAGAAATTCAAAAAATATTAAATGTTCATGAAATAAAAAAAGCGCCAGGTGAGATTGGCGCTTTCTTTTTTCTATTGATGCAAATCAGCCGTTCATATGGTTGAGCATGGAAGTAAATCTGCTCTTTTTTCTTGCGGCATTGTTCTTGTGAAGAATCCCGTGAGCAACTGCCTGATCGATCTTCTTGACAGCCTGCTTATACGTCTCCTGCGCAAGCGTCTTATCACCTGCGGCAACGGCAGCCTCGTATTTCTTCAGATCTGTTTTGAGCGCGGATTTGAACATCTTGTTCTGAAGCGTTTTTTTCTCAATTACCTTCACGCGCTTTTTTGCTGACTTAATATTCGGCATCGCATACACCTCCTTCTCGATCCTGATAAAACCGGTGCTTCGCCATGAGAGGGTGGCGTCCTACCCTTTTTATCTGCGTTACTATATAACTATATCATTGAATTCAGAAAATATCAAGAGGTTTCTTGAAATTTATTTCGTAAAAAAGTCAAAATTTCTCACTCTTTTTTCTTTTTAAATGAAAATTTGGACTCTTTTCCCTCCATCAGGCGTCCGATATTCTTCCGGTGCAGGAAAACGACAAGTACCGCCATTAATATTGTACAAATAATCCCGGTGGGAGGCGTCGGTGCAAACCAAAACGGCATCAGGCTGTTGCACACGGGAATGAGAAGAGAACCGATAATTGATCCGAGTGAAACATATCCTGAAAGTGCCACCATTGAAACAAACACAATCAGCAGAAAAATCCATGCGGGCGGATTGATGACCAGCACAACGCCGGCAAGACTTGCGACACACTTTCCGCCGCGGAAACCAAAAAAGACAGGGAACGCATGCCCAAGAAGACATGCAAGACCCGAAATAAAAGCAAAGCCGGTATACCAAGGCATGATAAGAAGACCCATTGTCGTCGCAATAATCGACTTCATAAAGTCTCCGGCAAACGTCAAAAGCCCTGATTTTAACCCATAAGTACGCAGCATATTGGTGGAGCCGGCATTCCCGCTTCCATGCTCCCTGATATCTTCCTTATATATTTTACGCGAGAAAATAACGGCAAAATTGATACTGCCAAGCAAATATGGCACGATGATACAAAACACGGCGCAAAGAATAAACACGGTTTTATCATCTCCGTAGCCAAGCTCGCCGATAAGCCCATTCCATATCAGTTTTGGCAGTCCCGTCAACTCTGATGGATCCATATTGTTCCTCCTCTTCGTTCATTCGTCTCCCTTTTCACGGATGACAAAGCGTATCGGCGTACCGGAAAATCCGAACACCTCACGTATCTTATTTTCCAGATATCTTTGATAGGAAAAATGAAAAAGCTCCGCGTCGTTGCAGAAAATGACAAATGTCGGCGGTTTTACGCCCGATTCTGTCATATAATAGATTTTCAGTCGCCTTCCCTTGTCGGTCGGAGGCTGCACTCTTGTTACCGCATCAGAAAGCACGTCATTCAGCATCCCCGTTGAAATACGCAAAGACGCCTGTTCGTTTACATAGCGGATGTGTTCAAACAGCTTCGGAATCCGCTGCCCCGTTTTCGCTGAAATAAAAAGGATTGGTGCATACGGCATATAGGCAAGCGCCGTTCGGATCTTATCCGTAAAAACTTTCACCGAAGAATTGTCTTTTTCAACAAGATCCCATTTATTCACAACGATGATGGATGCTTTTCCCGCCTCATGGGCAATTCCCGCAATTTTCTCATCCTGCTCGGTAATCCCCTCCTCTGCGTCAATCAGAATAAGACAGACATCCGCCCGTTCCACCGCAGAGTGCGCACGCAGAACACTATACTTCTCGATCTTATCAAAAATACGGCTCTGTCGGCGGATTCCCGCCGTATCGATAAAAGTGAATTTCCCATATTCATTTTCAACAAAGCTGTCGATGGCATCTCTGGTCGTGCCTGCAATATCGGAAACAATCATGCGATCCTCTCCCAATATCCGGTTGACAAGAGAACTTTTTCCCGCGTTTGGTTTTCCAATCACCGCAACCTTGATGGAATCATCTTCCTCCTGCGGCGTATCATCCGCAGGGGAAAGCTCGAGAATCCGGTCGAGCAGATCGCCTGTTCCCGTTCCATGAACAGAAGACAGCGCGATAGGATCTCCGTCAAAGCCAAGCTCATAGAATTCATAATATTCCATGGGAAGTGCGCCTACGGAGTCAATTTTGTTCACACAAAGAATTACCGGCTTGCCGCTCTTAATGAGCATGACCGCAATATCTCTGTCAGCAGCGGTAACGCCGGCATGCACATCGCACATAAATACAATGACATCCGCCGTTTCAATTGCAATTTGTGCCTGCGTTTTCATCTTTTCAAGGATCAGATCATCCGTTTTCGGTTCAATTCCTCCTGTGTCAATGAGAACAATCGGCTTACCGTTCCATTCGGTTTCATAATAGATACGATCTCTGGTTACACCTGGAGTATCCTCTACAATAGAAATCCTGGAACCGGCAATTTTATTGAAAAGCGTGCTTTTGCCGACGTTCGGACGTCCGACAATTGCCGCTACGGTTTTTGCCATAGCATCCTCCTTATTGTTTTATGAATTACCCGTAAGTTTATCAAAAAACTCGTATCCGTCGTTGAGACATGGAACAACATCCACGCCAAGCGCCGCGGAAAGCTCTGTGACGCTCATGCCGCAAAGGAAAAGATCTCCTTCATACCGCAAGGAATTCGACGGAATAAACAGTGTCTCTCCGAGCGGTCTGTCTTTCAGCTGCTCCAAAAGATCTTGACCGGTCAAAAGTCCCGCAACGGTAATGCTTTCTCCAAAATAATGATTATCAATCTGATAAACATGGATCCTGACATGAGAAAATACCGCTTCAATCTGTCCGCAGAGCTCCTGAATAAAAGGAAATGCCGCTGCTCCTGTCGCACAAGACACTTCTCTCTCTCGTCCATCATCCCGTGCCTGCGCGATAGCATCCGCAAATTCCTCCCGCATGGAAGCCATCATGCCAACTCCATTTTCAAGCTGACGAAACTCTTCGTAATATTCCGCATCCGGAAGCGGAAGGCCTGCCTTGATATACAATTCATCCGCCGCATAAAATATTCTCTCGCCGTAAGCGGAAAGGCATCCGGCGGCAAATGTTTCCACCTGAGCAATCACCGAGGCCGCTTCTGCCGCGGAAAACGGCGCAAGCGGATACAAACCGTCCCGGAATTTTGTCATACCCGCCGGCACGACAGAAACACTGGTCACCGCCGGATGCAGGCATGCGAGATCATGCATCGTACGCTCCAGCTCCGCCCCGTCATTGATGCCACGGCACAGAACAATCTGACAATCCATTTCCGTTCCCGCATCCGCAAAACGCCGCAAATAGGCAAGAGATTTTCCCGCATTCGGATTTTTCAGCATAAACACACGAAGTTCCGGATTTGTCGTATGTACGGAAATGTGAATCGGTGACATTTTCATTTTAATAATACGATCAACATCCGCCTCGGAAAGATTGGTCATCGTAATATAATTTCCCTGTAAGAAAGAAAGTCTGCTGTCGTCATCCTTAAAATAAAGGGTATCCCTCATTCCGCGCGGAAGCTGATCGATAAAGCAAAAAATACATTTGTTCCGGCAGGAATGCTTTTTATCCATAAGAAACGTCTCAAATTCCAATCCGATATCGTCATATTCCCCTTTACGGATATCAACCGAGAAATCCTCTTCCCCGCGTCGGATTATGATATGCAGCTTTTTTTCGCAAAGATAAAAGCGGTAATCAAGTACGTCCGAAACAGGATTGCCATTGATAGAGACAAGCCTATCACCCGGCAGAATTTTATGCTGCTGCGCGGGAGAACCCTTTACAACATCCGTAATAAGAACCATAATACCTCATGGAACAACCGTTCCATCCTCCGAATAAAGAAATAGGCAGGTATGCAGACAAGAGCATACCTGCCAGGTTGCAAAATCACGCGTCCTGTTTTACAATTTCCTTGCCGTTATATGTTCCGCAAGCCTTGCAAACTCTGTGTGAAAGATTGTATTCTCCGCATTTCGGGCATTTTGTCATACCCGGAAGATCAAGCTTCCATACGCTGGAACGTCTCTTATCGCGTCTTGCTTTTGATACTTTTCTCTTCGGTACTGCCATGTGCTACCTACACCTCCCCCTGAGCCGTCCGGATCCTCCAAACAGCCGTCAGTTATAATTGCGCTATTTCAATAATGTTTTCAGGACCGCAAGTCTCGGGTCCGGCTCATGCTTCTCACATCCGCACGGTCCCTCATTCAGATTTTTACCGCATTTCGGACAAAGTCCCAGACAATCCTCACGGCAAAGCGTCTTTGACGGCATTTCGAGCATCATCTGCTCCTCAACAGGAGACAGAAGATCGAGTTTTTCATCCTCGATAAAGATGTAGTCATCGTTATCACGCGACACATCACCCGATGCGATATCCTTTTCAAACGTAATCTCAAGCTTGCTGCGTACAGGCTCGGCACACCGTGCACATGCGGTTTGATAGACAGCCTTTACCGATGCGGAAAGGCACATATACCCCGCCATGTTTTTAACAAGCCCTTTTACCATCACAGGCTCGGTAAAATCGATATCCCTATAAACGGAAGCGATAAGACTGTCCGCCGCAGGAATAAAAGAGAATTCAAAAGCGAGGCTGTCGACAGCACCCGAGAGAACGGGCGTCATATCCAGAACCATTCTTTATCCTCCTCACAACATTTCACACGATACCAAATTACAGCATATTTTATTATATCCCGTAAAAGAGCCTTTGTCAATAACCTTTTTTATATTTTTTACAATATCCCGTGTATTTTTCCCAGATTTTTCGGTGTTTCTCAAAAATTCTCCGGCAGTATCTCGTTCATTCCAGTTTGCTTGCCCGTTTTTTCTGTCTTTGCTTCGAACTGTGATCTCCCGGATAAAACCAAACAAAAACGCCGCAAAAGCGGCGTTTTTGTTTGATTATTTTACAATCACATTCAGAATTTTATTTTTTACATAGATTTTCTTCACAATTTGTTTGCCTTCTATCAAAGAAGCGAATTTTTCACGCTTCATTGCCGCAGCAAACGCAGTATCCTCATCGGCATCCACAGGAATCTCAACCGCATCTCTGGCTTTCCCCTGTACAGAAAGAGCAATTTCCACGGTATTGTCGACGGTTTTGGTTTCGTCATACTCCGGCCACCTCGAAAGAGAAGCAAGCTCCGTCTCTCCCAGCCGTGACCAAAGTTCCTCCGACAGATGCGGAGCAAACGGACAAAGCAGCCGAATCAAAATTTTCAGCTCATCTATTGTCAGCGTTCCTGCATCGTAGATTTCATTGACAAGTGTCATCATAGCGGCAATCGCCGTATTGAATTTCATCGAATCAATGTCTTCTGTTACCTTTTTGATTGTCTTGTGGAAAGATGTCTCAAGCGCAGGGGTCGCGCCCTCGCCTTTTGCCATATACATCAAGCCTTCAATCCGTTCAAGGAATCTCTTGCAGCCTTTGATACTGGACGGAGACCATGGCGCGGATTTTTCAAAGTCCCCGATAAACATTTCATACAAACGAAGCGTATCGGCACCGTACTCTTCCACAATATCATCGGGATTGACAACATTCCCGCGGGATTTTGACATTTTTTCGCCGTTTTCGCCAAGAATCATACCATGAGCTGTACGTTTCTGATACGGTTCTTTACAAGGAACGATTCCAAGATCATAAAGGAATTTCGACCAGAAACGAGAGTAAAGCAAATGCAGCGTTACATGCTCCATGCCGCCGTTATACCAGTCCACCGGCATCCAATACGCAAGTGCTTCTTTGGAAGCAAGCTCCTTGTCGTTATGCGGATCGCAGTACCGCAAAAAATACCAAGAGGAACCTGCCCAGTTGGGCATGGTATCCGTCTCGCGCTTGGCAGGTCCGCCGCAGTGCGGGCAAGTCGTGTTAACCCAATCCACAGCGCTGACAAGAGGTGATTCTCCATCCTCTGTCGGCTCATAATGCTCAATGTCCGGAAGCACAAGCGGAAGTTCCGATTCCGGAATCGGAACCCAGCCGCACTTTTCACAATAAACCAGCGGAACAGGCTCACCCCAATAACGCTGACGGGAAAATACCCAGTCGCGCAGTTTATAGTTTGTTTTGGCATGTCCGATTCCTTTTTGTGTAAGCCATTCGATTATTGCCTTTTTGGCTTCGGCAACTTCCATTCCGTCAAGGAATCCGGAATTGACCATTTTACCCGTTTCTACATCCGTGAACGCCGCATTCTCCACATCGCCGCCTGCGACGACCTCAATAATCGGAAGCCCAAATTTTTTCGCAAACTCCCAGTCCCGCGTATCATGCGCAGGGACCGCCATGATTGCACCTGTTCCATAAGTAGCCAGCACATAATCCGATATAAAAATCGGAATCTCTTTCCCGTTTACGGGATTGATCGCATATACCCCTTCAAGCCTTACACCCGTTTTGTCTTTTGCCATTTCCGTGCGTTCAAAATCAGACTTTTTCGCCGCTGCATCGCGATAGGAAACAATATCGGCGTAATTTTTCAGCTTGTCTTTCCATTTATCCACAAGCGCATGCTCAGGCGCCATTACCATATACGTCGCGCCGAACAAGGTATCCGGCCGCGTTGTATAAACGGTAATTTCATCATTTTCGCTCGTTTTGAAGTTTACTTCCGCCCCATAGGAACGCCCGATCCAGTTGATTTCCTGCGTTTTTACACGCTCAATGAAATCCACATCTTTCAAATCATCGATCAGCCTGTCCGCATACTCGGTAATCTTCAGCATCCATTGACTCTTTACTTTATGAACAACTTCGCCGCCGCATCGCTCGCACACACCGCCCACGACTTCCTCGTTGGCAAGTACGACCTTGCAGGATGTACAGAAATTCACGTTCATCTCTTTTTTATAAGCAAGCCCTTTTTCAAACAGCTTGAGAAAAATCCACTGGGTCCATTTGTAATATTCAGGGGAGCTTGTATTGATCTCACGAGACCAATCAAAAGAAAGACCGAGCCGCTTTAATTGACCTTTGAAGCGTGCGATATTGTTTTTTGTGATAATAGTAGGATGAATATGTGTTTTAATTGCATAGTTTTCTGTCGGAAGCCCAAACGCGTCCCAACCGATTGGGAACAGTACATTGTATCCCTCCATGCGTTTTTTCCGCGCGATAATATCAATTGCCGTATACGGACGCGGATGTCCGATATGCAACCCCTGCCCGGAAGGATACGGAAACTCGACCAGTGCATAATATTTCGGCAGCGTATAGTCGTTTTTTGCCTCAAAGGCATGCTTTTCCTCCCAGATTTTTTGCCATTTTGATTCAATGTTCTTGTAGTCGTATGCCATACTATGTTCTCCTTCAAGCGATATAAAACTTATGATTCGTCGGCTTCGAGCGGAATTTCCTCCGCATCGTTCCAGAGTTTTTCAAGTTTATAAAAATCTCTTTCATTCTTGTGAAAAATATGCACGATCACATGAGCATAATCCATTGCAATCCACATACCGGAATCATATCCGTCTACATGAAGCGGATGGACACCGCAAAGTCCGAGCCGATATTCCAGTTCTCCCGCAAAGCCCTTGATCTGGGTATTTGAGGTACCCGTACAAATGACAAAATAATCGGTAAGGTCGCTGCCCTCAGCAAATTTTAAAAGCTTAATATCCCGTGCTTTCTTCTCGTCGAGGATCCGCACAATGGCATCTGCCAGCTCCCGAGGCGAAGCGTCGGCAAGCGAAGGGTTTTTGATTGTATCCTGATTCATAGATTTTCTCCGATTCTGTTTTTTCTATATGTAGTTATACCACGACTCCCGGGGATTCGTCAAGACCCCGGGAGTCCCAAATTGCAGACTATGACAAATAATAATCGTTGATATAAAGGTTCGAAGCATTTTTATTGTCTGTAAAAAATCCGTTCTGATCAAAAAGTTCAGGACTGATATCCGTTTTATATACGTTCAGACATTCGTTGACGTCGGCAAGTGCTTCTTTTTTATTCAGGCAATAGTAGAGCCACGCTCCCGTCGCGGGATTCTGTACGGTTGAGCCACCGATGGTACGCACCGCGATATTTGCGTTATCCACGGAATATACCGATTTCGTATAGGAAACGATGTCCGCCACGGACATCGAGGTATTGACATTGTTGATAAGATTCGGAATCATCGATATCATATTGCCGACGGTAATGTTATTTTTCACCTGACGCAGCGCTTCCACCATAAAGTCACCTCGTAGTTCCACACGTCCGATGTCCCCCGTCGCATATCCGGAACGATACCGGATCAGCTGTTCGCATTGCTCCCCGTTCAGATGCTGATAACCGGCTTTCAGATGAATATAAAGATTCTGATCCGGGTCCTCATAATCCATATCTTCGGGAATATCATACCAAATACCGCCGACAGCGTCGATAACGTTCCGGAAGCCCGTTGTATTGATGAGTATATATTCATCAATATTGACACAAAGCGCCGCTGACAGTCTTGCCTGCAAATCCTGCATGGCAAGATGCTTCGCCTTCGCCTCGGTTGCGCCGCCGTTGCGCTGCCGATTGTATTCTGCCGTAAAGACGGCATTCACCCGCGTCACACTGGAATAACCTCCCACTTCTTTGTTAATAAAGGTGTCACGTGGGATCTGGACGATGTTGATTTTGCCGGACTGGGTATCTAAGGATGCAAGCATCAGTACATCCGTGCTCATAGAGACATCATCCACGCCGGCAACAAGAAACGTATAAAAACCGTTTTTCCTCGTAAAAGGATCCTCCGGATCTGTCGCGGTAGCGGTCGTTTCCTCTGCGGGAGCCGTGGTTCCATCCGTAGGGAACTGCGGAGTCGGATCGACTGACGGCTTATGAAGCAGCAAAGCGGTTACGGTAATACCGGCAATCACAAATACGGCGCAAATATACGCCATGACAATAAGAAGCCCGCGCGGCATCTTATTTTTTCCCCTCTGGGTTTTTCTGAAATTATTTTTATCCATATTGTTCCTCTTTGAAAAGCGGCGTTATACCATCGCGTTCCATGCCGAGAGCATCTCGGCGTCGATCTTTCTGCCCTTCTCAATTAGATACGTTACAGTGAAACCGATAATTCTTTTTACGGTGTCGTCCAGCAGGCGGTAAAGCGCAGCTTTATCGTTTTTGTTTATTTTCCCACATTCTCCATGCAAATATTCTCTCATTTCCGCACAGGAACGGTATTTTCTTCCCGGTTCTGTAAAATCTGCCGCAAACAGCATTTTGTCAATCACAGACATTCCTGCTTTTCCGGTTGTATGGCAAGCTATCGCGGAATACACTTTATCACATACGGTTTCTTTGCCGAAAATTTCTCTTGCAAACGGCGCTCCGGTATACTGGTGCAATGTGGATATCACAGAAGACACATCCTGAGGCAGACAGATCCCATATTTTTCACATAGAGCAAGCTGTTCATTATCGGTTTTCGCTTTGGTGATGTCATGCAAAAGCGCCGCCGTAAAAAGCGCCGTGCGATCTTCGTCAGAGAGACCGAATGTTTCCGCCATCCAAATGCATTCCTCCAAAACACCGAGCGTATGGTCGATCCGTTTGGCATCCTCATAGTTAGGAAGAGCCTTTTTGATAGATTCAAGCTGTTGTTGATATCCGCATGTCATCGATACAAATCCTTCTTCTTCACATATTCCCAAACAGGTTCCGGCAAATAACATGAAACATCTTCGCCTCTTTGAATCATTTGTCGGATTTTGCTGGAAGATATCTCAATCGGATCAAACAAGAGATCCAAAATTTTCGCATGGAAACGTTCCGTAAGATAACACTTTTTCTCTGTGATCCGCTCCATAAGTGTCACTCCCTGACGTTCCCGCGCCGCATAGGCAAGCGTACACATAGAAAGAATGTCCTCAAAGCGGTACCACTCATCAAAGGTAAGCAGCATATCCGTTCCGCAATAGAGATATAAATCGGAGAAGCCCATTTCCCGAAAGCGGCACAGCGTCAAATACGTATAACTCTTTCCCTCGCTGCGGATTTCCATATCAGAAACCACAACTTTTTCTGAAAACGCCGCCGCATCAAATGCAAGCCGCGTCATTTCCAGACGGTATTCGGGTTTGTCGTATTTTCCGATTTCCTTGTGCGGCGGAATCCGGTCCGGAATGACATAGAGCTGATCCAGTTTCGCCTGCCTGATAAATTCGTATGCGGCTTTCATATGCCCGTTGTGAATGGGATCAAATGTACCGCCAAAAATACCGATTCTCATCTTTTTTACGATATCAAACAGGAAGCTCAATTTTTTTGTGCTTCTTGGATTCCCTGTAAAGAACAAATCGGCTGCCCGTGACGGAAATCACCTCAGCTCCAAGCGATGAGGCAAGCAGCTCCGCTGCCTCTCTCGGACCGTATTCGCAGGTATCCAGTGTGCGAAGCTTGATCAGTTCCCGCGCTTCAAGCGTATAATCCAGCTGTTCCGTCATATTGTCGCTGATCCCACCTTTTCCTATTTGAAAAATGGTATCATAGCGATTTGCCATAGCACGCAGATAGGCGCGCTGTTTACTTGTCAACATAAAAAATCTCCTCTGCCGTATATGCGATGACATTAACGGTAGTCATTGCCATCCCCATTCCATTCATTTCCGATACGTGATTCACTTGCCTGCTGTTTTTTCATCTCCAAATAATTGTTTTTCGTCCGGTAAAAAAAGCACAGGAAACAAATCAGTGCGACCAATGCGCAGACCAGCCCTAAAAATACGATCCCTGTCATTTGCATATACGCACACAATAAGCTGATTATATTCAGGATAATAAGGGCGAACCAGCATTTTTTCAGACGCTCGGCGCCCAAAGGATATCGGTTTGAAGCTTCTATATCTCCGATTCCCCAGACGATACAATAAGAAATATAATACGACAACACTGCCGAGGCAACAGAAAGCAAAACCAAAACCACCGGCGGCGCCGTTAAGGAAAGCCCGAATAGGTCACCTACCCAAAGGAATCCCGTATAAACCGCCATGACAATGCAAAAAGGCCGTATCCGTTCGAAACGGGGAGATTCCTCTGACAATTCCGCAAGTCCGGAAAAAAACAGCAGATAACCGACAAAAGCCGGAATCAGTCCGACTCGTATCGTATCAAAATCAATGTTAAAGTTCAAGAAAATAAAAAAGAATCCCCAAAAAAGCTTATTCATACTTTTCCTCCGTTCTGTGTGATAAGAGACTTCCCGGTAACTTCGGAAAACGCTTTGGCAAAGGCCTCCATAGCACGCGCCCTATGACTGACGGCATTTTTTTCCGCAGCGTTCATTTCAGCAAATGTCTTTCCTATTGGTTCATAAAGAAAATAAGGATCGTATCCGAATCCGCCTGTGCCGCGGGGCAAGTCGAGAATCACGCCGGGACATTCTCCCCGCGTTACAATCTCACGCCCGTCCGGGAAGACACAGGCAATGACAGACACAAATCGGGCAGAACGTCTATCCGACGGGATTCCCCGCATTTTTTCTACCAGCTTGCGATTGTTGTCGGCATCATCATGCCCGCCTGCCCAGCGCGCTGAATAGACACCCGGCTCACCACCAAGTGCATCCACACAAAGTCCGGAATCGTCTGCGACTCCGATATAGCCAAGCGATGCAACCGTGCGCGCTTTAATTCGCGCATTCGCCTCAAAGGTATCACCGTCTTCGATAATATCTTCATGATATCCGATATCGGAAAGAGAAAGCAGCTCATACGGATTTCCTTCGGCATCCACAGGACAGAGCTCATGCAAAAACGCTCTCAGCTCCTCTATTTTATGGCGGTTGTTGGATGCCATCACAATTTTTGTCATATTTCCGTTTCTCCTTATATTTCCGGCGTTCTGATTTTATTTTCCCAAGCCGGATTATTTTTCGAACAGTGCCGTGACAAACTCGTCTGCCGAAAACGGCTGCAAATCGTCAATTTTTTCGCCGACACCGATAAATTTGACCGGGATTCCGAGTTCACGCTTAATGGATATGACAATTCCTCCCTTGGCAGTCCCGTCAAGCTTCGTTAAAACAAGGCCGGTAATGTTCGCCGCATTTTTGAATTCCTTTGCCTGAACGACCGCATTCTGCCCCGTTGTCGCGTCCAGAACAAGCAGCGTTTCGCGGATACTGTCCGGAAGCTCCCGGGAAATGACACGATCAATTTTCTCAAGCTCATTCATCAGATTCTTTTTGTTGTGCAACCGTCCCGCCGTATCCACAATCAAAACATCTGTCCCGCGCTTTTTCGCAGCCGCCGCGGCATCATACACGACCGCCGCAGGATCGGAGCCTTCACTTTGCGCAATCAGCTCCACTCCTACCCGCTGGGCCCATACGCCAAGCTGATCAATTGCCGCGGCGCGGAATGTGTCAGCGGCAGCAAGCAGCACCTTCTTGCCGCTTTCTTTCATCACATTTGCTATTTTTGCAATCGATGTGGTTTTCCCGACTCCGTTGACACCAATCACAAGAATCACTGTCATTTTCCCGTCTTCAAAGCGAATAGGCTCTCCGTCGCCGATGCTGTCGCGAAGAATACCAAACAACGCTTTTTTAGCTTCTTCCGGGTCGGTAATCCGCTCATCATGAATTTTATCGTGCAGGGTATCCAAAATTTCCATTGTTGTTTCCGCCCCGATATCACAGCTGATAAGCAGCTCCTCAAGCTCCTCAAAGAGCGCATCTCCTACGTCACGATAACTGCCGAAAATCGCATCGATTCCCGCCACGAATGCTTTTTTTGTTTTTGTCAATCCCGCTTTGAGTTTATCAAAAAATCCCATGGAATGATTCCTTTCCGTTATTGAAGCTTCACACCGAGCTTTTGTTCAATTTCCGACATGTCGATCGAGATAACATCGGAAATTCCTTTTTCATGCATGGTCACCCCGTAAAGCCGTTCTGCCGCCTCCATTGTGCCGCGCCGGTGCGTGATAATAACAAACTGCGTCTTGTCGGAATATTTTTTCACATAGTCGGCAAATTTATCCACGTTCACCTCATCAAGCGCCGCTTCAATTTCATCAAGAATACAAAACGGTGCCGGATTTACCTTTAAAATAGCAAAATACAGGGCAATCGCAACGAACGCCTGCTCCCCGCCGGAGAGAAGCGACATATTTTTAATCACCTTTCCGGGAGGCGCAACATTGATATCCACTCCGCTTTCCAGTACATTTTCCGGATCAGAAAGACGCAGTTCCGCACGTCCTCCGCCGAATAGTTCTGAAAAAACCTTACCGAAAGTTACAGCGATCTCCTCAAACGTAGTAAGGAAATCATTTCGCATGGTTTCCTCAAGCGCAGAGATGATATTTGTCAAATCCTCACGCGAGGTCTTCAAATCCGTAATCTGTTCTGTCAGCTCGTCAAACTGCTTCTTTACTTCCTTATACTCCTCAATCGCATTGACATTGACATTTCCAAGCGCACGTAGCTGATTTTTATACTTCGTCTGTTCGGATACCGCGGCGGCACGGGTCTTATCCGTCAGCTTGTCCGCACAGCGTTTGCCTGCTTCGCTGTATGTAAGTTCATATTCGTCCCAAAGAAAAGCCACGAGCTTATCCTGTCTGTCCTTGACAGATTCATATTCCGATTCCAAACGTGTATGCGTTCGGTAGAGAAGGTCCCGCTTGTCGATGATATCCCGGCTTTTTACACGCAGCTCCGAAAGCTTTTTTTCGATTTCCATAGAAGAATCGGAAAGCGCTGTTTTCTTCTGTTCGCAAGCTTGCAGTTGCGCCTGCAGATCGATTGAAGCGTTCTGTAATTCTGCTGTTTGCTCCGCGCCCTTTTTCATTTTTTCTTCGGCATTTGCCGTAGATTCATGAAGCTCCGCAATGAAAGCCTCCGCCTCCGATACTCGCTTGGCGGCGGCATCACACATCTGAGAAAGCATCCCAAGATTGGCGTCCTCTTTGGCAAGCTCCACTGAAATACCAGAAAGCTCCGATTTTGCCGCTTCCATACGTTCTGCCACAGACAAACGTTCTTTGGCAAGCTCGGACAATATCTTTTCCGACTGCTCCAGTTCTTGGGTAAATTTCGTTTTCTTTTGGGCAATTCCCTCAATATCGGTTTCCGCTCTGGATGTTTTGGAACGAATGGCGTCAAGCTCTCCGCAAAGCAACTGAAGGGAGTCCTCTTGCGCCTGACGATTGGAGCGAAGCACGGTCAGCTGCGTCATTTCAGCCTCATGCATCGTTTTTAACACCGATGCGGAAGAAAGCACGGTACGGGCATCCTTTTCTGCCTTCTCCGACTCGGCGGCAAGGGATCGGATGACATTCTCCTCGTTGGCAAGCTGCTTTTCAAAAGCCTTCACTTCCTCACCGAGTCGCTCAATTTGCGCACGCCTTGAGAGCATTCTGCCTTCCGCGGAAAGAGAACCTCCCGTAAAGCTGCCTCCTGCATTGATGACCTGCCCGTCCAGTGTGACAATTCGATATCGGAAATTGGTTGCCCTTGCCGCTTGATTGGCGGCTTCCATATCCTGCGCCACGAGGATTCTGCCGAGTAAACTTCGGATAACGCCCCGAAACTTCTCTTCACAGGAAACAAGTGCAGACGCCGCCGATATCAAGCCCACGCGTGCGGATTCCGGAAGTTCTGCAACCGAAATCTCATTTCCGTGCATGGTAGAAACAGGATAAAATGTCGCCCTTCCCGCATTTTTCTTTTTCAGATACGAAATCGCCGTTTTTGCGGAGGCTTCATCTTCACAGACAAGATTCTGGAGGCTTTGACCAAATGCAACCTCAAGTGCCGATGAATACGGCTCCGGAACAGTAACAAGCGTTGAAACCGGACCGTATATCTTGACGGGGCTGCCATCGGAAAACCGGATTTTTCCCGCTTTATGCTCATGAATAACAAAACGAACCGCACCCGAATATCCTTCCAAAAGCTCTTCCATACGTGTGAGATTCTGAATTTTGTGCTTTCTTTGCGTCATTTCAAGGAACAGGTTATTTTTTCGTTCCGCTGCTTCCGATGCCTGACTTTCCCGCTTCTGCTTCGCGGCGTCAATCTCATCCAGACGTGCCTTAACCGCTTCTTCCTTTTCGGCATAGCCCGCAATTTTTTCCTCGGCGGTCCGGATTCTGCCGTCCAGCATGGCGATATCTTCTTCATGCTTCCGGATATTTTCCGCAAGCTCATCCATGCGCGCAAGATCGGTTTCCTTTTGCGCTGCAGCGACAGAAAGACCAACCATGGCATCCGTTTGTGCCGAGCGCAACTCAGAAATTCTGGTTTCGCAGCCAAGCCGCTGGCGCTCGTTTTCCGCAAGCTCCTCTTCACAAGAGCGAACTGACGCCGCAGCACGCTCTGATTTACGCGCCCATTCTCCGTGAGAATCCCGTACGCGCGCAAGCTCTTCCGTAAGTCTCTGATATTCCGCCCGTGCCGATTCCGCCGACGTCTCGGCCGCAGAAATCTTGCCGCCCGCGCTTTCAATCGTCTCTCGCAGATGAGCGGCGTCATTTTCAATCAGTTTGACATGAGATTCGTTTTCATGGAGCGCACCCGTAAGCTCTAAAATCCGTGCGGAAAGCTTTTCACTTTCCATTTTATTCTTCATCTCGTCTGCACGCGCCGCCTCTTCCGCACGCTCAATATCCGCCCGTAATTCATCCGTGTTGTCAAGCTCCGCTTTTGACAGCACAAGCTTTTCGGAAAGCTCGTCCGCATATGCCTTCGCATGGTCGATATCATAAAGAGACAGCGCAATGTCCACTGCCATTTTCGCATCGCGGATTTCCAAATATTTTTTCGCTTTTTCCGACTCGCGTTCAAGCGGAGGAACCCGCTCCCCGAGCACCCCGGCAATATCCTCAAGACGAACAAGATTATCACTGGTAGCCTCCAGCTTTTTTGCCGCCTCCGTTTTCTGATAGCGATATTTTGCAATTCCCGCCGCTTCCTCAAAAATCGCACGGCGCTCATCATTTTTCTGAGAAATAATTTCCGCGATTTTCCCCTGCCCGATAATGGAATAGCCATCTCTTCCAAGGCCGGTATTCAGGAACAGTTCATAAATATCCTTCAGGCGCACTGCCTTGTGGTTAATAAAATACTCGCTTTCTCCGACACGGTAATAGCGTCGTGTTACGGTAATTTCGTCATAATCCGCCATGGAGAGAATCTTTCCCTCCTCCTCGGTATTGTCAAACGTAACCGAAACCTCCGCGTATCCCATCGGGCTGCGTTTCTCTGAGCCGGCAAATACCACGTCTTCCATTTTACCGCCTCGGATGTTTTTAGAAGACATTTCGCCCAACACCCATCGCATTGCGTCGGAAATATTTGATTTTCCGCTTCCGTTGGGGCCCACAACAACGGTAATTCCCCGATCAAATGAAATGACCGTTTTGTCAGGAAACGATTTAAAGCCCTGGAGTTCAAGCGTTTTCAAACGCATAATTCTGTAACCGTGCCCTTCCTGCGCAAAGCGGCAAATGCCGCCGCGTCCAATCTATCAATATAAAGTCTCTACGGATAGTATCTGTCGTCCGAGGCCCATATCATAAATACCCGGAAGCGTCCATTCCGAAGAGAAAAAGCATATGTCTTGAAATCGTTTATCATCATTGGGTCCGCAAATCCTCCGCTGATAATAGAAAACGCATCTCGGTATCAAAGCAAAGAGAAAAAAAGAGATACCACAATGCCTTTCATTCAACGATATAATTTTTTAACGCGTCCTCAGCCGCGGCGATTTCTGCTTTCTTCTTGCTTGAGCCCTCGCCCCGTCCCATCACGTTGTTGTCAATTTTTACCTCGCAAACATACCGTTTATCATGATCAGGTCCGCTTTCAGACACAATCTCATATTCCAGCATACCCCGCGCCTCCTGAACGATCTCCTGCAAATGAGACTTTGGATCGATAATCGGATGCTCGGAAAGGATTTTCCGAATCTCATTTCCCATCCGCGGAATTAAAAATGTGTTTACTCTTTCAAGATTTCTTCCGGAATCAAGATAAATGGCAGCCACTAAAGCCTCAAAGGCATCCTCTAAAATTTTATCCTGATTCCGTCCGTTAAGCGCCTCCTGTCCGTTGCCGAGGTAAAGATAATCCCCAAGCCCGATTTCTCTCGCAAAGCCGGCAAGAGAACGCGTACAAACAATATCCGCACGGATTTTGGTCAGATCTCCCTCCGGATGACCGGAAAAATAATCAAACAAAAAGCCGCTTGCCACAACGGACAACACGGAATCCCCTAAAAATTCCAGCCTCTCGTTGGAATCCATCCCGTACTGTCTGTTTTCATTTGCCCAAGAAGAATGACGCAAAGCCTCATTTAAATATTCTTTATTCCGGAATTCATAACCGACCGCCTTCTCCAAAAAGCAGCTGTTCCGAGGCAGTCCGGCGTTTTTATCTGCCATATGCGCACCGCCTTTCTCTACTTTTTGCTTATTCATGTTCTTTTCCGCCATCTGCCGCAGGAACCGTAAAATCCGCTGCCTGCCGTTCAATTTCCTCAATGACGCCGGTTCCGGCATAAGCGATCGCCTGACGCACCGCATTTTTAATCGCATTTGCATCTGAGCTTCCGTGCGCTTTGATTACCGGCTTTGACAATCCCAAGAACGGTGCCCCTCCGTATTCCCGCGGGTCAAAAAACTTTTTCATTTTTCTTGCCTTTCCGTGCACTAACGCTCCGGAAAGCATGCTGATTGTGCCAGAATGAAACATCTCCTGCACCTTTTCCATCAGGAAACGGCAAAGTCCCTCGCTTGTTTTCAGTATAATATTCCCGGTAAAGCCGTCACACACAAGCACATCGCACTTTCCGTATGGGAAATCTTTTCCTTCCATATTTCCCACAAAACGGATACCTTTCATTTCCTTCAAGAGATGATAAGCTTCTATATACAGCGGCGTCCCCTTGTGCTCTTCTGTACCGTTATTGACAAGTCCCACGCGAGGGCTTGCCACATTGCAGACTTTTTCCATATAAACAGAGCCAAGACAGGCAAATTGCGCAAGATAGTCAGCAGTCACCGTGACATTTGCACCGCAGTCAAGCAGCATAACAGGATTTACAAACGGAAGAATCGTGCCGAGCGCCGCACGACGGATGCCATGAATTCTTCTTACGATAAGCGTTGCCCCTGTGAAATACGCACCCGTATTTCCGGCCGAAACGGCAACGTCCCCCTCTCCGTCAGCGACAAGCCGCAGCGTTTTCGCCATGGAGGAATCTTTATGCGTCTGAAAAATACTCATCGGGCTGTCTTCCATCGTAATCACATCGTCCGAATGAACGATTTCAAATGTTCCCGAAGGAATCTCCTGCGCAGCGAGCGCTTCCCGAATGATCCGCTCGTTCCCAACGAGAACAATATCCGCTTCTTCATATTCTTTTTTAGCAAGTACGGCACCCCGAATCAATTCCTCTGCCGGTTTGTCCGCACCCATGACATCGAGTACGATTTTCATAAAAACCTCCCAAAGCTCCGCGATAATCGGCATAACGAGGGCAAATCAAATGGATTGCCGTGTTTTTTATGCGTTTTCGCAAAGCGCGCTGCTTTCTTCTTACATATATGTTATTATATCTCTTTTGCCGCAATTTTTCAATATCTATCGAAGAAAAACGGATACAAAATCCAAAAATTAAAAATTTATCCCGGATTTCTTTGTTTGCTTCCCTATTTTCATAAAACAAAACCGTCGTTTATTTGAATTTTTAAATCAATATCCTCCGCCTATCGGCGGAGGATATTTGTGATACTCTTTATGACTTTTCTTTTGTTTCCGGCGTATCTTCTTTGTAGGAGCATTCCTTGTTCATGCAATACAGATAGCCCTTTCCTTTTTTAATAAGGAGTCTGCTGCCGCAAACCGGGCAAGTCTTTTCTGTCGGCTGATCCCAAACGGAAAAGTCGCATTTCGGATAATGGGAGCAGCTGTAAAATACCGCATGATTTTTTCCGAAACCGCGCACGACAGGCGCGCCGCATTTCGGACATGAAACCCCGATCTCTTCCCGAATGGGTTTCGTATACTTGCATTTTGGGAAATTGCTGCAAGCATAAAACTTTCCGTATCTGCTCTTGCGGATCACAATATCTCCACCGCAAAGCTCACATTTGAGATCGGTTTTTTCCGGCTCCTCTTTCTCTTTCTTGACTGCGCCCGAGGCATCAAGAGGCTTTGTGTTCTTGCATTCCGGATATCCCGGACATGCGGCAAATTTGCCGAACCTACCGGTTTTGATTACCATTCTCCTGCCGCATTTTTCACAGATGATATCGGACTGCTCGACAGGCAGTTCTACCTTGTTTTCTCCGATGTGCTCGTGCGCACGCTCTAATGTTTTTTCAAAATCTCCGTAGAAATCTCCCAGTACATGTTCAAGCGTATTATCTCCGTGCGCAATTTCATCAAGCTCGGTTTCCATATTAGCAGTAAATTTATAATCGACGATTTCAGGGAAATTTTTCTTCATCAGCTCAACGGTCGCTTTCCCGAGCGGTGTTGCGAGCAGCAGCTTTTTATCCCTTTCGATATATCCTCTTTCAAGGATTGTCGTAATCGTCGGCGCATAAGTGCTTGGCCTGCCGATTCCTTTTTCCTTTAACAGTTTAATCAAAGACGCTTCGTCAAAATGGGCAGGCGGCTCCGTAAAATTCTGAATCGGGGTGATTTTCTCACAAGCTAACGTATCGCCTTCTGTAATTCCGCGAAGTTTTGAACTCTTGTCACCGGTATCCTCATCCTCTGAATATGCCATACGGAATCCTTTGAACACAAGAACACTCTCGCTCATTTTATACCGGTACCCGGCGCAGTCAAGCTCCACATCGGCAGCATCATATTCCGCGTTTTTCATTTGACTTGCCACAAACCGATCCCAAATCAGCTTATAAAGTTTATATTGATCCGGCGTCAGAAATGAACGGATTTCGTCCGGAACAAACTCCATGCTCACGGGACGAATCGCCTCATGCGCGTCCTGTGAGGCCGCTTTTGATTTATATATCTTTCTCTTGGACGGATAATAGTCCGCTCCGAACCGCTCTTTGATAAAACGCTCCGCGGCAGCGGCGGCCTCCTCGGAAATACGGAGAGAATCGGTTCTCATATACGTGATGACACCGTGTACGCCTCCGTGCTCCGCGCCGAGATTCACGCCCTCGTAAAGCTCTTGTGCAACCTTCATCGTACGCTTGGAATGGAAGCCAAAACGCTTGGAGGCAGCTTGCTGAAGCGTTGAAGTTTCAAACGGAGGCTCCGGACTTTTGGATTTTTTGGATTTCTTGGCAGCAATCACCGTGAAATCGTTTCCATCGCAGGCGGAAACGATTTTTTCCGCCTCCTCTGCGTTTGAAAGCTCAATTTTTCCGTTCGCATCCCCAAAGAATTTTGCTTTTCCTTTCTGGTTTTTCCCCAGCTTTAAAGTTGCTTCAATCGTCCAAAATTCTACTGGAACAAATTTTTCGATCTCCGCTTCCCGCTCCACGATCATACGGGTCGCAACCGATTGAACCCTGCCCGCGGAAAGACCGCTTTTTACCGTTTTCCAAAGATAAGGACTCAGTTTATAGCCGACAATCCGATCAAGGATTCGGCGTGCCTGCTGAGAATTGACAAGATTCATATCAATCGCGCGAGGATGTTCAATCTCTTTTTGGATGGTATTTTTTGTGATCTCATTGAACGCCACGCGATTCGCATCCTCGGGCGCAATCCCGAGAACCGTCGCAAGATGCCAGGAAATTGCCTCTCCCTCTCTGTCAGGGTCTGTTGCAAGATAAATTTTATCCGCATTTTTCGCTTCCTTTTTCATTTCGGAAATCAAGGCGCTTTTCCCTTGTATGTTGATATATTTCGCTTTGAACTGATGTTCGATATCGACGCCAAGTGTGCTTTTCGGGAGATCTCTGACATGCCCTTTCGAGGCAATGACCTTATAGCCGCTGCCGAGATAGGAGTTAATAGTAGCGGCTTTCGCCGGAGACTCGACAATGACCAAATTCACATGTTTTTTGTTTTCTTGCATCGTGAAACGTTCTCCTTAAAAAATGATAAGCAATCGATATTATATACCGCAACCTCGGAACTTGTCAATATAGAATTACAGGGGGCGGTAGCTCCCGCCTGGCTCCGCTTCAAGAAAGCCTCCGATTTCCAGCATAGTAAGCGCGCCGAGAAGCTGTCCTGTGTCACACGATACGCCCGTTTTTTTGCTGACCACCGCTGCAATCTCTTCCACCGACATCGTTTCCGTAATACAGGAAAGCACATCGCTTTCCCATTTGTCAAGCTTATCCGTATCCGGACGGCGTTTCCGCGGTATGAATTTTATAGGCTCCGGTGCGGTCCCATTCCGTTCCGCCCGAGGAGAGAATCCTCTCCGTTCCGTGTGCAGCGCAGGAGATTCCGCCGTCCAGGCTTTTTTGCTCCGGGAAAATCCCGAGGAGGGGATCTTTTCGGTGAATATTCTATGCGGATATAAGAGCTCATATTCATTCAATATATCCGCGGCACAAGTGACAAGTTTCGCACCTTCCCGAATCAGCGTATTGGTTCCTTCCGAACGCCGGTCTTCCGGATTTCCCGGAAACGCGAATAAATCGCGTCCCTGCATTCTGGCGGCTCTCGCAGTGATAAGGGAACCGCTGTACAAGTCCGCTTCCACCACGACAGTTCCCTGACATAAGCCCGAGATGATGCGGTTGCGCACCGGAAAATGTTTCCCGGCGGGATCCGAACCCGGCGCATATTCCGTTATTAAGGTGCCGTGCTCGGCAATTTCTTCCATAAGTTCCCGATTTTCCGGCGGATAAACTCTGTCAATTCCGCATCCAAGCACCGCAATCGTGTGTCCTCCTGCGGAAAGCGCACCGCGCTGCGCGCAGGCGTCAATGCCAAGTGCCATACCGGATACTACGACAGCCCCCGCACAGGCAAGTTCTCTTCCGAGACGTTCCGCGTTCACAGCGCCGCTTTTGCTGCATTTTCGTGTTCCGACACAGGCGATCATCACATGATCATCTATATCCGGTATGCGTCCTCTGTAATATAAAAGAAGCGGTTTTGCGTGAATACTCCGTAATCTTTCCGGATAAACCGAACTCGAAAGGGTCATGATGCCGACATTAACCCGCTCACAATATTCAAGAATCCGCATGGAGAGCGAAAGATCTCTGTCAAGCAGTACCGCCATGATATTGTTGTCTATTCCGTCCACCGCCGAGAGCGCCGATGGGTCCGCCTCATAAATCTCCTTCGGAGACGCAAAATGTTTCAAAAGATAGGAGCCAAGTTCACTTCCCGCCCCGCATCGCAGGGAAAGCCATATCCAATAGACCAAATGTTCCATGGTAAACCTCCGAACCGTCTTCACCGGACTCTGAAAGAAACACAGTTATGACGGTGAATTTTGCTTTTCCTAACTTTGCTTTTCCTGATTTTCTTATAGCATGACAATCGCCGATATGATATAGTATCAAAAACTTTGCCCCTTCGACAAAGCCATATACCCCGTATTGTTTGTTCTCTCAAGAAATGTATTTTCCCCGCAGGTTCTTCCCTGCATGGTGAGGCTATATCAGCAATGCTTCCAGAGCATTTACCGTTTCCGCAAGATATGTGACACCTGCACATTGAAGCTCATCCCGAGTCCCATATCCATACAGAACACCGATAGAATCGATTCCAACCTCTTTCGCGCCTTCCGCGTCATGCCGTCTGTCGCCAACCATCACAGCATCCGAATTCGCGGGAATTCCTGTTACCGAAAGCGCATATCGGATAACATCCGCTTTTTTTGTCCGGGTTTCCTCAAGCGTACTGCCGGCAATATAGGTAAAAAAACCGGCAAGTCCGAAATGTTCCAGAATCCGAACGGCATACGGTTCCGGTTTCGAGGTTGCCACAAGCAATGTTTTTCCCCCGGTACGCAGCCGTTCAAGCAAATGTTCGATGCCGTCATACAGAACATTTTCAAAAATTCCTGTATTTCCGAAATACTCACGATAATACCGGAGAGCTTTTCGCGAATCGGATGCATTCAAAGAAAAATCCCGCTCAAAGGTTTCCAGCAAGGGCGGACCGATAAAGCGCGTCAGTGTTTTTTTATCCGGAACAGGCAGGTGCATGTTTTCCAGCGCATAGACAAAGGACGCGGTAATCCCTTCCGCCGGATCGGTGAGTGTCCCGTCCAAATCAAATAAAATCGTTTGGTATTGCTTCATCTCTGCCCACCGGAATTTTGAATATTCATTCTCCCGCGCGCCGCTTCCCACAGCACGATACCGGATGCCACCGCTGCATTAAGCGACTGCGGTCCCTTGCGCATCGGAATGATAACACACCCGGAACATGCCGCAAGCACGGAATCGGATATTCCATGTCCTTCGTTTCCGATAACAAAGCCGATTTTCCCGGAAAAATCCGCATGACGGATATCCTCAGCCTGCTCATCAAGCGCCGTCGCATAAATACGAAACCCATCTTCTCTCAAACGGAGGATGCGCTGCACAAGGTCCTCTTCTGCCCGCACATTGACACGGAAAAGAGAACCCATGCATGCCCGCACGACCTTGGGATGATAGAGATCGGCAGCGCCGCCTCCGGTATATACAGTATCAACGCCAAATGCGTCCGCCGAGCGCAGAACGGCGCCAAAGTTTCCGGGGTCCGAGACGCCGTCAAGCAGAAGCACAAAGGAGCCGTCCCCCTTTTCTTCATGCTGCATCATCTCCGCCACACAGAAAATGCCCTGCGGCGCCATTTCAAAAGAAAGCTTTTCATACACCGACTCGGAAACAAGGGACAGCTTGTCTTCTCCTACCTTCACAAGAAGACTTTCATATCGCCGGTATGCTTTTTCCGTCGCAAAAACCCGGACAAAACGGATACCGGCCAAAATTGCATCGTTTAGAAGCTTTTCGCCTTCAAAGGCAAATGTATGTGTCGCCTGCCGGTATTTTTTATCCCCAAGCTTTGACGCGGCGACAATCGCTGGATTTTGTCTGCTTGTAATGATTTCCATAAAACTCCTTCTCTATAAGAAGCTCATTTTCTTTTATGGGAGATATGGCTTCTTTCCCAGAAAGAAACATCCTCTAATGCAAAAACCAAAGCGACAAACGCTTTGGTTTTCAGCCATTCTGATAATTAAAGTGCCGCTTTTGCGGTTTCGCACAGAGATGCGAACGCTTCCTTATCGGAAACGGCAAGCTCTGCGAGCATTTTACGGTTCAGTGCAATCCCCGCTTTTTTCAGTCCGCACATCAGTCGTGAATAATTGATGCCGTTAACCTTTGCCTGTGCGGAGATTCTCGTAATCCAAAGAGAACGGAAATCTCTTTTTTTCTGCTTACGGCCAATGAAAGCATAATTACCGCTTTTCATCACCGCCTGTTTTGCCATTTTGAAATGCTTACTCTTGGCACCCCAATAGCCTTTCGCAAGCTTCAGGGTTTTATTTCTTCTTTTGCGCGTCATGACAGCGCCTTTTACTCTTGCCATCTTCTTTTTTCTCCTCTCTCAGATTACCGTGATTATTTGTTGGGAATGAGAGTCTTTACGGTAGACTCGAACGATTTGCTCAGATATGCATTACGGCGAAGCTGTCTCTTGCGCTTCGGCGTTTTGATTCCGAGTTTGTGACGGCGGTTCGAGCTGTTCATTTTTACTTTTCCGGTCTTTGTGATCGAAAATCTTTTGGCTGTTGCCTTATGTGTCTTGATTTTTCCCATGACTGTATTCATCCTTTCAAACTAATTTCAGAAACCGCGGATGTTCCGCACAGATATTACTGCTTGACGGGCGATAAGAACAATGTGAGGTTGCGTCCCTCAAGAACAGGCTTCTTGTCGATCTGCGCATATTCGGATGCCGCTTCGGCAAAACGCATAATAACCTCCATACCAAGCTCCGTATGGCGCATTTCACGTCCCTTGAATCTTACGCACACCTTGACCTTGTTGCCATCTTTGAGAAAGCGGAAGGCATGGTTCAGTTTGGTTTGAAAATCATGCGCTCCTATGCTGCAAGAAAGCTGGATTTCCTTGATCTCAACAGTTTGCTGCTTTTTTTTCGCTTCTTTCTCACGCTTATCCTGTTCAAATCGGAATTTTCCGTAGTCCATAATCCGGCATACAGGCGGTGTCGCCTGCGGCGCGATCATCACAAGATCGAGTCCTTTTTCAATCGACAGATTCTGGGCAGTGTCAATCGCTACAACGCCGATCTGTTCTCCATCCTCTCCGACAAGCCTCACCTGCGGTACGGTAATTTCCTCATTGATTAAATGTTCTTTTTTGCTGATATGCGGCACCTCCAGTAAACTGAATTTGAAATAAAAAAACGGAAAACCGAATCCGATTCTCCGTTATCCTACGAGACCAACTACACGCTACACAAAAGCTGCACAGACATGTATGAACGTATTAACCCGGGCACACTGCGCCGCAAGGTGAGAACGGAGAACGTTCTTCTTTGTTTTGCAAAGGATAGTATAATACGAAAATTTCCGTTTGTCAAGTATTTTTTTATTTTTTCCCTTTCGATATCCATGCTCATCATGCCTTGCTTTGAAAATCTCATATCAAACTGCAAGAAACACCTTAAAGTGAAGAGCTGTTCTTTATTTTTGTCTGCCCACTTTTCAGATAATTTTTAAATATTGGTTTATTTTTATAAAAGAGCCTGCATCCCCTTAAAAACCATTTTATTTTTTCAATGGTGCTGCATTTGTCTGCGGCTTTCGCCATCTGTTTTCCTAGTCAAACAAGCGGATGCTATACGCACCCGCTTGCTTTTTTATTTCGTTCCGAAAAGGCGGTCTCCCGCATCGCCGAGTCCTGGCAGGATATACGCATGCTCATTCAGTTTCTCATCCACTGCCGCAACATAGATATCAACATCGGGGTGTGCGTTTTGGACTGCCGCAATCCCCTCAGGAGCCGCAACAAGACACATCAGGCGCAGATTCGTACAGCCTCTTTCCTTCAGCTTAGTCAAAGCATCTGACGCACTTCCGCCGGTGGCAAGCATCGGATCGACGACAATAACGATACGTTCTGAGATATCCATCGGAAGCTTACAATAATATTCAATCGGCAAATGCGTTTCCGGATCGCGGTAAAGTCCGATATGCCCTACCTTCGCCACGGGAACAAGCTCAAGCAGACCGTCCACCATGCCAAGACCCGCACGCAGAATCGGGACAATCGCCAGTTTTTTGCCGGAAATCACCTTGCCGGTCATTTTCTGAAGCGGTGTTTCAATCTCCACGTCCTCAAGAGGAAGATCGCGCGTAACTTCATAACCCATCAGCATCGCAATCTCATCAAGAAGCTCGCGGAAATCCTTCGAACCGGTTTCCTTTCTTCTCATATACGTCAGTTTATGCGCAATCAACGGATGATCAATTACATGCAGTTTGCTCATTTTGATTCTCCTTTTCGATTTTATTTCCGCAAAGTATTGTATCACAGAATCCAACCCATTTCAATGGGAAAAGCAATGATTTCGCATAATTTTACATTTTTCCGAACCCCGCCGCGCGAACAAACGGGATTTTTCCCGGATCAAGGGCAAAGGTACGTCCTTCAAGATAGGAAAGAGAGGACGGCTCGTCCTTCTCGAACCGAAGCTTCCATGCACACAGCGCCTGACGATATATCCCTGACTCTCTGTCATGCTTGTTGTTCGCATACTTGCCGTCTCCCACAAGCGGATGACCAATGCTCGCCATGTGCGCGCGGATTTGATGTGTCCGTCCTGTTACAAGTTCTACTTCCAACAATGCTTTTCCTTCATGCACGGAAACAACGCGGTATTTTGTAATGATTTTTTTGCACTCGTCCCCTGCACCGCGCGGCGGACGGTCATAAACCGCAACTTTATTTTCAGCCTGATTTTTCACAAGGAAACCCTCAAGTGTCTCCTCACGCGGCTCAGGAATTCCGTGAACAAGGCAAAGATAATATTTGGAAATGGTTCGGTTTTTGATTTTCTCGTTGAGGATGCGGAGCGCCTCGGCGTTTTTTGCCGCAAGCACAAGACCGGAAGTATTCCGGTCAATACGATTGCAAAGAGCCGGAGAAAAAGAATGCTCCTCCTCGGGACGGTATTCTCCCTTTCCGAAAAGATATGCTTTTATCTGCTCGATAAGCGTATTGCGCTGTCCCTCTTTGTCGCCGTGAGAAAGCATCCCAACCGGTTTGTTACAGACAATCAGGTTTTCGTCCTCATACACAATATCAAAGGCAGGCTTGATATGTTGAAAAAGCGTCTCTGACTGTTTTCTCTCCAAAAACTCAGGAGACAGGAACAGCTCGACGGTATCCCCCGCTGCAAGCATCTGTCCCGCCTGCGCGCGCTTGCGATTTACCTTGATTTTTTTGATGCGGATAAACTTATACATCAAGGTTTTCGGCAGATTTCGGAATGTTTTCGCAAGGAATTTATCCAGCCTCTGCCCTGCATCGTTTTCTCCGAGCACAATCTTTTCCATCAGCCTCTCCTTCCTTTATAAAATCGGCTGTGCCGTAAGACGGATCCCATCAAAATCAGTAAGCTTGACAGGAAGGATTCTTCCGGCAATCGGTTCATCGCTTCTCATTTTCACCTCAAGCATATCTTCGGAATGTCCAACATAAAAATCTCCGTCTTTTGTTTCAAAAAGCACATTCCGAATCTCTCCCAATGCCTTCTCATAGATAGTAGCGGATATTTTCTCTCCGAGTGATTTCAGCCGATGCAGCCGCTCTTGCTTGAGGGATTCCGGTATCTGCCGCGCCATATCCGCCGCCGGCGTTCCTTCCCTTGCAGAAAACGGAAATATATGCATATGCAGAAAACCTATTTTTTCCGCAATGTCCATCGTAGCAAGAAAATCTTCCTCTGTCTCCCCTGGGAAACCGACAATGATATCGCATGTAAAGGTAACCTCCGGCATGACCGAACGCAGATATGCCGTGTTTTCTATCACCCGTTCCCGGGAATAGCGGCGCTTCATTGCCGCAAGCACGGCGTTGCTTCCGCTCTGAAGAGAGAGATGAAAGCTCGGCATAATATGCGGCCGCGCGGCAATTTCGTCACAGAACGGCTTCGTTAGGACAGACGGATCCAGTGAGCCTGTCCGAACACGGCGAATCCCATCTATGTGAGCGACCTCCGCCATGAGTCTCGAAAGCGGATATCCACCGATATCTTTCCCGTAAGACGCCGTTTCAATCCCTGTCAGAATCACCTCAGAACAGCCATCCGACGCAAGCATACGAACCTGTGCCAAAACCTCCTCCGGCAGGCGCGAAACAACACCGCCGCGTGCTTTTCGGATAATACAATACGTACAATGATTATCACATCCGTCTTCGATTTTGACATAAGCACGTGCGCGCCGCGCATGAGGAAGCGTCAGCTTTTCCAGCGGAGCCTCCAAAAGGCCGGAAACAGCGCAGATGGCACTTCCTTTTTTCACACCATCCTTCACAAGCCGGGCGGCATACTCTGCGACCGTACCTTTGTTGCGGTTCCCGCAAATATAATCCACACCGGAAATCCTTGAAACCTCTTCCGCTTTCAACTGAGAAAAGCAACCCGTGACAAGCACAAATCCTGACGGATTCCTTGAGATAGCCCGCCGAATCATCTGACGGGATTTTCGCTCGGATTCCCCTGTCACAGCACAGGTATTGATAATATAAACGTCGCATACCTCGGAAAAATCCGCAAGCTCAAAGCCCAAAGCCTCAAGCTTCGCCTCAATTGCCTCAGATTCATATTGATTCACCCGGCATCCAAGCGTAAGCACCGCCGCGCGCGGACGTGTCGATTCCGTCATATCCTTTTCCCCTTATGGTTACAGCTTTCTTTTCAGTAAAATCATATCCCGCAGCTTTACACCGTCTTCTATGATTTCATGGTCATAATGTTCACAAAAAAAATCTGGAATTCTCGCGTATTCCTCAAAACCACATTTCCGGTAAAAGCCCATCGTAGCAGGAGCTTCCCCCGTCCCGACAATCAGCTCCTCATACTGTCCGCTATAGCGTTCACAGACGAATTCCACAATTTTTCTGCCAAAGCCCCTGCGCTGCAAGGCAGGTACAACCGCAAGATTTTTTAATTCGCATTCGTTTTTGCCCGCCGCTACAACACATTCTCCGACAATCCTGCCGTTTTCCGTGAAAACATACATTTCCCCGGTCCCAAGATACCGATCGATCATTTCCTCCGATTCGTCGGCAAGGAGCAGCAAAGATAAATATTCTTTTTTATGATCATCAATCTTCATGGCAGTCATATCAAAACAATCCTTTTTTCACGGGAAAAACGGCAAGGCAATGCCGTTACGCACATCACTCGCCCGTATCGTTTTCCAAACCCAAGTCGTTCTTAAAAAGAGAACGAATCCTGTTAATATATCACGCACCCTGCCCATAAACATACCTGCAGATTCATCCGTATCAACCGGAACAATTTTATCGCTTTATCGCGTATTTTCATCTTTATCCTATTGCATAAAGTTCGCTGATTTTTATATCAGCAGCCAAGCAAAATGGGATGGAATTTCTTCCATCCCATTATAACATTTGGCAGGACAAAAAGCAAGATTATTTCGAAGGAGAACAAAGGAACCATTGGAAAAGACGCGGGAACAGCGTGGAAAATCCGATTTTATCCACCGTCTCATCCGCAAGAATATCCGATGTTCCGATCTCCTCACCATTCAAAAGATAGGTTACCGTTCCGATTTTTTCTCCCTTGACAATCGGAGCTGCAAGTTTTTCCGGAAGATCGATCTGTTCCTCAATTTTGCTCTCAGAGCCTTTCTCTACTGTCTCAGAAAATGTTTCATGCACAGTTCTCAGCGTATTTTGAACGCCTCCCGTCACCCGAACCGTTTCGCACTCTTCGCTTTCATCTGTATAATTTGCATAATTGGCAAATCCGAAATCAAAGAGAGAAGCAGCAAGCGCATTGCGTACATCCCTTGTCGGAGACCCCATGATAACAGCAATAAGAGACAGTCCGTCACGTTCGGCTGTCGCAGATATACAGAACTTTGCTTTTGCCGTCGAACCGGTTTTGAGTCCTGTCGCACCCTTATAGAAGCGGATCAGACGATTGGTATTTGTAAGGCCGAATGCACCGTCCCGAATGGTATCCATCCAAATCGTGCTGTAATTGAACACTTCCTCATGCTGAATAAGCTCCCGTGTCATGATAGCAATATCGCGCGCGCTGGTAACATGGTTTTCCGCTGTGTCGTCAAGACCGTTTGTATTTTCAAAATGGGTGTTTTTCATGCCAAGTTCGGCAGCACGCGCATTCATTTTTGCCACAAACGCCTCTTCGCTGCCGCTGATATACTCTGCAAGTGCCACAGCTGCATCGTTCGCGGAAGCAACGATAAGACTCTTCAACAGATCGTCAACACTCATTTCTTCCCCGACCTTAAGATAAATCTGAGAGCCTCCCATGCTTGCTGCATGCTCGCTTGCCTGAACCATATCGGACAGCTTGATGGTTCCGGCATCAAGCGCCTCAAAAACCAGCAGCATCGTCATGACCTTGGTAACGGATGCGGGCGGAAGCGCCTCATCCGCATTTTTTTCGAATAAGATTCTCCCGGTTTTTGCATCCATTAGAATGCAGGAAACGGCATCCGCCTCCGCCGTGTATTCCGGCGCTGCCAAAATGCCGAACGGAACGGATAAAATGACAAACAGCGCCGCCAAAACGGCACAAAAAAATCTTGATTTTCTCACAATAACCTCCCACGCCGCCATAAGCGGCAACGAACTTCCGGACGAACGGGTTTCCTCTTCTTGTAATACGTCCGGTTCATTCATATGCACGGAAACACAAAAATATGCCCCGGCAAAAGCCGAGGCATATTTTTTCTTCATTCTGATTAGTCAACAATATATTCTTTGAGACTTTCAAGAAGCTTATCGCAGTCATCGCAATGCGCAGTAAGGGTAATGGGATTCATCAAATCCAGGCTGAAAATACCCATAATCGATTTTGCATCCACAATATATCTTCCGCTGGAAAGATCAATATCCCCTTCAAACTTACGTACAATCTCTACAAAATTGCGAACAGCTTCTATGGAAGAAAGACGGATTTTAACAGTTTTCATATTCACATTCTCCTTTTTAATTGGTTATTTCTATTCTTTTTAACAAATATATCATACCAACATTCTTTGCCGTTGTCAATATCAAAGCCGAATTTTCCTCTTCATTTTAACGTGCATTTCCTCCCGATATCGACATAAAATACATTTTTTCCACGGAAAATACTTTCCCCTTTCCATTTCTAAAGGAGGGCATTTCTCCTCCGAAAAGCAAAAGGAATTTGTTCTCTCCTTTTAAAAAAAGAGGAAGCTTGTCGACTTCCTCTCATCGGATTTCTCTGTCAATTCAACAAAAACAGCGCAAAAGTATAATAAAGAATATACAGCATCCATGCGGCAAAAGCGAGAATCCCCCACGAGGCGAGCTTTGAGATGCGGCAAAACATAGAAAAAAGAACTGCCAGACAGATAATGATGACAACGGCAAGCAGTGTGGCAAGGAAAAAGCTCGCAGCCTTATAGACAACAGGAATCCATACATAACACAGCACAAGTGTGCAGGCGGCAAGAATTGCCGCATGCTTTTTTGCTTGTTGTGACCGATAATGCGGTGCGGACAACGCAATCGCTGTACAGGCTCCGAAAACAGCATAGGCAATCATCCAAAAAAGCACCATAAAAAACGCAGGCAACCCGCATTTGGGCTGATAAGTGTACCAATAAACATATTGACTGACTCCGCTTATCGCAAATAAAATACCGAGCAGCACACAGACACCCGCCATAACCAAAACCAATGTAGTATTGACGCACGAAAGCTCCGCGCGCAGTTGTCTTTTGAAATTTCCTGTCCCCTTCATAAATTCATTCCTCCGTCTACAGAACTGTTTTTCATCCTATGCGGGAATGAAAGAAAATATGATTTTTTGTCGTTTCACTGCGCTGATTTATTCTGAAAAGCCGTGATTTTATCCAAAACCATGATAAAATGTTCTTACGAGAAAGCGGCATGATGATCATGCCGCTTTCTCGTAAAAAGTATGATAAAATTCTTCCTGCATCCTGCGTCTCAAAAAAATGGCGGTATGTTCTGTCAGAAAACCGGAGCAAGCTGTCTGCCCGCAAAGGCGGATACCATTGTGCTTTTCAGCATATCGAAATCGCATACGAGCGAATATGGCTTATTTTCCGGATCGTCCTGTGCCATCGGAACAAAATAAATATTTTTCCGGGACATCAAAAGTCCGATATTTTTCAGATTTGCGGAAAGTCCGTCGTTGGTGGCAAGCGCAATGACCACCGGACGGTCGCGGCGCAGCTGTGCTTTTGCTGCCATCGTGACCGGCGTATCCGTAATACCGGCAGCCAGCTTGGCAAGTGTATTGCCTGTACAGGGAGAAATCACCAGCATATCCAGAGCAATTTTAGGTCCGATCGGTTCCGCGTCGACAATGGTATGAATCACCGGAGTGCCGCAGATTTCCTCAACAGTGCGGATGGTGTCCTCGGCACGTCCGAATCGCGTATCTGTCGTATAGACACTGTCGCTCATAATCGGAAGGATCTTATTCCCTTCCGCAGCAAGTGAACGCAGGATTTTAATAGATTTGGAAATGGTGCAGAAAGAACCGCAGAAACAATATCCTATCATTTTTATATAACTCCTTTTTCACACAGTATATTTAATATTGTCTCAGAAATAATTTTTCCCGCCGTATCGGGAGATGACTTGCCGGGAAGTGACAGCGCGGGAATTGCCCGGATACCAAGACGTTCCGCCGTACCGAATTCTACTCCGCCCGGCTTTGATGCAAGATCGATAATCAGCGTATCCTGTCTCATTTTCCCAAGGACAGCGGCATCAATGACAAGAGAGGGTACCGTGTTGATGATACAGTCAAAGGTATGTGCCGTCTCACGGAGACGGTCAAAACGTTCCGGATGGCAGCCGTAAGCTTCTGCCCATGCGAGAGCAGCAAAACTGCGTGCAAACACCGTAACCTGCGCGCCGACAGCACGGAAAAGTGCGCTGACGGTTTTTCCGATTCTGCCGAAGCCGGCAACGCCGACGCGCATCCCATGTACGGTAATCGGCAACTCTGACATAGCGATAGCAAGTGCGCCCTCTGCTGTCGGAATGGCATTCAGAACAGAGAATTCCTCTCTGTCATAGTAATCCACAACGCGCCTGTCTTCTATATTCGGCGCCATTCCCGCGAAAAGAATCGCTTCTTTCTCCGCCATGGAAAGAACGTCCGAAACTCGGATTTCTTCTCCTGTTAGTGGGCAGTTCAGTCTTGTCCCATCATAGCTGTACGGAAGCGGAAGCAAAACGCATTCCGCGTTTGCAAGCGCATCCGAAAGGGAGGACGCCTTCGTAATATTGCCATAATTTCCGTCATATACATCGAAGCCCCAGATCACAACTTCATGTCCATGCGCCGCAAGTTCACGGGCCGCTACAAGCTGCCGCATGTCTCCTCCCACAACGGCAAGCTTTGAAATTTTCTTCAAAATGATTTCCTTCCTTTCTCTTGACAAAGCGGATATCACAAAGTATGTACATCCGCCGGCGATTATTCGCTCACTTTATTGTATGCGCGGAAAATACAAATGACAAAAGGCACAGGAATGATTTTTGGCAGCAGCTCTTTTTCCAGACAAGGCGCCCCCTTGTTTGTCTATTGTAATCATTTGTCCAGTATGATAAAAAGAACGGAAGCATAAGTACCAAATCATAATCACCGACATATCAGGGGACTCGGCTGTCACATTTGGTAAAGTCGAAAATCTGCCCCATCCCATATAGATATCCCTGTCCACAGCCTCAAACACGGATGTTTTTGGAACCGCACGATGACTGCGTGGCATTCATGATACAAAAAGCGGCGGATGCTTTGATAAAGCATCCGCCGAAAAGCATGGAAAGCCCGAACAGAATCCTGTCCGGGCTTTCCATATTTCATCATCGTATCTTTATGCCATTTTTGACATTTCTCTCTGTGCCATGACAAGCTGATAATAAATTCCTCGTTTTTCAATCAACTCGTCATGCGTACCGGTCTCAACGATTCTGCCGCGGTCCAGGACAACAAGGCGTGTCGCATTCCGCAAAGTCGAAAGTCTGTGCGCAATGGCAATGGTAGTGCGCTCTTTGGAAAGCGCAGCAAGAGAATCCTGAATCTGCTTCTCCGTTTCGGTATCAAGCGATGCCGTCGCTTCATCGAGGATCAAAATCTTCGGATTGTGCAGAAGCGCACGGGCAATCGCAATCCGCTGCTTTTCTCCGCCGGAAAGCGTGCATCCCCGTTCGCCTACCCATGTGTTGTAGCCGTCAGTCAGCTTTACAATGAAGCTGTGCGCGCCCGCTGTCTTTGCCGCAGCGATGACCTCCTCACGCGTCGCATCTTTTTTTGCATATGCGATATTCTGGAAGATTGTCCCGTTAAACAGAAAGGTCTCCTGAAGAACAACGCCAATCTGGGAACGAAGGGAGCGCTGAGAAATATCCCGGATATCCACACCGTCGATCTTAATGATACCCTCGTCTACATCATACATTCGCATAACCAAATTGATGAGTGTGGATTTTCCCGTTCCGGATTTCCCGACAAGTCCGATAAAATCACCCGGCTTTACATGAAGGGTAATATCCCTGAGAACCTCTGCCGTTTCGTCATAACCAAATGACACGTCTTCGATATCGATATTTCCTTTGATATCGATATCGACAGCGTTTGCGGAATCCTTGATTTCCACCGGCTCGTCAATAATTTCAAATACCTTGGTAATCGATGTCGCCGCCTGCATAATCTGACGAGGCAGCGTCGCGAGAAACTGAAGCGGCGCATACAGCATCGCGGCATAACTTGAAAACTGCGACATTTCTCCGTAAGTCATCGTTCCACCGAGGACGGCACTGCCGGCGTAATATAGCAAAATAAATTCTCCAAATCCCATGAGGAACTGCAAAATCGGGTTGATATATGCCCATTTTTTTTCAATTTGCAGCTGTGTTTCCTTTTCCGCAGCCGCGTATTCCTCAAAGCGCTGCGACTCCCGATGTTCCATCCCATAGGATTTTACAACGCGGATTCCGGAAAAAATATCGTGGAGAACGGTGTTTGACTGTGATTGTCTTTCCCAGTTTCGCCGGAACAGCTTGCTCATTGCTCCGCGAAAAAGAGCAAACGCTATCGCAATGATCGGCGTCGGCAGAATGATAAGCAGTGCCAGCTTCCAATCATAAATGAAAAGTGCGATGCCAACGGCAAAGAACAGCATGATTTGTTCCAGCATACTCGACATCTGATTGACAATAAACATCCGGATACGCGCCGTGTCACTGGATACCCGATTCAAAAGCTCTCCGGCGGTACGTTTGGATATACGAGCAATGGAAAGCTGCTGAATTTTATCGAATACAACCCCACGTAAACGCAGGACCACCTTGTTACCTGCAATGACAAGAAACCAGTTCCGGAAAGAGGAAAGCCCTCTTTGCACAAGCTGAGCTGCAAGAATCGCCAAAACTGCTACGACAAACGCAGAAAGCAAAACAGGTTCCTCACTGCGGATATAATCATCTACCAAAATCCTATTGAGATAAGGAGTAATCAAATTGATTCCCGATATCACGATAAATAAAATGATAGAAGCGAAAAGATGCCATTTATAGGGCTTCATAATCTCCCATAAACGGGCAGCAATTCTTTTCTTATCAATACAAGTAAGGCATGTCTCCGAACCTTCTCTGTAGGCGCGTCCGCATTTCGGACATACCCGTGCAGCAGGAGAATATTTTTCAAAAGCATGTCTGCCATAACGCAGATAATGATTTGCTGCTTTGATTCCCGCAGCAATCCTGCTCTTATGTGTACAATCTGCCCGGGAAATCAAAGTCACTTCACCTGATTTGGCAGTATATTCTGCAAAAACACAGCCGATTCCGGCAGTAAATTTAAATTCTCCGATTTGGTCAATCGGAACTTCCGATATTTTTTCCCCGTTTTCAAAGACAAAAAGCTGTTTCTCCGTCACAGTGACAAAGCCGTCCGAAAATCCATCCGGCAAGGTTCGGTCAAGGTTATATTCCCAAACAGAAACAATATCCCCATCTGAAAGACCAGGACAAAGCGCTTTTGCCCGAGAGAAAAGCCGTTCGTTTTCGTTTGTCAACATCATCACCCCGCTTACAGGTAGAGCTCGATTTTTTTGTAGCTTCTGCGGTCAAGTGCTTCGACATTCTCGATGACAAAACGATTTCCGTCCACATCAAACAGAAACAGCTTGCCCCCGCCCGCACGTATCATACTCTTGAACGTATCCTGAAGCGTGAAAGTCAGCCGTCCTGCTGAGGTTTCCGCATCCCAATAAGAAAAGCCGAACCGTTCCTTTACAGAATAAATCTTTTTGATAACAGGAGAATAATACTTTCTCTCCAGCTCCTGTACCAGCATTTCCCGTTCTTCCCCTTGAAAATCGTCCATTCTGCGGATAGACGCAAGCTCATAGCCGTCGACATCCAGCACAGATATGTATTCCCAAAGAAATTCAAAGGGAAAATCCCGATGCAGCATGACGCGTACCGGTTCCGCATCTTTCGGATATTTCATGTAGAGAAATCCACCCTGTGTAAAAAAAGAAGCGTTCTCCCTCGTAATCTGAGGCGTATCCGGATTTTCCGCCACAGGCTTTCTCCTTCCGTTTTCCTCTTCAGGCGGGCGGCGCCTGCCGCCCCGATGCTCTTGTTCTGTCATCATAACATCCTTTCCTTACCCGCGGTTTATGCAATACCCGCATTTTTCAGTGCCTCGATCTGTAGGCTGTAAAGCTTGTGGTAAACGCCGTCCTTCGCCATCAGTTCGTCATGCGTACCGCGTTCCGCCACTTTTCCGTTTTCGATTACAATCAGACTGTCCGCATCGCGCAGCGTTGAAAGCCGGTGCGCAATCATGATGGTAGTTTTCCCTTGAATCAGAATCTGCAAGGCATTCTGGATTTTCCGTTCCGTTTCCGTATCCATTGCCGCCGTCGCCTCATCAAGAATCAAAATCCGCGGATTG
The DNA here is from genome assembly GCA_900542425.1 of uncultured Eubacteriales bacterium. GTDB lineage: Bacteria > Bacillota > Clostridia > Oscillospirales > CAG-272 > QALR01. The sequence continues at coordinate 78,268 of UQNQ01000002.1, forward strand.
CGCAGAATCGCACGGGCAATAGAAAGCCGTTGTCTTTCCCCTCCGGAAAGATCCTTATAGCCGAACCCGATTTTTGTATCATACGCATCCGGCAGTTTTACAATAAAATCATGGGCGCCGGCAGCTCTTGCTGCCGCAATGACCTCGTCATAACTCGCGTCGGGACGTGCATATCGGATGTTTTCCAGTATCGTACCCATAAAGAGATAAGTTTCCTGCGATACAATCGCAATATTACGGTACAGGTCCGCAAACGCCAGCTTTTTAATATCGATTCCATCGATAAAAACTTCGCCGCTTTCAGGATCGTAAAGTCGGATCAGCAAATTGGCGAGCGTACTCTTGCCCGCGCCCGTGTGTCCGACAATCCCGAGCGTCTTGCCGGCTTCAATTTCAAAACTGACATTATCAATCACTTTATGATTTTTAATATAGGAAAAGGAAACACCGTCAAAGCGGACATCCCCGCGAAAACTTTCACAGTGTATAGGTTCCTTTGCCTCGCACACCTCCGGCTGAGAATCCATGATTTCAAACAGCCTTTGCAGAGAGTTTGAACAATCCGCTGTCATTTCCGACATTTCACTGAAGAAAAACAACGGAGCATAAATCATATTCGTATAAGTTGTAAACATCATCAGATCGGCATAATCAATCCTTCCCTGAATCACAAACCATCCTCCGACGCCAAGCGCCAAAAGGTTACCGAATGTATACAAAAGGAAACCGGAAAGCGGTGAAAAGAAGGTGTTGAATACACCGCGGCGAATATCCGCATCAGCAAGCCGGCGGGAACGCGCATCGAAGCGGGAAATCTCTTCCTCCTCCTTAGAAAATGCTTTCACAACCCGCATGCCGGAAAGCTCATCGGCAAGAAAAGATGTCATAGACCGCTGGCTGGAATATCGTTTGGCGTGCAGCTTCCGGTTTTTTGCATGACTGATGCGCATGGTAATCAAAGAAATCGGGATCACGGAAAGCGACAGAAGCGCAAGCACCGGATGGATAATAAAGAGCAGTACAACCAGCACGGCTACTTTTACGACATTCACAATAAAATGAGGAAGTATATTGCAGAAAAAATCATAAATCGTATTGGAATCGTTGTTGATCTGCGTCATAAGCCCTCCTGTCTGACGGCTTGTAAAAAAGCCGAGGGAAAGACGCTCGATCGCACCGAAAATTGTTTTTTTCAGGTCAAAATTCACTTTTGCCGCAATCATGGACGTCACATAGTTGTTGACGATTGTAGAGAGCGTAGTAAAAATCTTCGCGCCGATTACAAGCACGAGGACAAAAGCGATTTCACGGTAAAAACGCCCGCTCTCCTCCAAAACCTCTCGGTAAAAAAATCCCGCCGAAAAATAGGAAGCCAAAATGCTGAGCCCCGTCATGCCGACAAGAGAAACAAGCGACAAAAAAAGATACAGCTTGTATTTTAAGAAAAAGAGCGAAATCCTTCGGAACAGCTTCCCCTTTTCCATACATTTCGGACAGATTTTCCTGTTTTTTTCAGGATAACGGCTTCCGCATTTCGGACATCTGCTAAGCTTCGGATCATCGTCCGGATCCACCGTAAACGTACCATCACGCACAATCTTTTCCAAATATTTTTTGAAAACAATCATCGAAGTGCGGCAAAAGTTTGTCATTGCCGCAAGGAAGACCGGCGCACCGTCCTCGCCTATCGCGGTAAACCGCGCGCTGGAAATCAGTTCCTCAATCTGAAAACGTCGCAGCGTTTTCAGCGGATACACCGTATATTCCGTTTCATTCCATATTCTCGATGAAAATTTCCGACGGATATCCGTCTGACGTGAAAAAGTCCCCGTCAGAATGATGAGATCCTCCGCCGTTGCGACAAGATAGGAATCACATGGCTCGTGATTTCTATCCCTGTCACAGTAGGCGGCAAGCAAAATATCCTCTCTTCGGATTCCCTTTTCTTCTAAAACAGCGAAAATTTCCGCCGGTATTCGATCAATTTCAAACAAAGCAATTGCCATCCTTTCCTAAACGGAACCATCGATTACGCATTTTCTTTCTTGCGTAAACTGAAAATAAAAACCAAACAGACCGAGCCCGCAAAGCCGGCGATAAGTCCAAGAAAAATCCCCCTCGCAACAGGACGGCTGTTTTGTGTAACCGTAACGCCGTCGATGACGGAAAGAGAACCGGCGTTCAAAGCCGCAGGGATTCTGGAAGTCACCGTTTCCGTGATCTTCAGAGCAATAAGCCTTGTCTGCTCGGAATCGCGGCCAGAAACCGACATCCGAAACACGCCGGCTCCCATATCCTCGAAATCAAGCATTCCCCGGAGCTCTTCATCCGACATTCCGTCCAGTTCCCGTGCCGCAAGCGCCATCGTTTCCGACCCCGTAATCAAGGCGATACACGGTTCTGTCAGCGATTCACACGCCGCAAGATCCGCGCTTGTGATACCGTCCCCGTAGTCGCTGCGATTCCTGACGCAAAAAGTCGCATAAGCTGTGTATTCATGAGGTAGTATGAAAGCCGTCACAGCAAGCGATATTACACCGCAAATCAATGTCACCGATAAAATCAAAAGCGTACGGCGGCGCAGTAGATGCAAAAAATCCGGAATTGTCATAAATAGATTCCTCGTTTTCTGTATTTTCTGTATTTTCTGTATTTTCTGTATTTTCGGTATATTTTCTCATTATATAAGATATATTGGATTATAACATACGGCCTCCTCTATGTCAACCCGAAAAGAGAAATCCCTCAGACTTGATTGACAAATTGAAAAAGCTGTGCTATAATAGCCCAAAACATAAGGGAGTAGTCGGCGACGCACCCAAAAGCGGCGCTGCGAAGCCAACATACTGAACATCTCTGTTCTGGTTTTGCATGAAACGGCGAGACTTATCTGTTCCATACAGCAGATAAGTCTTTTTTTATCTGCGAAAAAATGAAGGAGAATATAAATTATGTGGGAACTTATCATCATTGCCATCGGGCTTTCTATGGATGCCTTTGCGGTCTCCATTTGCAAAGGGTTATCGACAGACAAAGTGACATTCAGACATGCGCTTACCGCAGGCATCTATTTCGGCGGATTTCAAGCTATCATGCCTATCGCGGGTTACTTTCTCGGTGTCGGTTTCAAGGAATATATTGAAAAAATCGACCACTGGATCGCATTCGCACTGCTGGTTTTAATCGGCGCCAGCATGATTTGGGAATCACGAAAAAAAGAAGAGCAGATGACTGCTTCTTTCGGCATCGGTGCCATGCTGCCGCTCGCAATTTCAACCAGCATCGATGCACTCGCGGTCGGCGTTACCTTTGCCATCGAAGGATCAAATATCTGGATTGCCGCATCCATTATTGGAATCATTACCTTCACACTTTCTGCCATTGGTATTAAAGTCGGCAATATTTTCGGAGCAAAATATAAATCCAAGGCGGAAATTTTCGGAGGTGTTGTTCTTATCCTAATGGGCTTTAAACTTTTACTGGAGCACCTTGGCATTTTAAAATGGTAAGCGAATCCAAATAAGAGAGGAATCAAGCTTTTGAGCTTTTAGGTTATTACGCTTTTTCATTGAGCAATTGACAAAATTTCCAAAAAAGCACTTGTATATTTTTCCAAAAAGGTTGTTAATATTTCCATTTTTTGTAACGAGAAAATCTTTTTTTGCGATGATACACTTCAAAATTCGTTTGTTTTTGTAAATATTTAATCTCTCTTCACAGATTATTCATGTTTATGTGCTATGCTATTGAAAAAAACAGAGCCCTGTTTTTCCATCAAATCCGCATCATTGTTCCTTACAAGTGAATAATAATAGTAGCAGAACACCCCGACAGCCAGCTGCGTAAGCCACGCAAAAATTGTCGGCAACACATGAAAATCAGAGGTACGATCAATGGTTGCAACAACTATCGCTCCGTCTTCTATGAAGCGAAAACAAATACAAACGCTCTTTTTAACAGGTCTCATTCTGTCGTTTATCGGATGGGTTTGGGAAACCATATTTTCTTTTATCATACACAGCCCCAATGACAGAGGCTTTCTTGTACTGCCTTTTTGTACAATCTACGGATTTGCGTTAATTTTTATCTATCTTCTCTTTGGGACCCCGTCGGATATGCATCTTTTCGGTCGTTCGATTTTTCCAAATCATGCATTTCCGCGATATTTGGCTTATTTTTTCTCCTCCGCCCTGCTTGCGACGGCAATTGAACTTGTAACCGCTGCCTTTTTTGAATCCTTTTTTGGTATTAAACTGTGGAGTTATACGTTCTTACCCGGCGGAGAATCTGAATTTATTGCGCTGCTACCTTCTCTGTTTTGGGGTATTGCCATTACCCTATTTATGAGATTCCTCTTTCAGCCGATTCATCTTGCCGTAGGCAAAATTCAGCCTAAAATTTTAAGCGGACTATTCTGGGTCTTTCTCATCGCAGTGCTTGCGGACTTGACATTCAATTTTGTTTACTTGTCTGTAAACGGCACACATTATGTACTCCCGTTTTTTGATTAAACAAAGAAACGAAAACAATTCAACCTGAAATCTCTGGCTTTTCCTAAAGTCAGAGATTTCAGCATTTTCGACGTTTCAGGAAAGAAGCTTCCGATTACATTCCGCAACTCTCGCCGCTAAGGCTTGATAGCGTTCCTCCCCACGCACACAGTCAAACCATTCCCATCCATGCGGTCTTTCAAAAAAATCGAAACATCTCGGTATCTTTTTATAAGTCAAATTTCGAAAGCAATGACAATGATAGGGGATTTCTGTCCCATCCGGAATGGAAAACCACCGTTCCAGCATTTCCACAACTTTTTCCATTACCTGATACCCCTCCTCAATCTCACCGGAAGCAAACAGTCCTGCACAAAGACGAGTATTGAAAAAAGCGTAATCCCAAAGAAAAGCCTCGCTTTCGTTTTTCTCCGATACTACATCCAAAAGCTTCAGCGCAATACGGTTGCCTTCCACACTTTGAGATGGCTCGCCGTGCCAAAAACGCATATTAAAACAAATATTCCTAATGGCATCTAAATTCATTTGTTCTTTTATTTTTTCTCGTTCTTCTGCTTCTCCACGGAACTCACAGCGAGCAAGACGGAGTTCATAAGCCGTTTTTCCGAATTGGCTTTTCCGAATCCATTCTTCAACCTGTACCTCGCTTTCCTCTGTACATACCATGATTTTTATCGCCCTCATCTGAATAGAGTGATCACTGCACTCCTCCCATATTTTACTGCAAAAGCGGCGAAGTTCAGTTAAAAGCTCTTTACTTCCCATCCGAATCCGCATCTGCAAAAAAGAACAAAACTGGATCAAAACATCCCAGTCGCGTGGGTATTCATAAATCATCTCTCTCCAAAGTAAAAGAGCTTCATCATATTTTCCTTCCGTTTTGAGTCTTTGAAGTCTCTGACAATATTCATTTTTCTTTTCATCCATGCTGATTCTGTCAGTTCCCATCAGCTGATCCATTGACACGGAAAAAAATCGGGCAATTCTAGGAAGCATCTCGATATCCGGATAAGCGGCGCCCGTTTCCCATCGGGAAATCGCTTGGAACGACACACCAAGCGTTTCCGCAAGCATTTCCTGCGTCATCCCCTTTTCCTGACGGCAGCGCCGGATATTTTCACCGATATACAGTTTCATTCCTTTTCCTTCCTTTCACAAAGCATCCTTGACAGCCGCATTTTCATTATAACAGTCTTTTTTTGCTTTTCCAAGCCTTATCACGAGAGAATTTTTCTCGCAATAATTGAATCACTAGGCGAAATAATGAAGATTGCCAGCGTCAGCAATCCCACCCGCTTCTTATTTCTCTTTCCCCCAAAAAACTTATTGTTTTATTGCCTGAAGTCAAAAGAATAAGTGCATTCCGCAATCATCTTTTTCAACATCAACAAGATTATCTTTTCCTTTTATAAGCCAGTCTCTCTTATAGAATATCATATATTATTTTTTATATCGATACGACCTACCTGTTTTTCATAATACCATAACAGAAGCAAACGCTTCCGCGCTGGATTTCTACAGCCGAAAGCGTTTGCTTCTTAAATTTTACATATGTTTTTTGAAGATGAGCAGCAGCATATATCTGTGGTTCCGAGGAATACCAAAAAGCTTTGCCCTTACTCTTCCACAATTGTGATCTTCTTCATTTTCTGTTCTGAGAGCGGCTTATCTGCATAATCCGTATCGACCACGGCAATTTTATCCAGTACGTCAAAGCCGTCCGTCATTTTTCCGAACGCGGCATATTGCCCGTCAAGATGCGGCGCATCGCGGTGCATAATGAAGAACTGAGAACCTGCAGAATCCGGGCGCGCTGAACGCGCCATAGAAATGACGCCGCGCGTATGTTTCAGCTGGTTTTTGATACCGTTCGCCGCAAATTCTCCTTTAATCTGATAGCCGGGTCCTCCCATCCCAGTACCCGTCGGATCGCCGCCTTGTATCATAAACCCTTCAATTACCCTATGAAAAATCAGCCCGTCATAAAAGCCGCTTTTCGCAAGCTTTACGAAGTTTTCCACCGTAATCGGAGCTGTTTCCGGATACAACTCCAATGTCATCACTCCGCCGTTTTCCATTTCAATTTTTGCTTTTGTCATACTGCCTCCTAAGCGCCAGAACGCATTTTTATTTTTTCTTGATTCTACCATATTCCACACCGTGTGGCAAGTATCTTTACAATTTTTTTACGATAAGATAAGAAAACAAATAGGCACAAAAAACAAGAAGCGTAAAATTGATGCCGCTGTAAAAGAATACGTAAAGAGAAAGCATCCATAACACGGAAAGGCACGCACAGGTTGAAAGATATAATACTCTATCCGCTGTTCCCTCTCCGAAAAAACGGGAAAGAACGGCACCGATCATACGCCCACCATCCAGCGTTTTCACTGGAAGAAGATTCAGCACCGCAAGAGAGGAAGAAGCTGCAAATACGGAAGCGGCCACCTCAGACGGCATCCATATTCTCGCCGCGGCAAGATAAAGAAGATTCATAATAGGACCTGCAGCTGCAATTAGAAATTCTTCGGAATAAGACGAAGCGGCAGAAAGCCCTACAGAAAACCCAACGGGCATAAGATGAACTTCCATAATCCGTTTTCCAAGCATCCTCGCCGCAATAATATGTCCTGCTTCATGCAGAAGAACAGAAGAAATTGCCGCAAATGCATACAGCCGCGGCATCACGGCAAGCAGCAAAAAAATCCCGGCAGCAGCAAACGGATGCACACGGAACCGAATTCTGCCGATTCTCATGAGGCCTCCTCCTTCCGGCGCGGCTTAAATGCCGCAATTGTATTTTTAACAATCACAACCGCCAGTGGAAGAAGCAGCATGCCAAAAAACCCAAAGGCTTTCAGCCCTACATACATGGAAACCAGCGCAAGCAATGGATGCATACCGATCCCTGCTCCGACAATCTTGGGTTCTAAAATCTGACGGAGCACTGAAATAACCGCATACAGAATCAAAAGTCCCACAGCTGTGCGGATATCTCCGGCAAAAAACAGATAAACAGACCACGGAATCAGAATGGTTCCGGTTCCGAGAACAGGCAGTATATCCACAAGCGCTGTCATAAGCGCAAGCAAAAACGCGTATTTTTGCCCAAGAATGAGAAAGCCGATAAACAGCTCCGCAAAGGTAAACAAAAAAAGGATTACATAAGATTTGAAATATTTCATCAAGGTATGCCCCGTTTGCCCATACATTTCCCGCAGTGCATCGCGCGGTTTTCCGTGTACATGTGTTTTGATATAGGAAATAATTTTTTCATAATCCGCACAAAAATAAACAGCGGACAAAACTGTCACCACGGAAAAAATCAACACTTGAGGAACCGCAGCGGCAATTTTTCCGGCATATCCGGGAATTTTGGACGCAAAGGTAAAAACAGCGTTCTTCAGCATGTCTGTCAGCGCCTCTCCGATCGTATCCCGCAAAGTATCCGCATCCTCCCCGGAGAAAAAAGGAAGCCCCGCCGCAAATTCGCCAATCTTGTCAAGCATTGCCGTAAAATTGGAAAGGATCGTATTTTCACCAGCGGCAATGCCGCGGGCAAGTGCGCCAAGCTGTTCTGCCGCCTCCATGACAGCCGCAAAAAGAAGTCCGATTCCTGCACTTAAAAACAAAATAACAAAAACCACGGATACAATTCTCTGTGGAATTTTTGTTTTTTTTGCAACGGCGGCAGCCGGACGTCGCAAAAGAGAAGCAGCCGCAAACGCCAGCACAAATGGCAGCAAAACAGGGAAAATATACTTAGCAATTACATAAACCGCTAAAATCCCGAGTAAACTATAAAAAACAAGATATACTGTCCGCCGATAAGGCTCCTCCGGAAGAAATCCCATATGTGACTCCGTCCCGATTCGATTTCGGTTTTACCGGAAATTTCCCGCTTTCCCGATTTTACCTTGACAAAACGAATCCTTTATGATATGATTTATTTTATGTAAGGGTAAGTTTATTTATTCAGCATCGGAAAAAGAGAGACCACCGCAATTTATCCCTTTGCGGACATGGTCGGACCGTATGATGGATTTTTATATGATTTGAATCAAAATTGTCGTCTCGGCTAAAAGTTATATTGAGACGGCAGAACGGAGTTTACCATGAAAAAATTTTTAGCTTTGCTTCTCGTAATATGTATGAGTGCATTTATTTTCGCCTCCTGTAAGGAAGAATCCCCGCAAGAAACTACAGGCACAGGCGAAACCACTTCCGGTAGCACTTCCTCTTCCGGGACCACAGCAACCACCGCTGCCACGGAGACAACACATGTATTCAATGATCCGCAGGTCATTGACAGTCTTGATTATGATTATATTATCCGGACGATTGAAGAGAACAAAGAGATTGTCGGCGTTGCCGTATATACATGGAAGACCGCATCCGACAGCATTGTTTTTGACAGTGAATATGTGCTTGACGATAAAACATATCCGGTTCTTCAAATCGGTGTCGGTCAAGGGATCCTTACTTTCCAAAAGCAGCTTAAATCAGTCACCATCCCCAGTAGCGTACAGAAAATATCAAAAATTGCGTTCAGTTACTGCTCTGCATTGGAAACCCTGAATCTTTCCGAAGGACTTGAGGAAATCGGTGAAATGGCGTTTTGGAATTGCTCCTCGCTGGAATCGGTATCTATCCCTTCCACCGTTACAACAATCGGGAAAAATGCTTTCGCAGACTGCTCCAATCTTAAAACGGTAACGATTCCTCGTGCCTTTGAGAATCAAATTGATGATATTTTTGCCGGCTGCGGCGAACTGGAAATCACGTATATTGATTGATTTTGGACCAAAATAAAAATTCCTTCATACAATGGAAACAAACACATTGTAGGAAGGAATTTTTTATTTATGACCATTCATGTAGTAAAAAAAGGAGAAACACTTTCCGGCATTGCCTCATCTTACGGCGTATCAGAAAATTTTCTTGCGATATGGAACGCAATTTCAGAACCGTATACCCTTGTCGTAGGACAGGCGCTTCTGATTTTGACTCCATCAGGAACCTATACGGTAAGAGCAGGCGATACCATCGCGTCTATTGCCACAAGGTTTGGCACAACTGCACGGGAACTTTTTGCAAACAATCCCAATCTTTACGGCGGAATTTTACCGATTTTCCAGGGACAGACACTCATACTCGGCTGGGAAGAAAAGAAATCCGATACGGTACGGATCAATTCCTATGCATACCCGTTTATTACCGATGAAGCACTTTACGGAACACTTCCCTACCTTACATTTCTTTCTCCTTTTACATACGGCTTTACTCCACAAGGAGAACTGATTCCTCTTGACGATGAACGACTGATCCTTTCCGCTCTCAGTTACGGGGCGTCACCGCTTATGCATCTTTCAACCCTTACCAAGGAAGGAACCTTTTCCAACGAGCTTGCTTCCGCCGTACTCAGAGACAACAACGCGGCAGATACACTGATTTCCAACATTTTAGAAAACATTCAGGAAAAAGATTATTACGGACTGGATATCGATTTTGAATATGTTCTTCCGGCAGATGCCGCAGCATATGCAGCTTTTATCGAAAAAGCAAGAATACGCCTAAACGAAGCGGGATATCCCGTGATTGCTGCGCTTGTTCCAAAATCTTCCCGTGATCAGCCCGGCTCCTTCTATGAAGGGCACGATTACGCGGCGATAGGTGCCGCCGCCAACGCTGTTTTTGTCATGACCTATGAATGGGTTTGCTGATGATAATACCCTCTAAAAAAAGAATGAATTTGCCGCAAGTTCTTGTCAATCCTCCAAGCCAAGCAAATAATTTACCGATACCCCCAAAACCTCAGAAAAATATTTTAGTTCATAATCCGGAACAACACGGTCTCCCACCTCAATCCTGCTGATTGTTTTTTGCATCATTCCCACTCCGATGAGTTGAAGCTTCACTGCCAAATCATTTTGTGTAAGCCCTCGCGCCTCTCTTGTTTGCCGAATCCGTTTTCCGCAGAAATTAACTTTGCCATTTTGACCATTTATTTTCATCTTATCCGGCTCCTTACTATAATAGAATATATTAACATTATCACACAAGAAACCGTATCATTATCCCAAAGATGACTAAATGAGAAATCATATTATTTTTTATAGATGAAAATGAAAAATTTTGTGTTTTTATATCTTTTTCATGATCTAAAAATCCGACCTCATTCATAGGTCGGATTTTATTTTCTGAAAAAACGCCCAAAGTCTCTTATAAAAAAGATAGCAGAGACCGTCCGTCTCCTTCATAATACCATTCTATCATAATTTATGTGCCGATGTTGTCTGTTTTCGTTTACTGTCGTTTGTTTTCTCTGTCTGTCGCTATCCTACCGAACTGCTGTAAAATATGAAGTATTTCAGCTTCCCGCAGCGCCCTCTCTTCCTCTGTCAAAATCGGACGGAAAATATTGACCGTTGTGCTGTCCATCTGAATCGTTTTTACCCGATATCCGTTTTCTGTGATTCTCCATTCATGATTCATATTCGCCCCCCCTTCCACGTTATTTTATGCGACGCTATATTGGGGTCCTCTTACAATCTTTCTTCTTTCCATAAAGAAAGGGAGAGTCTTTTGTCAGTCCGCATTTTCCGCCATATTGTTTTTCCGTGATGTATTTTCCGATTATGTAAAACACCCCTTGATTTACAAATCAATTACATTCACAAAAGAAGTAGCCTCCGTCTGCGGAACAAAAGAAATACCGAAAAAGAAAAATCACAAAAATTCCTCTCCGGTATTTCCTTTTATCCTACATCGCTCTGCATCCTCACTCGGTCTGTTCCTGAAGATACATACATCTAGAACTTTTCTGCTTGATATATCCTCTATTCTTCTACGCCGAATAGGCTGCAATCCTAATCTGTTTTTATCTTGATAACCAAAATATTTTCGATTCAACAATCTCTCTATATTATGCAGTCCTGCGCAATTTTAATATCGTTAGGTTAATTTCACCGTCACGCGCATCGGCTGAACCGTTATAAGCCAAATAAAATTCAGTTGGAGAAGGTGCATCCAAAATAATAAAAGCCGATCCGCATGCGCTGGAGCCATTGGCGCTGGTAGCAAAATATATTCCTGTTTCTAAATGAGCAGTTCCATTATAAAAGGGCGTTACTTGCATATAATTCGGAGTTTGAAAAATGGCAGATACTTTGTAAGAAATCAAATAATAGCCGGCGGTAAGCGAGATATGCTCCGTGTCGGTTGCTACAATATTTCCGGTTGGATCCGTAACAGCCGGAAATAACGTAATCAAGCTTCCACTTACAAGAAGATATTGTGTATTGATAAAGGATGCAAAGATATCATCAGGAATATCTCCTTCCGGACCGGTTGCTCCCGTAGGTCCTGTAGCGCCGGTAGAGCCAGTCGCTCCTGTCGGACCGGTATCTCCACGTGGAATGACAAAATTAAACGTAGCATTTTCGGCTGTTCCGGAATTGGTCACCTGCGCGTCTGTTCCCGGGTTTCCGGTTGAAACGGTCCCGATCGTTATGGTTGCCGCGGTTCCGGCCGGTCCCGTAGGTCCAGTTGCGCCGGTAGGACCGGTTGCGCCAGTAGGACCGGTATCTCCACGCGGAATCGTAAAATCGAGTATGGCGTTCTCTGCCGTCCCGGAATTGGTCACCTGCGCATCTGTTCCCGGATCGCCGGTTGAAACGGTACCCACCGTTATGGTTGCAGGACCGGTTGGACCGGTCGCTCCCGTTGGGCCAGTTGGACCAGTCGGACCGGTCGGACCGGTCGGGCCGGTCGGACCAGTTGCTCCTATAGAGCCTGTAGCTCCTGTTGGACCGGTTGGACCTTCCAAACCAACGAAACCGGCAGGACCCGTTGGGCCGGTTGGACCGGTCGCTCCCGTAGGTCCGGTATCTCCGCGCGGAATCGTAAAATCGAGTATGGCGTTTTCTGCCGTCCCGGAATTGGTCACCTGTGCGTCCGTTCCCGGATTTCCGGTTGAAACGGTACCCACTGTTATGGTTGCCGCGGTTCCGGCAGGACCCGTAGGTCCGGTAGACCCTGTCGCTCCCGTTGCTCCCATCGGACCGATAGAACCAGTTGCTCCCGTAGGTCCTGTAGCGCCGGTTTGACCGGTCGCTCCTGTCGGTCCGGTATCTCCGCGCGGAATGGTAAAATCGAGTATGGCATTTTCTGCCGTCCCGGAATTGATTACCTGCGCGTCCGTGCCCGGACTTCCGGTTGAAACGGTACCGATCGTTATGGTTGCTGCGGTTCCGGTAGAGCCCGTAGGTCCAGTTGAGCCTGTTGCTCCTGTCGGACCAATAGAACCAGTCAAACCGGTTGCTCCCGTAGGACCTACCGGTCCAGTAGACCCTGTCGCTCCCGTTGCTCCCGTGGGTCCGATTAATCCCATGGGTCCCATTGGCCCCATCGGTCCAATAGGGCCTGCCGGACCGGTAGGTCCCGTCGCTCCTGTGGGTCCCGTCACAGGGGCAGGGCAAGTGCAACAACTACATGAGTAACGATAAGGACAAAAATTGCAGCATCCATGGCAGTAATTATTATTTTGATGATTATTGTTTTGAGACAAGGTTCATCCCTGCTTTCTTACTTTATACTTACAGCATTATATTCTCAAAAATATTTTGATGTTCATTTACTTTTGAAATCGTATACCTATTTTTTATCTATCATGAATCCAATATCTACTCATGCACCTTATCTCTCTGATTTGAATTGATTTAAATTTAGGATTTATCTCTCAAAAAACACGCCACGGGAATCCGTTCATCTCCGTTATATAAAAAAAGTCCGTGAAAACGGACTTTTTTATTTAAAGTTTTAGGCATTTGATGCCCATGAAAAATCTATCAATGATTTTTTTCTTCGGCATCCTGTTCCATGATCTCAAGATACGCGCGCAGTGCTGTCGGAATCGCATAATGTGTCCGTATTGTCTTCGCACTTTCCCATGTGAACGCATTCAAAGGGGTTACACATTCTGCAAGGTATCCCGTCATATGCCATTCAACATGTGTAAAAATATGAACAGCATTTCCGCATATCCCACAAGACAATACTTCTGTACCAAGATTGCGAATATAGATCGCCGCTTCCTCTGGCGTAAACTTTCCCGAAATATTCGGAAATTCCCAAAGTCCGGCAAGCAGACCCCTGTTCGGTCTTTTTTGAATGGCATAATATCCGCGGCAAGAAAGGAGAAATACCGTTAGCTCCTCCCGTCTGCGAGCTTTTTTCGGACTTTTCACCGGAAATTCTTCCGCCCGCGAGGAAAGACCTGCTTCACACTGCCGAAAAAGAGGACAACTCTCACATTTCGGCAAACCGTTCGGAATACAGATATTTTCTCCCAGCTCCATAATCGCCTGTGTCAAATTACCAGCGTCTGCCCCAGATGGATAAACAGTCCGCAATGCATCTGTGACCTGTTTTTTTGTTGCGGGCAATGCAATATCGTCTGTGCATCCAAGAAAACGCATCACCACCCGAAGAACGTTTCCGTCTACAGCAGGTTCTGGTCTGCCAAAGGCGATAGAAGCAATCGCACCTGCGGTATATTCCCCAATTCCAGGGAGTTTTTTCAATTCCTCCGCCGTATCCGGCAAAGCGCCGGCATAAGACGCCATTAACATCTCCGCACTTCTTTTTAAATTTCGCGCCCGGCTGTAATATCCGAGTCCCTCCCATAGCTTCATTAGTCTGTCGTCGGACACTGCGGCAAGTGCGGACACCGTGGGTAACTCATATAGGAAACGCTTGTAATACGGAATAACTGCCGCAGTTCTCGTCTGCTGAAGCATGATTTCCGAAATCCATACATGATATGGCGTCGCATCTACACGCCATGGAAGCTCCTTTTGGTTCTTTTTGTACCAAACAAGAAGAGGCTCTACAATATGTACCAGCCGATTTTCTTTTTTCATTCTCTCAAATCGCCTTTCATCTCATCGGTATTTCAATCTACCTTTATACTTTATGACTGTATCATAAATCGGGCGATTTGTCAATTTATACAGATAAAACGACTTTTTTCACAGACTTTTCCAGATTTTCTCATCATCCCGTTTTCTCTCAAATTTATTAGAAAGAAATCTCCACCGTTGTACCAACCGTTATAGAGATTTTTTATATTTTAGATATTGAAAACTCGAACATCATCCGAAGCAGCGTCATTTTTAACAAAACGGCTGGTTTTTTCATATAATGGGACCGGAATGATCTAAAATGAGCCTACATTCTTTTTTATGAATCGTTTTTCAAACTTACACTGTGATTCAAAAGGAGACCCTATGGCAGCTATTTATCTTGTATATCTGCGTAAATCACGTCAAGACAATCCGGATGAAAGTGTGGAAGAGGTGCTGGCAAAGCATGAAATCATGCTTCAGGAATATGCAAAAAAAGAGCTCGGCTACACGATTCCCCGCGAGTGTATTTACCGCGAAATTGTCTCCGGCGAATCCATAGAAGATCGAATCGAAATCAAAAAAGTGCTGCTCCGCATGGAAAATCCCGATGTCAAAGGAATCCTTGTTGTGGATCCTCAAAGACTGTCGAGAGGAGATTTGGAGGATTGCGGACGACTGATCAATGCGCTTAAATGGACAAATACGCTTGTGCTTACCCCTCCGATGACCTATGACATGAACAATAAAATGGAGCGAAGATTCTTTCAGGATGAGCTTCTGCGCGGCAGAGATTATCTGGAATATACAAAGGAAATTTTGTGGCGCGGAAGGATCGCTTCGGCAAAACGCGGATGCTACGTCTCATCCGTTCCGCCATACGGCTATGACAGAGTAAAAAGCGGAAAAGACTATACTCTTGCGCCCAATCAAAATGCAGACATTGTGCGGTTTGTATTTGATCTGTACGTCAACAAAGGTATCGCCGCAAGTCAAATCGCACGAATGCTCAATGAAAAAGGAATCAAAAATTTCCGTGGTGGAGAATGGGGCAGGTCCAGCATTTCCTATATGCTTAGCAATCAGCATTATATCGGAAAAATTGTCTATAATCGGAGACATCATGTCGTTATGATGGAAGAAGGACAACGAACGCAGAAAAGAACACAGAGCCATAAAAACGACATTATCGTCGTGGATGGGAAGCATCCGGCCATCATCGATATGGATACCTGGAATAAAGCCCAGCATTTGATGGAAAGAAAAAAAACTCCAAAATTAAAGCATGGCAAAACATTGCGAAATCCGCTCGCCGGCATATTGGTTTGCGGAACCTGCGGACATATGATGACATTGAATATACAAAAGTCCAAAGCAGACCGGCTCGTCTGTACCAGAATATCCTCCGTATCGCACGGAAAATCCGTTCGCCTGCATGATGTTATGAACGCACTGATCGTAGCACTCGAAACCGCAGAACTTCCACAGCTTCAAACAAGTCTGAAGACACGCACAGAATTTTCTTCGGAAATTCAAACACAAATGATCCGTCGCTTCGAAAAACAGCTATCCGAATATAAAGAACAAGAAGAAACACAATATGAACTCTTAGAAACAAAAAAATACACGCAGGAGCTCTTTGACAGAAGAAACGCCGTCCTGCGCGAAAAAATCGAGTTGTGCGAAATGCAGTTAAAAGAAGTAAAAAGCGAAATGCAAGCCCACAACGATGATTGGAATGCCATGATTCAGCTGCAAGATGCCCTTGACTCCCTAAAAGATGATTCTTTAGACGCTCAAACAAAAAACTTTATATTAAAAGCTATCGTCGAAAAAATCATCTATAAGCCATCTCCCATTCAGAAAACTCACGGAAGCACCGATTTCACACTGGATATTCTATTGAGGATATAGATTTTTATGTTATGATCATCGACAGTCCTATGAATGGGGATATACATACGGTCCGCCAATGGCAGTGGCACCTCTCGAATCCGTACGCCGTGTCCTTGATTATGCAGTATCAGAAATCCCCGCAGATAAAATTTATATGGGACTTCCCAATTACGGATATGATTGGACATTGCCTTACAAGCAAGGAGAAACGCGCGCAAAGCTTGTCGGCAATGAGGAAGCTGTCGATATTGCAAGACGCTACGGAGCAGAAATCCGATATGACGAAGCGGCGGCAACACCATATTTTGAGTATACGGAAAACGGCAACGCGCATATCGTTTGGTTTGAAGACGCCCGAAGCTGGGCGGCAAAGCTTGCTCTGATCCCCGAATACGGTCTTCTCGGCGCGGGCGTTTGGAATGCAATGCGTCCCTTTACTCCCGGCTGGCTGGTACTCCAATCCGGATACCGTGTAACCGCTTTTCTGGAGTAACAGACGAAATTCCGCTGTTTCAAACAGACAAACAGGCTTGTTTCAACGCAATATGCAAACGAAAAAACTCCCGACAGAGGCATTCACACCTTTGTCGGGACTGTTTTCTCTCTCCGGCTGTCTACGTCACCAATAGGAAAGGCATACCATTTGTCTTCTGCAAAACAAAAGGCGAGTGCTGCATGGATTCCATGGAATGCACTCGCCTTATCATAACAGGAAAAAATATGCCTGTTTTATCCCGTCTTCATTCCTTTGTGATGAGCAGTTCCGCAATCTGCACGGTATTGGTCGCAGCGCCCTTGCGTACCTGATCACCGCAGCACCAAAGGGAAATGCCGTTCTCATTTGCAATATCCCGCCGAATACGTCCCACAAAAACAAGATCCTGATCCGACGTATCAAGCGGCATCGGATACCGTTTGTTCTCCGGATCATCGACAAGCCGACATCCGGGAGCCGCAGCGATCGCGGCACGCGCCGCCTCCGGCGACACCGGCTCTTCCGTAACCAAAGAAACGGAAATCGAATGACTTCTGACAACGGGGACCCGCACACAGGTACATCCGACACGAAGTTCGGGAAGATGCAGAATTTTCCTGCCTTCATTCTGCATTTTCATCTCTTCGGTTGTATATCCGTTTTCCAGAAAATCTCCGATTTGAGGAATCAGATTATAGGCAATCGTATAGGGGAACACCGACGGCGTATACGTTTTACCGCAGGAAAGCGCCGCAATTTCCTCCTCAAGCTCGATGGGACCGCCGGCGCCGGCGCCGGATACCGCCTGATAGGTGGAAACGGTCATCGAACGGATTTTTGACAGTTGTCCTATGGCGTTTACCGCCACCAAGGTAACGATGGTAGAACAGTTCGGATTGGAGATGATTCCTCTGTGAAGCAGCGCGTCCTCCGGATTGATTTCCGGAATCACGAGCGGAACACCCGGTTCCATACGAAAAGCGCTTGAATTGTCAACAAAAACCGCCCCCGCCGCCGTAATATAGGGCGCGAACTCGCGTGCAAGCTTATTCGGTGCGGCGCCAAGTACCAAATCGACCCCGGTAAAAGAGGTTGGACATGCCTCGCTTACAGCGACCTCCTCCCCATGAAACATAAGCTTTGTGCCGGCGCTGCGCGCGCTGGCAAGCGGAATCAGCTTTTTTACGGGAAAATTCCGCTCTTCCAATATTCGAATCATTTCGCGCCCGACGGCGCCTGTCGCACCAAGTACGGCAACGCTGTATTCTTTCATAAACCTATTACTCCTCCGGAACACATCTCGGCTCCGTTTATCATTGTTTTGATGTATTTATTCTATGCGGAATTTTCTGCACCGTCACAAAAGACCCTCGCGGCAAAGTCCGTTATAAAGACAGCCAATTGCTTTTTCATGATATTGCGCATCGATTCCGACGATAATATTTAATTCATCCGGAGACTGCACAATGAGCTTGATATTGATTCCGTTGTCCCCGAAAATTCCGAATACGGAAGCGCTGATGCCATAATGTCCTGCCATATTACGCCCGACAATGGCAATGAGGGACAAGTTCCGGTCAACTGTCACATCTGCCGAAAGCGTATTTTCAATTTCGGACAGAATCGCATGGACATGCTTTGCCGCCTGCTCTTCCAGCACAACAACGCTGATGATATCCATTCCGGTCGGAATATGCTCAACGTTGATGCCGTATTTCTCAAAAATCGAAAGGACTCGGCGCAAAAAGCCAATCTCTCCCGACATATGTTTTTTATGGATCACAAAAGAGATAAAGCCGGTTTTCCCCGCAATTCCGGTAACCGGCGTACCCGCGCCGGCATCGCGCGTGATGACGGTTCCGCTATTCTCCGGTTCATTGGTATTGCGGATATTGATAGCAATTCCACAATCCTGGACAGGAAGAATACTCTCCTCATGCAGAACATTCGCGCCCATATAAGAAAGCTCTCGCAACTCTTTATAGGTAATGCGGTCAATCGGTTTCGGATGCTCAGCAAGCCTCGGATCCGCCGAATAAATCCCTGAAACATCCGTCCAGTTTTCATATATCTCTGCATTCAGAAATCTCGCAAGATAAGAACCCGTGATATCCGAGCCGCCACGGGAAAACAAATTGATATCGCCGTTCGGATATGCGCCGTAAAAGCCCGGTACAACCATGTTTCCGTATGCCTCAAACGCCCCTTTGACAAGTGCTTCGCTCGCTTCCAAATCCAGCTTTCCATCAAACGAAAAGCGCATCAGTTCCGCAGCATCCACAAAAGTAAAACCAAGGTATGCGCTCATCAGTTTTGCGCAGAAATATTCGCCGCGGCTGACAAGAAAATTTTGGTCAGTCTCTTTACCGAGTGTTTTTTCCAATTCGGAAAGCTCCTCTGCAATATCCAGATCAAGCTCCAAAGCCTCTGCAATTTCCCGGTAACGTTCTGAAATAGACTCCCAGATTTTATCATCCGGCACACCGTAACGAAGATGCCCGTCCAGCGTATATAAAAGATCGGTAATTTTATTGTCACCCGAATACCGTTTTCCCGGCGCCGAAACAACGACCACCTGACGTCTCTTATCCGATGTCACAATCGCCTTTACCTTTTTAAACTGAGCGGAATCTGCAAGAGAACTTCCGCCGAATTTTGTCACTATCATGATTTTTTCTCCGTATTGTATGAAAAATACACCGCTTTACAAATCGCAGGCAACAAGATCCTCAAACCGTTCACGCCGTACAGCAAGAATATCTCTGCCTTCGCGCAGAATCACAACCGGAGGTCTTGCCACCCGGTTATAATTGGACGCCATGGAATAATTATAGGCGCCTGTCACAAGCACAGCAAGAATATCCCCTCTCTGCGGCTTCGGGATTCTCACATGTTCCTGAATCAAATCTCCGCTTTCACAGCATCTCCCGCCGACAGTACATTCAAAATCCGCAGGTTCTCCCACCTTATCCGCCACCAGAACCGTATAAGAGGACTGATAAAGCGTATATCTCGGATTGTCCGTCATACCGCCGTCGATAGAAACGTAATTTTTAAATCCCGGAATTTCCTTTACGCTTCCGACCGTATAAAGCGTGATACCGGCATCCGCGACAATGCTTCTGCCGGGTTCCAGCAGGATCTGCGGCATCTCCAGACCGTATTCCTCACATCTTGCTTTGATATGAAGTGAAATATCTTTGATATTTGCCGAAATGTCGATTTCTGGATCCGTCTCCACGTAGCGCACGCCGAAACCGCCGCCGAGATTCAAAATCCGCGCCTCAAAACCGAACCGCTCTCTCATTTCCGAAATAAATCCAAGCATAATATCAGCAGCGGTCGTATACGGTGCGATATCAAAAATCTGCGAGCCGATATGACAATGAAAACCGACAAGCTCCAAATTCATTTTGGATAGCGCCTCTTTTGTGATTTTCGCTGCAAGCCCCGTCTCGATTGCGGAACCAAATTTGGAATCTACTCCGCCGGTGCTGATCTTTTGATGCGTATGCGGATCGATCCCGGGTGTGATCCGCAGAAGAATCTTCTGACGGATACCGGCTTTTCCTGCATACTCGTCGATGCGGCAAAGCTCTTCTATCCCGTCTACAATAAAATATCCGATGCCATTTTGAATCGCGTATTCAATATCAAAATCCGTTTTGTTGTTTCCGTGGAAGAAAGCCCGCTCCATCGGGAAACCGGCAGATACCGCCGTAAACAATTCGCCGGAGGAAACAATATCCGTCCCCATGCCTTCCTCCGCCATCATACGGTAAATCTCCTTGAAGCTGAGCGCCTTGGAGGCATAAAGCGGGTAGGAGGTCTCCCCGAAATACTTTTTCATGGCAGTCTTATATTCCCTGCAGCGCTCGCGCACCCGCTTGTCATCGATGAGGAAAAGCGGGGTCCCATATTTTTCTGCAAGGGCGACTGTGTCCATACCGGCAAAAAACAGATATCCGTTCTCACCGGCTGAAAGATTTGAATGAATCCATTTCTGTTCCATTTGTTTTTTCTCCCATATCACGCAATATGCTTTTTATGACAGGAATCCGCGCAGTCTTTCCACGGCCTCTTCCGTCGCCTCACGCGAGCCGAAAGAAGTCAGACGGAAATAGCCTTCTCCGCATGCTCCGAAGCCCGCCCCTGGCGTCCCGACGACCTGAATGCCGTGCAGAAGTGCGTCGAAAAAGGTCCATGAATCCATTCCATCCGGACAGCGCATCCAGATATAGGGCGATGAAGTCCCTCCCGTGAAGAAAATTCCCTTTTCTCTCAAAACACCGGCAATCAACGCGGCGTTTTCCATATAGTAACCGACAAGTTCCATGCATTCGGCAAGACCGGTATCGGAAAGCGCTGCCTCGGCTCCTCTCTGAACCACATACGGTACACCGTTGAATTTCGTTGCCTGACGGCGTTCCCACATCTCACGCAAAGACATACCACCTGCCGAAAGCTCTGACGGAACCACTGTCCAGGAGCAACGCGTGCCGGTAAACCCTGCTGTCTTCGAAAAGCTGCAGATTTCTATCGCACATGTTCTTGCTCCGTCGATTTCATAAATTGTATGAGGATAATCCCCTTTGATATATGCCTCGTATGCCGAATCATAGAGGATCAGCGATCCGGTCGACACGGCAAAATCCACCCATTGCTTTAAGCCTGCATGATCATAGACGGCACCGGTCGGATTGTTTGGTGAACAAATATAAATGATAGCTCCCTCACAAGAAAGTCCTTCCGGTTTCGGAAGAAATCCATTGCTCTCGTCCGCGCGGATAAAGGTAATTTGTCTGCCGCTCATGACATTGCTGTCAAAATATACCGGGTATACAGGATCCGGAATCAATACCGGATTGTCCCCAAACAGCTCCGTGATGTTGCCTACATCGCTTTTTGCCCCGTCCGACACAAAAATTTCCTCGGCAGAAATGTCCACCTGAAAACGTTTATAATGACGGGAAATCGCTTCTCTGAGAAAATCATAACCGTATTCCGGCGCATAACCGCGGAAGGTTTCCCGCCGTCCCATCTCCGCAACCGCCTTTGTCATGGCTTCCGTTACGGATTTTGTCAAAGGAAGTGTAACGTCACCGATCCCAAGCCGGATAATTTTTGCGGTGGGATTTTCCTCGCTGTAAGCCTTTACACGCTTGGCGATTTCGGAAAACAGATAACTTTTTTTCAGATTCTTATAGTTCTCATTGATTTTGATTTTCATATTCATATACCCCCTCATATACCTTGGCAGCGCCTCCGGTCATCTGTACACGGAAATCCTCTCCTACGGTAATGACAAGATCTCCGCCGACAAGATGTACCGTTACGGGAGAATCCGCATCGCAGTATCCGTTTACCACTGCCGCCGTAACCGCGGCACACGCACCGGTTCCGCACGCCCATGTCTCTCCGCTTCCGCGCTCCCATACGCGCATGTTTAGATTTTTGCGATCTATTACTTGAATAAATTCCGTATTCACACGCTCCGGAAACATCGGATGATGCTCAAAAGCCGGTCCTATCGTTTCAAGGTCGAGCTTTCTTGTATCAGGGACAAAAGTCACTGCGTGCGGATTACCCATGGAAACACAGGTGATCCGATACTCCTTCCCTCCGACCGTCACCGGCATATCCACCACGGTTTCCGATTCCGATATCACGGGAATTTCCGACGCGCGAAGCACAGCATAGCCCATATCCACCGTTACCGTATTGACCTTTTCACCCTCCACTGCAAGGGAAAGATGCTTGATTCCACTCAGTGTTTCAACAGAAATCTCCGTTTTTTCCGTTATTTTATTATCATAGAGATATTTCCCGACGCAGCGGATAGCGTTACCGCACATTTTCCCCTCGCTACCGTCCAGATTGAACATCCGCATTTTGACGTCTGCGACAGTGGAAGGACAAATCAGAACCAATCCGTCCGCGCCAACGGAAAAATGACGCGGCGACATTGCCGCCGAAACCGCACCGGGATTCGGCAGGTCGCCATTCAAACAATTTACATAAATATAATCATTTCCGCATCCATGCATTTTTGTAAAAGGAATCCGCATCACTGAGCCTCCTTTTTGGCACCGGCCGCTGTCTGCTTTTCAATCAAGTCATGCATATCATAAAGGCCTGCCGGCATCTCAGCAAGAAAAGCCGCCGCGGCAAGCGCACCGTCTGCAAAAAGTGTCCGGCTGTGCGCCTCATGTTTTAAGGAAATGGTTTCCGTGCCACCCGCAAGAATCACCTCATGCTCACCGATAACGCCTCCCATGCGAAGTGCATGAATCCCGATCTCGTTTTTGGCGCGCAACTGATGCCCGTACCTTCCGCAAACAAAGCAGGCATCCTCTCTGGATTTTTTGATTTCATTCGCCAGCATCAGCGCTGTTCCGCTCGGCGCGTCAAGCTTGGTATTATGGTGCTTTTCCACAATTTCAATATCGGTATCCGGCAGAAGCGCCGCCGCACGTCTTGCAAAATCTGCAAGCAACGCCACGCCGAGGGACATATTTGCCGACAGAAAAACCGGAACTTTTTGCGCCGCTGCATGAATAAGCTCCAGCTCCGACGATATCTGCCCTGTCGTCGCTACCACGCACGGAAGTCCTCTCGCCACAGTATATTCCATCAGTGCCGCAGTACAAACGTGATTGGAAAAATCGATGATCACGTCCGCTTCTCCCTTATAGTCGGAAAGATTTTTCAAAATCCGCGGATCGGTACCGTCTGCCGTAGGATCAATTCCCGCCGCGATCTCCATGCCTCGTCTGCCCTCTTCAAGCATTTTCCATACTGCGGAGCCCATTTTTCCGCGCGCTCCGTTTAAAATTACTTTCATCGTTTCCTCCCTCCGGCAAAGGAATCTCCCATGCCATTCTCTCATCCGTCAATTACTTTACATAACCGGAACCAATCCAGCCTCGCGCAGTCTTGTACGCAGAATTTCCCTTTTCGCTTCGTCAAGCCGCACCAACGGCAGGCGGAGCTCCGGTGTACAATAGCCGAGCATCGCCATCGCTTCCTTAACCGGAATCGGGTTGACATCAGAAAAAAGAGCCGAAATCAACGGTATAAAGCCGCACTGCATTGCGGCGCTTTCCTTTCCTTTTCCCTCAAGAAACAGCCTGCACATGTTTTCCGTTTCAGCAGGCAGGACATTGGAAAGTACGGAAATAACGCCCGACGCGCCGAGTGCCATCATCGGAACGGTTTGATCATCGTTTCCGCTGTAAAGAGCAAGACGGTCGCCTACCAAGGATACCGTTTCGGCAATCTTGGAAAAATTCCCTCCTGCCTCTTTGATTCCCGCAATATTCGGATGATCCGCAAGCGCAGCATAAGTAGAAGGCTCGATATTCACGCCCGTGCGGGACGGTACATTATAAAGAATCAGAGGCTTTTCCGCTTTATCCGCAATTTCCGTATACATTTTGATGAGCCCCTGCTGAGAGGTTTTATTATAATAGGGCGTCACAACAAGCAGTGCATCTGCACCGACACGGCAGGACTCACGGCAAAGCTCAACCGCATGCGCTGTATGATTGCTTCCGGCACCGGCAATAACCGGAACACGTCCTTTTACTCGCTGAACAGCAAATGCAATGGTATCAATTTGTTCACGGTCCGTCATGGTCGCCGCCTCTCCGGTTGTCCCGCAGACAACAAGTGCGGAAATACCGGCGGCAATCTGCGCATCGAGAATTGCGCCGAACGCTTCATAATCAACAGTCCCGTTCCGGAACGGTGTGATAAGCGCTGTTGCCGCGCCTTTAAAAATTACGGTTTTCATCGTTTCACCCTCCTGATATGCTTTTTCACTTTCATTATGATACGCAATTTCATAAAAGACAACCGTCTTTTTTACCTCAGAACAAAAAAATAAGCTGATAAACAAAGTTATCAGCTATCGAAAACGCACTTGCGGATAAAACCCCGCATCTGCAGTCCCGATAGCTCTCCGCAAAAACGACAGTCGGACAGATATTATCTGCCAAACCAAGCAATGCAGTTCCGTCCCTGCATGCTTTCGGCAACGGCACCTTTCCCTTTTTCGCCGGCAGACGACCGCCTTCTCCGAAAAAGCTACTGATTGCGCGCTGCGCCTCTATCACGATCCGCATCATTCAAGTTGGATTGGAGTTATTGTATCACGCCGCAGTAATTCTGTCAACTGTTTTTATCAAATTGTCCGAAAATTTTCCGCAAGCGTTTTCAAACGCAACAAAGAAAAAGAGAATTCACTGGTTATGCCTTTACTCTGGTCTTCCTTAAATTTATATAGAAAGCAAATTCAAAATACCTATACAAACAGATAAATATTCTGATGGAATCATACTTTTCTGTTTTTCATACATCATCTTTCCATTATTGCAGAAAATTTTTGCAGCATAATGCACAATTTTTTCGCGAGAACATAAGTCATTCTGTCTAAATTCAATGAATCTAAACAAATTTCAAAAAAGAGATTGAATTTTTATTCATTTTCATGTATAATTATGCAAAACAAACATCACAGAAACAAGGAGATTCTACCAATGAATAAAAAAGAAATCAAAAAAGTCGTGCTTGCCTACTCCGGAGGACTTGATACCTCCATCATTATCCCGTGGCTCAAAGAAAATTATAACAACTGTGAGGTCATCGCCGTATCCGGCAACGTCGGTCAGGCGGACGAACTCGAGGGTCTGGAGGAAAAAGCTCTCAAAACCGGCGCCTCCAAGCTGTATGTCGAGGATTTAACCGATGAATTTGTCGACGACTACATCATCCCGACCGTAAAAGCAGGTGCGCTGTATGAAGAATACATGCTCGGCACATCATTTGCCCGCCCGGTCATCGCTAAGCGTATCGTTGAGATCGCCAAGGCAGAGGGCGCGGACGCCATCTGCCATGGCTGTACCGGCAAAGGCAACGACCAGGTCCGCTTCGAACTTGCCATCAAAGCATTTGCACCGGATATGCCGATCATCGCACCGTGGCGCGAATGGAACATCAAATCCCGCGAAGAGGAAATCGAGTATGCGGAAGCACACAATGTTCCGCTGAAAATCAACCGGGAAACCAACTATTCCAAGGATAAAAACCTGTGGCATCTTTCCCACGAGGGACTCGATCTCGAAGACGCCGGAAATGAGCCTCAGTATGAAAAGAAAGGGTTCCTTGAAATGGGAGTTTCCCCGATGGATGCACCCGATAAGCCCACCTACATTACGCTCGATTTTGAAAAAGGAATCCCGACAGCTCTTGACGGAAAGAAAATGAGCGCAAAGGAAATCATTCTTGCTCTCAACAAGCTGGGCGGAGAAAACGGCATCGGTCTTCTCGATATCGTGGAAAATCGTCTTGTCGGCATGAAATGCCGCGGCGTCTATGAGACACCGGGAGGAGCCATCCTCTATTTTGCGCACAATTATCTCGAGACGCTCTGTCTTGACAAAATGACGGCTCATAAAAAGCAGGAGCTTTCTGTCACCTTTGCCGAGCTTGTCTACAACGGTCAATGGTTTACACCGCTGCGTGAAGCGCTCTCCGCCTTTGTCGACAAGACACAGGAAAATGTTACAGGCAAAGTGAAACTGAAGCTTTACAAGGGCAACATCATCAAAGCCGGTGCATGGAGCGATTACTCCCTTTATTCCGAGGAAATCGCTACGTTCGGCGAAGATCACGTCTATAATCAGGCGGATGCTACAGGCTTTATCAATCTGTTCGGACTACCGATCAAGGTGCAGGCTCAGGTAAACGAGAAAAACGCAAAGAAAAAATAAACAGACAAAGGAACCTTTTATCATGGAAAAAATGTGGGCGGGACGTTCGTCCGGCAAACTCGACCGCGCGGCGGACGATTTCAATTCTTCCATTCATTTCGATTCCCGAATGGCAAAACAGGACATCAAGGGTTCGATGGCGCATGCAGCTATGCTCGCCGCACAGGGAATTTTAAGTCAGGACGACTATCATAGGATTGCGAAAGGTCTTTCGGAAATTCTCACCGACCTTCAATCCGGCGCGCTCGCCATCGATATGAGCGCGGAAGATATTCATATGTTCATCGAGGCGGAGCTTACGCGCCGTCTCGGTGATGTCGGAAAACGGCTGCATACCGCCCGTTCCCGCAACGATCAGGTCGCAACGGATTTGCGTCTCTATCTGCGGGACGAGACGGCGGAGATTATGAGAGCCCTGAGAGAACTCATCGCCGCCATTTATCAAAAGGCATCGGAAAATACCGATGTGATTCTGCCGGGATATACCCACCTCCAGCGCGCACAGCCCGTCACGTTCGCCCATCATCTGCTTGCCTATGCCATGATGTTCATTCGGGACGCGGGACGGCTTTCCGATGCTGTAAAAAGAATGAACGTCTCGCCGCTCGGAGCCTGTGCGCTTGCCGGTACGACTTATCCCATCGATCGTCAGATGACCGCGGCGGCACTCGGCTTCGACGGAGTCACACAAAACAGTATGGACAGCGTTTCCGACCGCGATTTCTGCGTTGAACTGCTCTCCGCGTTTTCCCTTATCATGATGCATCTTTCCCGGTTTTCCGAGGAAATCATCCTCTGGTCCTCATGGGAATTTTCCTTTATCGAGCTTGATGACGCCTATACCACCGGTTCCAGCATTATGCCTCAGAAAAAGAATTCCGACATGGCGGAACTTGTCCGCGGCAAAACAGGGCGTGTCTACGGCGATTTGATCGGTACTCTTACCATGCTCAAAGGACTTCCCCTCGCCTACAACAAAGACATGCAGGAGGATAAGGAATCGATTTTTGACGGATGTGACACTGTAAAAGCCTGTCTTTCTGTTTTTACACCTATGATTTCGACCATGCGGGTAAAAAAAGAACATATGAAAGAAGCGGCAGGACGCGGCTTTATCAACGCTACGGATCTCGCTGATTATCTGACGAAAAAAGGAATGCCTTTCCGCAGTGCATATAAGCTTGTCGGAGAAATCGTCGCGAAATGCATCGCCGGCGGCAAAACGCTTGAAACCCTTTCCCTCTCGGAATATCAAACCTACAGCGAGCTTTTTGAAAATGATTTATATGAAGAAATTTCTCTGGAAACCTGCGTGAAAAAACGCGTCTCCGAAGGCGGACCGGGACCGGATTCCGTGAAAGAGCAGCTCCGTTATGTCGCTTGTTTCCTTGAAAAACCGGAGGGGTTGTCATGAAAAAAATCTTCATCGACGGCAGCGCCGGCACAACAGGTCTTCGAATCCGCGAACGGCTCGCAGAAAGAACGGATATCGAACTCATTACACTTCCCGAAAGTCTTCGCAAGGAGGAAGCCGCACGGCGCAGCGCACTCAATCATGCCGACGTTGCGTTTCTTTGTCTGCCGGATGATGCGGCGCGCGAAGCGGTAGGAATGATCGAAAATCCGACTACTGTCGTTATCGACACCTCAACCGCACATCGAACAGCCCCGGATTTCGCTTACGGATTTCCGGAACTTTCACCGGATTTTGAAGCAAACATCCGGCATGCAAAGCGTATCGCCGTACCGGGCTGTCATGCAAGCGGCTTTATCGCGCTGGTATATCCGCTGATTAAAAGCGGCATTCTCTCGCCCTCATCTCGTCTTAGCTGTCACTCCGTTACCGGCTACAGCGGAGGCGGCAAAAAAATGATTGCGGAATACGAGGAGGCAGACAGAAACCCTCTCCTCTGCGCACCGCGGCAATACGCTCTCACGCAGGAGCACAAGCATCTGAAAGAGATGAAAGCCATCACGGGGCTTGACAAAGCTCCTGTTTTCTGTCCGATTGTATCGGATTTCTACAGCGGCATGCTGGTAACGGTGCCTCTTTTCGCAGAAGATCTTATAAATGCTTCTGTTTCGGATATCAAAGACATATACGCAAAATCCTACGATACGCCCGTTGTGAGATATAGAGAATCCTCTGACGAAAACGGTTTTCTTTCCGCGGCAGGACTTTCCGGCCGTGACAGCATGGAAATCTCCGTATTTGGAAATGAAGAACGGATTCTGCTTGTCGCAAGATATGACAATCTCGGCAAAGGCGCATCCGGCGCAGCCGTGGAATGTCTGAACCTCGTGATGGGATGTGATCCTACCACGGGACTTATTTTATAACTTTGAGAAATGATACCGCAACAGCGGAAAATTCTGATAGAATCGTTGCCGGCAAATTCCGGCGGAACGGAACCCCAATATGAAAACAATACCGGGCGGCGTATGTGCCGCAAAAGGCTTTACAGCAAACGGAATCCACTGCGGAATCCGAAAAAATAAACAAAAAAGGGATTTATCTCTGATTTACAGTGAAAAAAGAGCAGCGGCGGCAGCAGTTTATACCACCAATCTTGTAAAAGGCGCGCCGCTTGCCGTTACAAAAACACATCTTGCCGACGGATATGCCCAGGCGGTCATCTGTAACAGCGGAAACGCCAATACCTGCAATGCAAACGGTATGGAAATTGCCGAAGCCATGTGCACGCTTGTCTCAGACAAGCTGGGAATCCCCTGCACTGACGTGATTGTCGCCTCGACCGGCGTCATCGGACAGCCGCTTGACATCACGCCGGTCGCGGACGGCATGGACGCGCTCGTCTCGGGACTTGGAAAAAACAGTGCAGCAGCAGCCGAGGGTATCATGACCACCGATACCGTAAAAAAAGAAATCGCCGTTTCCTTTGAAATCAATGGCAAATCCTGCACCATCGGCGGTATTGCGAAAGGTTCCGGCATGATTCACCCGAATATGGCGACCATGCTCGTTTTTCTTACGACGGATACTGCCATCTCTCCGAACATGCTGCAAAAAGCGCTCTCTACCGATATTCAGTCCACCTTTAACATGGTCAGCGTAGACGGCGATACCTCCACCAATGATATGGTGACGATTCTTGCAAACGGCATGGCAGGAAATCCCGAAATCACCGCCGAAGGAAAAGAATTTGACGCATTCATGAAAGCCCTCAACACTGTTACGGTCTATCTCTGCCGCAGCATCGCAGGAGATGGGGAGGGCGCGACAAAGCTCCTCGAATGCAAAGTTTGCGGCGCGGATTGCGAAAAGACGGCAAAAACCGTTGCGAAAAGTATTATCTGCTCCTCTCTTACCAAAGCGGCCATGTTCGGTGCAGATGCAAACTGGGGGCGTATCCTCTGCGCGATCGGCTATAGCGGTGCGAATGTCGACGTATCGAAAATCGACGTATCGTTTTCTTCTGCCGCAGGAAAGATAAAAGTATGCGAAAACGGCGCAGGTATTCCCTTTTCCGAAGAAAACGCAAAAAAAATTCTGCTGGAAAAAGAGATTGATATTCTGATCGATCTCAAAAGCGGCTGCGGCAATGCTGTCGCATGGGGATGTGATCTGACATATGACTACGTAAAAATCAACGGAGATTACCGGACATAAAGGAGAAACCATGGCACCAAATATCACCAACGCGCAGCGAGCCGAAATTTTAACACAGGCGCTGCCGTATATCCAAAAATACAATGGCAAAATCGTTGTCGTCAAGTACGGCGGAAACGCAATGACAAGCGAAGACTTAAAGCAGCAGGTCATGGAAGACATTGTGCTCATGTCTCTTATCGGTGTAAAAATCGTACTTGTCCATGGCGGCGGTCCCGAAATTACGGAACTGCTTGGTAAAATCGGCAAGAAATCCGAATTCGTCGATGGCCTGCGCGTTACTGACCGCGAAACCGTAGACGTTGTGCAAATGGTGCTCGCCGGGAAAATCAACAAAAGCCTTGTCAATCTTCTGGAAATGAAGGGAGGCAAGGCCATGGGAATTTCCGGCATCGACGGACACATGATCGAATCCGAGGTCAAAGATGAAAAACTCGGCTTCGTCGGAAAAATCACGAATGTCAATGTAGAACCGATTACCGACCTCCTCGAAAAAGGCTATATTCCCGTCGTTTCCACCGTTGGATGTGATATGCAGGGAAATGTTTACAATATCAACGCCGATACCGCAGCGGCACGGATCGCAGGTGCCATGAAAGCAGAAAGTCTCATCTCCATGACGGACATTGCCGGGATCCTGCGTGACCGGAACGATCCCTCCTCCCTGATTCCGCTTATCGATATCGGGGATGCAGCGGAACTGTTCCGTGAAGGCATTATTTCCGGCGGCATGATTCCTAAGGTAGAATGCAGCATCGACGCCATTCGTTGCGGAGTAAAAAAAGTAATTATCATGGACGGAAGAGTCCCCCACGCCATTCTGATCGAAGCCTTGACCGACGAGGGCGCGGGGACCATGGTTGTGGCGGATAAACACGCCGCCGAATAACCGGAAAGAAGGTTTCAAAATGGATATCAGGCAAACAGATAAAGAATATATCGCCAACACGTATGCGCGTTTTCCCGTTCAGCTCGCTACCGGCAAAGGATCCCTCGTAAAGGATGAAAACGGAAAAGAATACATTGATCTCGGCGCCGGTATCGCTGTCAATACGTTCGGCTATGCGGACGACGAATGGATTGCCGCCGTGACCGCTCAGCTCGGAAAATGCCAGCATACTTCAAATCTTTATTATTCGGAACCTTGTGCGCTTCTTGCGGAGGCACTTTGCAGGCGTACAGGAATGAAAAAAGTATTTTTCGGCAATTCCGGTGCCGAGGCAAACGAATGCGCCATTAAAACAGCCCGCAAATATGCAGCAGAAAAAAAAGGAAAAGATACTTACACCATCATTACACTGAAAAACAGCTTCCACGGACGCACCATCACGACGCTTGCCGCAACAGGGCAAGAAGTTTTCCATGAGGATTTTACCCCTCTCACCGAGGGCTTCGTCTATGCGGAGCCAAACCGACTCGACAGCGTCACGGAACTTGTCTCCCAGTATAAAATTGCGGCAATCCTTTTTGAGCCGGTGCAGGGCGAGGGCGGCGTCATGCCACTGACGAAAGAATTTGTCATGGGCCTTTCCGAGATCGCGGCAAGAGAAGACATTCTCCTCATGGCAGACGAGGTCCAGACCGGAAACGGCCGAACAGGTATGCTTTACGGATATATGAATTATGGCGTTATCCCGGATATCATCACCACCGCCAAAGGGCTTGGAGGAGGGCTTCCTATCGGGGCCTGTCTGCTTGGCGAAAAGGTAAAAGATACGCTCACGGCAGGCTCACACGGCTCAACATTCGGTGGGAATCCCGCCGTATGCGCGGGCGCACTCAATATTCTCTCCCGTATTGATGAAAATCTGCTCTCCGAGGTGCGGGAAAAATCCGCATATCTTTTCGGTGCGCTCACAGGCGCACCCGGTATCAAAAGCGTCACGGGCATGGGGCTTATGATCGGAATCGAGACAGAAAAGCCTGCGGGCGAAGTCATCGACCGATGCCGGGAAAACGGCGTTCTGGTCATCAAAGCGAAAAGCAAGGTACGCCTGCTGCCGCCGCTGAATATTCCAATGGATCTGCTGAAAAAAGCGGTTTCCGCCATCAAGGCGGCATGCGCCGAATAAAAAAGGAGGACGCCCTATGAATCTCAAAGGAAAACATTTTTTGAAACTTCTCGATTTCACTGCGGAGGAAATCACGGGACTTCTGGATCTCGCCGCCGAACTGAAAGCACAGAAAAAAGCCAATATCCCGCACAAGCTTTGCGAGGGAAAAAACATCGCACTTATTTTTGAAAAAACCAGCACCCGTACACGGTGCAGCTTCGAGGTTGCGGCACACGATCTCGGGATGAATGTAACTTACCTTGATCCGACAGGTTCCCAGATCGGCAAAAAAGAGAGCATCGCGGATACAGCAAGAGTTCTCGGACGCATGTATGACGGCATCGAATACCGCGGTTTCGGACAGGAAATCGTAGAAGAACTGGCAGCATACGCAGGGGTTCCCGTTTGGAACGGACTGACCAATGAATTTCATCCGACACAAATTTTAGCAGATTTTCTGACCATTCGCGAGCATTTCGGACATTTGAACGGAATTCATCTTGTCTACATGGGAGACGCCAGATACAATATGGGAAATTCTCTGATGGTCGGATGTGCAAAAATGGGAATGAAATTTACGGCGTGCGCGCCAAAAAAATATTTTCCTGACGCGGCACTGATTGAAACCTGTCAAAAAATTGCCGCGGATACGGGAGCGGTTTTAAACTTTTGTGAAAATCCTCTCGACGCCGTCAAGGACGGCGCTCATGTCATCTACACCGATGTATGGGTATCGATGGGTGAGCCAGTCGGTGTATGGGAAGAAAGGATAAACGATCTTTCCCCCTATCAGGTTAATTCCCAAGTCATGAAAAAGGCGGGAGAAAATGCCGTATTCATGCACTGTCTGCCTGCCTTTCATGATCTAAAGACATCCGTCGGAAAGGAAATGGGTGAAAAATTCGGGCTTTCCTGCATGGAGGTTACAGACGAAGTATTCGAGGGACCGCAGTCCATTGTGTTTGACGAGGCAGAAAACCGGATGCATACCATCAAAGCCGTTATGGCGGCAACCTTATCAAAATGATGAAAAAGAGATATTTGATTTTAGAAGACGGCACCGTCTATGAGGGTGCCGCCATTGGCGCCGATCGAAGCTGTATCGGCGAACTTGTTTTTACAACAGGCATGTGCGGATATACAGAAACGCTAACGGATCCGAGCTATTTCGGACAAATCGTGCTGCAAACCTTTCCTCTTATCGGAAACTACGGAATCTCGGAAGCGGATTTTGAGGGGAAATGCGCCGTTTCGGGCTATATTGTACGGGAAGCTTGTGAGGCTCCCTCCAATTTCCGCTGCGAATATACACTGAATACTTTTCTAAAGCGTAACGGTATCCCCGGTATCTGCGGTGTCGATACCCGAGACCTGACCAAAAAGATCCGCGAGCACGGCGTTATGAATGCTATGCTCGCAGATGCGGTTCCTGTTTCTATCACAGAAATCAAAGAATATACCATTCAAAATGCCGTAAACAGCGTAACACGGACCATTCCGGAGACATTCTCCCCCGAATCGGCGAGGTATCGTGTGACTCTCATTGATTATGGTGCAAAACGGAACATCATAAGAGAGCTTGTCCGCCGAGGCTGCACGGTCACCGCCGTTCCGGCGGGAACCTGTGCCGCGGAAATTCTTGCCGGCGCGCCGGATGGGATTATGCTGTCAAACGGTCCCGGCGATCCCGCGGAAAATACGACGGAAATTGAAGTGCTTCGCACGCTTCTCGGGAAAATACCGATATTCGGCATCTGTCTTGGACATCAGCTCATGGCACTCGCCCTAGGGGCCGAGACAGAAAAGCTGAAATACGGACACCGAGGCGTCAATCAGCCGGTACGCGATATGATGGGAACAAGGACATATATGACAAGCCAAAATCATGGATACGCCGTTGTACCAAAAAGTCTGAAAACAGGCGTTCTGAGGTATATCAACGCCAATGACGGCACCTGTGAGGGGATCGACTATCCGGAGCTTTCCGCTTTTTCGGTTCAATTTCATCCGGAAGCCTGCGGCGGTCCTCACGATACATCGTTTCTTTTTGATCGTTTCCTTGCCGTCATGAAGGAAAGGAGGGACTGCGATGCCTCTCGATAAAACCATCAGGAAAACACTCATTATCGGCTCCGGCCCGATTGTGATCGGGCAGGCAGCAGAATTTGATTATGCCGGGACACAAGGCTGCCGCGTTCTGAAAGAAGCCGGTGTAAATGTCGTACTTGTCAACTCCAATCCTGCGACCATCATGACCGATGAGGCCTTTGCGGATGAGATTTATTTGGAACCGCTGACCGTGGAAACACTCCGGCGCATCATCGAGAAGGAAAAACCTGACAGCCTGCTTGCCGGGCTTGGCGGTCAAACCGGACTCACGCTTGCCATGGAACTCTCAAAGAACGGCTTTCTTGAGTCACACGGCGTTCGGCTGATCGGAACCAACATCGACGCTATCGACAAAGCAGAAGATCGAAAGCTCTTCAAGGAAACTATGGATAAGATCGGTGAGCCGACCATCCCATCCGGAATCGCGCAAACGGTGGAAGAGGCGCTTGCCGTTGCGGAAAAAATCGGTTATCCCGTTATTATCCGTCCGGCATTCACACTCGGCGGTTCCGGCGGCGGCGTGGCTTTTTCCGAGGAGGAAATGCGGGCAGCGGCAAAAACGGGACTTGATGCCTCGCCCATCACACAAATCTTGGTCGAAAAATATATTGCCGGCTGGAAAGAAATCGAATTCGAAACCATGCGCGACGCTGCGGGAAACGTGATTGCCGTCTGCTCAATGGAAAATTTTGATCCCGTCGGCATTCATACCGGCGACAGCATTGTTGTGGCTCCCGCACTGACACTCGCCGACAAAGAATACCAGATGCTTCGCAGTGCAGCGCTTCATATCATCTCATCACTCGGAATCGTCGGCGGATGCAACTGTCAGTTTGCACTTTCTCCGGACAGCTTTGAATACGCGGTAATCGAGGTCAATCCCCGTGTATCTCGTTCCTCCGCGCTCGCTTCGAAAGCAACGGGATATCCGATCGCAAAAATTACGGCAAAAATCGCGCTCGGCTATACACTGGACGAAATCAAAAACGACATCACCGGAAAAACCTGCGCCTGCTTTGAGCCGGCTCTTGATTATGTTGTCGTAAAATTTCCGAAATGGCCGTTCGACAAATTTGCCGGTGCGTCACGCACACTCGGCACACAGATGAAAGCAACGGGTGAGGTGATGGCGATCGGCACATCGTTTGAGGCTGCCCTCATGAAAGCCGTCCGCGGCGCGGAAATCTCTCTCGATACGCTGAACGCTGCTCCAATCGACGGAGCACTGCTTTCCAAGCGTTTGCGCCGTGCGGACGACAGACGTCTTTTCACGATTTTTGAGGCACTGAAAGCCGGATACTCCATCGATGAAATTCACAAAATCACTAAAATCGACAAATTTTTTCTCTCAAAACTTCAAAAGCTCGCCGCATTCGAAAAAGAACTCGCCGCATCCCCGATGACGAAGGAGCTTTACCGTAAAGCGAAGATGCTCGGCTATCCGGATGCCGCTATCTGCCGGCTGTCCGGCAAGAAGGAACTTCCCTATCTTTCCGCATCCTATAAAATGGTTGATACCTGCGGTGCGGAATTCGACGCGGAGACGCCTTATTTCTATTCTACCTACGACAGCGTATGTGAAGCGCGCGAATTTATTGGGAACAGAAAAAAAGAAACCATTCTTGTCCTAGGCTCAGGTCCTATCCGAATCGGTCAGGGTATCGAATTTGATTATTCGTCCGTACACTGTGTCATGACACTCAAAAAGATGGGTTATGACGTAGTGATTATCAATAATAATCCCGAAACGGTTTCCACCGATTATGATACCGCTGACAGACTGTATTTCGAGCCGTTGACACCGGAAGACGTCATGAACGTCATCCAGGTGGAGCATCCTTTGGGTGTCGTCGTCGCTTTCGGCGGACAGACAGCAATCAAGCTGACAGGATATTTGAATCAGCACAGGATTCCGATTC
Source organism: uncultured Eubacteriales bacterium (assembly GCA_900542425.1). Taxonomy (GTDB): domain Bacteria; phylum Bacillota; class Clostridia; order Oscillospirales; family CAG-272; genus QALR01. The sequence continues at coordinate 114,541 of UQNQ01000002.1, forward strand.
TCGGAACCTCTGCCGAAGGAATCGATACAGCGGAAGACAGAGAAAAATTCGACGCGCTTCTTGAAAAATTCGGCTTTCGCCGTCCGCGCGGCATGGCTGTGCATACCATGGAGGAAGCACTTGCCGCAGCAAGAGAACTGGGATATCCGGTATTGCTGCGTCCCTCCTATGTCATCGGCGGACAGAATATGCAGATTTCCCATCATGATGCCGAAGTTCGCCGCTATATGGAGCGAATCCTTGCGCAAGGTATTGAAAATCCCGTGCTGGTCGACAAATATATGATGGGACCGGAGCTGGAAGTGGACGTGATTTCCGACGGACACGATGTTCTCATTCCCGGTATCATGCAACATATCGAGCGTGCAGGCGTACACAGCGGCGACTCTATCGCAGTCTATCCTCCTTACGGCATCAATGATAAAATGACGGCAAAAATTGTAGACTGTTCCGAAAAGCTGGCGCTCGCGCTCGGGACAAAAGGTCTTGTCAATATTCAATATCTGATATACGGCGGCGAACTTTATGTGATTGAAGTCAATCCGCGTGCGTCACGTACCATACCTTATATCAGTAAGGTAACCGGTGTGCCAATGGTGGATATCGCTTCCCGCGTCATGCTCGGGACCCCGCTTTCCGCCCTCGGCTATGGGACGGGATTATACAAAACCCCTCCGTATTTCGCAGTAAAAGTCCCCGTTTTTTCCTTTGAAAAGCTGACAGATGTAAGCTCCTATCTCGGTCCGGAAATGAAATCAACAGGAGAGGTGCTCGGTATCGGGCGCACGCTTGCACAAGCAATGTTCAAGGGCTTTACTGCGGCGGGATACCGGATTCAGTCCACGCCGACACACAGCGACACCGGCGTTTTTCTCAGTGTGGAAAGTCATGATTATCATGAAGTGGTTTCCCTTGCCAAAAAGCTGAGCGACCTCGGTATGAAACTATATGCCACGCCGGATACTGCAGCAGTCATCCGCGGACTCGGCGTAGATGCCACGGAGGTCCCCGGCATGACGGATCGCGCGGCGACATTTGCGCTCCTTGAATCCGGGAACATCCAATATATTGTTTATACCGGTGCCCTTTTTGACCGGACGCTCGACGATTATATCGCACTGCATCGAAAAGCGCTGACGCTTGGCATTGTCTGCCTTACCTCCTTGGATACGGCAAACGCGCTCGCAGATGTCATTGCGGGACGCTTCCGCGAGGATAATACAGAGCTTGTGGATATCCATGATATGCGTACGGAACCGATGAAGCTTCCGTTTGCGAAAATGCAGGGTTCCGGAAACGACTATATCTTTTTTGAGAATTTTGACGGAAAAATCACCTGTCCCGAAGCATTGGCGGTCAGCCTCTGTGACCGGTCACGCGGTATCGGCGGCTCAGGGATCGTTCTCATTGAAAAGTCCGAAATCGCAGATGCCAAAATGCGAATTTTCAATCAGGACGGCAGTGAGGGAAAAATGGCAGGCAACAGCATTCGCTGTACCGGGAAATATCTGTACGATAACGGATATGTACATTCCGAACGAATTACCGTGGAAACCGCAAGCGGCATCAAAACGCTTACAATGTATACAAGCGGCGGCAAAGTAACCTATGTCAGCGTCGAAATGGGAAAACCGGATTTTTCTGCAAAATCGCTTCCCTGCACGTTAAACGCAGACGAAATCATCCGCTATCCCGTAACAGTAGGCGGCAAGGAATATGAAATTACCTGCCTTTCTGTCGGGAATCCGCATTGCGTCATTTTCTGCGAGCATGTAAATGACATCCATATAGAAATGACAGGTCCGCTGTTTGAACATGCGCCGTTCTTCCCGGAACGCATCAATACGGAATTTATTCATATTGCAGATGAAACGACCATTCAAATGCGTGTTTGGGAGCGCGGGAACGGAGAAACGCAAGCATGCGGTACAGGCGCCGCGGCTGCAGTTGCAGCTGCCGTCCGTCTCGGTTTCTGTAAAAAGGATGCGGACATCACTGTAAAGCTTCGGGATGCAGACCTTGTCGTGCGCTGTTCGGACGCGGGAATCACACTGGACGGAGACGCCAATCTCGTCTACGAGGGAGTCGTGGAATATTAAAGACCTCTTAATTCAAGCAAAAGCCATGTTGACATGTATGTCAACATGGCTTTTATTTTTGTCCTATCCTGCCGAGAAATGATTGAGAACGTGATCCTTGCTGTCAAAAAAACACCGGCTCGAAAACGAGCCGGTGTACCGGTTCCGATCAATTGGAAAATGATTTTTATTTCTTCAGAATGACCTCATGTCCGGTTTTTGCCGACTCATAGATTGCATTCAGTATTTTCATCATTTCTACGCCGTCACAGGCAGGACTGATGCATTCCGTTCCGTTCAGGATGCAATCCACGTAATGATTGATTTCCTGACAGAACATATTGCCGAGGTTCATTGTTGTCTCCGCTTTCAGGGAGATGTCCGTCATATACCCGTCCAGTTCTCCGTAAAGCTCAAGTTCGGGACTGAGAGACGCACCGGCTTTCGTACCGAAAAACTGCATTTTTCCCTCATCGTTTTTGATATTTAGACTGAAGCTTGCTTCCACACTAAGCACAGAACCGTCTTCAAAACGGATAAGCGCCGTCGCAAGATCTTCTACATCACAAATATCATCAGGTCCTGCACCCGAAGAACGATACGCCTTCTTTGAACGAATATTTTTTCTGTCATAAAGCTTCTGGAATGTAGCTCCGTAAACGGAAACCGCATGAGGCTTGCCTTTCAGGAATCTGTCAAAATCGATCACATGCACGCCAAGATCAATGAGCGGTCCGCCGCCGGAACGCGACTTGTCTCCGAACCATCCACCGGGATTCCCGTTGCGGCGCAGATATTCCACCTTAGAGAAATAGAGATCTCCGAAGAAACCATCCTCGTAAAGCTCCCGCAGAATCTTCATATCCGGACCAAAACGCCGGACAAATCCAATCATCAGCAGCTTGCCGTTCTTTTCCGCGGCAGCCTGCATCGCTTCTGCATCCTGAGCCGTGATGCTCATCGGTTTTTCACAGAGAACATGCTTGCCGGCATTCAAGGCGGCAATGGTACACGGCGCATGTGCGCTGTTCCATGTACATACGCTTACCGCATCAAGCTCCGGCAACGCAAGCATTTCGTCTAAATCCGTATAAAGTCTTTCAACTTCGTACTTTTCCCCCATTGACGCCAGTCTTTTTTCATTGATATCACAGAATGCATACAATTCCACATTCGGATTTTTACGATAAGCGTCGATATGTGCTCCCGCAATGTTCCCGACACCGATAACACCGACTTTCAGTTTCTTTTCCATATCCGATTTCCTTTCCGCCGCGTCTGCCGCAGCTTTGCCTCTTCTTACTCAATGTTCACGGATTACTTGTTTTAAATGGTCATACGCAATTTTGATATCGCGTGCAGGATCCTCTCCGACCTCGCGTTCGATCGTAAGGAATCCTCGATAGCCGATATCATCGAGCGCTGCCAGATATTTTGCGAAATCCACGCTGCCTGTGCCAAGCGGAACTTCCTTGAAATATTTTACACCCTGTACTTCCTCCGGAATCGGATGAACGACACGGTAAATATACTCGGGATTGCCATCCGCAAGCTTAACACCGTCTTTCGCATGAGTATGGACAATATAGCGGCGCAGGTTATAGACCGCCTGAACAGGATCATCTCCCGTTACCATGACAAGATTCGCCGGATCCAGATTGACTGCAACGCCGGTCGAATCCAAGGAATCAAGGAATTCCGCGAGCACCGCGGATGGCTCCGGTCCCGTTTCCACTGCAAAATGAGAGCCAATGCTATCGGCATAGCGCGCAAGCTCAGCACAAGCCTCCTGCATAATTTTATACCGGTCATGGTTTTTATCTGACGGTACCACCCCGATATGCGTCGTTACAATATTCGTTTCAAAATCCTTCGCCATATCCATAATGCGTTTGGACTGCTCAATCAGCTCGGGATTAAGCGCAGGATCTCCGAAACCGCGTCCGAGATCCCCGCAGATCGCGGAGAATACCATGCCATAGTCTTTGACATAATTCAAAAGCTCTCGGCGCTGTTCCTTTCCGAAGTTTTCCGGTCCATGCGCACCGCGCGTACAATACATCTGAAGTCCTTTGATACCGATTGCCGCCGCTTTTTTCACCGCTTCTTTTGTATCGCAGCGGAACGAATCCACAATCGCTCCGATTGGAAAATCATACATGATTCCAAATACCTCCCTTAGAACCCAAAATCATATTCATTTTAGTTCATCCCAATCAAAATGTCAACATAAAAGCCGTGAATTTCCGCAACTTTTTTTAGCAAATACAAAAAATTTTTACAAAAAAAGGATAACCAAACCTTTCACGTGTCTCTGCTCCAATGAAAATCCCTTCCCGCTTTCAAAATACAATTTCATTGTTTTATTCAACCGGGAGCTTCAATAAAACGAAAAACGGCGGGAATACCCGCCGTTTGTTTATTTCCGATTTGCCTTGACAATGGCTTCCCAAAGCCCGTTGAGATAGGTTGCACCAAGCGCACGGTCATATAAACCGTAACCGGGCATCGCGACCTCATCCCAAATCATGCGTCCGTGATCAGGACGGATCGGTCCGTCAAATCCGATGTCATAAAGTGCTTTCATAATTTCATACATATCGAATGTGCCGTCCGAGGACAAATGCGCCGCTTCTTCAAAGTCCGTCGGAGAATTGAATTTCAGATTGCGGACATGCGCAAAATGGATACGTCCTTTCAGAGAACGGATCATATCCGGCAGATTGTTGTTAAGATTGGTCCCATAAGAACCGGAACAGAACGTAACGCCGTTGTGCGGGTCGTCTACCATTTTCATCATGCGCAGGATATTTTCCTTGTTGATGATGATTCGAGGCAATCCGAATACGCTCCATGCCGGATCGTCCGGATGAATTGCCATTTTAATGTCGTATTGGTTGCACACGGGCATAATCGCCTCAAGAAAATATTTCAGATTGGCAAAAAGCTTTTCGTCGTCAACCTCTTTATAAAGGGTAAACAACTCCTTCACTTTTGCCATGCGCTCCGGCTCCCAGCCGGGCATAACAGTCCCGTTCATGTCCCCTGAAATCGAGGAAAACATCTCATCCGGATTCAACTTATCCACCGCCGCCTGTGTATAAGCAAGAACCGTTGACCCGTCGGGACGTTTTCTGGCAAGCTCTGTGCGTGTCCAGTCAAAAACCGGCATAAAATTGTAGCAAACCATATGAATATCAGCTTTGCCGAGTCGCTCCAGCGTTGTAATATAATTTTCAATATGACGGTCGCGTTCCGGCATACCCGCCTTGATTGCGTCACTGACGTTAACGCTCTCAATGCCGTGAATAAGCAGTCCCGCGTCCTCCACTTCTTTTTTCAGTGCCGCAATTTTTTCCGTTTCCCACGCTTCTCCCGGCACAGAATCATAAAGAGTGGTAATCACTCCGGTCACACCGGGTATCTGACGGATTTGTTTCAAGGTCACGGTGTCGAATCCGGTCCCGTACCATCTAAGTGTCATGTTCATAGAAAATCTCCTTCTGCCGCCTGCCGGCGACGTATAAAATAATTTCTTTCAGCTTTTACTGCATGCGGGCTTCGAGCGTCGCCACCTTTTCCTCAAGTTCCCGAATCTGCTCACGCTGAAGCATCAGCTCCGCCGCCATATCGTAATAGTTCATTGCCCCGTATTTTTCACATCGTTTTTCATATTTTTCATAGTTCATCTTTACAGGAAGAACTTTATATAAAACGACCCCGAGGATTAAGAAAATCGCCCCCATCGGCGCAAAAATAACAGAGGGCATGACTCCTGTCTGCGCATCTCTTACATCGGCAATCCAAAGCACCAAAGCAAGAATTAAAAATAAAATTCCGATACTGCCAAAAACAATCAGCATTATTTTTTTTGCCATCCGCATCTGCTTTTCCACAATTTCCGCAAACAATTCCTTTTTTGATTTCATGCTAATCCTCCTTAAATTCAAGAATTTCACTCAGAATATAATTGGAAATGAGCATACCACGTTTGGATAACCGATATCCCGATTTTGTTTTCAGAATATATTGCTTTAGGAGAAACGGCTTCATTTTCTCTTTATACCGCTCTTCAAAATCATCATCAAAACGCTCCTCATATTCGGCGACATCAATTCCCCTTTTCAAGCGGAAGCCCAGCATCACATACTGCGCGGCAAGTTCTTTTTCTGTCGGAATATAATTTTCATCAAAAAGCGCAACGCTGTCCTCCGGCATGGCAATGAACCGGTCGATATCCTTCACATACGAAAACATCCTGCCGCCAAAAAAGGAATAGGCAGCCGGACCAAAGCCGATATATTCTTCACAGGTCCAATATTTCAGATTGTGCCGGCATTCCATGCCAAGCTTCGCGAAATTGCTGATTTCATACTGCATATATCCCGCCGCCTCCAGTTTTTTTGCGGAAGCAAGATACATTTCATATTGTTTATCCTCAGAGGGAATGGCCGCCGCAATCTGCGGATCCCCGTCAAGAGGCGTCCCCGGTTCAATTTTCAAACCGTAAAAGGAGATATGCTCCGGCTCCAGTGCAAGAACATAATCGATGGTAGAGGCAAGCGTTTCTTCCGACTGTCCCGGAAGCGCGTACATGACATCCACATTGATATTCTCAAAACCTTCCAAACGCGCAAGAAGGAATGAGCTTTCAAATTCCTCCCTTGTATGGATACGGGACAGCTGCCTTAACTCTCTGTTGTCCGCACTTTGAAGTCCGATGCTGAGCCTGTTGATCCCGGCTTCTCGATAAGCGGAAAGCTTGCTCGTATCCAACGTGCCCGGATTGGTTTCAATGGTAATTTCCGCTTCGTCCGATACATGAAAAGAAAACCGGACTGCGGCAAGGATACGCTGAATATCCTCTCCGAAAAGCACAGACGGAGTCCCGCCGCCGATATAAATACTGTCAACAAGAGAATTTGCCGCCACCCCGCGGAAGCTTTTGATCTGGCAAACCAGCGCGTCGACATAAGCCCCACGCCGGCCGGTATCCTCTAAGGAATAAAAATCACAATAAGCACATTTGCGGATACAAAACGGTATGTGAATATAGATTCCGAGCCTTTCCATGCTCCCCTCCTTCTGCCATTGCCGGCAGAATGTTTTGAAGATTTGCCGGAAAACACCGGCAATTATTCATCATCCAGCTTCAGCACCGCCATAAAGGTTTCGGGCGGAACCTCGACCGAACCGAGCTTGCGCATTTTCTTTTTGCCTTCCTTTTGCTTTTCGAGCAACTTTTTCTTTCTGGTAATATCACCGCCGTAGCACTTGGCAAGCACGTCTTTGCGCATAGCCTTGACGGTTTCCCTCGCAATGACACGCCCTCCGATCGCCGCCTGAATCGGCACTTCAAAAAGTTGGCGCGGAATGTTGTCTTTCAGAGCCTCTGCAATTTTTCTGCCCCGCGCATACGCTTTGTCAGCGTGTACAATAAACGACAATGCGTCCACAAGCTCCATATTGAGTAGGATATCGAGCTTGACAAGCTTACTTTCCCGATATCCATCCAATTCATAATCAAGCGACGCATATCCCTTGCTCCGACTTTTGAGCGCATCGAAAAAGTCATATACAATTTCATTGAGCGGCAGGATATAATGCAGTTCCACTCTGGTTTTATCCAGATATTTCATATCGACGAAAATTCCTCGCCGTTCCTTGCACAGCTCCATAATCCCGCCCATATATTCCGTTGGTGTGATAATGCTCCCTTTTACAACCGGTTCTTCGGCAACGGCAATTTCATCTGCGGAAGGATAATTTGCAGGATTGTCAATATATTTTATATCACCGTTTTTGTAGGTCACTTTATAAATCACGCTTGGTGCCGTCGTGACAAGATCAAGGTTAAACTCCCGCTCCAGCCGTTCTGCAATGATTTCCATATGCAAAAGCCCGAGGAAGCCACATCGGAATCCGAATCCGAGCGCAATGCTCGTTTCCGGTTCAAATGTCAGCGAGGCGTCATTGAGACGCAATTTTTCCAGAGCATCACGCAAATCCGGATATTTTGCGCCGTCCGCAGGATAAATCCCTGCAAACACCATGGGGAGCGCCTGTTTGAATCCCGGGAAGGGCTTGTCCGTCGGATGCTCAGCATCGGTTACGGTATCTCCGACACGTGTATCCGCAACGCTTTTGATACTGGCTGTGATATATCCGACCTCTCCGGCAGAAAGCACCTCTGCCGGAACAAGTCCGAAAGCCGACATATATCCGACCTCGACGACATCAAACTGAGCACCTGTGTTCATCATTTTGATTTTGGAACCGGCACGCACACTTCCATCCTTAATCCGCACATAGACCACGACGCCGCGATAAGAATCATAATAGGAATCGAAAATCAAAGCTTTCAGGGGAGCGGTTTCATCTCCCTTGGGCGCAGGAATATCCGTTACAATCCGTTCCAGTACATCACCGATATTCAGTCCCGTTTTGGCAGAAACCGCCGGGCAATCCTCAGCGGGGATCCCGATGACCTCTTCAATCTCATGGCGCACACCTTCGATATCTGCGCTCGGCAGGTCAATTTTATTAATAACAGGAATCATTTCAAGATCGTTTTCCAGCGCAAGATAGGTATTGGCAAGTGTCTGCGCTTCAATGCCCTGAGTGGCATCCACCACAAGCAGCGCGCCCTCGCAGGCACCAAGCGAACGGGAAACCTCATAGTTGAAGTCCACATGTCCGGGCGTATCAATGAGATTAAACTCATATACTTCTCCGTCCTTCGCTTCATAACTTAACTTGACAGCGCGCGCCTTGATCGTAATTCCACGTTCCCGCTCGATATCCATATTGTCGAGGAGCTGCTCCTCCATCTCCCGTGAGGAAACGCTTTTGGTTGCCTCAAGAATTCGGTCGGCAAGCGTACTCTTGCCGTGATCGATATGGGCAATGATTGAAAAATTTCGAATTTTCTCCTGTCTTGTCATATTCCCTCCGGAAATACCAGATCATATCGGCGAAACCAGACTTTCGCTTTCATTTCTGCAATCAATATCAATTTATTATAACATAAATGCCTCGACTTTTCAAGGCTATTTTTAGCCTGGCTCTTTCTTCGCTTTTCATAAGAAAAAGCGCGGCAATGCGCGGGGAAACAAGAAAGCCTCATGGCGTATATTGTATACACCTGCGGCGAACAGCGGTCCTGCCGTCTTTCGCATCTCCCCGAAAGCCACGCTTTGGATAAGCGGATATTTTCAAGCAATAAACAAGCTTTTTCGTTTTTTATATTTGATGATTCTGAATCCACGCAGCAAGCCGTTCTCCGATTTGTTTCATGGTGCCTGTTTCGTACGGGAGTTTTAGGCCGGCATCCTTGACTAAGTCGCGGAAGGTCTGCGTGCCTGCTTTATCGACAAAAGCAAGATAATTTTTCCATGTCATGTCTCTGTTGTCCAAAGAAGCAAACCAAAATTGGAATGCCACGGTCTGCGCCATGCAATAATCGATATAATACAAAGGATACATATAAATATGAAGCTGGCGCTGCCAGCCGGCACCGCGGGAATAAAACGGCAATCCGTCGAAATCGAGGTATGGCCGATATTTCTTTTCAAGCGACAGCCAAAACCGATTTCTCTCTTCTGAAGACATCTCCGGATTTTCATACATTTTATGCTGGAATTCATCCACCATGCAGCCATAAGGAATAAAAATCACGGCATCCTCACAATGGGATAACTCGTATTTTTTCACATCCTTGCCGAAAAACAGCTCATGATAAGGCGCTGTTAAGAACTCCATGCTCATGGAATGGCATTCGCATGCCTCAATGGTCGGACTGTGGAAATCAGATAATGTTACCCGCCTTGCCGCCCGATAAAAGGCAAATGCATGCCCCGCCTCATGAGTAAGCACATCCACGTCACCTGAAGTACCGTTGAAGTTGGAAAAAATGAACGGAGCATCATAATCCGGAAATTCCGTGCAGTAGCCGCCCGGTGCCTTACCTTCTTTCGCCAACACATCAAAAAGCTCGTTGTCATACATAAAATCAATAAATTCTGCCGTTTCCGGTGACAATGCATGATACATCTTCCGTCCGGCAGCGAGAATCTCGTCCGATGTACCGTGAGGCTTGGCATTTCCATCCGGGAACATAAACACATCATCATAAAATTTCAGGCGGTCGACTCCGATCCGCTTTTCTTGATTCCGTTTGATCTGCGCGACAACAGGAACAAAGTCTTCCGCAATCTGATCCCGAAAAGCAGCGATGTCCCGGCTGTCATAACAATTTCGTCCAAGCCGGTCATATCCGAGTCCGATATAATTTTCATAGCCGAGCGCCTTTGCCTGCGCAGTACGATTTTTCACAAGCCTGTCATAAAGAGAGTCAAGCGCTTCCTTATGGGAGTCAAAGCATCGTCCCTCCGCCGTATAAGCAGCTTTTCGGACGGAACGGTCCGTACTCTGCTTGTATGGAGAAAGCTTGGTAATCGGAAGCGTTTTTCCGTCAAACTCTACTGTCATGGAAGCATAAAGCGCCTGATATTCGGAAACCAGTGCATTTTCTTCCTGCATCAGTTCAATAATTTCCGGCTTGAACGTTCTCGCCGCAATCTCAAGATTTTGGAAAAACAGCTTCCCAAAATGGGCTTCCAGTTCCGCGCGAAAGGGAGATTCCAGCATTTTTTCCAAAACATTCTGAATTTTCTCCTGCACAATCGGTGCTTTTTCATCCATAAAGCCATTTTCCGCTGTGTAAAACTCGTCTCGCGTATCAATGGTATGACGCACAGAAGCAAGAGACGCCGCCGTCATAAAGTGTTTTTTGAGCGCATCCGCCTCTTCATACGCCGAAATCTGTTCCGAGGCGTTTTCTGCGCCGGACAGCTTATTCGCAATCCGGTCGAATTGTGCAAGAATTTGTTCCATATCGGGTCGGCGATACGGCATTTCCGTAAATTTCATTGTTCCCTCCTGAAAAACCAGCCAAACGGCGGTATTTTTTATCATTCAATATCTGAAAATACTTTTTTGAATTTGAAAAACAGCCTCGCAGCAAATCAATGTCCGGCTTCTGTCGGAACAGACGCCGCCTACATTAGGTCACTTGACTCACAAAGCGTCATTTTCTTTTGAAACGGTACTCAAAAGAAAACAATCGCAGCACTGATTTCCGGCGCAAGCAGTTCGCAGTCATATAGATATCGCTACTATGTCCATTCTGATCATTTTTATCCTGTTGGACGGCACGGTTTTTCCATAGGCTGCCGCAACAAACAAAATCGACTTGAAACAGAATTTTTATATCTGTTTTTCTCTTGTTAAAATATATTATACAATATATGGAAACAAAAGTCAATGAAGCAAAAAAATATGGCAAAAACCACGGCTTGAGACGATAGAGTCTTGATTTTTAGGAAAAAACAGGTTATAATAAATAGTATCTTTTCGGCAATGTTCCTAAAACAGATTTGTCCAGTAACCATATGAGAGGAGGCGCTGCTTTCTGTGGAAAAAGATGCGTTGCTGATTATCAATCCGAACTCAGGGGAAGGAGAAGCAAAAAGATGGGTCTACGATATGACCGCCGGGCTTCTTTCCCGCTTCGACTTTGTAACCGTCTATTTTTCAAAATGCACCGGTGACATTATCCGGGTCGTCCGCGAAAAATCCGGAGATTTCGGTGCGGTTGTCTGCTGCGGCGGCGACGGTACACTCAATGAAACCATTACGGGGATTTGTCTTGCCGGAACCTCTCCCATGCTCGGGTATATTCCTACGGGAACCGTCAATGATTTCGCAACAAGCCATAAAATCCCCAAGGGCATCAAAGGTGCCATTGAAAAAATTGTATCGGGAACTCCGGTCGAATACGATATCGGAATGCTCGGCGAGCGCCCATTCTCTTATGTTGCAGCGTTCGGCGCTTTTACCGATGTCGCATACTTAACGCCTCAGATCACAAAAGCCTCGTTCGGACGTACCGCATATATCGCAGAAGCGGCGAAAAGACTGTTTTCGTTGAATCCGATTGAGGTTTCTTTTTCCTGTGATGGAAAAGAAGTTACCGACAAGTTTATTTACGGAATGGTTGCCAACTCCAAAACGGTCGGCGGACTCCGTTTTTTCGAGAATAACTCCGCAGATGATCTGCGGGACGGGCAGCTTGAAGTCATGATGATACGTTTTCCTGATACCGCGGGACAGCTTCAGCAGGCTCTTGCCGGACTTCTCACACCGAAAACGACAAATGATTTTGTTTATAAATTCTCGGCATCCGAAATCAATTTTCGTTTTGCTGACAACGCCCCGTGGACGCTGGACGGCGAGTTCGGCGGAACATATCCCGAGGTTACAGTCAAATGTCTTCCGAAACGGATCCGCATTATCGAATAAATATGAACGCGCATTTTCAAACGGTTCAAAATTTGTTTACATATATGATATATACTATTGATAAATGTCCGGACAAGCCGGACGATATCGGAAGGGGTACCGGATATTATGATTAAAGTTGAACACCTGACAAAAAAATACGGCGAAAGATATGCCGTAAACGACATCAGCTTTGAAGTTCAAAAAGGGGAAATCGTCGGCTTTCTCGGTCCAAACGGAGCGGGGAAATCCACAACAATGAATATCCTAACAGGATATCTTTCCTCTACATCGGGAAAAGCCATGATTGACGGACTTGACATTCTCGAGCATCCGCTCGCAGTCAAGAAAAAAATTGGCTTTCTGCCTGAAATGCCGCCATTATATTTAGAAATGACGGTAAAAGAATACCTAAATTTTGTTTACGACCTCAAAAAATGTTCCTTGAACCGCAAAGAGCATCTCATGGAAATCTGCCGGGTCGTCAAAATTGAAGATGCTTTCAACAGAATGATCAAAAATCTTTCCAAAGGCTACCGTCAGCGAGTCGGCATCGCCGGTGCGATCGTAGGAAATCCCGAGGTTATCATTTTTGATGAACCGACAAACGGACTGGATCCCAAACAAATCATTGATATTCGGAACCTGATAAAAGAGCTTGGACGGGAACGGACCATCATTCTCAGTACCCATATTCTTTCCGAGGTCAAGACGATCTGTGACAGAATCCTTATCATCAACGAGGGAAAAATGGTTGCCGACGAAAAAACGGAAAATATTGAGAGTGCCCTGCGTGGGAACCGCAGAATCATTATACGGGTGGACGGACCGGCAGCAAATGTACTTTCTGCCATCAAAAAGCTCAACGGTGTTGTTTATGCGGAAATTTCTCAGAAATTTGATGACGGTTCCGCCGTTTTCATCGTCGAAAGCAGCAATAACGTTGATATACGCAGGCCGATTTTTTATATGCTTGCCCAAAATTCATGGCCGATTTTATCTCTTGAATTTGCCGGTGCAAATCTTGAGGATATCTTTATTTCTGTTGTGGACGAGGCAGAAGCGGAAGAATCCGCCGCCAAATCCGACAAAAAACGGGCATAAGGGAGGGACCGCAATATGCATGCAATTTATAAACGCGAAATGCGCGCCTATTTTACTTCTCCAGTAGGATATATGTTCTGTGCAATCTTTTTTGCCGTCAGTGCATTTCTTTTTATGACATATACCGTCCAGGCAGGAGAAAACAGCAGTTTCCCATCGTACTTTTCCATTCTTCTGTTCTTATTCATTGTTATCATTCCGCTTATCACCATGAAACTTGTCAGTGAAGAAAGAAAAATGAAAACGGATCAGCTCATTATGACTGCACCTGTGACACTCGCAGGCATTGTTTTCGGCAAATATTTTGCCGCGCTCACGATGTTCGGGGGTTCTTTCCTGCTTTCTTCTATTGTATATTATATTCCTCTTTCTCTTTACGGCGATCCCAATACCGCGATGTATATCGGATGCGTGATCGGCGTTTTGCTGGTTGGAAGCGCATTCATCTCCATCGGCATTTTTATTTCGTCTCTGACAGAAAACCAGTTTATCTCCGCACTCGGAACCATCGGCGCAATCGTTCTCCTCTTGATGATCAGTTCTCTTAACAACTATATCAATACCGAGTGGGTGCGCAACATTCTGTCCGGACTTTCCATTACAAGTAGATATTCTTATTTTGCCAACGGAATTTTCAGCTATGATTCTCTTTTTTACTTCCTGTCTCTTTCCGCTGTATTTCTTTTCCTGACAGTAAGAATATTTGAAAAACGCCGTTGGTCAAAATCGTAAAAAGGAGGACGGAAATCATGGCAAATCATAAAAACAAATCCATACAAGGAGGGACGGCGGATAAAACCAGCAGTCCGTCCAATAAAAGAAATCTGAAATACGGCACACTTTCCATTGTTGTTACGGTTATTTTCATTGTGCTCGTTCTTATTTTGAATATTATCGCCACATCTCTGTCTTCCGTTTACGGTTGGTATACGGATATGACCGCATCAGGCATTTATTCTCTCTCCGACGCTTTCTATGAAAAGCTGGATGATCTTTTGACAACAGAAGACGGAGAAGAACCGGTTTATCTGAATATCGTACTCATGTCCGAAGAGGACTATTTCAGCGGAATGAATGCGCTGACCAGTATGGTTTACCGTTCTATCAAGGAACTGACGGCGAAATACGATAACATCAAACTAATTGCCTACAATACGACCGTTCATCCGGAGCTTGCGGAAAAATATAAAATGACGGCACTAGATACTCCTTCCCTTTCTGACGTGATCCTTGAGCTTGCCGATGAAAACCACAATGCCCTTGAAAATGTTCCCGCAAAAAAATATAGCATTGATTCCTTTTTCTCCTCGGATTCCTCAAGCGGCGAATATATTGGCTACAATGCGGAAGCAAGAATTCTTTCCGCGGTAGCACAGCTGACGGGTCAATCCGAAAAGCCCGTTGCCTATTATCTGCAAGGTCATGGAGAACCTACGCTTGCCGAAGCTTCTGATTGGCAGGAAGTCTTAGAACTTGCCGGCTTTGAAGTCAAAGAAATCAATCTTGCCACAGAAGATTTCACCGTTCCGGAAAACGGCAACTGCGGCGACAATATCGTCATCATCAATTCTCCGAAATATGACCTTTTGTCAACAACAGAACTTTCCGAAGTGAAAAAAATCCGAACCTTTCTTGGAACCAATTACGGAAACATGATTGTAGTAGAGGACGCATCTTCACCGAAACTGCCTGCACTGGAAGGACTTCTCTCCGAATGGGGGCTTGGATACGGCGGTTCTGTTACAGATGACCAGCATTCCGTATCTTCGTCCGGAGCTGCAAAAGTATTCGCTGACTATGCTCAAACGTATCAGCCTACGGAAAGCTCTCCGTCCATGGCAACACAGATCCTGACCAGAACTTTTGGCGGAGAAGATCCCGGAAAAACAACGACCATCTTCGGCACGCCGAAAGAGGTGTTGATTCTTGATAATACGGAAATCGTTCAGGGAATGAACGGTTCCGCATCGTCATTTGCCCTGTTAAAAACATACGATACGGCAAAAACAAGGACTTCAGACGGAGAAATCGTCACCGGCTCCACCGCCCTGCTTGGTGTTTCAAGAATGGTGTGGGAGCTTAACAACAATGATGTCAGCTTTGTTGTTGCAATCGGATCCTCGGATTTTCTGTCTGAGGAATATGAAGCATCCTGCGCCAACAGAAGCATCCTGTACGCGCTGCTCAACCTGATGTGGGACAGCGTAACAACCTTTGAAGGCATAGATTATAAAGCTTTTGACAATTCTGCACTGACAGTGTCGACATCCGCGGCAAGCACATGGACGATCGTATGCGTTGTGGTTCTTCCGGTGCTCGTAGCAGGACTTGGAGTCTATGTTTATATAAGGAGACGCCATTCATGAAAAAATTCTGGCAAAAAATCAAAGCCCTTTTCACCAAAAGCGACGTTGAAAAAACGTCCCTCCAAAAGACCGCAAAAGTCTCTATTCTTCTCGGCTGCGTTCTGCTCGTCGGGGTGATTGTTTATTTCGCGGTAATCGCCCCGCTTATCGAAGCAGAGGAACACCCTATTCCGGATTTATATGAAGGAGAAGTATATCAAAACAATTCCATCTATATTCTCCGTCAATATGACCGTTCGGAAATCAAATCGGTGGAAATCAAAAACAAAAACGAGCATTATAAGTTAACCTCCTATGAAGAAAACGGAAGCATTTTATTTAATATAGAAGGGAGCGAACATATCACGCTCTCTTATGAAAGCGTAGCAAGTCTTCTCGGAGATGTGCGAGTACTTGTCACCAATTCTCCGGCAGGTCAGGACCGTGTACTCGAAACAGCAACGGAAGAAGACCTTCGGCACTACGGACTTGATGAAGCGTCTGACCCTTCATGGTTTGAAGTTACCCTGAACGACGGAACCTCTTATCGGATTTATATCGGAAACGCACTTACCACCTCATCCGGATATTACGTCCGTTTGGAAGGCCGAAAAAATGTTGTGACAAATGAAGACGGCTCTAAAACCGAATATGATATTGTATATGCACTTCAATCGGGACTTGGCAACACTGTGCTTGCCGACAGCGCTTTTCTTGTTTCAACAGAGCTTGCGCCTCCTTATGGAAACGATATTTACAATACCTCTAATTTCTCTATCATGAGATACGGTTCCGATGGAACACGGCGTGTTATCGTTCAGGTAGGACTCGCCGAGGAAGAGGGAATTTCCGCCGCAAGCCAAATTTATGAAATGCTCTATCCGAAATCCTATATTATCAATGAGTCTGCTTATTCAGACACCGTTTTGACCGAACTTTACAACGTACAAGCGGAAAGTATCGTCGCTTACGGAGAATCGATTTACAGCCCGGAAGTATACGAGAAATACGGACTGGACATCGACAAAGACAGACTTGAAAAGATGGAAGACAACAATTATGCACTTCTGCTCTTTAACTGTGCAGACCCGGAAGCAGAAAATTACGATGAGCTGGCATCGCTTCTCTATTTCAGCAAAAAATTCACTGATCTCGACGGAAAAGATTACTATTACGTATATGCTCCCGCATATGAAGTCATCGGAAAGGTAAGCGCCGAGACGTTCGCTTTTATTGAATGGGATGTCGCAAATTATACAAACCCGTATATGTATTACGAGTACTTCACCAGTGTCGAATACATGGAGCTGATCTCGGAACGTGACGGTATCGATCTGCGTTTTACACTCTCCGGCAAAGAGAGAAAACGTCATGTTGACGTCACCGAATCAGGAGATAACGGCGCAATCGTTTACAGAATAACTGACGAGGGTGCAAAAATACCGCTTGTTTATGATGTATCTTACAAAACAGTGGGAAGCAGTATTCAATTTGAGGGTGAATTTGAGATTTTCCGCGATCTTTATTATGTTCTGATCACAAGAAAGCTCGCTCTTTATGCGGACATAGATGAAGAAATGACAAGCGTCGATTCTGCGCCTTCCCGAATTGTCCGTGTAAAAACATTGCCGAAAGATCACAGCATTTCCTATTATCAATACAATTCAAACGGTATAAAAGGCGAACAGCTTCATGATCAAGGAGGCAATATTCTTTGTCACAATGTCGTAGTAACAACAACGTTATCGGATGGGACCACACGAGATGTTACCTATGACAAAGCTTATTATGATGAGGATGCCAACCGGTTTTTCCTGAAATCGGTCGACTCGAATGACGGCGTCGAAAAGCCAAGCGGCTTTGAAGGTGACGAAGATGGTCTTGTCAAGGTCACGGTTTTTCTTCCCGACACTGCACGTGGAGAATATGAAGAAACCATTTATGAGTATGAAATATACGACTTATATGACGAATACACGGATATCGACGGTAATGTCGTAAAGCAGCTGAATCCGACATATATGTATATCATACCGACCATTACGACCAACACCTATCAGCTTTACGCAGGCGGTGAAAAAGTTCTTCTGGAATCCATATCCGAAAAGGCCGAAGAAGGTGTTTATATTCGTACTGCCACAATTGATAAGCTATTTTCTGATACCAATAAGCTTCTTGCAGGTGAGGAAATTGATACAATGGGTGTAAATTGATAGAATTTTTCTGAATTCTATGAAACCGAAACGGACAGCATATGCTGTCCGTTTTTATTTGAAAAATAGATTCATGCTGAGAAAAAACAGCCACCGGTATGGCCGGTGGCTGTTTTTTATATGACTTTGCTGTATTTCGGAGCACCTGCGCCGCGTTTCGGAATCACCAGCACACTCGGAACGGCATCAGCCGGAATGCCGTTTGCCGCCATGATTTCCGGAATGGTGGTTCGATATTTTTTAGCAATATCCCAAAGCGTATCATCTGCAGTCGGATAATACAGCGTCAGCGACGCAGCGTTTCCGTGTTCTACCGGCTCATCTTTGTAAATATTGCTTTGACGAATCATCTCTTGCGAATGTTTTTCAAAAATCACATACGGAATAAAAATCTCCAAATCGCTGTAAATGTTGCTCTCATCCAACCTGCTTGAAGCGGACATCACAAATGCACTTGCCAAAAAGTCAAAAGAATCCGGCGTACGTCCCGCATCTGTCTGTGCTCGGAAAGGAATGGTATAATTGCGGCTCATATAAACACCCGCGCCGTTCGTAAGAATCACCGAAACGTCTGCATTCCCCGTAAAAATCAATTTTCCTGACTGTTTTTCAACATTTTCTACCGAGGCTGTCGCTGTTGTTGCGACGATTTCATCAAAATCCGTATCCTCTCGGGGTGTACTGCCGTCCGCGGTAAAATTAAAGGCCTTTGCATAAAGTACCGTTTCATATTCCAGCGTTTCGGTTTCCTCCGTGCTTTGATAGTCGGTTGAATACATGTCTGTGGTAATCTCGTTTTCCTCATTGCAGAAAATTCTGGCAAATACACTATAGTCAAAATCAAGTTCGACGGTACGGCTTTCTCCGAAATTATTTTCCTGCGGACGGAATTCGAGATTGTCGGTACGGACAGAAGCAATGGGTACGCAGTTTTCTGTCACGCCTTGTGCATCGATTTCTCCGGAAATCGGAATCTTTCTGGAAAACGCTACATACTTCGGAGGATTTTCCGGCTCTATGTCGTCAGGGAATTCCGTTTTTGCAAGGTATAGAATGTTGGCAACGATATCGCCTTTATAAGACACCTTGTTCTCGCCTGAACGTATATCGCTGATATACGGATCCAATTCCACCGCGATAATATCCTCAATTGCGGGCATGGAAGCATCGATTTCAAGATCCTCGCTGACGGGAGTCGCAAGCTCTTCCGCGTCAAGTTCATAAATGCTTTCAATGGCACGGCTGCGATACTGCAGCATTGCTTCTTCATCTGGAGTAAGTTTCCCCGATACGGCAGGCACTGTGGAAGCACGGCACATAACGGAAGCTTTGGCATCGATTTTAGCCTTTGCCGTCAGTTTGCGGGGATTCTGAAGTCTGCAGGAGACATTGGAAATTCCCGGATCAAATAAAATATCACAGTCGCCGGAAGCCCCGGAAATGCCCATATTCCCGGAGAAATCCGTGTCAAAATCCGCACTTCTGATTTTTCCGTCGCTGGTAGCATAGATAATAGCAAATTTGACTTTCCCGTCATATTCCAACGTATCCCCGGATAGATATTTGCTGCTTTCACCGATTTTTGCACTGACCTTCAGAAGCCTGTTGATATCCGGAAGATAGTCCGGCAGGTTATATTCGGTTGAGACTTCCTTTGTGGAGGTGCCTTCATAGGTTTTTGTCAGGACGCTGTGTCCCGTATCATTTTCGCTGTTTTGCATAAACATATCCATTCCTGCTTTCTCGGCGAAATATCGTAGCCGCCGGTCCTCGCCGCAGACAAAGGCGGATTTTATTTGATTCAAATTTATTCACAAAACTCCGGTTTTATGACTGGGATACGGAATTTTACGTTTAGGAATCCAAAAAACGGCGGAAAAAATGGGAAAATCCAATCACAGATCGCCGAAGCTCGTTCTCAAAATGGAGAATGCGACAAATATTTACTGATTTTTTCAAGAGCAGCCTTTTCGATTCGAGACACATAGGAGCGCGAAATACCGAGCTTTGCCGCCGTTTCCCGTTGCGTAATGGCGGGAGCGCCGCCGAGTCCATAGCGCATGATGATAATCTGACGTTCCCGCGGTTCCAAAATATTGTTGACAATTTCAAGCGCCCGACGGCTTTTAAATTTCAGATCAAGATCCTCGGCAATGGTATCATCTACGCTGATGATATCAATGTATGTCAACGGATTTCCATCTTTATCGGTATCAATGGTTTCATTAATAGATACTTCACAGGCGCTTTTTTTCTGAGAACGAAAATACATCAGAATTTCATTTTGAAGGCATTTGCTGGCATAGGTAGCAAATCTTGCGCCATTGGTAATATCAAAAGAATCAATTGCCTTAATCAAACCGATCGTTCCTACAGAAATCAAATCATCCTGATTTTTGTTGGATGTATAGTATTTTTTCACAATATGCGCTACAAGCCTTAGATTATGTTCGATTAATTTTTCCCGGGCTTTCATATCTCCTTGCTGCATTTTCCGAAAACATTCCGCCTCCTCTGACGGCGACAACGGCGGCGGAAAACTCTGCGAATACGACACCTTGAGGAATAAATAAAGAATATTTGACATGAGCCATGATAGAAAATAGGACATGATGACCTCCGAGAACCGTCAATGATAACCTGTGGAAAAAGCTCCAGGCGGGTTTCGTCTGACGGGTTTCTTCTATCATATATATTCAGCAAAAACGAAACCTTGCGTATTTTCTATTGCATATACGAATATTTTTGTGTATAATAAAATCGTATCGGAAAAGGAGGTGGCTTTCGTGATTACGGAATTTATGGGTGCAGTAATCCCCGTTTTTGTTTTATTCATGTTTGTGTTTGTATTCGGGGTAATTTTGTTTACCATCATCAAATCGCTTTCTCAAAGCCGCAAAAATGCTGCAAGTCCCCGAATCTCAGCACCGGCGACACTCGTATCCAAGCGATATTCTGTCCGTGTTCATAACTCCGGCTCGAACGACACAGGACTGAATCACGCTTATAATCACTATTACATGACGTTTGAATTTGAAAGCGGTGACCGAATGGAATTTTCTGTGCCGTCTGATATCTATGGGCTTTCCGCAGAAGGTGACAAGGGAAAGCTTTTGTTTCAGGGAACAAGCTTTATCCGTTTTGAACGTGAATCATAGACGCATTCCCTTGACTAGTTGGCTCCGGAGGACAAACCATGAATGATTTTAACGAACGGATATTCAAATATGCCATTGTGGATATCGGTGCAAACAGTGTTCGGATGAATCTATATGATATTGATACAAAAACAGGCGCTTTTTCTGTTTTTTCATCCGCACGTAGCATGCTCGGACTTGCCGCATATGTAAAAGACGGTGAGCTGACGCCGGATGGCTCGGGAAAATTATTCGCTGTATTACGTGAATTTTTAGCCAGAGCAAACAGCATTCCGTGTGATGGTTTTTTCGCGTTTGCGACCGCGTCTTTGCGCGGACTTTCCAACAGCGAAGCGATTCTCCGCACCGTTAAGGAAAAACTCGGCATCGGAATTGAAATCATCAGCGGAGAAACGGAAACATTGTATGATTTTACGGCGATTCGGCATCGGTTTCCGGATGGAGTGCGGGGAACTTTACTGGATATGGGAGGCGGAAGTACGGAGATCGCGGTTTTTGAAGGAGATAGAATTCTCGCGTCGGAATCCCTCTCTATCGGATGTGTACGACTGATGAAATATTTTACCGATGTGACAAAACGAGATCCTTTCCCGAGTCCAGAAGAATTAGAGGAAATTCGTAAATATGTGCGGGAAACCATTTCCGCTTGTCCGAAATTTCGGAAGGTTGGCGGCGAAGCATATTTTATCGGAGGTACGGCACGGGCAGCGGCAAGACTTTATGCCGCTGACATCGCCGCTGTAACAGACGGATTTACCATTCCTATAGAGGAACTGCAAAAAACAGCGGACGCCGCAATATGCGACGCCCGCAAAGGAGGAAAGTGGCTTCGGAGTGTTGTGCCGGATCGGGTAACAACCATTCTTCCCGGCCTTTATGCTTATCTTGAAATTGCTTCCTATATGGATTTGTCCGGATTTACACTGAGTACAGCCGGTGTCAGGGAGGGATATTTAATCCGTTTTATTCAGAAAATGCTTCCCCGAAAATTTCAAGAAATTTAAATTTGATTTTATATTTCGGGCTTTCGCCGTTCGTGAGAATTTCAATCTGTTCCGGCGAAAAGCCCGTTTTGATTAAAGATTCTTCGGTCTTTGCCACATTGGTACAAAGTGCCGGATACAGAACGCACCACCAGTTTTTTCCTTCAGCAGAACCGAGTTTAATCCGCAAAGATTCATAGACACCGGCGGGCAGACTCATGGTTTCGTAATTGCGTGTCGGATACTTTTCTTCCGACAAAATAACGGTTGCCGTATAGGTCTCTCCGAGAGATGCAAGCGTATCGTTGCATACTTCTCGGATTCTATCAAGATTCTCCGAAATGACAGAAACAGCATCTTCCGGGTTTTCCGCATCTGAAAGAAGAGTTTCCATTTCCGCAAGTACGGCATCTCGCACGGTAAGTTTCACACTTTGGTCATGTTCGCTGTCCGAATTGGCGAGCACATGCAATCGAACGGTATTTTCATAGATGATACGATCGGATTCTGTCGGAATAAAGCCGCAAAACAGGCAGCAGGCAAGGACAAGACAGGTAAAGGTTACGAGATATTTCATAAATTTTGAACCTCCGGATTCAAAGAAGCACCAAGTCGGAAGCTTCTATGTAAATTTTTTGTTTATGCTTGTAGTATTCCACCGTTTTCCTGATTTATTCAGGATGGTGGAAATTTTTTCCTGTTTTTTAATTTTGAATTTGTCTTTCACGATACCGGCGATATGTCATAGAAAGCATTGATATAACGAATTCGAAAAACGGATAAATTTCTGTTCCGCTGCAAAGAAATAAGAGAAAAAAGCAACTCCGGCGTCCAAGAAAGGACACCGGAGAATGCTTTTTTGAACAATCAAAATCTTTATAATACTATTGTAAAAACAGCTTATAAAATCCGATTATTTTGTTTTGATGGAGTTCTCATAGGATTCGATCATCTTTTTAACCATCTGACCGCCTACAGAACCAGCCTGCTTAGAGGTAAGGTCACCGTTGTAACCCTGTTTCAGGTTAACACCGACTTCGCTCGCAGCCTCCATTTTAAATCTGTCGAGAGCTTCTTTTGCTTCAGGAACAAGCTTTTTGTTGCTACTTGCCATTTTAAATTCTCCTCAAATTTATTCAATCAAATTGAATTGTAAGAACAGCGTGTATTTGCGTATCCGCTATCTTGGAGCATCTGCAAAACAGATTCTGCAAAAAAGCATACCGCCCACACATCTGTTGTTATAACACGCGAAGAATATTTTCTCCGCAGAGCGCGTGCGTTTGGTTTGCCGCCGCGTTCTGATATTATTATAAACTTTCATCCCCGTTTTATAAGTGGCAATTTTTTCAGTTTTTTTAACCTTATACTGGATTTTGGATTTAACTAAAACGTAGTGCAAAAATAAGCGCATTGCTGTCCGCAACAACATAACACCTTGATTTGAATAAAATCTCAGAACTTTTTTGAACTTCTCCTGCGAAATTTCTTTTGTTTGTTAAAACCCTTGTTCAAGCGACTTCTCTCCTTTTATGAAAAAGATAATATATACACAGAAAAACTAAAAAAATGATGACACCTATGTCCCGTTAACTTTCTTTAATACAATAAAAATATTTTGAAAAACTCTTCGAAAAAGGACAAATATATACAGTAAAATCAATGTCTCGAACTCGTCTATACGACACAACCCATTTCACCATAACTTATCTTTGCTTATCATTCCCGAAAATAGGGCAAAACATTTTGAAAAAAGATAGGAGCCTAAAGTTTCTCGCTTTAGGCTCCTGTTTTTTCAGTAAAAATGCAAAAGTCCTTTCTCAAAGAGAAAGGACTTAACATCACCGGTCACAGAATGAAAATCAGGCTCTTTCAACCTTGCCTGCGCGCAGACAACGTGAACAAACCGCAACGGTTTTATGGGTTCCGTTTACGACGGCACTGACCTTTCTGATATTGGGCTTCCAGGTTCTGCTTGTTTTGCGGTTGGAATGGGAAACATTATTGCCGAACGTAACACCCTTTCCGCAGTACATACATTTTGCCATATCCTGCACCTCCCTCGAATATTTGGACTATCTCAAACAAACAAAATGACCTCTGTTTATGAGTTGCTATAATACAGTAAGTTTTATTATATCATAGCTTTTCAAAAAAATCAAGCCTTTTTTCTTTCTTTGATAAAGAATTATCAAAAACCTACCGGAACTTGTGAATTTTCTGGGAAATAAGCTTCCAAGCGGTGAATAGGAACACCCTTTGCCGTAAAACTGGCTTCATATTCTGTCATAATATTGCCTGATGCCCATTCACTTCCATGCAAATCATGGGTAATATTACGCAGCGAAAATCCCGCCGCTTCAAATTCCGGAATAGAAAACTCAAAAAGCTCGGCATTATCCGTTTTAAATTCTACAGCACCGCCCGGCTCCATCAGTGAAGCAATCCGAAGCAAAGATTCACGGTAGGTAAGCCGGCGTTTCATATGACGGGCCTTAGGCCATGGATCACAGAAATTGAGATAAATACGCCGAGCAAAATGAATCGGAAGCAGGCGCGGCAAATACTCTGCATCACAGCATAAAAATCTGATATTTTGAAGGTTTGCCTTTTTTGCTTTTTCAGCGGCAAGCAAAATAACGTCTCCTACTCGTTCAACAGCAAGAAAGCCAACATCCGGATGCTTTTCTGCAAGTGTTGTGATAAACGCGCCTTTACCGCAGCCGATTTCAAGTCTGAATTCCGTTTTACCGGGAAATAAGCTTTCAAGAGGAATCGGCGCTGGTGTCTCCTTATCAAAAGGAAGCAGAAGTTCTCCCAAAGCCGCTCTTCTGATATCGCCGTTTTTTCGTTTTCGTACCCGCATGGATATCACCTGACTGAAAACCGGGAATTTTTTGTTTTTCCAAAAAAGAGGCACGGAGCTTTTAAGCTTATCCGCCCGGATTTACCGGATTGATTATATCATAAAAACAGAAAGAAATCAACGATTCCTTCCAACATTCCCTTCGCAGACATCGTAAAGTACAGCCTAAATGTATCAAAAAACGATAAAGCTTCCAATCAGAAAGGTATGTTGTAACAAGGAGGACTTGAAAAACGGAATTTTTCTTTAAAACAGATTAAACAGCCAAAAATAAGATTTTTATAAGTATCTTTGTATCAAAAATCCTTTATTGACAAAAATATTTTTACCTGTCAAAAAACGCAACCGCAATATTTTTCTCATTCTTTATTTCTATAAACACATCATTTCTGTCAAAACTTTTTTATGTGTCTCTCTTTTATGATTTGATGAATAAAAACAAAGGATAGGGACAAAATATGGAATGTCGAAAGATAAAAACATTGACAGAAATCATGATAAAAATAAACAAACGTACCGTTTTGACGGACGTTTTCAAACATGATCGGAGGTTATTATTATGCTCGACAGAATTGCGCTTATACTCACAATCATCGGCGCGCTCAACTGGGGAAGCATCGGTCTTTTCCGTTTTGATATCGTCGCTTGGATTTTCGGCGGACAGGATGCTCTTGTCAGCCGGATCGTATACACGGTTGTGGCTCTTGCAGGAATCTGGTGCATTTCTCTTCTTTTCCGTGAACGGGATACAGAAGAAATTACCGGCGACGTCAGATAACATGTGACAAAAAAGAAAAATTTCCGGCAATACCGTACCTCAGTACGGCAGCTGCCGGAATTTTTCATTTCAAGCATAAAAGGAAACGTTATTCTTTTGCTTTGACAGACTGCGAAAGAATTTCTCCGCAGAGCTGATCCATCTGCGCGCTTGGCACCACAGGAATATCCAGAACAGTTTTGCCCGACGCAGTGATGGCAAGACGATAAAATTTAACTTTATCGTCTCCGACTTGTTTTTCCGTAACATTTACAGCGGCATCGTCGATGTCATAAAAAAGGATTTCTTTCACAGATTCATTTTCATCTTCTTCAATAAGAGAAAACCTTTTGGTTGCGGCAAAAATTCCGTTTTTTGTAAAAATCAACGCTGTTGCAATATAACGCGATGAACGGTATTTCCGGTCGTTTTTCCCACGGCGGAAAACCACCCCGTCTTCGTCCAAAACAAAGCCTCCGGTTACGATTGGCTTCATTTTTGAAAGCAAATCGCCGGAAAGATGAAAGCGGTCGATTACATCTTTGGCATATTCGGAAATTCGTTCTGCAACGCATTTGTCTATTTCCTTTTCGTCAGAGCGCATAGAACGGGGAATCCATGCAATACAACCGCCAAGCAAAACAAGAAAAAGACTGATGATATCCTGATACGGGAGAACATAAATCCAAAAGAACCAGCCCAGCATCAGAAAAATAGCCCCCATGGCAAGCAAAACAATTCCTACATAAAAATGAAGATCAGAGCTTTTGAGATACCGAAGATTTTTTCCGTATTCCATAAAATCAAATGGTGTGTCATCGCTTGAATGACAGACTTTCCTTTCTTATATTGATATACCTGTACATTCATATAGTGTGTCTTTTTCTGTTTTGGTTTGGAATTTTTTTAAAATTTCGTGAAAATTTTTTCTAAAAATAACTCCCAAAGCAGATATCACCAATATACTGTTTATAATTTTACAAAATTATGTGATTTTTGTCAATGGCTTAAAATGTAAAACGCACTGTTTTTGAATCAGATATAAAATTTTTGATTTTTATTGAAATGTTTTTTATCATTTTCAACCAATTCGATATTTTCTTCATAAGGAAAGATATGTTTTATATAAGATGACTTTCATGACAGAAGCGGTTTTTGTGAAAAATAGATTCCCTCAAAAAAACAAAACTTTTTATCCACTCCCAATGATAAAGAAAAGCAGACAGCTTTTCATTGACCCAAGAATTCTTTCCGGTGTCCATGAAAAGCTGCCTGCTTTTCTATGATTTTCAAGATCTTATCCAAACCATTTTATCATAATCAACAAAGCTTTCTCCGTTGATTTTCGGCTTTTTTCTTTTCAATTGTTATTCCACAGCTTCGAACGGCGTCGGTGTGCTTCCTGTATAACGGTAAAGTCGGATCATCGAGCCAAACTCTCCGTTTTCTCCATAATCCTCGGAAAAATAGAAAAATCCGCCGCCAAGCGACAGCATTCCCGTGCTTCCATATCGGAATTCATAGCCGTAAATGCCGGATTTTTCGTCAAAAAGCCCTGATTGCCGCAGGGACAGCACTTGTCCGATTTCTCCTTTACAACCGATAAGGGGCTGACACTCCGGCACTTTTTTCCCATCAATCACGAACATAGAATAATTCGGATATTTCTCCTTGCGCCCACGATAAACCGCCATAAAAATATCGCCGGTATATGTATCATATTCGAGATTCTGAACGCCGAATTCCGTGTTTCCGGTGTGGACAAAATATCGTGCATCACAGTGCCGAGGTCCGCTTTTATGGATATTTTCTGCCGTAAGAACACTCTCAAACACAGCCAGATTCTGTGTCTGATAAGAAAGCAATACCTGATAATCGTTATCTTCCCTTGTCTTGTCACCGTAAACTCCGTATGCAACAAGAAGCCGCATTTCTTTCGTATCTCCCGGAACAGGCGCGAAGGTAATTCCGTCGATACCGGAACAGCCATGCCGATGTTCCCTTCTTTGCCCGTTCTCCTCCCAGACAGCAAGATAATCCTCTGTCGGCTCTCTCAGCCATATGGTTTTCATGACACCGTCTTTTTCGGCGTCCATATTCAGGCGGGTGATGCCTTCTCCGTCAAAGACCGCGACATAAAAAGCATTTTGAACCTGTCCGTCAATTCCGAGATTACGCAGGATTCCTTGACCAATAACATCGTTTTTATATTCAAGCGACGCATAAATGCGTCCGTCCGTCGGATTACAGGCGAGACATCCAAGATGTCCGGTAAATCCATGTACCGTGCCAATCAATTTCCCTGTCATATCGAACTTGACAAGCTCTGTCGTAAAAGAACAATAAAGATATTTTCTTTCCCGGTCGATGGCAATGCCCTGTATATGACCTGAGCGCCATTTTCCGGTCTGGATCACTTTTGGTAAAGAGAGATATTCCATACTTCCTCATTTCTCCGCTGTCTGCGGCAAATCTTGATCAGAATAAAAACCAGATTCCCCCCGGATTTCCTATTTGCAAGTGTCCGCAGGATTCCGGCACGTGTCGGTTTCACAGGTCAGAATAAAAGAGGTTTTGATCCTTAATCAATGATACTCAGAAAATCGGTGATTGCCATATCCCGAACTACATAACTACGGGGCAGACGGGTATTGGGATAAAATTCATCTGCCGGCTTATCTGTGGTAAAGCAATACTCATATCCGTATTCCTCAGCGGCAAGTTCCGTCGAACTGTCGCAGACGCCATTTGGATATGCCAGCGCACGAACCGTTTTTCCTGTCAGCTCTTCAATGCGACGGCGAGATTCCAGCAGCTCAGTTTGCAAGGTTTCTTTATCCAGGTCATATAGTTTTTGATGGGTTTTTGTGTGACTTCCAAAATGGAAATGTCCGCTTTTCTGCATTTCGAGGATCTGTTCCTCACTCAAATGTCCATCAGCACCGATCATATCGGAAATCAAAAATACGGTTGCTTTCATATCATATTTTTCAAGAAGGGGAAGAACATTGGTGTAATTGTCCACATAACCGTCATCGAAGGTGATAACCACACATTTTTTCCCATGTGTTTTGTCCAGCTCGTCTGCGAATACGGTTTCATATCCGAGACGCTTGATTTCGGCAAGCTGTGCCTCAAAATCGGATACCCTCACAAACAGATATTCATTCGGACCATAGGTTTCATCGGATACCAAATGATAAACAAGAATTTTCGTGTTGTCCGAATACGTATAGGCATGCTGCCCGAACGAACCGGCGAAAAAAAACAGGAAAGCTGTGATCAAAATGATACCAAGCATGACGGAAAGGGTAATCCTCCGCGCACGGGAAATATTCTTTTCCTTTGGCATCGCTGTTTTTTCCAAAAGCTCCATACTATTCAAAAAAATCGCCTCCAACTTCCGTTTTGGCATTTGAAATCAACCATTTGTGCGAGGTTGTCCAACCGCAATCCATGTTTTTGATGTGTAGTTTTGAATTTTTTATATCTATTTTTTCATATTTTCCCACATGTTCGTTTGACACAAAATGATTATAACACAGCAGAAATCCCCTTGCAAGAGTTATTTTTTTCAATCATCCAAACCGTTTTGAGAAAAAGCATCTAAAAAAGGCTTTTCTTCTTTTAACACATTGTTTTATCACTCGTCGTTATACTTCTCTAAATGAACCTTATCGATAGCGGTATACCGTCTAAGCAAATCCGCAACGGGAAAAATCCTCACGCAATGGTTATACTCTTCTTTCCTGTATCATCAGGATACTTTTTTATTATGCCGGATTCACCTGCCGGATATTCCTTATTTGTCCATTGATTCAAACAGCATTGACGCAAGCAGATATCAGACAAGACGATTGATAATCCGGCTTCCATACCGCAATTACGCCAAGAGATGCTTAAAATTCAGAAATTTCTATGTTCCTCAAAAATGCCGGAGAGAAGCGATGTTTGCTTTTCCCCGGCAATTTACGGATTTGCTATTTTTTATTGTTCCGAATCAGACTGCTTTTCACTGCCGATATTGAGAATCGGAAGCGTTCCCCCTTCGCCGCCAACATAAGTAGGCAGTTTTCCGTCCCATTTTTCCACATATTTATATTCAATAAGATCACCGGACAGGCTGTCGGCGATTTTAGCATTTGCTTCTGCTTCCTTTTCTCCCGCATATGCCTTGGCATCCGCGTTGATTTTCTGAACCTCCGCTTCCGCCTCTGCTTCAATAACAGCTCGCTCTGCCGCAGCCTCAGCCTCCAAAATTGCCTGTTCCTGTTCGATTTGTGCTTTTAATTTATTCTGCTCTGCAACTTGCTTTGCTTCTACAGCATCGGTATATGTATCTGAAAAGTCAAGATTTTCAATAGAAGCATCGATGACTTCAATGTTATAGGAGGAAAGCTTATCAACCAAAATCGCTTTGATTTCAGAGGAGAGCTTTTCACGGCTTGCAATCAGGCTTTCCGCATTGTATTTCGCAATTACACTTTTGACGGATTCCTGAATTCTCGGCTCAATAACCGTAGAATAATAGTCCTTACCGATGGTTCTGTAAATGGTTTGAGCGTTTGCCTTCTCAATCTGATAGTTGATGGTATAAACTGTGGCAACTTCCTGAATATCGCTTGAAAAACAAGACAGTTCCACCACGGATTTCTGAATCCGATTATCCATTTTGATAACTTGCTGCCAAGGCGCTTTTGCGTGAATTCCCGCTTCATAGGTATAATTTTCTACACGGCCGAATGTTGTTACAATACCGGTATGTCCTGTCGGGATGGAAGTAATACAACTGACGGCGATAAGCGCTATGCCAATCACAAGACAAAGACCGGAAGCAGCGCTTCCTATTTTTCTCTTCGCAGGATAAGTCCCGTTTTTGCACTTTTTCATGACATATAGAAACATACCGATTCCAACTACAGCGGCAATAATACCTAAAATAAATGCAAACATAATACACTCCGTTCCGCCGCATGTCTGCGGCTTATGATGTCAGAAGCGCAAAACGCCCCCAGCGTTATTTTATCTGTTTTTTCAGTAAAAGTCAAGGGTTTATCCCGGAGATGCGGAAGACTTGTCAGACGCTTATCACAAAAATGAAAGAAGGCATCCGTCTTCCGCAAGTCGATCGGAAACAGAAATAAGGACAACCTCCATATAAAAATGTCATTTTGACATATCCTATCGGCTGAATTTTTGAAATCGATTCTTTGGCGCTTTGTATAAATGAATTCGTGCCTGGGCAAAATATCCATATCAAAAAAAGAAAGGAAATGCAGTGTTATGAAAAAAGTAGGAATCACATTTTTCATTTTTTGCATGCTTCTTTGTTTTGGCATCACGGCAAGTGCTGCCGGGATTTTATCACCTGCCATATCGGTTCTCCAAGAAGAGTCGGGTATGATTAAAACAGGTGTCGGAACCAATACTGTCTCATTTGAAGCCGAAGACTTTGTCGATATACTCGGCAGCGAAGATTTGATTGCCATAGAAATCACTGCTCTGCCGGATGTGACAGACGGTGTTTTGAAGCTCGGAGCTGTAGATGTAACGCCGGGACAGCTTATTCCTTATGAGGCTCTTGCCGCTCTTCGATTTATTCCATCAGAAGAAGGTGCAGTTGCCACGTTCCAGTTCAAACCATATGGGAACTATTATGAAAATTCCTTTGTCTGCAAAGTTTGTATGCTGGATTCTCTCAATTTCGCACCGACGGTTTCTGCGGCAATGCTTGATGCAAAGGAATCCGTGCCGGTTTATTCAGAACTGTCGGCGACCGATCCCGACGGAGATGAGATTCGCTATGTAATTGTAGAAAAACCGAAAAAAGGAACGCTGGAGCTCATAGATGAAGCTTCCGGAAGCTACTGTTATACAGCGTATGATGGAACCGTCGGAAAAGATTCTTTCACTTATATTGCGGTAGATCAATACGGCAACGAATCGGAACCCGCTACTGTGAAAATCACCACAACGGAGAATAAAACAGGGATTGTTTATACCGACCTTGACGGAAGCGAATATCAGCTTCCCGCAGTGGAAATGGCAGAACTGGGTGTGATTGTCGGCGAACAAATCGGAGATACGCATTTCTTTTATCCGGATAAAACCGTTACTCGGGCTGATTTCCTTATTATGGCCATGAACGCGGTAGGAATTGATCCTTCGCTGATTGCAGCAAACGAATCCGGTTTTGCTGACAGTGCAAGCTTTACGGAATATCAGAATGAATATATTTCGGCGGCAAGAAAGCTTGGGCTTGTTGTCGGTATTGATACGGAGGATGGCCGATGTTTCTGTCCGAATGATATCATAACTTCCGCACAAGCGGCAACGCTTATCAGCCGGATTGCTTCGATGCAGGAGCTTCCCTTCGGCGATGCTGTATACGCATCCGTCGGTACGGATGAGGAAATTACAGACGACGGCTACGCAATGCTTGCTTCGGTCGGACTTGTCGCGTCTGATGACCGAGATGCCGAAATTACAAGAGCGGATGCTGTGGATTTGCTTTATACGCTGCTCTGTCAGTAAAAACTGATCCCTGCCGGCACACGAACTTTCAAAACCGCTCTGCCGAAAAAACAGCGAGCAAAGGCCGCGGCCGGCAGTTTTTAAGAAAAATCAAACATGCAAAAAAACCGGAGAAAAGTACTTTCTCCGGTTTTTTGATGATTTTTGCAAAAATCCTGCCTTTTTATAAATAAAAGCAAAAAACAATATTAAGAGAAATCATTGTTCACCAATTCCTGCAATTCATTTATAAAACGACAAATATGAAACCCGTCACACACAGCATGATGAACTTGAATTGCCAAAGGCAATAGAATTCGTCCATTTTCCGGATAGTATTTCCCCATTGTAAATATAGGAAGCAGATAATCATATCCCTTCTGCAAATTCAAATGAAATCCATCAAATACTGTCCAAGGTATCATAGACACTGTAAATGTGTTTTGAGGGACATTCGGTTTTCCTATTATCCCCTTTTGTTCCCCGTATTTTTGTATATCATCTCTATATAAAGCACAGAAATCCTCAAAATTCGGAACATATTCTGTCCAGAGGTTAGAAAACATTTCCGTATCTTTATGAAATATCGTATAGCATGGCGACATTTCGTCGTAAACGCCCAATTCGCCTTGCTCATTGATCGCCGTCCTAAATTCAGAATGACGATTGACAATCGTAGAAAGACAATACAACATTGTTGGGTACAGTCTTTGCTTTTTCTCTTTTATTCGGGCAATGTCAATTTTTGTCGATATACTGTATGTACAAGGAACATCTTTAAAATAGTGTTCGAAATATTCTTTCCTATCCCAAATGTTCCTATCAATCAGCTCAAAATTCATTTACCATTTCTCTTCCTGTGTTTATCTCGTGCTTTTCCCTTATGAAGCCATATCTGACAGCAAGACAGAAATTCTCTTTCAAAATCCGTACTGTTTCAAACACTCTTTATTTTTCATATGGTACGGTTAAAGGTTTTCCCGCCTCAATCGGATACGTCTTATCCTTTATCACAAGCGTACCGCCTTCCACATCGCTTTTTACCGTAACCGCAGATGCATCCACAGAGACTTCAACCGTGCCGTTCGGTACAGGGACCTTTCCGGAAAAGCTACCGAAACACATCAGACTCGGCTTGACTTCATAGGTCGCATACGCAGGAGAAGTCGGACGTACACCAAGCGCATACTTCCCAAGAAGATAAATCGGAGATGCTCCCCACGCATGACAAAGGCTTTTTCCATAAAGACGGCCGTACATTGCGTAATGCTCCGTTCCTGAACGATCCGGGAAATATTCTTCCCAAATGGTAGTAGCGCCAAGGCGAATCATTCCGCCCCAATAACTGTGCAGCATATCCGTCATATAATCGAATTCTCCGATCTGACACATAGCATCCAATTCAAAGAATTCAAAATAAGGCGTTGTGATCGGACGAATATCCTTATTTTTAATTACATGAACAATGATTTTTTCTTTTCTTTCTTCACTTGTCAAATCATAAAGCAAGGCGAAAATATTGGCATGACGTGTAATATTCCGATTTCCGGTTTTATAATCATCCACAAAGCCGCCTTTTTCCTCGTCCCAATAGCGGTCGTTGATAATTTTGGCAAGTCGAGACGCTGCGGCCCGATAAAGAGCTTCCTCTTCGGACTCATTTAAAAGCTCTGCGCAATTCGCCATACACTGATAAGCACGGCAGAGCAGCATTTGCTCAGCACAAAGAGGTCCAGAATCTTTGTCAAATTTTGACCAGTCCACGAAAACCCAATCGCCCGCACGCTTGATATATAAGCCGTCCTCATCCAGTCTTCCCGTAATAAATGCCATCGTCGAGCGCATCTGCGGATATACGGCACGAACAAAGGCGGAATCTCCCGTATGGAAATAATATTCCCAAATACTCATAATCCAATAAAATGTATAATCGGGAATGGTATTGACATGCATGGTCATCGGTTCCGCACCGCGAAGAATTCTCAGGGTACGCCGTACGATATCGTTATCATTCATCAAATAATAATTGACAAAAAAGCTTTGGTACGCATCTCCGCCCCATACCCAGCGGTCACGCTTGATCCCGTCAAAGAAGCCTTCACGTGCATTCAAGTGCAAGGTATAAGAAGATACTTCCCAAATTTTGTTGACCATCTCGTCATCCGAATGGAAAGCGCCCTTATCTGCAAGAGGCAGATATTCAAAATCTGCGGAAAGCTCCAAAGATTCGCAGGCTTCCGGTACAAAAACATATCGGAAAGCCACCGCTATGGATGTGAATTTTCCTTTTTCCGCTTTGGCATTCACAAGGACAATCGCATTGTCCGGATCAAGCGCCTCTTCACGGGATTCTCCGCAAACAACGAGAAATGCGGCATCCTCCGGTGCTACATTTTCAAAAATCAGCTTTCCGAAGCGTTCGCAGCCAAAATCAAATAGAATTCCTCCATTTATCTTCTCAGACAGAACCGGCCGGATACGTTCATAGGAAAACTTAAATATTTCAGGATTGTCGGAAAGCTCCGTATACATATCATTTGTTCCCGCAGGAAGATCCCCCACGCCAAAAGAACCATATGACCAACTTTCATCGGATGCAAACGTATCTCCTATACAGTATACCGCGGGCAAACCGCCGTCCTTATAGGCAAACACTTTCACCATTTGACGTCCCGGCTTCAGCGTTACCGTCGCACCGGAAGGATACCGTACACCGTCCACCAGAATGCTTGCATGTTCCGTATTGGCATAAAACGTCACGTCTTCCGGTTTCTCAAGGTTGGCGACCTTATAAAGGAAGAGATTTCTGTGCGGTGCATCCACGCGCCACATAGGGGAATAATAAACAGGTCCTTTCGACACCGTTTGGGAACCTGTCCCCGATTCCGTCGAATAATGCTCGCCTCCCATTGTCCGTCTGTTATGAACAAGCATTCCATGATACAGTTCAAAGTCACCCGGGCACCACATCCATTTTGATTGTTTCATTATAATCTCCATTCCGGTCTTTCATTCAAATCAAAAGACCATAATAATAATTTTTGAAGCAAGTACTACACAGACAAGCGCAATCGGATAAGTTGCCGCGTAGGCAGAAGAAACTTCATCCGTTCCGGCAGACCGGATAAGGGCATCCAGTGCAGGCGTGCTTGTCATACCACCTGTGATCGAGCCGAGATTGTTGAAAATACTGAGCTTGAAAATATATTTTGCAACAACAAAACCAATGATCATCGGAAGCAGCGTCATAATAACTCCGTATAAGAAATACTTGAGCGCGATATTTTCCATAAAATTGACGCCTCCCGGGACTCCTGCTCCGATAAGGAACAAAACAAGCCCAAGCTCTCGGAAAAACTGAAGAGATTCCTTGCCGATCCGGCAATCGATCCCAAACAGATGTCCGAAGTGTCCGATGATTAAACCGGAAACCAGTGTTCCGCCAGAAGTACCGAGCGAGAAATTAATGCCCGGAATTTTAATGGACCCAATCAAGCAGCCAAATACAATAGCAAGGAAAAAGGCAAACGCGCCGAAGGGGTCGAGTTTTGTCAGCTTACGGGTAATCGGCTTCACCGTGACAGCGCCGGCCGCTTGAAAGGAAGCCCTCTCCTGCTCGATGTTCACACGCAAAAGCTTTGGAATAATCTGAACAAACAAAACAACGCCGAGAACACCGAATACATAGGCGATCCCGTATCCGGCGGTAACAGCCCCTGCCGCGTCTCCTTCTACCATTTCCTTTGCTGCGGAAAGGCCCGGCGTACTCGTCAATGCTCCCGTCAAAAGTCCTGTCGCCATCTCAGGGGACATGTCCCCGTCAAATACAAGAAGCAAAACGGCAGTAAGAGCACCGGCGAGTATTACAATAACCCCCATCAAAATATAAGAAAGGGATTTTCTATTGAACGTCCGAAAGAATTTCGGTCCCGCAATCAAACCGATAGATGTCACAAAAAACGCCGTTCCAATCTGAGAAACCAAACTAAAATTTGCCGATAATGAACTGCTGTACAGCGTAATGGTTTTCCCTCCGATTTCAAAAGAGGGCACATAGCTTGCCAGCACACCGAAAAGCAGCGCGATAAGCAGTACGCCGGCAGTCCCGAGAGAAATCCCTTTGATGCTGATTCCTCCCACAAGATATCCTAGTGCCGCAATCACCGCGATAAAAAAGATGATAGAAAGCGCTGATGAAACGACCTCTCCTAAATATGCCATAAATACCTCCCCTGTTTCGATTCCGTTGTTTCAGTTCCGGAGCATTTTTTGTTTGATGTCCCAAAGCTTTTGGGATAGATCGACATAATATTCATGCGGATTTTCAAACCGTTTGACCTCATCCCAAAGCTTATCGGTTTGTTCAGCGCAATATGCACGGATTTCCGCAGCAGAAGGAGAAGTATAAACACGCTTTCCATTCCGGAAAATCGGTTCCAGCAAGGTACGCAGATGATAATTGGTAAAGGTTTTTCGTTTCCATGTGTTCTGCGGATCAAAGATTTCAAGCGGTTTTGATTCATCGATTGTTTCGTCATATACGCAAAGCAGGTCCGCCGCCGCTTTTCCGCTTTCATTGTCATAAATCCGGTATACTTTTTTGAAATGAGGATTTGTGATTTTCTCCGGATTCTCACTGATTTTGATTTTCGGTTCAATGATTCCGTTCTTCTCTTTGGCGACAAGTTTGTATACGCCGCCGAACACGGGATCGCTTTTCGCTGTAATCAGCCGTTCCCCTACGCCGAAAGCATCGATTTCAGCACCTTGGCTTATGATGTCGCGAATAATATATTCATCCAGTGAATTGGATACAACGATTTTGGCTTCCGAAAATCCCTCTCTGATAAAAGCTGCCCGAATTTTTTTAGTCAAATAGGCAATGTCACCCGAATCGATACGAACACCGAAATTCCGAATTCCCTGGGGAACAAGAATTTCCTTGAAAGCACGAATCGCATTCGGAAGCCCGCTGTTCAAGACGTTATATGTGTCGATGAGGAGCGTCGCATTGTTTGGATAAATCCGGCAGTACGTTTCAAACGCTTCGTATTCACTGTCAAACATCTGCACCCATGAATGTGCCATTGTCCCGGATGCCGGTGCTTGAAAATCTCGGTCACTCATCGTACAGGAAGTGGAGGAACATCCTCCGATAAACGCAGCTCGCGCCCCATAAATCGCGCCTTCCGCGCCTTGTGCCCTGCGCGCACCGAATTCTGCGACAGGACGTCCTGCGGCTGCTCTTACAATCCGGTTCGCTTTGGTTGCAATCAGCGACTGATGATTTAACGCCAGCAGCACAAACGTCTCAATAAACTGCGCTTCGATGGCAGGGGCGCGGACCGTCATAATCGGCTCACGCGGGAAAATCGGAGTGCCTTCCGGAATGGCATAAATATCCCCTGTAAACCGAAACGTTTTGAGATATTCCAAAAATCTTTCGTCAAAAATATGTTTGGACCGAAGATATGTGATATCTTCCTCAGTAAAATTCAGATTTTCAATATATCCGATAACCTCGTCAAGCCCTGCCGCGATGGCATAACCACCCCCGTCGGGAATATCACGGAAAAACACATCAAAATATGCAATTTCATCCGCCTTTCCGGAGACAAAATATCCATTTGCCATCGTCAGTTCATAGAAATCCAGCAACATAGTATAGTTGGTACGATCAAGCATTGATAGGAGCCCTCCAAAATCTATTATTCCGTATTATTATAATATATCCTTTCCGAAAGTGCAAGAATTTACCGAAAAAATCGGTTAAAATTCTCTTTTTTATTGACATGGAAAAAAGAGAATGATATGATAAATAGTAATATCTGCTTTTCAAATGGGGGTACAAAACGATGGAAAACATCGAAAAAAAATCCGGAGGCAGTTTGTTGAAACGGCTTGCAAAACGGTATTTTATTGACGCAATGGGAGCCATGGCGCAGGGTCTTTTCGCATCCCTTCTTATCGGAACGATTTTCAGCGCACTCGGCATGATTCCCAATCTGGGATTTTTAACCGAAATCGGCAAATATGCGCAAGCAATGGCAGGACCGGCAATGGGTGCGGCAATCGCCTATTCGCTGGGAGGTCATCCGCTTGTCATTTTTTCTGCGGCAGCTGTCGGATATGCCGCAAATACACTTGGAGGCGCAGGAGGCCCGCTGGCAGTTTTCTTTATCACCATTGCTGCGGTGGAAATCGGAATGCTTGTCTCCAAAAAAACGAAAGTTGACATCATCGTCACTCCGTTTGTTACCATCCTTGTAGGCGGTGGACTTTCTCTCTTAATCGCGCCGTATATCGGCATCGCCGTAGGTTATATCAGTGATTTCATCAGCTGGGCTGCGATTCAGGCACCGTTTGTAACGGGAATCATTGTTTCCGTTGTTATCGGCATGGTGCTTACCCTTCCTATTTCAAGCGCCGCTATTTGCGCCGGACTCACTCTTACAGGCAGCATTGCCGCAACAAGCAGTTCTGAGGGACTTGCTATTGCAGGTGCCGCTGCCATCGCCGGCTGTTGTGCGCAGATGGTCGGTTTTGCCGTTGTCAGCTTCCGTGAAAACAAATGGGGCGGACTTCTCTCTCAAGGCATTGGAACCAGTATGCTTCAGATGCCGAACATCATTAAAAATCCTTGCATATGGATTGCGCCAACGCTTGCCTCTGCCATTACCGGTCCGCTTGCGACCTGCGTATTTGATCTGAAAATGTACGGAGCGGCAATCAATTCCGGCATGGGAACCTGTGGTCTCCTTGGACCAATCGGAATGATTCTAGGTTGGTTTGACAAATCCAATGGATATCCGTATGAGGTAACCGTACTCAACTGGGTCGGACTCATTCTTGTCTGCTTTATTCTGCCGGCCGTTCTTACTCTGCTGTTCGATGCTCTGATAAGAAAATTAGGATGGGTGAAAAACGGCGATATGAAGCTGGATCTCTGATGATACGGATCATGTTCTGAAGACAGGCTCGGTAGAAGACTTTCCATTTCGGGAATAAAAAACAAGAGGTTTTTCAACCTCTTGTTTTCTTTTCAGTCTGCAAAAACCGTGATTCGATTACTTACAGCTTCCGTAACCAAATCTACGATCCATATCACAATATTGCCGACAAAAGTAACCAGCCCCACAATTCCGACAACAAGCGTTACGATATTTCTCGTTTCAACATAGCGAAGAATTCGATAAATACCCCCGATAACCGCGCCGAAAAAAAGCTGCAATATAATTTTCGCAACCTTTGGAAGGCTTTCGTAGGTTTCCGTGATAGATGTACTGTTTGACATAAAAACGCTCCCTTTCTATATGTTATCATGCATCATGTCTTTTTGCTTTGTGAAGTATGTACTTTTTCTTTTTCATGATAAACCCGGATATGCTTTCTATGAAACACTGTCAATTTACCGGGATTCACTGGATTCTGCCGCTCTCACCCGATCCACAAGGGCATGAATTCTCCCGACAGGATTGAGCAACTCGCTGATGGAGGAATC
This sequence comes from uncultured Eubacteriales bacterium, assembly GCA_900542425.1. Classification (GTDB taxonomy): domain Bacteria; phylum Bacillota; class Clostridia; order Oscillospirales; family CAG-272; genus QALR01. Next base: position 154,400 of record UQNQ01000002.1, read on the forward strand.
TGAATTCAGCGTATCAATGATATAGGACACATACTTGCACATATTGACCTCTGCATACCACGGGCGGTCAATGATGCTCTGCGGTCTGTAATTCAGATTTGTCGTGAAAATCTTATCAATCAGTCCTTTTTCATAGGCGGCGTCTATTTTTTCACATCCCGCCGTAAAAAGCCCGAAAGTTGCGAAGATAAAGACGCGGCGCGCACCTTTTTCTTTCAGCTGTTCCGCGATATCCAGTGTAGACTCGCCGGTGGCAATCATGTCATCCACAACAATAATATCTTTCCCTTCAACAGAACGTCCGAGGAATTCATGCGCTTCAATCGGATTGCGTCCGTCAATGACAATGGTATAGTTGCGGCGCTTATAAAACATACCAAGCTCAAGCCCCAAAACCGAGGAATAATACATGGAACGGGACATGGCCCCCTCATCCGGAGAAACAATCATCAGCGTATCTTTGTCAAAGGTGATATCCGGAAATTCCCTAACCAACGCTTTGAGCATTTGATAAGACGGGCGAACATTGTCAAAGCCTCGTTGCGGAATTGCCTGCTGCACACGGGAGTCATGCGCATCAAAGGTAATGATATTGGATACTCCCATCGCCACAAGTTCCTGCAGGGCCATTGCGCAATCAAGAGATTCTCTTGACGTACGCCGATGCTGTCTGCCTTCATAAAGCATCGGCATAATAACCGAAACACGGCGGGCTTTTCCGCCAATCGCACAGATGATGCGTTTGAGATCCTGATAATGATCATCAGGACTCATGGGGACATTCATTCCGTACATCTTATAAGTAACTCCGTAGTTGAACACGTCGGCGAAAATATAAGTGTCATGTCCGCGCATTGTTTCATGAATAATGCCTTTTCCCTCCCCTGAACCGAAACGGGGACAGTCGGCATTTACAAGGAAAGTTCCCTCCTTATCCTTGCGCCACTGATGCAGATACCAATCGACATTTTCAAGAAATTTCTCGCTGCCTTTCATGCCGATAATACTGAGCTCGCCGTAATAGTTTTTCTCCATGCCATCTTCCTCTTTCATTGTATTATTTTATGCAGATATCTTTTTTTGGATCAGAGATGGAAAGCGATTTCGATTTCCTTTACCTCTTCAGGGCTGATTTTAATAACCTCCCCGCCAAGGCTTGCTGCCTCCACAAGAGATTTTGCGCTATATTCCATAACCTCAAGGCGATCAAACGCATTGAGGAGCGAAGTTCCCGCAGCAATAATACAGTCATTTTCGATGATAACGACAGGATTTTTGATAGAGATTTCTTTCGCAAGCAGTTCCGGCTGCATGAAAGAGGAACCAAACGGATACTTGCGTACATTTTTCAGTGCAATATAGCTCTCCGGAATCAATCTGGCATCAAATTCCTTATCTGTAATGGCAAACGCCATAATGTGCGGCGGATGCGCCACAATCACCGTTTTGATATCGGGATCTCTCTCATACAGAACCGCATGAAGTCTGACGGAGCGGGAAGGCGTCTTTCCGGCCTCACATTTGCCATCCCGAATCAGCACAAGGTCTTCCGGTTCAAGATAATTTCTGTCTTTGGCATATGGGGTAATGATAAACGACCCATCCGAAAGCTTACAGGAAAACGTTCCCTGATCGCTTGTGAACAGCTGATTGCCATATGCGCGGTGAATCAAATCACACATGTCACGGCGCACACCGAGTTCTTCGCTCGTATGGGTTTCCGGAACGAATTCTTCCATGTTCGGTGCCGTTTTGTTTTTATAAATTTCCATATGGCGCTCAGAAAGGCCGTGGATCGTTCCTCCCAGCGCTTTGGCATTGATTTGAATTCTTGCGCAATAATCAAGTGTTTCGAAATTCATAAACGCTCTGAACAAGGAATCCGCGCCAATAACAACCCCATGATTCTCCAGAACCACTGTGTTGATTCCTTTTTCAAACTCTGAAGATATCTTCTCTCCAAGCAAAGCGCTTCCGGGGAGTGCGTATTTCGCAATCGTGACCTTTCCCGAAAGGAATCTCGCATCAGGAATAATGGAAGTATCCGGAATTCCCCGCAAAAGGCTAAATGCGACAAGTGCCGGCGGATGTGCGTGAAGCACCGCTTTTAAATCGGGACGTTTTTTATAGATGGCAAGATGAAACGGATATTCCGAGGACGGTCTGTGAAGGCCGACAATGGTTCCGTCGGGTTTAATCTGCATAATATCCTCGCGGCGCAGACTTCCCTTATCAACCCCGCTCGGACTAATCCAAACGGTTCCTTCCGAATCGCGGATGGAAAGATTTCCCCCTGTCGTGGTCGTCATTCCATAATAATAGATTCGATTCATAATCATTACAATTTGGTCCGCCGGGTGAAGCATGTCAAAATTCATTTTTTTCTCCTTCCGAACAGCAAAAACTGTTCTTTTTTATTGAAAATAGATTTACAAAATTGATATGTCTGCAAGAAAAAGCGACGTCCTTCCCACTCATAAGGAATTTTACAAGCAGCTTTGACAGCACTTTTCAAACGGTAATGGTGACTTTTTTCAGTACGTCTGACGCATCAGGATCAATACCGCGCGCGATCACCATTTCCAGCGCGAAAAGCTGAAGCGTAACAGCAGCACAAAAAGCGGAAATCACATCCGGAATAGGATAATCCGTATGATTCGGAATCGGCAGCACACGAACGCCCGCCTTTTCTGACAAAGAAGGATCATCCGTAATCAGAATCACCCTGGCGCCGATTTTTAAAAGCTCTTCCGTCATCTCAAGCGCGTCTCCCATCACCGCCCCGCGCAACGCAATCACAATTGCCGTATCTCCTGAATGGATCTGCGCTTTCGGGCCATGATGAAAATCAGACACGGCATATCCTCGCATTTTAATTCCGTTCGTTTCAAGGATTTTGAGCGTTCCCTCGCAGGCGATAGGATAGGCAAATCCCCGTCCAAGAACAACGGCGGATGAAATATTTTCATAGTCTTTCGCAATTCCCGATAATGTTTCCGGCATATATGTAAGAAGGGATTCGACCTCTCCGGAAACAGCTCCGAGCGCCCCCACAAGAGCTTCATCCCCAGCCCAGACAGCAGCAAGAAGCGCCAGCGCCAGCATTTGTGATGTAAACGTTTTGGTAGCTGCAATGCTTGTTTCGGGACCAGCATTGCAATATAAATGATATTTTGCCGTCTTTGCAAGCGGAGAACTTTTATCGTTTGTAACGGCAACCGTAACAGCCCCTGTCTGATTTGCACGGTCAAGAACCGCAAGAGCGTCTGCTGCCTTGCCGGATTGGGAAATTCCGATCACAAGCGTTTTTTCAAAGGCAAGTTTTCCATTGTATTTGGAAACGACGGAAGGCGTAGTAAGCCCGCACGGAATCCCGACAAGCGTATGAATCAGGTATTGTGCGTATATTGCTGCGTGATCAGAGGTTCCTCGTGCTGCAAACTGCACATTGGTAACACCAGCTGCTCGGATATCCTCGACGATTTTATGAACAGTAGCAAGATTTGCCGCTGTTACACCGGCAAGCACAGCCGGTTGTTCTCTGATTTCTTTTTCAAGATTGATCATGTTTTCGTCTCCTCTTTATGCGTAATTCTCCGGCCGGAATTCTGCCGGAATGTTGTTTTCATAATATTCGATCAGCGTTTCTCTACAAAACGGCTTTTCATTCTGCTGCAGGCGGGTACCGTGGCATACTGCCAACTCATCCGTATAGTCGCGCAGAAAATAAATTCTATGTCCGGTATATGCCGTCGAATAATGACAAACAATAGGGTAAATTTTCGCACTATCTATATAAGTGTAATCCTTATTTTTCATTATGTCAAGAGTCAAAATGCCTCCGAGCAAAGTTTTGTCGAATCTCATATTGGAAACCAAATTTCCAAGAGAATAAGCGACAAGTGTTTTGTGCCCATCAGGCGCAGTCTTCCATTCAATTCCTTCAAGCACATGAGGATGCGTTCCGATTACCACATCCACGCCCAGTTCCGTTAAAAGTTCTGCAAGATGTTCTTGGTTTGCTGTAGGATGAAAGCGTTCAACATATCCCCCGATATCATATTCAATGCCCCAATGCATAGAAACAAAAACAAGGTCCGCCGCCTCTTTCGCTTCCGTCACCTGACGGCGAATACGCTCCTCCGAGATGCGAGGCACATCGACATTGTCATCGCAGTTGGTCGAATACGTATAGGCAAGAAAGGCAATTTTGATCCCCTGCCGCTCGAGAATACGGTATCCGTCCGCATCTGCGCCGATGGTCATCTCCACTGTATTTTCCAAATATTCCTTTGTCCGGAACAGCCCCTCCGCTCCCTTATCAAGCATATGATTATTGGCAAGATTGACAATGTCAAATCCCGCTCCCGAAAGCGCGTCGGCGACTTCAAAAGGAGAACAAAATCTGGGGTATCCCGAAAAGCCGTCCGCGCCGAGAGGGGTCTCCTGATTAACAAAGGCGATATCAAAGGAAGAAATAAAATCGGAAATTTCTTCATAAATCGAAGAAAAATCATATCCGTTCCCGGTACAAGCGCCCTTATAAATGCTGGAATGGATAAGATTGTCTCCCGCTGCGGCAAAGGTTACCTTTGCCGGCACCTCTTCCTCTTTCAGAAAATGCAACCCGAATGCTTCGGCATAAACGCCTTCCGAACCAGAAAATGCACAGGAAACAAGCAGCGCCAAAAGAGCTGCCGCAAGAAGGAATGCCCCCCATGCGCGAAATGATTTCCTGTGCAAAATTCTCATAAAATAACCGTTCCTTTTCTTTGAAAATTTACACAGTTATTTTATCATGTTATCGACGTGACAATACGTCTTTTTCATATTTTCTGACATCGCTTATCCAATCCATGCCTGCCGGAACTCCGCAGCGTTCACAATATTCCTCCCAAACGGCGCCGAACGGCAGCGTTTTCTGTTCCTCAAGCATAGCAAGTCTTGTCGTATAATCGAAAGCATGCTCGCATTCGCGCAGCTTCTCTGTCGGCTCCAGTGCCGCCAGTAGCAGCGCTTTCTGCATATTGCGCGAGCCAATTGCCCATGCCGCGATACGGTTGATGGAAGCATCAAAATAATCAAGTCCGATGTGGACACGGTTTTCAAAATGGTTCCGAAGAATCTCAAGCGCAATGGCACGCAACTCATCGTCAAGAATCACGACATGGTCGGAATCCCAGCGAACAGGACGTGATACGTGCAGTAAAATCTCATCGAGATACAGAAGCACGGATGAAATTTTATCGGAAATCACTTCTGTCGGATGATAATGTCCGGCATCAAGAGTAAGAAGCATCTTGTTTTTCATCGCATAACCCATATAAAACTCATGCGAACCAATGGTGCAGCTTTCCGCGCCAATACCAAACACCTTGCTTTCCACGGCATTGAGATTATGGGTCGTATCTACGTCTCCCGCAAAAATTTTATCAAGCGAATCGACAAGGCGCGCACGCGCACCATAGCGATCGACAGGAATATCCTTAAATCCGTCGGGAATCCAATAGTTTGTAACGGTCGTGTCATTCAGTTCTCTGCCGAAATATTCGGCAATCTTTCTCGACGCGATACAATGTTCAATCCAAAAATCACGCACTTCCTGACTCGGATGGCTGAGTGTAAATCCGTCCGCGCTCATTTCATGGGAGAAACAAGTCGGATTGAAGTCAAGTCCGACATGATGGGTCTTTGCCCAATCCACCCAGCTTGCAAAGTGCTTTGGCTCAATTTTATTTCTCGCAACCTTCTCACCGAGATTATCGAGATAAATCGCATGCAGGCTCAGGCGCTTTTTGCCGGGAATCAGTGAAAACGCCTTTTCGATATCTGCACGGAGCTCTGTAATGGTACGAGCTCTGCCGGGATAATTTCCTGTCGTTTGAATGCCGCCGGTCAGATCTCCGTCCGGATTTTCAAAGCCGCGCACGTCATCTCCCTGCCAACAGTGGATGGAAACAGGAATTTCCTTTACACGTGCCATTGCGGCCTCTGTATCGACGCCGATTGCCGCATATACTTCTTTTGCCAATTCATAAGCTTTATTTGCCATAATAATCCATTCCTTTCAGAACAAAGAATTTACGTTATTTTATAAGAGACAGGAAACGTGCGTATGCCTCGTCCCATGCTCCTTTTTTGTCTGCCTCGGGCTCATATTCCTTCACCTCAAAGGACTCCGCAATGATTTCTCTCGCCTGCCACATGTCGCGCACCTCTCCCAGTGCGATTGCCTGAGCCGCGATATTGCCAAGCGCTGTTGCCTCCACGGGACCCGCAAACACAGGACGTCCGCAGGCAGTCGCCGCAAACTGAGAAAGCTGATCCTCTTTCGTGCCGCCGCCGACGATATTGATAGCAGGAATCCGTTCACCGCACATTTCATCAATGCATTCAACCGTATAACGGTACCGCATCGCAAGGCTTTCTAAGATACAGCGGACAATTTCACCTTTCGTCTGAGGAACATACTGCCCGGTTTCACGGCAATATTCCGCTATTCTGCGCGGCAGATTGCCCGGCGTACCGAAACGAGGATCATCGGTATCGATAAAGCAGCGCAGCGGTTCTGCCGCAGCCGCCATATCGGCAAGCTCTTGGAAAGAAACCTTGTCTCCTTCGCGCTCCCACTGACGTCTGGATTCCTGTTCGACCCAAAGTCCCGTGATATTTTTGGAGAACCGGATTGTGCCGCCGTAGCCACCCTCATTGGTAAAATTGTAATTTCTGGTTTTTTCGCTGATTACCGGCTCTTTTGTCTCTGTTCCCATAATTGACCACGTACCGGAAGAGAGCCAGATAAATTTTTCACTCTTCGCAGGGACGGCGAGAACCGCACTTCCCGTATCATGCGCCGCCACGGAAATCACCTTCGGATTCATTCCGCCGAATTCCTCCGTCAGCGACGGCGTAAGGGTACCGCATACAGTACCGGGCATGACAATACTGCCAAACAGTTTTTCAGGAAGCCCGAATTTTTCAATCAGTTCCCACGACCAGTCGCGCGTTTTCGCATTGAGCAGTTGGCTTGTGGAAGCAATGGTATATTCCGTCTGCTTATATCCCGTCAGGAAATAGTTGAGCAAGTCCGGAACAAACAGCATATCAGAAGCAATATCAAAGAATTCCGGTGTATCCTTTTGAACCGCCAACAACTGATAGAGAGAATTGAGCTCCAGCACCTGAATACCGGTAATCCCGTAGACCTCCTCCGGAGATACACGTTCCGCCGAATATGCGGGGATTCCCGCCGTACGAGTATCCCGGTAATGAACAGGATTAGAAAGCAAATGTCCTTTTTTATCGAGAAAACCGAAATCCACTCCCCAAGTATCGATGCCGACAGAAGCGATGTCACGGTCGGCGCTCTGGGCGCATTTGTGCAGAGACGTTTTGATTTCATGGAAAATACGCAGGATATCCCATGTAAACTGCCCGGAAATCATAACAGGTTCATTGGGGAAACGATGATTTTCCTCCAGAGCGAAACGTTTTCCGTCAAAAGTTCCAACAATGCCGCGTCCGCTGGATGCTCCAAGATCTACGGCAAGCATTTTGAGTTTTTTCATGTTTATGTATCCTTTCGAAAAAGAATTTTTTCATTTATACTGTGCGTTTCACGCGAACGGATTCGCCGAAATCTGCAGCCTTTCCCGGACGGGAAAAGCCCGTCCGGATAAAGCCCCTACGAGGAGTTCTCTACAAAAGCACGGAAACAACCAATTATCATTTTACCGTCAGGACAACGGTATGATTTCGATCTCGTTTTTCAGAAATCATCCATTTGACTGTCCGATTCGTCTTTTCATTTCAACTCCGCAACCGCAACGCCGGTATCTCCTTCTCCGACCGTACCGCAGCGCACAGAGGCAACCCGTGCGTCACGACGCAAGAAATCGGTCACAGCACGGCGCAGTGCGCCGGTTCCTTTCCCGTGGATAATACGCACCTGTGTTACACCGGCACGCTGTGCGTCGTCAAGATATCTGTCAAGAAGAAAGCACGCGTCGTCCGCGTAATTTCCACGCAAATCAAGCTCGGGACTGAATGATGACGCCATACGGTCACCCACGCTTTTAACCGGCGCTTTCTTGCCGTTTTTATCGGTAAACGTCACCTTTACCCCATCTATCAGCATGAGATTTTTGATATTTGTTTTCATATTGACGATTCCGGCTTGTACAGTAACGTTTCCGCTGCCGTCCGGATCGGAAAGCAGCACGCCTTTCTTACCGATGTTCACAAGAATAACCTCGTCCCCTTTTTTCAAAGGGCGCGGCAGCACATAGTTCTCCGCCGTTTTGGGATCCACCGGATCCAAGCTGTCGCTGTTCTGCTTTAAGTGAAGACGGATATCGCGTCGTGCCTGTTCCAAAGATTTTGCCAGGTTTTCGCTTTCTTTTTCCCTCTTTACCTTTTCCAACTGCTCAAAAATAAATTCACTGGAAGCCTTGGCGCTTTCCACCATCCGTACAGCGGAAGCCCTTGCCTTTTCCAATTCTTTCTCCGCTTCGCGTTCCCGCTTTTCGACAAACTCGTCCATTTCCGCTTTTTCCCCTCTCGCTTTAGCAAGAAGGGCTTCCGCTTCGGCCCTGGCTTTTTCCATCGCAATTCGTTCTGTCTCAAGCCGTTCAATCACGGATTCAAAACGGCGGCTCTCTCCGGTAACATAACCCTGCGCGCGCGCAATAACCGGTTCCGGAAGCCCTAACTTGCGGGAAATCGCAAAAGCGTTGGATTTTCCGGGCGTGCCGATAATCAGCCGATAAGTCGGCCGCAACGTCTCCACATCGAATTCACAGGAAGCGTTACACACGCCTTCGGTATCGAGCGCGTAAGATTTTAGCTCCGCATAATGCGTTGTTGCAGCACAAAGCGCACCTTTTTCCCGAACCGATTCCAAAATGGAAACAGCAAGCGCCGCACCCTCCACAGGATCCGTTCCCGCGCCTACCTCGTCAAGCAAAACCAAAGAATGGTCGTCGGCGCGTTCTAAAATATCCACAATATTCACCATATGAGAGGAGAAAGTGGAGAGCGACTGCTCAATGCTTTGTTCATCTCCGATATCAGCAAGAATGTCGCCGAAAATTCCGACAGACGATCCGTCTGACACCGGAATATGCAGACCGGACTGCGCCATCAGGGAAAACAAGCCTAGCGTTTTAAGCGTCACGGTTTTTCCGCCCGTATTCGGCCCCGTAATAATCAAGGCGTCGTATTTTCCTCCGAGCGACACGGTAATCGGAACAACGCTGTCTGCGGAAATCAGGGGATGGCGCGCTCGGACAAGGTGGATTTCCGATTTCTCTGTAATCTCAGGAGCCATTCCCTCCATTCGAAAAGAAAGTTGGCTTTTTCCGAAGGCAAAAGCAAGCAGGGTAAGGTTTCGGTTGTTTTCTTTCAGCTTTTCTCCGTAATCTGCAATATCAGCGGAAAGCTCAGAAAGAATCCTTTCGATTTCATCCGCTTCCAAACGTTCCAAAACGCGAAGCTCATTATTTGACTCCACAACAGAAAGAGGCTCAATAAACAGCGTTGCTCCCGATGCCGAGGTATCATGGACAAGCCCGCGGATTTCGTTGCGGTATTCCTGCCTTACCGGTATGACATAACGGCCGTCGCGCATCGTGACAATCGGCTCCTGAAGATACTTTGCATAGGCGCTGCCGGTGACATATTTCTGAAGGGTTTCTCGTATTTTCCCGTTTTCCGCTCGGATTTTGCGCCGGATATCGTACAGCGTGTCACTTGCCGTATCGGATACCGTTTCCTCGCCGACAAAGCATTTTTCGATCTTTTCCTCAAGAAACCGATTCGGGACAAGACGGGAAAAATACTCATCAAGCGCGTTTTCTTCCGTACGGTCGGCATTGCGGTAATCCCGCACGGCCCGCGCCGCGGAAAGCGTACGTCCAACGGCAAGAATTTCACGAATTGTAAGCACCGCGCCTTTATCGGCACGGTCGACCGCATCCGTGATGTCGGAAATCCCGGAAAAAGGCGGCATTCCTTTTACAGTCTGCATGCTCTTCGCCGCATCTGTATGCGCAAGCATCCGGCGAACCGTAAGAATGGCACGCGACGGACAAAGCGCCATTGCCAGCTTTTTCGCGCCCTCAGTCGGACAAACCGCAGCAAGCATCTCGCGTATTTTATCAAATTCAAGCGTTCTTATTGCTTTCTCAAAACTTTTTTTCTGTTCCATTTTTCAGTCATCGAGCGACACCGCTTCCATTTCAGGCAACGGTATTTTTTCCTTTGGGTTTCGTTTCAGCGGGTCATATCGGAAACGGCGGCAAACGAAGTCTGCTTTTACAACGCCCTTTTTGATACAAACTACGTCGTCCGTGCCGGGAACCGGCGTTCCATGCTCACAGAACGCACAAAATTTTTCGATTTCCGTCCCAGTCTCCGGCATCTGTTTTTTGAACATGGTATTCGTCCTTTCCGTCATGATTTTTTACGTTTCTATTATACAGCATTCTTTCTTATTTTTCCACCCTTTTTTTGAAAAATCCCTTATTTTTTATGGAAACAACCGCAGCATAGAGCAGTAGCCCTGCAAGAAGCATCAGAATAACGGCAAACGAAGAAAAAGATTTCTGAGGAGAAGCGCCAAAAAGCACTGCATACAAAGCACACAGCAAACTGCAAAGCATTCTGCCTGAAAGATACCCTTCCATCGGAATCGATCCCGCCTCCGCACGGTCGGCAGCCTGCATCCAAACGGAGATTCCGCCGAAGCCGAGAATTCCTCCGCAGACAGCAAGCAAAACAGCGAAAGGAAATTCTCCGGTCTCTCCAAGCGCTGAAAGACCGCCGGATATCTCAAATACCCCTCTTAAAATCGCCCCAAAGGAATGCTGAGCCAGTCTTTTCCAGATGACAAGAAAAGAATCGGAAAGTACGGTAAAAAACACAATAAAGCCACAGACAGATACCAAAGAGAAAGCGCTCTCTGACACGGATGATGAAACGATCCGAGCAGCAGATATATTTTGCTTCGGCACGTGTCCTGCAGGTAAAATCGGTTCTGCCGCTCCGGTCATTCTTCGTCTTTTTGCCGTCAACAGCACTGCGGTTACGGCAGCCGCAGTCTGTGCGGCAAACAAAACAGCACCGAGGCTCACCGAACCGAAAAAAGCGGCGCCTACCGTTCCGATAACAAAAGCAGGTCCGGCATTGTTGCAAAACGGCATCATCTGGCGAGCCTCCTCCTTTGAAATCTCTCCACGAAGAACAAGTTCGGAAAGTATCACCGCGCCCATCGGAAAACCCGAAATAAGCCCGACCAAAAATGCGGTAAGTCCGCCGCAGGATATTCCGAGGCGGGGACAAAGATGCCTAAGAGGAGTTCGGGAGAGTTTTTCACAAAATCCTGTTTTAATCAGAATTTTCGCACAGATCATGAAAACGGCGAGCGACGGAACAACGGATTTCGCACACAGAAAAAGCGCCCGCAAGGCAGACTGTGCCGCCGCTTCAGGTAAAATCAAGCAAAACGCCATCAGCCAAAAGGAAAACAGGATTAAAAGCAGAACAGAAAATTTATTCTTATTTTGTTTTATTGACGCCACCTCCCGCATAGAAATAAATAAAGCAAAAAATGTCTGCGTCCGGAGTAGCGGCCCTATTCCGTCAAAATGTCGGTTTCCCTAAGTTTTCTGCCTGATAAGATGGTTCGCGGCGCTGTCTGACATGCACTGCCTTTCAGACAGTTTTTTCAGATTGGTCGGAAAACTCCGGAAAAACGCATGACTTTTCTTCTTTCTGAATTCCAATATATGCAGACATTTCCCCCGATATGGTTCCATGCGGGGGAATTGTACGCAAGGGTGGAGGTCAACATGAAAATCAAAAAAGAAAAAATTGTCCGGCCGCCGCATGTTCCGATCCTGCCCCGCGAAACGGTCGAAATTGCAGGACGGTGTGAAATGCTGGTAACAGGCGTCCTCGGAATCGATGAATACAGCCGTGAAAAAATCCGTGTCAATACAGGCGACGGTATCATTGAAATCGTCGGAAAAGCTCTCATCATGTGTTGGGCGGGAGAAAAAAAGTTGATGTTCCGAGGGGCCATTGAAACCGTCACATTTAACTGAAACCGGAAGAAAAATCCGGAATACAATAGCCATACAGCAAAACGGAGGCAGTTATGGGAAAGATTTTTACTTTTGTTCGAAGCGATTACCGAATATCCGTAGATGAGAAAGACGGCAACCATGCGCTTGATTTTCTCGTATCGCATGATATCCCGTTTCACGGACTGGAAACAGAAAATGGGATTTTATCCTTCCATTTGTTCATTCCATACTTCAAAGAATATGAACGACTGCGCGCAGAAAATCGTTTTGCCGGTGAAAAACGGGAGCTTTGCGGACTACGCGCGCTTATGCGCCGATACAAAGGACGAATCGGTCTTTTGGTGGGAGCCGTCGCTGCGCTTGTGCTCGTCATTTCTTCTTCTTTTTTTATTTGGGATATCACCGTCACCGGTACGGATAAGCTCTCCTCTCAGACCATTATCGAGGCGCTGGAGCAGCACGGCGTCAAGCTTGGCGCCTATATTCCCGATTTGGATACAGAAAAAATCGAACAGGCCATGGTCTTGGAAGTCGACGGACTTTCCTGGATCAGTCTCAATCTCCGCGGAACTGTCGCGTCCGTTGAAATCCGGGAAAGAAGTCAAGATGCGGACAAGGTCGATGTTCAGGCTCCGTCCAATCTCATTGCAGCGTTTGACGGGCAAATCGAATCGCTTGAAATCACAGGCGGTGTTGCCGCAGTAAACCGCGGGCAAATCGTCAAAAAAGGGGATCTTCTTGTAAGCGGTGTCATTGATTCCAACGCACTCGGTTATCGTCTTGTGCGCGCACGGGGAGAAGTCACGGCGCGGGTCACTCTCGTTTATAACGTTGAAATTCCGTATCAGAAAGAGGAAAAAGTCTATACCGGAAACTTCACAAACAAAAAATCCATAAAAATTTTTTCTGAAACCATAAATCTTTTCGGAAAAGATAGCATTTCATATGAGAATTGTGATAGAATAGAAAAAGAAAAGCGGCTGTATCTCTTCGGCGTCATTAAATTGCCTATCTTCATCACGGAAACGACCTATGCTGAATATGAAATGAAAGAAAAAACACTTTCTCAGTCGGAAGCTCTATCCCTCGCTTATGAAGAACTCCGCAGCATCAGCGAAAATGACCTTGAAAATGCGGAAATTCTTTCCCGCCACACCCATTTTTCCGAGGATGAAAACGGTATTTATTTAAGAGAGGAAGTAGAATGCATCCTCGATATTACGCAAGAGGTCAAAATTGAAACGGATGAAGCATCCCCTTCGGAACAGTAATTCCGACAGAGAGAGACAACGCGGCAAAAAGGAATGCCGGCTTTCTATATAAAAAAGACGTTATCTGTGTTCCTTTCGATATTGCCTGACTTTTTCCGATGCACAGGCACCGTGTCATCCTGTCTGTGCCTCTTCAAAATAAAACCTTTCAACATCTTTCCTTTTCAAGAGAAAGAATCTTTCCCAGTATCTTCCGGAAAAAGTTATGCAGCATTCCAATCTCTTTGTATCAGTCGTTTTAAAAATAAGGAGAAAATCATTCATGTACGAAAAAATCCTTCTTACTGACAGCGCACAGCAAACCGCGTCTCTATTCGGAAACTTTGACCAAAATATCACAGTTATCGAAAAAGCTTTTGACGTTTCCGTCTTCAATCGAGACACAGAAAAAGCGCAGGGAGACGCTGTTGTCATTCGCGGTGAGGACAGCGATAAGGTTCTCGCCGCATATACCGCACTGGAGTATCTCAAAAACATGGCAGAAATGGGAAGCGAACTTTCCGAACAAAGCGTGGAATACGTCGTTTCCATGGTGAAAAGCGGCGAGCCCCTCGAGCATTTCGGCGACGACTGTATTTGTGTGACGACAAAAGGCAAGCCGATCAAAGCAAAAACAGTCGGACAGAAAAAATACATTGACGCTATCAAGAAAAATACCGTCATTCTCGGTATCGGCCCCGCCGGTACGGGCAAGACGTTTCTTGCTGTCGCAGCCGCTTCCACCGCGCTTCGCAACAAAGAAGTTTCCCGCATTATTCTGACCCGTCCCGCTGTGGAAGCAGGTGAAAAGCTTGGCTTTCTGCCCGGCGACCTGCAGACAAAGATTGATCCGTATTTGCGTCCGCTTCATGATGCCCTTTTTGAAATGCTGGGGGCAGAAACCTATCAGAAGCACATCGAGCGCGGTACCATTGAAATCGCACCTCTCGCTTATATGCGGGGACGTACACTTGATGACAGCTTTATTATTCTTGATGAGGCGCAGAATACCACGCCGGAGCAGATGAAAATGTTCTTGACAAGGCTTGGATTTAACTCCAAAGCGGTTGTAACCGGAGATATCACACAGACCGACCTGCCGACGGGAGCGCGTTCCGGACTTGTTGAAGCAATGAAAATCCTGCACGGAATCGAAGGAATTGCCATTCATGAATTTTCTGAGCGCGATGTCGTTCGCCACAAGCTTGTCCAGCGCATCATTCTCGCCTATGAAAAATACGAACGTGAAAAACGAGCAAAAAGTGAAAAATTCCGCGTTGTCAAAAAGGAAAAAGACAAATGAAGCATACCGTATATTTTCAAAATCGACAGAAAACCGTTAAAATCACACCCGCTATCCGCAGTCTCATCCGAAAGGCAGTGACGGAAACGCTTCACGAGGAAGCGTTTCCCCGTCCGGCAGAAATTTCCGTAAGCTTTGTAGACAATAAGGAAATCCATGCGCTCAATCTTGAATATCGGGAAAAGGACAAGCCTACCGACGTGCTTTCTTTTCCCATGTGGGAGGAAGACGACAGTCAAAGCGATGTTGCCGCAGGGGATATCGACCCGGCAAATGAAGCTGTTATGCTCGGCGATATTGTCATCTCCGCGGAAAAGGCCGTTGCCCAAGCGGCGGAGTACGGGCACTCTCCCGAACGGGAATTCGCCTTTCTTGCCGTACATTCCACACTTCACCTGCTTGGTTACGACCATGAAACCTCCGCAGAAGAAGAAGCGTATATGATTCAAAAGCAGGAAGATGTTTTGACGGCAATCGGGGTTCCGCGTATATAAACGCCACAAAAAAATGTCAGTTCAAAATACACTGAAAACTACATAAAAAATATGAAGATTCCAAAAAAATTTTCTCTTTCTCAGAACGCTGTTTGAAAGATAGCCCTTTGTCCTACCCCTCATCATCCGTGTCGTCTCTGAAAAAAGGAGATGTTGATTAGACCGAATATCGGCTCTTACCGATGCAAAAAGCAATGAAAATTGCGGTCTGGCATCTTATTTCCACAAAAACAAGCTTGCCGCTCAGTCGGCGGAAAGGACTATTACGATGAAAAAAAATCTATTCGCCGCCCTTATTGGCAGACCGAATGTCGGAAAATCGACACTTCTCAACAGCATGTTAGGCGAACATGTATCGATTGTATCTCCAAAACCCCAGACAACAAGAACAAAAATTACCGGTATTTTAACCAAAGGAGAGACACAATATGTCTTTCTCGACACCCCCGGCGTTCACAAACCGAAGGACAAGCTCGGTTCCTATATGATGAAGGTCGCAGACGGAGCGGCGGCAGACGTAGACGTCATTCTGCTTCTTGTCGAAGCCGGAGACCGTGTCGGTCCTGTGGAAACAGAACTGCTTCGCCGCTTTGAGGGATCAAGGATTCCGACGATACTCATTATCAACAAAATCGATCTTTGCGATGCAAAGACAATCGGCGACACCATCGCGCGATTCTCCGAACGCCACACTTTTGACGCCGTGATTCCGATCTCCGCCAAAAACGGAAAAAATGTCGATATTATTTTCGAAGAACTCGAAAAATTCGCCGTCGAAGGACCGTGGTTTTTCCCCGACGACATTCTGACCGATCAGCCGGAGCGTGTCATCGCCTCTGAAATCATCAGGGAAAAGCTTCTTCTCGCCTTAGGAGATGAAATCCCGCATGGTATCGCCGTCGTCATTGAAAGCTTTTCCGAAAAGAAAAATCTTCTCTCTATCCGCGCGGAAATCTTTTGCGAAAAAGCTTCCCACAAGCCCATTATCATCGGAAAAAACGGAGAAATGCTGAAAAAAATAGGCTCGCGCGCACGAGAAGACATGGAACGATTTTTCGGAATTCAGGTTTTTCTTGATTTATGGGTAAAGGTCAAAGAAAATTGGCGCGACAGCACCGCTGTGATCGCCAATTTCGGATTTAAGGACGAATCATGATTTTGCCCTGCCTCTGCCCTCGACAAGCTAAGACGTGCTTATCCCTTACGGATTTTTTCTTCTTTGCGTGACATTCGACGGCAATTTCACAGAGAGGATTGCGACAAAAGCAAGCGCTTCTCCTGAAAAACTCATGCTGCTTTGGGTTTTCACTCTATTCTTTATCCTATGCTGTAACTTTTTATTTTTTTCGACCGTATGGAGGCCGTGATTTTCACCGACAAAGAAGCCCACCCAGAATTTCAATTTCACCAAAAGGAGATTTCTCATGATAGAAACCGTGAAAGGTTTGATTTTAAGAGAAACGCCAATCGGCGAATACGATAAAATCATGACGGTTCTGACTGCCAGTCATGGAAAAATCTCCGTATTTGCAAGAGGGGCCAAGCGTCTGAAAAGTCCGCTTTTCACCCCGACACAGCTTTTTTCCTATTCAGAAATGACACTCTATAAATCCACAAATACCTATTACATGCGGCAGGGCGCACTTGTAGAAAGCTTTTATCACATTCGGGACACTCTGGAAGGCACAGCTCTCGCCGGATATCTCGCGGACATCGCCGCAGATATCGCTTTGGAAGAACAAGAGGAAGAAACCCTTTTACGGCTCACACTGAATAGCTTTTATGCTATTGCCGAAAAAGTCAAGCCCATAGAACAAATTAAAGCGGTATTTGAATTGCGTGTAGTATCGGAAGCGGGCTTCCGTCCTAATCTTGTTGCCTGCGATGGCTGCGGACGTTCGGATATGGAAACGTATTACTTTGATGTGACAAACGGCATTTTTTACTGCGAAAACTGTTTCCGTACATCACAAACTGCATTAGAACATTCCGCCGCAAGGCAAAGTGAAGCGGATTCTATTTATCACACCGGACAGCTGATTGCGCTGCTCTCATCTTCTGTGTTTGCCGCTATGCGTTATGCTGTCTATGCAAAGCTGGAGCGAATTTTTGCCTTCGAGCTGAAAGAGGAGGCGCTGCGTGATTTTGCATCCGTATGTGAAAAATATCTTTTGTGTCATTTGGAACACGGTTTTTCCACACTTGATTTCTACCATAGTGTTATTCCTTCCCTTTCTCCCGATTAACAAAAAAGGCTTGCTCAGTTTCACTCTTCAAATCTTTTGAAAATCAGGCCGGACACCGTTTTCTCCGATAAACGCTGCTGTTTTTTGCAGATTGGTCGGGAATCCCTTCCTCAAAACGCCTTTTATTAACCGGTGTCTGACGTCTCTTATCTGATATTCACTGCCAGATACGCCTTTTTACCGTTCGCGCATGCGGAAGTTTTCTCGAATTTGAAATTTTTCTTTTTTCAATAAAGTTTCTATCTGAGATACGTCTTGATGAACAAAAATTTCGTTTGACTGAAAGGTTACTCTTGGCAAGGTTATAGCTTTGCCGTTTCAGTTTAAATGATATACTATTGTTGTGGACCTCTTAGGTCAACTTCTTGCATAATAAAAAATTAAAAGTTAGAGAGGAAATTACACATGAAAAGATACGAATATATGACAGCAGATTTAAGTGCAGAACCCTCTTTTAATGTTCATACGAAATTAATCAGATATATTGAAAAATTGAATGAATACGGCAAACAGGGATGGAGATTAATCTCCGGAACAGATGATTGGAAATATTCAATTTTTGAGAGAGAAATTGAGGATCATGAAGAAAAATAGGTTATCCCCGCTGACACTTATCCCGCACCGAGACGAAATAAAACCGAGAGAGCAAACACAAAAGCTCTCTCGGTTTTTTATACAGTAATTAAGCATGCTTTTTATCTTATTTCCCAAATTATCCACCCATCAACGCAGGGATGAAATGCGACGCAAGCGCAAAATATACAATCAGCGCAAGCGCATCCACAACCGTCGTGATAAGGGGATTTGCAATCACAGCGGGATCCAAGTGGCAGACTTTCGCAAGCAAAGGCAAAAGACATCCGACAAGCTTTGCAATCACAACGACAAAAAGAAGCGTTGCCGAAACGACAAGAGAAATAACAAGCCCATCTGGCTCTGCATGAAGTCCGTCAATATACATCACCTTAAGAAAAACGGCAGGCACCAAAGTCAATCCGCACAGAAGCGATACGCGAAGTTCCTTCCAAACGACGCGAAAGATATCACGGATTCCGATCTCCCCAAGGGAAAGCCCGCGGATAATGATAGCAGTGACTTGTCCACCCGCATTGCCTCCCGTATCCATGATCATCGGGATAAATGCCGTTAAAACGGTACATGCGGCAAGTGCCGCCTCATAGGAGGAAATAATTTTAGAGGTAAAGGTTGCGGATATCATCAAAAGCAAGAGCCACGGAATACGGGATGCCCATGAACGGAAAATTCCGGTTTTCAAATAAGGTTTTTCCGAAGGCAAAATCGCCGCCATCTGCTCGATATCCTCTGTCGCCTCCGATTCAATAATATCCATTGCGTCATCCACCGTGACGATGCCGACAAGCCGATTTTCCGCATCCAGAACAGGAATCGCGAGAAACCCATATTTCTTTATTTGTGTTGCTGCGAATTCTTTATCGTCAGTGGTTTTCACGGCAATGAAATCCGTCTGCATGATCGTCTCAAGCTTTGTTTCTCTATTCGAAAGAAGCAACGTTTTGGCAGATACAATTCCCACAAGCGTCCGGTTCTCCGTCACATAGCAGGTATAGATGGTTTCCTTATCGATTCCTTCCAAACGAATCTTGTCAAAGGCTTCCCCGACCGTCATATCCCTGCGCAGGCTGACGTATTCCGGTGTCATAATGCTGCCGGCGCTGTCTTCCGGATAAAGTAAAATTTCATTGATAAGCCGTCTAGTTTCCGGATCCGCGCTTTTTAAAATTCTGGCAACGACATTGGCAGGCATTTCCTCTACAATGTCAACGGCATCATCAAGGGCAAGTTCATCAACAATTTCTTTTAATTCCTTGTCGTTGAAGCTGGCAAGAAGCATTTCCTGCTTTTCACTTTCCATTGCGACAAAAACCTCCGCTGCCTGTTCTTTTGACAGCAGACGAAAGCTGATTGTGATTTCCTTTTCAGAAAAACCGTCTAGCGCTTCTGCGATATCGACAGGATTTTCATGTGTGAAAAGCTCCTTTAAGGATTTAAATTCCTTCTCCCGGAGCAAGGTCTCAATTTGTTCATGAAGCTCATATGCGGAAAACATATTCATCGCCCCTTCCTCTGTTTATTCTATAATATCAATATCCTTTCTTTGCCCAACCTAAAGCAAAATAACAAAGAAAATATCCGTTTATGCTCACTTGGTATATAACTTTTTCTTCTGAAAACTGCTTTCTTATATGAAGATTTTATTGAAGCATTTTCTCCGGAACAATCTTCCAAAAAATTTTTATCATTCTGCCCCAAAACCGCTTCCCGCATCCGTACCATACCGTTATTTTTTTCTGCCGGATATCCGTCGGTCTCTAAAATATTTTCTTGTTCTTTTTTCAATATCAATCATGGCATCCATAATAAAAATGGCAAGCGCAATCGCGCCCGTAATCAACAACGTTTCAATTAAAACCTCTGATGCGCTTTCCGTTCCATAAATGATATTATAAACTGCTCTGTAAATTCCGACTCCCGGAACAAGAGGAAGAATCCCTCCGAGCAAAAAGAGGATAACCGGCGCTTTCAATGTACGCGCACAAAAATACGCGCAAAAATCGGAAACAAGCGCCGCAAAAAAAGAAGCCCAAACCGCAGAAAGCCCCAGAGAATCAGAAAAGAGATATACCGCCCAGCTAATTAATGCAATAAGTCCGGCCGGCAACAGATATCGCTTGGGAATTTCAAAATACAAGCCAAATCCGATAATTGCGACAGATGAGAAAACAACAGCTTTGATAAAAGCAAAAGCAGTATGCACAGAAAGATCAAATGTAAAATTGAGTACATCCGACAACCCCACAGCGCCAGAAAGCGAAAGTCCCGCACCAACGCCAAGCGCAACGGAAGCTGCAATCATCAGCGCTTCAATTGTGCGAGATCCTGCCGAAATATAATCTCCCTGCAGAGTATCTCTGATGGCATTGGTAAGCGCAAGTCCGGGAACAAGCGGCATCATTGTGCCGACAATCATGTATTGACTGTGAAAAGCAATCCCTGTCCATTCCCCTGCGAAATAGGAAAATGCGGTAGCTCCGATGGTAATCACGGCGGCACTGATCATGCTTACAATAAACGTCTTTCGAATTCGAGGCGCCAGCACAAGAAGGACAAAAGAAAGCAGCAAGCCGCAAAAAACCGCGCCAAGCGCGTCAAGGAAACTGCCTCCAAAAACAATGGAAAATCCACTGGAAGCAAGTACAATCCCGATCATTGTCAAAAAATTGGAATACTGCCTTTTATTTTTAATTGCCCGAAGCCTCTCCATCGCTTCGTCCAGCGTGATTTTCCCATCGCAGAAATTACGTGAAACACTGTTGACCTCTGTCACTCTGCCAAGATTCAGAGCTGTCCCTGAAATCCGCTGTGTAATGGACAAGGTTTCACTTGCCGGATCCGAAAGCGTTACCATCAGTCCTGTTGTGAATACAAACGATTCCGCATGCGCAAAATTTGACGTACTGAGAATACGCTGAAGCGTATCCTCCACACGATGTGTTTCTGCTCCGGAGCGAATCATAATTTCCCCGGCCATAACTGCCATATCCAAAAGCTTTCTGTAGTATTCGGGCGATTCCAAATTATCAGCTCCGTTCCAAAAAATTTTCCTTTCCTCTTATACCACATTCCGAAGGTTTTGTCAAGGCAACGAAAGCCGTTTTTCTTTTTTCCTTTTTTCAGACGGATTTTTTCGTCAAAATTCCTCAAAAATTTGATAAGCCGGTAGAAAAAACGCTTTTTATGTGATATAATGTTTGACAGAAATATTTGGGACATTCCGTCCTCCCAGCGGCGGAACTGAAATTCTACTTAAGAAAAATTCTGGGCTGTCCTTATTTTTTGTTATTGGTATTTGAATTGTACGCAATTTACCGATTGATATTCTTTCGGTTTTATGATTCCATCATCGCATCAGAGGAGACCATTATGAAAACCATCTGCTTTGACAATGACCGCTACATATCCATGCAGTCAAAAAAAATTCTGGAACGAATCGATTCCTTTGGAGGCAAGCTGTATCTTGAATTCGGAGGAAAACTTTTCGACGATTATCATGCTTCCCGTGTTCTTCCCGGCTTTCAGCCGGACAGCAAAGTAAAAATGCTGTATGAACTCCGTGACAGAGCGGAAATTGTCATCGTGATTTCTGCGGGAGATATCGAAAAAAACAAGCTGCGCGGTGACCTTGGAATCACCTATGATCTGGATGCCCTTCGTTTGATTGACGCCTTCCGCAGCATCGGACTTTTTGTCGGGAGCGTTGTTATCACCCAGTACAGCGCGCAGCCTGCGGCAGAAATCTTTCAAAAACGGCTGGAAGCTCTTGGCGTTAAGGTCTACCGGCATTATATCATTGAAGATTACCCGTCCAATGTCCCTTTTATTGTAAGTGACGACGGTTTCGGGAAAAACGATTATATCGAGACCTCCCGAGAGCTCGTCGTCATTACCGCTCCGGGACCCGGTAGTGGAAAAATGGCAACCTGCCTCTCTCAGCTTTATCACGAACACAAACGAGGGATTCGTGCCGGATATGCGAAATTTGAAACTTTCCCGATTTGGAATCTGCCCCTTGGTCATCCTGTGAATCTCGCCTATGAAGCGGCAACGGCAGATATGGGCGACGTCAATATGATTGATCCGTATCATCTTGAGGCGTATGGTATTTCTACTGTCAACTATAACAGAGACATTGAAATTTTCCCGGTTTTAAAAACCATGTTTGAAAATATTTACGGTTTTTCTCCATATAAAAGCCCTACGGATATGGGTGTCAATATGGCTGGTTTTTGTATCACTGACAACGCCGAAGCAGAGCGGGCCGCCTCAGAAGAAATTCTCCGCCGGTATTATTCTGCGCTTTGTTCCCTGCGTCAGGGGCTTGGAGAAAAAAGTGAGGTTCAGAAAATCGAACTGATTATGAGCAAACTGGGACTCTCCCGTGAAATGAGAGCACCGGTCAAGGCCGCGCTTGATAAGGCGGAACAAACCGGAGCGCCCGCCGCCGCAATCGAGCTTCCCGACGGAACAATTGTCACAGGAAAAACAAGCGCACTGCTTGGCGCTTCTTCCGCCATGTTGCTAAATGCGCTGAAAATTCTCGCGGGAATCGAAGATTCGGTATGCTTGATTTCTCCAACGGTAATTGAACCTATTCAGCATTTGAAAATTAACCATATGGGGAATCACAACCCAAGGCTCCATACCGATGAAATCCTCATCGCACTCGCTGTTTCCGCTGCTGAAAACAAGGAAGCCGCTCTCGCCTTGGCTCAGCTTCCTAAGCTGCGCGGGACGGAAGTGCACTCATCCGTTATCCTTTCACGTGTCGATGAAAATGTGTTTAAAAAGCTCGGCGTCAATTTGACCTGCGAGCCACAATACCAAACGAAAAAGCTATACCACGGATAAACAAGCGCCCTTCGGGCATTTTCCGAAGGGCGCTTGTTGTTCGGCAGGTGAAATCATTTTTATCTTTTTTCCGAACCTCCCGCAGAAAAGTGGGCTATCCTATAAAAAAGGGGGAAGCTTTCCCGTTTTGACTTAAGCAAAGCTGCTTAATGATGTTAAATATAAAAGCATACTGTCTCTTTATGTGATACAAATATGCATAAAATATTATCCTTTTCATCCTTCTTCTAAAGACAAAGCAGCAAGTGCTTCTTACAAGAGAAAGAACCACCGAACAATCGGTGGTTCTTTCCTTTTTTAATCAAATCGTCGTTTCATTATCCAAATTAAAACCAAAGTCTGTTTCAGGGAAATCTTGATATCCCTCAGGCGGTGTTACCGTAACTGCTGTGCCGGGATCCTTAAACGCCAAAGACATCTCAAAATTCATCGTGATAGAGAAAGAAACACCTTCCTCAGCAGCGACCTTAACAGTGATATCCAAACCCATGTCCTCCTTGGAAAGATATCCTTCTTTATTTACAACAAGGTCTAATATAACGTTGGAAACAGAAAATTCCCCGATTGTGCTTTCCCCTTCAGTCTCCGTTCCCGTTTTTGATATAAGGTCTAAAAGAGAATCACAAAAGCCTTCAAGAACTTCATCCGGCACCGTCATGGAAACAGAACGGGTTCCGTCTTCATTTTCTATGACCTCCAAATCTTTCATGGCTTCTTCGGAATATATTTTCTGTATTAAGTCATTTATATCTGCTTCAAGCACGTCGAGCGTCTCTTGCTCTTCTTCTGTATTATCCGTCTCTATTTTTTCTTTTCTGCCTTCCCCGCCGGCAACCATGTAAATCCATTCACCTTCTGTATATACCACCAGGGTGTTATCTCCAAAAATAGACTCTAAAAGACCCATCTCTATGGTCATAAGTGAAACCGGATTTTCTCCTGTAAGCCCGGCGCCTTTTATGTTTACTTTTGCAGGAATTTCGATTTTTCCTCCCATGATTCCCATGTCCATTGTGATGGATAAATCCATATCATAGTCGCAGGAATCAAGCGCGTTCATTTTTTCCTGTGCATCCGTAATAAGGGAATATGCCGTCACTTTTCCACATGATGTCAGTGAAAATACGGAAAGCAGCATAACGAAAATAAGACCGATTGCAGTTAGTTTTTTCATAATTAGAAGCTCCCTTTCTGTTTGTTATAGATTCTAACTAATATCAGTACATCACTTTCTTCGTAAAATTTCAATATATTTAAT
>UQNQ01000003.1 GCA_900542425.1 uncultured Eubacteriales bacterium
CGCAAAAACGCTTCTCACGGGGTACCCCCTCACGGGGTACCTCGTTTTTTGTTTTTCGGAAAACGGGGGGCGAGTGAAAGGAGATTCATATATACAGATAGAAAAGTGAAAATGATTTTATAAGTCAGACAGGACCGGGACCGCAGACAATCCTTGCCGGAAGTTCTGCCGCTGTTGCGATGGATGACCGGTTTATTATGAGATAGAAAGCGAGAGCTTTTTATCATATAGCGTGAATAAGTTCATGCTTATCACGCACTCCTAAAGAAAAACGGCAGGGCGCGTTGCGGAGCGCCCTGTCGTTTTTTATATAGGAAATCTGAAAAAACAATCCTGCAGACGAGATTTTTCTTTCCTTTTTGCTCTGTGGGAAAGAATGTCCGTTTTTTGTCATAAAACCCGAACGAGCCGCATAAGCATATAGCAAACAAAATCATGTATCAATGCGGAGGGAAATATGGCAAATACCAATATTTACAAGGATATTGCGGCGCGCACCGGCGGAGATATTTATATCGGCGTCGTCGGACCGGTCAGAACGGGAAAATCGACGTTTATCAAGAAATTTATGGAAACATTGGTGATTCCGAACATTAAAAATGAATATGACAGACAGCGTGCCAAGGATGAAATGCCGCAGTCGGCGGCGGGGAAGACCGTTATGACAACGGAGCCGAAATTCATTCCTGACGAGGCGGTAGAAGTAACGCTTGACGGAGGTGCTACACTTTCCGTTAAAATGATTGACTGCGTCGGTTACATTGTTCCCGAAGCACTGGGAAATTTTGAAGGGGATAAGCCGCGTATGGTGATGACACCGTGGTCCGATGAGAGTATGCCGTTTGACAAAGCGGCGGAAATCGGAACACAAAAGGTCATTACGGATCATTCTACCATCGGCGTGCTTGTAACCTGCGACGGCAGCTTCGGAGAGCTTTCCCGTGAGAATTATGTTGACAGTGAAGCACGTATTGCATCCGAGTTACATGCTATCAACAAACCGTTTGTTATCGTACTGAATTCCGCGAGACCGGAAAGCGAGGAAGCGGTATCCTTGGCGCTTTTCCTTGAAGAGCGTTACAATGCGCCTGTTGCGCTTGTAAACTGCTTGGAACTGGACAAAAATGATATCCGTCATATTCTTGAGCTTGTACTTCTTGAATTCCCAGTTACGGAAATTTCCGTTGATCTTCCGGATTATATGAATGCGCTGGACAGCTCTCATGTGATTCATCGTTCTGTTTATGACACTATCTCCAGCTGTGCTGCCAATGTCACGAGAACGGGTGATATTGCCAAGTGTTTTGAAAAAGCGACTGAAAATGAGTATATTAAAGATGTCAGAATCGATAAAATCGATCTTGGCTGCGGCTGCGCGAAAATCACAATGGAACTGGTCGACGGACTCTTCTATCAGCTGATTGGAGAGCTTACGGGGTTTGATATTGACGGCGATGAGGCACTTATGAAACAGCTCGTTGAACTTGCTGACATCAAAAAGCAATATGATAAGGTGAAGACGGCACTGGATGAGGTGGAAGAAACCGGATATGGCATCGTTATGCCGGATCTTTATGATTTGACGCTCGAAGAGCCTCAGATGGTGAAACAGTCGGGCAGCTACGGCGTAAAGCTGCGTGCTTCCGCGCCGAGCATTCATATGATTAAAGCAGATATTACGGCGGAAGTATCGCCGATTGTCGGGACCGAACAGCAGTCAGAAGAGCTGATTGGCTTCCTGCTTCGCGAATTTGAAACGGACCCGAGAAAAATTTGGGATACCAATCTGTTTGGAAAATCGCTTTATGAACTGATGAATGAAGGCTTGCACAACAAACTTTCTCATATGCCGGACGACGCGCGCGCGAAGCTTTCCGAGACACTCCAGCGCATCATCAACGAGGGAAGCGGCGGATTGATTTGTATTATTCTGTAAACAGGGAATCAAAATTATCCCCAGAACGGAAATAGAATCCGTCTGAAAAAATTTATAAAAGCCGGTGCCTAAAAAGGTGCCGGCTTTTTCGATGCTTTGGCAGCGGCAAAATTTTGACACTGCCCCACCATTAAAAAGAATTGTTTTTCTTAATAAAAACGGGGGGAATTTAAAAAAAGCCCTTGACAAAGCAAAAGCAATATGCTATCATTTTACTACACTAAAACAAAAGTGAAAGGACTATGAACAATGAAAAAATTATTTGCAGTTATGTTGGCGGCTTTTCTGGTTGTAATGCTTTTCGCATCCTGCGGTCAGAAAGAGATGGTGGTGGTCGGATATACGATCTATGAACCGATGAACTATGAGGATGAATCGGGAAAGCTTGTCGGATTTGATACGGAGCTTGCCGAAGCGGTATTTGAGAAACTCGGCTATACAGTTTCGTTTAAACGGATTGACTGGAACAACAAGTATATGGAACTCAACGGCGGAACCGTTGACTGTCTTTGGAACGGCTTTACGGCAAATACCGCCGATGATGACGGCGTTGCCAGAAGTGAAAAGGTTGATTTTTCCTACAATTATATGTTAAATAAACAGGTAGTTGTTACAACAGAAGAATTTGCGGCAACCGTTACAGGGATGGATTCCTTTGCGGGTAAGGTCGGAAGCGCGGAAAAAGGCTCTGCCGGATATACCTATTTGGATAACCTGACAGGATGTATCAAAAAAGATGCTGTCTCCCAGCTGGAGGCTCTGCAGGAATTGGCTCTCGGTACGGTGGATTTTGTCGTGCTGGATGAGCAGCTTGCCAAAGCGTAT
Organism: uncultured Eubacteriales bacterium; assembly: GCA_900542425.1. Classification (GTDB taxonomy): domain Bacteria; phylum Bacillota; class Clostridia; order Oscillospirales; family CAG-272; genus QALR01. The sequence goes on from UQNQ01000003.1 coordinate 2,762, forward strand.
GTCGGCAAGGGCGATTATACGGGACTTGCGGTCGCAGATGCGGTTTCCAGTGACGCGGAATATTATGCAATCGGATTCCGTAAGGGAAGCGATCTTACCGCAAAAGTCAACGGCGCGCTGGAAGAGCTTGCGGCAGATGGTACAATTGCGAAGCTTGCTGAAAAATACGGCGTTGCAACAACGGTTATCACGGATTTTTCCGATCAAAAATAACCGCAGGATAGGATAGAAATGAACGATAACGGAGAAATCATATGACGTTCTGGCAAATAACACTCGATCTGCTTCATGGCTTCGGGTTGACTTGTCTTTTGTTCCTTCTGACGCTGATTTTCGCATTGCCGTTGGGACTTGGACTTTCCTTTTGCACCATGAGCCGCTGGAAGCCGGTCAAAGTAGTGAGCCGGGTTTTTGTATGGATCATACGCGGAATCCCTCTGATGCTTTTTATCTGCATGATCTATTATCTTCCGGGCCTTCTCGGAAATGGCAGCGGCAATATATTTGATAGTCTTGACCGTTATTTCACCCAGCTTTTAGGAAGTGGAACGCTGTTATACTACGGCAGCTTTTGTGCGGTTCTGATTGCGTTTGTCATCAACTATGCCTGCTATTTTTCGGAAATTTTCCGCGGCGGAATCGAAAGTATTTCCAAAGGTCAGTACGAGGCGGGACAGGTGCTGGGAATGACAAGAGGACAAATCTTCCGAAAGGTGATTTTCAAGCAGGTTGTGAAACGAATTCTTCCGCCGATGTCCAATGAAGTCATTACGCTTGTGAAGGATACTGCGCTTGCCAACGTCATCGCCATTCCGGAAATTATCAAGCGCTCCAAGGATATGGCAGCGACACAGGCGCTTACATGGCCGCTGTTTTATACAGCTGTATTCTATTTGATTTTTGTAGGCGTTCTGACACTTCTTTTCGGGTATGCGGAGAAAAAGCTGTCTTATTTTAAGGCATAAGGAGGATGCGCGGTGTTTCTTGAGGTAAAAGGTTTGACCAAAAGCTTTGAGGGAACAGAGGTTTTAAAAGGAATTGATTTTACAATGGAAAAGGGGCAGGTGCTTTCTATTATCGGCTCCTCAGGCAGTGGAAAAACCACACTGCTGCGGTGCATCAATTCCTTGGAAACAGCGGATTCCGGGGAAATCATTGTCGGCGGAAACAAGATTTTTGATGCGGAAAGCCGACGGATGGATGATAGAGCATTGAGAGAAGAGCGACTTAGCTTTGGACTCGTATTTCAGGCTTTTCATCTGTTTCCCCAGTATACCGCATTGGAAAATATTACGCTTGCGCCCGGGCTTCGTATTCGTGAGCTTTGCAAAAAGCAAAAACTTTCACGTGAGAAACGAGAAGAACTGCTGCATGAAGAAACGGAAAAAGCGCTGGAGCTTTTATCTAAGGTCGGGCTTTCCGATAAACGTGATTTTTATCCCTGTCAGCTTTCGGGCGGACAGCAGCAGCGTGTTTCGATTGCGCGAGCCTTGGCTTTGAATCCGGATATCCTGTGTTTTGACGAACCGACATCGGCACTGGATCCGGAAATTACAGGTGAAGTGCTGAAAATCATCAAAGGACTTGCGGCGGAAAATATGACGATGATTATCGTAACACATGAAATGACATTTTCTCGTGATGTTTCAGATAAAATTATCTTTATGGATGACGGTGTCATTGCCGCTGAGGGCTCTCCGGAAGAGATTTTCGGTCAGACAGAAAACGGAAGGCTACAGGCCTTCTTGACTTCATTTTATAATAACCAAGCGAGCATAAGCTGATTTACAATAGAAAAAATCCGGTTTATACCGGATTTTTTCTATTGTTTTTTGTTGCTTCTTCCGAGGATATAATCGGCGGATACATGATAATAATCACAAAGAGTTATCAAATGTCGGATCGGCAGTTCATTGGCGCCGCGTTCATAGCGTGCATACATCGTTTGAGAGGTATGAAGTATTTCTGCAATTTCTTGCTGTGTTTTGTCATGATCTTCCCGTAAATCTCGGATACGCTTTGTATAATTCATATGTGTCACCCTGTTTTATTATATCAAGTAAAAAAATTTACTATTGACGTTAGTAAATATATGTACTATAATAAGAAATATTCGGAAAAATAAGAATATTCCGTCTTTCAGGGGGACAGAACGATATGGCATGGGAAATAGAAATTGTGAGTTTGCTGGTTTGCTGTGTACTTGGATTGACGCCGGCGTTTATCGCCGGAAATAAGGGAGAGCGTTTTTTTCCGTGGTGGGTATACGGGACTTTTTTGTTTCCTGTCGCAATGCTCCATGCCCTTTATATCAAAGAAAAAAGAGGTGAGACTTGCGATAAGAAATCCGTATTGACTGCGGAAATCCTGATAAAATATGAAGAGCTTTGGGAACGGGGCATACTCACAGAGGAGGAATTTCAGCAGATAAAAAAACAAATTTTAGAAGAAAATTGAAAATTCCCGTTTCAAGAGAAATGTGAGGATGTTATGGAACCCTGGAGATTTTTCTTGCAGGATTTTCTATCATATGGTACAATTAAGAAAAAACAAGTTTGAGAGGTATCTTATGGAATCGAATTCCATGAATTTATCTGAGAACAGTGGAAAAAACGTCTTGTGGAACGGCTGTGAAATGATACGGGACGCTGATTCTTGTTCGTCGGAAATTTTCCGGTTTCTACGGTATTTAGCGGAAAAAAATCTACCGGTCGAGACACCTCTTTTCCTTGCCGATGGCAAAGAACATTACCGATTTGTGCAGGCGGAAACGGTGCATCCTGGCCCATGGACGAATGAGTCCTTGTTTGTTATTGGCGGGCTGGTTCGTGCACTTCATGATGCAGGAAGAAGCTATATTCCGGAAGCTCCTTTGCGATACCGGTCATGGTATCTAAGGGAAATCGGAGATACTGGTCGTATTTGGTGTCATGGCGATATCGCTCCGTGGAATATGCTTACGTTGAACGGTATGCCATATGTACTGATTGATTGGGAATACGCGGGACCGCTTGATCCGATGGTAGAACTTGCCAGAGTTTGTTGGCTGTTTTGTCAACTTTACGATGACGATATTGCGGAAATGCACGGACTTCCTTCTCCTGAATTAAGGGCGGAGCAGGTTCGGATCCTCTGTGATGGCTATGGGCTTTGCGGGAAGGAAAGAGCCAATATACTGGACCGGATAATCGACGTGATTGTATGTGAAACTGCGCATGAGGCGATCGATCCCAAACTTACGGTTCAAAGTGTCGGTGAGCTTTGGGGGTTCGCATGGAGATGTCGCAGCCTTTATTGGATTTTCAGGCATCGCAGGATGCTTGAAGCAGCGCTTATATAACACAGGAACACCTGTTATCAGGTGTTCCTGTGTTTTTTGAATATTGATAGGAAAGTTTTTTGCATGGATGGTTGACTTTTGCCAACACTTCGAATCGTAAAGGGGAAAGTTTTTGATTCCCGTTTCTTTTTTATTTTATGATTTCTGCTATAGATAGGACAAAAAATCCACTCACTCATGATCGCTCGCACCTTCCCGTATCAACAATTTCTTATAGGTTAAGTCTATTCCAATTGCTCCAAGCGGGGCGGTAACAAGAATGGCCAATACGGCAACCGATAAAACAATTTGACCGCAAGGTAATCCCATAGCCAATGGTATAGAGCCAATGGCGGCTTGAACGGTTGCCTTTGGCAAATATGCAATCACGCAAAAAAGCCGTTCTTTCCAATTCAGTTGTGTCTTAACTAGGCAAACAGAAACACCGATTCCTCGGAACAGAAGCGCAAGAAAAATCATGGCAATAGCAGTCAAACCCGCCTCCATTGTATAGCGAATATCGACGGCTGCGCCTACCAGTACAAAAAGAATGACCTCAGCGGCTATCCATAGTTTCCCGAATTTTTCAGACAATCTTTTCGAAACAAAGGCAATGCTTTTCATTTTTAGTATACAAGCCATGCTTACAATGGCCAATAGACCCGAAATGGATACAAACCCTTCTGTCCATGTTTCTATTGCCATAAGCATAAAAGAAACACCAAGAATGATAATGACTTTCATACTGTTTCGGACACAATGCTTATGTGCGTATGCCGTTTCAAAGAAAATTGAAAGCACATAACCGACAACGGCTCCTAATAAAATACCAAGTATCATAGAAATCGGAATATTAACAAAGTCCATAATATTGACATGACCGCCCTGCGCCATACTGACAAAGGTGGTAAATAGAACAATAACAAAAATATCATCACAAGAAGCACCCGCCATTACCAACTGCGGAATGCTTTTTTCTGTACCATATTTGCTATCCATAAGTTGTACCATTCTCGGAACAACTACTGCAGGCGAAACAGCACCGAGAACGGCACCCATAACGGCAGCTTCCATCCTTGAAACACCGAGCAAATAAGGCGCAAAAAGGAAGAACGCTAAGATTTCAAAACTTGCCGGTACGAATGACATCATAATCGCCGGACGACCAACTTTTTTCAAATCCGAAAGGTCAAGGGAAAGCCCTGCTTTCAGAAGAATGATAATCAGCGCCATTTGTCGCAATTCTGACGATATGGATAAGATAGATGGATCTAATAAATCCAATACATACGGCCCTAAAACAATGCCTGTAATCAGCATACCAATGATACGTGGCAATTTTAATTTCTGACAAATGGCAGCCATGGATAGCCCAATCAGAAAAATAAAAGCAAGTGATGTCAACATACAAAATCCTCCTTTGATACAAAAAAGCCGGCAATTCCCACATGTATGCAGAAATTGTCGGCTTTTTATAAAAGAAGACTTCTGCATACATGCAGAAGTCATTAGCTTTATCAAGCGGTTTCGGCAATGCCGAGGGAGAACTTCATTCCCCTTTTTCTATATTGTAATTGTTTCAATAGAAAAAGTCAAGAGAAAAGCAAAAAATGATGAGTTAATCATTTTGCTGGATGATTCTGCTTTTCACATCGACGGCTGTGAAAGGCTGTTTTTTTCTTATTTATTGTTGAAATCCTAACTTATGTAACAGGGCCATCACATCGGCAGATTTCAATACCTTGCCCATAGCAACAACCTTTTCATTAACAACAAGGGCAGGCATACTCATAACGCCGTATTCCATTATTTTCTGCATATCGGTAATATATTCAACCTCTACGGAAAGTCCCATATCTCTTACCGCTTGTTTCACATTCTCATACTGCTCGTGGCAGGATTTGCAGCCTGCACCTAATACTTTGATACAGCAGATACTCTCTTTTGCATCGGGACAGAAATCGTTTGTTATTTTTTGCGATTCATTTGCAGAACAACCGCAGCTACAAGCTGAGGCGGGTATTTTCTTTCCTTCTTTCTTTTTCTTTTCAAAACCAAATAATGCCATTATGATAACCTCCTAAATTTAAACAATGAAATATTGTATTGCGTTGAAGAAATAACCTACAACGATAATACCGACTGTACATATCGCAATGAAAATGCCAAGCAGCTTTGGCTTCACTGCTTTGCGAAGCATAATCATTGAGGGAAGAGAAAGTGTAGTCACGCCCATCATAAAAGACAGTACAACACCGAGCAGGGCACCTTTTGCAAGCAAAGCCTCCGCAATCGGAATTGTGCCGAAAATGTCTGCGTACATCGGGATACCCGCAATCGTGGCAAGTACAACACCGAGCGGATTGTTGTCACCAAGCACTTTTACAATGAAATCTTCGGGTATCCAGTTGTGAATGATTGCACCGATACCAACGCCAATCAAAACATAAGGAGATACCTTTTTCGCTGTCGAAACAACCTGTTCCCAAGCATATTTCATACGATCTTTAAAATGCAGTTCTTCTTGCGGAACATCAATGGCATGAGCGCCTCTGATGTATTCTTCCACTTGATTTTCAAGATGTAATTTTTCGATGAAAGTGCCGCCGATAACAGCGATAATCAAACCAAGAACCACATAAATAACAGCTACTTTCCAACCGAAAATGCTCATCAGCAGAACAAGGCTGCCAATGTCAACCATTGGCGAAGAAATCAGAAAAGAGAACGTAACGCCAAGCGGTAAGCCCGCGCTTGTAAATCCGATAAACAAGGGAATAGAAGAGCAGGAACAAAACGGCGTTACCGTTCCGAGTAAGGCTGCAATGATATTCGCCCCTATTCCGTGAAATCTGCCGAGTATCTTTTTTGTTCTTTCAGGCGGAAAATAACTTTGAATATATGAGATAATGAAAATTAAAACGCCGAGAAGTACCATAATTTTTATGGTATCGTAAATAAAAAAACGAATGCTGCCGCCAATTCTGCTTTCCGTATCTAAACCGCAGGCATCCAATATTGTTGTAATGATCCTATTCAGCCAGCTCATACCGAGAACTTCGTTTTGAAAAAAGTCCCAAGCTATTTTCAGTGTTTTCATAGAATATTCCTTTCATATAGTCATATTGAAATGCGTCTATTTATAAGCTTGAACATAAGTCGTGCGGAAAAGCTTTGATTTCTCATTTTTCCGGGCACGACTTATTTTTAAATTCAACATCAAATTTTTGTCAATTGTTGTAAACATTCTTTTGCTTGTTCTACACCTTTTTCAGAGATAGAATAGTGCGTCCATTTTCCCTCTTTGCGGCTGACAACGATTTCGGCGTCACAAAGTATTTTCATATGGTGTGAAAGTGTCGGCTGAGTCACATGGATTTCTTCCAACAGCTTGCAGGCACATTTTTCACCTGAACGCAATAATTTTATAATTTTAATGCGGTTTTCATCGCAAAACGCTTTGAAGATCGTTGCCACTTTTTTCTCATCCATTTGTAACCACTCTTCCATAGATAAATATCTATATATTATTATATACGTCAGATAGAACATTGTCAATATATATTTTACTGTTTTCAAAAGAAAAAGCGGTGGAAATCCGTTTCTCCACCGCCTGTGCTATTATCAATACATCATTTCAGTATTTATCATTTTTATTATTCAATATCGACTGTTACTTTTTTTCCGGTTCCGCTGGCTGCCGCTTTCATCAGCTGACGAATCGCCTTAGCGATTTTTCCGTGTTTCCCGATTACTTTTCCCATGTCGGATGGTGCGACTGAAAGCTGAAGCTTGATGCTGTTATCGGTTTCATTCGCAGCGATTACGGTAACTTCATCGGGATTGTCAACAATCGCTCTCGCAATATTGGCGAGCGTTTCTTTTAAATCGGTCATTCCCGTATCTCCGGATTACTCGGTGATGCCCGCTTTTTTCAGCAGGCTCTTGACAGTTTCCGTCGGCTGAGCGCCGCTTGCAATCCATTTTTTTGCCTTTTCGGAATCGATTTTAATATCGACCGGTTCGCTCAGCGGATTGTAGTATCCGAGTTCCTCGATAAATCTTCCGTCGCGGGGATAGCGGGAATCTGCGACTACGACACGATAAAAAGGTGTTTTCTTTGCACCGATTCTTTTGAGTCTGATTTTAACTGACATGTTTGTTTCCTCCAAAAATAATCATTTTCTATAATTTTTCAACCGATAGGATATCGCCTGAATCATTAACATTAAAACGGTAATTTACCAAATTTGCCGAATTTTTTATTTCCTTTTCCACCGGCAAACTGTTTCATGAGTTTATTTGTCTGATCGAATTGTTTCAGAAGACGGTTAATATCTTCAATGGAAGTACCGGAACCTTTTGCAATACGGGTTTTCCTGGAATAGTTGATGATTTCCGGCTTTTCACGTTCTGCCGGCGTCATCGAAAGGATGATGGCTTCGGTTTTTGCGATGAGTTTTTCATCAATATTGGCATCCTTTAATTTCCCCGGGGACATGCCGGGCATCATGCCGACAAGAGATTCGAGCGATCCCATGTTTTTTAGCTGGTTCATCTGTTCGAGATAATCTGTCAGCGTGAAGCGGGATTTCCGTAGTTTTTCCTCTAGCTCGGCGGCTTTTTTCATATCGAAATTCTGCTCTGCTTTTTCAATCAGAGAGAGCATATCGCCCATGCCAAGGATTCGGGACGCCATCCGGTCAGGATAAAACGGTTCGATTGCATCCAGTTTTTCGCCTGTCCCGATAAATTTAATCGGTTTTCCGGTAACATATTTCACAGAAAGGGCAGCACCGCCACGTGTGTCGCCGTCCAGCTTTGTCACGATGACCCCTGTGATATCGAGCATATCATTGAAAGTTTCGGCAACACTTACGGCATCTTGTCCTGCCATAGCGTCAATGGTGAGCAGGATTTCAGTCGGTTCTGTTTCCCGCTTGATTTCCCGCAGTTCTTCCATCATAACTTCGTCAATCTGCAGTCTTCCCGCCGTATCGATAAACACCATATCATAGCCGTTTTTCTTGGCATAGGCAAGACCGTTTTTCGCAATTTTGACTGGAGAAGTTTTATCATCTTCCGCGTAAACTGCGACGCCGGCTTTTTCTCCGACAATTTGAAGCTGCCGTATGGCAGCGGGACGATAGACGTCACAGGCAACAAGCAGGGGATTTTTGCCTTGCTTTTTCATCATGGCCGCAAGCTTACCCGTGTGGGTTGTTTTGCCGGCGCCTTGCAGACCGACCATCATGACGATTGTCGGCGGTTTTGAAGCAATCTGCAATTTTGACTGGGTTCCACCCATCAAGGCAGTTAATTCCTCGTTGACAATTTTGATAACCTGTTGCGCGGGCATAAGGCTTTCTAAAACTTCTGAGCCTACGGCACGGTCTGTGACTTTATTGATGAATTCGCGTACGACTTTGAAATTCACGTCGGCTTCGAGCAAGGCAAGCTTAACCGCGCGCATGCCCTCCCTTACGTCCTTTTCGGTAAGGGTGCCCTTGTTCCGGAATTTCTTAAAAGCTTCCGCGAGTTTTTCCTGAAGATTCTGAAACATGGTTTCCTCCGTTTCGAGGCGATAGGTTACAACTTGACGGAGCCAAGCAGATCTGTGATCCTATCGAACTGAATAGCATCCGCCGGATATTTTGCTTTTAACTTGTTAAGGATATGCTCCGCGCCGGTAATCGCCTTTTCCATTTGGCCAAACTTGTCTGCAAGTCCCAATTTTTCTTCCAAAACAAGGAGCGTTTCTTCACTCCTCTTGATGCTGTCACGAACCCCTTGCCTTGTCATTCCCATATTTTCGGCGATTTCCGCGAGAGACAGATCCTCGTTATAATAGAAATGAAACATGGTTCTCTGTGTTTCGGTGAGAAGCTCACCATAGATATCGAAGAGCAGAATAAACCGCAAGTTTTTTTCAAACATCGGACGCCTCCGCAATGCTGTAAAGCAAACAGCTTTACAGAGTATAGCACAAAATACACGGCTTGTCAAGAGGAAAATTACTCTTTTCGGATACAAAAAAGCGAAAATCTTTTTGACGAATTTTTAAGAAGACTTCAGATAACGGCAAAGGCGAAAGAAATTTTGCTTGAGGCAGGCAAAATCGTGCTTTTCGATTTCCATTTGTAAACAATATATTTTTTGGTTCTCGCATGGCTTGACGGAATCCAAAAATTATATTATAATATGATATTATTATGGGGGATTTTGTAAATATCTCCCGATTGACGGTTTTCAAAGAGGCGGATACGGAGGAAGTATGAACAGACGTGTGGAAAAAACGGTAAGGGAAATCTTGCCGCAGGAAATAGAAGCACAATGGGATTATATGACAAAGATCAGAGAAAAAATCTCTGACGGTCCGAAGACAGCTTTTGTTGTCACATATGGCTGTCAGCAGAATGAAGCGGACAGCGAGCGCATTGCCGGTATGCTCCGCGAGATGGGCTATGCGCCAGCGTCTTCGGTGGAATCTGCGGATTTGATTATCGTGAATACCTGCGCCATCCGCGATCATGCGGAAAAAAAGGCGCTTTCCATTACGGGTGGTTATAAACATCTTAAAGCAAAGAAACCGTCCCTTCTTATTGGAATCTGCGGTTGTATGGTATCAAAGCCGGATATGAACGACCGACTTCGCAAAAGCTATCCTTATATTGATTTTGTCTTTGGCACCGAATATTTATGGCGTCTGCCCGAAATTTTATACCGTGTCATAACAGAGGACAAGCGGCTGTTCTTTCCCAATGAAGGGGCGCCGGTGATTGCGGAGGGAATTCCTGTCACAAGAGAAAGTCCGTTCCGTGCATGGGTGAGCATCATGTATGGATGCAACAATTTCTGCACGTACTGTATTGTTCCGTATGTGCGCGGAGGGGAACGCAGCCGAAGACCGGAGGATATTCTTTCCGAGATACAGGGACTTGTGGAGAATGGGTGCCGCGAGATTACGCTGCTCGGCCAGAACGTCAATTCCTATGGAAAATATTCCGGCTGGGATTGTGATTTTTCAGCGCTTTTGCGAAAAATTGCAGAACTGCCGGGTGATTTTATCATTCGGTTTATGACAAGCCATCCGAAAGACGCATCCCATGAACTCATAGATACGATGGCGGCATATCCGAAAATTGCACGGCAATTTCATCTGCCGGTACAGTCGGGTTCTGACCGGATCCTGCATGAGATGAACCGGAACTATACAAGGGAATCGTATCTGTCCCTTGTTCGATATATGCGGGAAAGGATGCCGGATATCACGGTCACGTCCGATATTATCGTCGGTTTCCCCGGAGAAACCGAGGAGGATTTTGAGGATACTCTTTCCATCCTGCGCGAGGTACGCTACGATATGGTATATTCTTTTCTCTATTCCAAACGAGCGGGAACGCCGGCGGCGGAAATGGAAAATCAGGTACCGGAAGACGTCAAAAGAGACAGAATGGCAAAACTGCTTGCGCTTCAGACTGAAATTTCCCTTGAAAAAAATCTTCCTCTTGTCGGAAGGGTTTTGCGCGTACTCGCGGAAGGCAGAAGTAAAACCAATCCGGACAAGTTTGCCGGCAGGACAGAGGGAAATAAAATCGTCCTGTTTGACGGAGAAGACGGAATGACCGGAAAGTTTATTCAGGTTAAAATTACAAAATCCGCTCCGTTCACATTGTGGGGAGAGGTTATTTAGAGGTCAAAAGAATTTGAGAAGAAATATAAAGCGAGGAACTGCATATGACACCGATGATGCAGCAATACTTTGAAATCAAAGATAAATACCGCGAATATATTTTGATGTATCGTCTCGGAGATTTCTATGAGATGTTCTTTGACGACGCAAAGGTGGCGTCGGCGGAGCTTGATCTGACGCTGACAGGCAGGGATTGCGGCGAGAATGAACGCGCGCCGATGTGCGGTGTTCCGTATCATGCTGTCGAGGGCTATATCGGAAAGCTTGTCGCACGAGGCTACAAGGTTGCCATCTGTGAGCAGCTTGAGGATCCGGCGCTTGCCAAGGGCATTGTCAAGCGGGATGTTATCCGCATGATCACGCCGGGAACTCTCACGGAATCTTCACTTCTCGATGAAAAGAAAAACAATTATATCTGCGCGGTTTATGTCGCAAAGAATGCCATCGGGGCTGCTTTTGCGGATATTTCCACCGGCCATGTCGCGGCGACATCTTTTGAGGGAGAGCACCGTATGACGCAGTTTATCGGAGAACTTGGCGCCTATGCGCCGCGGGAGATCCTTGTCAATACCTCCGCAAAAGAAATCCAAACGGCTGCGGATTTCCTTCGCGACAGACTTTCGGCGGTCATCAACCAGAATGAAGAGGCACGGTTTTCCGCGGAGGATTCGATGCGGCGTGTGAGAGAGCATTTTACCAGTATTCCGGGAGAATTTGAAAATCCGGACGATCCGGCGCTGCGTGCGCTCGGAGGGCTGCTTTCCTACGTAGAAGAGACGCAGAAAAACAATCTCGAGAATCTTGGCGCGCTGAATTATTATCAGAATGGCCAGTACCTTGAGATTGATGTAAATACACGCCGGAATCTCGAGCTTTGCGAAACAATGCGCCGTGCCGAGAAAAAAGGGACGCTACTCTGGGTGCTTGACCGAACCAAAACAGCGGCAGGTGCGAGACTGCTTCGCAAATTCATCGATCAGCCACTGAAGAACCCCTATCATATCAACCGCAGGCAGGCGGCTGTAGCGGAGCTTTATGAGCATGTGATGGAACGGGGTGAGCTTTCGGAGGCACTTTCAGGCGTGCTTGATCTTGAGAGACTGATTACACGCATTGTTTATGGAACGGCAAATGCCAGAGATTTGCGCGCAGTGGCACAGACCGCAGGAAAGCTTCCCGCTATCCGGGCAAGACTGGCTTCATTCGTCTGTGAGGAGCTGGCAGGAATTTATGAGGAAATCGACACGCTTTCGGATATTTATGAACTGATTAGTGCCTCGATTGTGGATGATCCGCCGTTCTCCGTACGCGAGGGCGGTTTTATCAGAGAAGGATATCATGCGAATGTGGATCATCTTGCCGAAATTGAAAAGAACAGCCGCGGATGGATTCAGAAAATTGAGGAAACCGAGCGTGAAGCAACGGGAATCAAGACGTTGAAAATCGGATACAACCGTGTTTTCGGTTATTACATAGAGGTTTCCAAATCTTATATGAACAGTGTGCCGGACAGGTATATCCGCAAGCAGACGCTTGCAAACGGCGAACGGTACATTACCGAGGAGCTCAAGGACATGGAGTCTCAGGTGCTTGGTGCCGGAGAAAAACGGGTGGCGCTTGAATATCAGCTTTTCTGCGATATCCGTATGCGTGTGGCAGAAAATGTCCACAGAATCCAGAAAACGGCATATTTGCTGGCGAAACTTGATGTATACTGTTCGCTTGCCGAAGTAGCGGGCCGAAACGGCTATTGTCGTCCTGAGGTGGGATATGGAGACGTCATTTCCATCCGTGACGGCCGGCATCCTGTAGTTGAGCAGTGTGCAAGAGATTCGTTTTTCGTTCCGAATGACACGGATCTGGATTGCAAAAACAACCGCTTTATGCTGATTACCGGTCCCAATATGGCGGGCAAATCCACTTATATGCGGCAGGTTGCTCTTATTTGTATTATGGCACAGATTGGTTCCTTTGTGCCGGCGCGCGAAGCAAGGCTTTGTGTCATCGATAAGGTATTCACGCGCGTGGGAGCGTCGGATGATTTGGCAATGGGGCAATCCACTTTTATGCTGGAGATGAATGAAGTTGCCTATATCCTTGCGAACGCAACAAAGTCAAGCCTGATTATTTACGATGAGATCGGACGCGGCACCAGCACATTTGACGGCATGAGCATTGCGCGCGCCGTGGCGGAATATACCTTGGGCAAGAAAATCGGGGCGAAAACACTGTTTGCCACGCACTATCATGAACTGACAACGCTTGCGGATGAATTTGACGGGGTTGTCAACTACAATATTGCCGCTAAGAAAAAAGGGGACGGCATCACGTTCCTTCGGAAAATCGTCAGAGGAGCGGCTGACGACAGCTATGGAATCGAGGTCGCGCAGCTTGCCGGGGTTCCGCGGGAGGTCATCAAGCGTGCGAAAGAAATTCTGGCCGGTATCGAATCCGGTGCGTTGCCGGAATCCCAAAACACGCATAGGAAGGAAAAAGAGCCGGAAAAAAACGGCATGATGTCGTTTGAAAGCTTTAATGAGGCAGAGGTTTGCGATAAGCTGAGAAACACGGATCTCAATACCATTTCGCCGCTTGAGGCTTTGAATCTTGTATTTGAACTGAAAAAGATACTCGGAAATTAAGTGGCCGGAATATCCGGAGAAAGGAATCGTACGTGGGAATTATCAATGTTCTGGATATCTCCGTTGCCAATCTGATTGCGGCGGGTGAGGTAGTGGAAAGACCTGCCTCTGCGGTGAAAGAGCTGGTGGAAAACTCCATCGACGCCGGCGCCACTTCCATTACGGTTGAAATTGCAAAGGGCGGCGTTTCTTTCCTGCGTGTTGCGGATAACGGCTGCGGTATGAGCGGAGAGGATGCGGTCACATCCGTGCGCCGTCATGCTACAAGCAAAATCCATACTGCTGAAGATCTTTCCTCTATTTTAACATTGGGTTTCCGCGGTGAGGCGCTTGCGGCCATCACGGCGGTTTCGCAGTTCCGTATGATGACAAAGCGGAAAGAAGATTCCGAGGGGACGATTGTTTCGGGAGCCTATGGAAAGGTGACGGACATATCTCCGACTGGCTGTCCGGACGGAACAACCATTATTTGTGAAAAACTTTTTGCGACAACGCCTGCCAGATTGAATTTCTTAAAATCGGATTCTTCGGAATCTGCTGCAGTGGCGCAGACGGTGGAGCGGCTTGCTCTGTCTCATCCGGAAATTGCCTTTCGTTTCCTTGCAGACGGAAATCTGAAATTTTCGACCATGGGAGACGGAAAGCTGCAGAATGCAATTTATGCCGTGTACGGCGGTGCGTTCGCAACAAGGCTGATTCCGGTGTCAGGCAGCTCAGGAGGAATCGGGGTGAGCGGATATATTTGCGCACCGGACAATGTAAGGGGAAACCGGAGCATGCAGCAATTTTTTATCAATTCCCGTTCGGTACGGAGCAAAACGCTGACAGCGGCGCTGGAGGCGGCATACCGTTCCTATATTCCCTCGGAAAAATTCCCGTCTTGTGTTCTGAATCTTGAAATTCCTCCTCAGCTTGTTGATGTGAATATCCATCCGGCAAAGCTTGAAGTGAAATTCTCAAATGAAAAAGCGGTATTCGACGCATTGTATTCCTCTGTACGAGGAACACTGGCAACGGAAATTACAAGACCGGAGCTTACGCTGTCCGGCCATGGAACCCTGACGGAAACGGTACGTCCGGTTTTGAAAACATCTGTCCACAAAGAAGAAAAGCCAAATCCGTGTGAGGCGGAACGCACACCGCTTGACATTCTGTTTGAAAAAGCAGCGGAAAAAGGTGCTCAAAGCGAGACGAATACACAGAAAGTCACCGCTTCCAAATCTTTTTCAGACGAAGATATCCCGGTAGATATTCCGCCGCTTCCCCACATGGAGAAAGACAGAAGTATGTCTTCAAGGCTTGGTGCGGAAACAGATATCGGAAGTTTCGAGTCACGTAGCCGTCTTTACGGCTCCGGGGTGAGAGAAATTCCGCATGCGGATGTGTCTCCACCTGTGATTCGGGAATCGACAGATGCGAATATTGCGAATGCTGCAGTGCATCCTATCCCGGAGTATCGCATTGCCGGTGAGGTATTTTCCTGTTATGTGATTGTTGAGACGAAGGACAAAATCATTCTTTTCGATAAGCATGCGGCACATGAAAGAATCAATTTTGAACGGATGCGCGCGGGAATGAAATCCGGCACGCGGAACGTTCAGATGCTGCTTGCGCCGGAAAGTCTTTCTCTTACGGCGGCCGAAATTGAAATTTGCAGAGAATACCGTGAGGAAATAGAAGCGGTCGGATATGAGTTCGATATCGGAGAGCGTGAGGCGGTGCTTCATGGAATTCCGCAGGATTTCAGTATAGAGGAGGCGAAAGAGATTTTTGCCGGTCTTGTTGCTGGTGTGTTGGAAAAAGGGGAGCCGATAGGACTTCAGCGCAGAATGCTTTTTGAGAGAGCGTTGTACCAAAGCTCATGCAAGGCATCGGTAAAGGGCGGACGTGTTTATGACGAAGCGCACATCCGATGGATTTGCGATAATCTTTTCCGGTATGACTGTATCAAATTTTGTCCGCACGGACGTCCTGTTGCATTTGAAATCAGCAAGCGTGAGCTTGACAGCCGCTTCGGCAGAACATGAATGTCAAGAAATAAAAATGCCGCGTGGGACGGCATAGGAGAATATTATGTTTACTTTGAAAAAACGAGAGGGGCACGCACGCCGCGGCACCTTTGAAACGGTTCATGGAACCGTTGAGACTCCTGTTTTTATGAATGTCGGAACTTCCGCCGCTATCAAGGGCGGCGTTTCGACGCGAGACCTTTATGAGGTAGGGTGTCAAGTGGAGCTTTCCAACACCTATCATCTTCATGTGCGTCCGGGAGACGATGTGATTTATGATATGGGCGGCATCCATAAATTTTTTAACTGGGATCGTCCGGTGCTGACAGACAGCGGCGGTTTTCAGGTTTTCTCCCTTGCGGGGCTTCGCAGAATTACAGAAGAAGGCGTGCATTTTGCCTCTCATGTGGATGGCAAAAAGATTTTTATGGGGCCGGAGGAAAGCATGCAGATTCAGTCTCACATCGCCTCTACCATCGCGATGGCATTTGACGAGTGTATTGAAAATCCTGCTCCATATGATTATGTAAAGGATTCCGTAGCGCGCACAACGCGTTGGCTTGCCCGCTGCAAAGCAGAGATGACACGTTTGAATTCCCTTCCGGAAACGATCAATCCGCATCAGATGCTGTTCGGAATCGGGCAGGGGGGGACGTATGACGATATCCGTATCGATCATATGAAGACAATTGCAGAATATGATCTTGACGGCTATGCCATCGGCGGACTTGCCGTCGGGGAGGAAACCGAGGTCATGTATCATATCATCGAAATGGTGGAACCGTTTATGCCGGAGAATAAGCCGAGATATCTCATGGGTGTCGGGACACCGGTCAATATTCTCGAGGCGGTTTACCGCGGTGTTGACTTTTTTGACTGTGTCATGCCGTCGCGCAATGCGCGTCATGGATATCTCTTCACCTGGAAGGGAACGATGAACCTCAACAACAATAAATATCAGAGGGATCCGCTGCCGATCGATCCGGACTGCGGTTGTCCCGCGTGCCGGTATTATTCGAGAGGTTATATTCGGCATCTTCTGCGTGCGGACGAAATGCTGGGCATGCGTCTTGCCGTTCTTCATAATCTCTATTTTTATAATGAGCTGATGGCAAGAATCAGGGATGCGCTTGACGAGGGACGGTATGAGGAATTTTACCGCCGTTACCGTACGGTACTTTCGGAGAGAATCTGAAAATGCCGCTGCCGTTTTATCACATTTGTCTTGCGGGGGCATTGGCAGAAAAACATTCTTCTGTTCAGGAAAGCGGAGAATTTTTCCTTGGAAATATCGCGCCGGACGCCGTGTTGTCCCACCCGGAGTGTACGCTTTCGGAAAAATTCAGGACGCATCTGCGCGAAAATCGTGAGAGATGGCGAAACGATGTGATGTCAAGCTTTGAAAAATCGGATAAAAACGACTTTTTTACGCTTGGTTATCATATGCATCTTGTGACAGATATTTTCTTCCGTGATAACTGGGAAGCTGCTTTTTTGCATGCGAAGATTCCGGAGAATATGTGGGATACGCTTGCTTATCATGCGGCGTCTCTGGGAATCCGGCGTATTTTGGAGACAGGGGACGTTTGTACTCAGTCTTATGAAGCATGGATTCGTCAGACGCGGGAATATCAAAACCGGATTTTCCCATTTGGCATGACGGGAACAGACATGGAGGCGGAAATCGATTTTGCCGCGAATATTTCCGCATATACCGGTATAGAAATGGAAGAGAAATGTACCGAGCTCGCTGATTTTATGGAAATTTATCGGTCGGCGATTCCGTATCTTGACGGAATTTTCGGTGTTTATCTTGAAACATGACGGAGAATCCGTCAGAAACGGAGTGCCTATGAGAATTACGGTTATCGGCTGCGGCAGATGGGGTTCCTTTATTGCATGGCTTTTGGATAAACTTGGACATGATGTGACACTGTATGGCAGAAGCTCATCCGCGCATATGAGACAATTCCTTGCGGAAAGGAAAAATGACTTTCTGACGCTGCCGCCGCAGATTCTGCTTTCTACCTCGCTTTCCTGTATGGAAAATGCGGACATCGTGGTCATTTCCGTAGGCGCACAGGCACTGCGTTCTTTGATGGAGGAAATCGCGGTGTCGACGCCGAAAGATAAAATTTTTGTTCTCTGTATGAAAGGCTTGGAAGTACCGGACGGAAAGCGTCTTTCTGTTGTGGCGTCGGAATTTTTGGATGCTTCGAATCGCATCGCAGTTTGGGTGGGGCCGGGTCATGTTGAGGAATTTACCCGCGGAATCCCGAATTGCATGGTAATCGACAGTGAGGATGAAGAAGTCAAGCACCAGTTGGTAGATGCATTTTCCGGCGGTATGATACGCTTTTATTACGGACAGGATATGATTGGCAGTGAGATTGGGGCAGCGGCGAAAAATGTCATCGGAATTGCTGCCGGTTTTCTTGACGGCCTTTCTCTTTCCAGTCTGAAAGGGGCTCTCATGTCGCGCGGAACACATGAAATTGCGGGGCTCATCGGCGCTTTGGGCGGCAATCCGATGTCTGCCTATGGGCTTTGTCATTTAGGAGATTATGAAGCGACTGTTTTTTCCCGATACAGCCATAACCGGAAATTCGGAGAGGCTTTTGTAAGAGGAGAATCCTATGGCGAGCTTGCCGAGGGGTATGCAACGGCGAGCGCCATTATGGGTCTTGCCAAGTCCTGCGGGGCAGAGCTTCCGATCTGTCGCGGTGTTTATGAAATTCTTTATCAGGGCGCCGACGCTTATGCGACTTTAAACGCTCTTTTTACCAGAAAAATTAAAAATGAATTTTAATGCGCAGGAAATGCGCATGGGGGATATTCTTTGAAAAAATCTAATAAAATTATCATAGCCGTTTTGATTGCAGTCATGGCGGTGTCGATTTTTGTCATTGCTTATTGTTCGGTAATCGGACTTACCGGTAAAAGGAAAACACCGGAGACGGAGCAATCCTCCGGAACGGAAAGCACAAATGGAACAGAAACGTCATCAGAAGATGTCCAGCCACCGGAAAAACCGGATAAAGTGATTGCGCTGACATTTGATGATGGTCCAAGCCTTTCGGTAACACCGAAAATTCTTGATCTTCTTGAAAAATACGGAGCGAAAGCTACCTTTTTCCCGGTTGGTTATAATCTGACCGAATCCAAAATGGCATATCTTCGCCGTGCTTTGTCGATGGGATGTGAAATCGGAAATCATTCTGACAGCCATCCGATAAGTCTTACAAGACTAACCGATGAGGAGATCCTGCGGGAAATTACGGAAGTCAATCGAAAGCTTGCGTCGCTTACCGAAAATGGATATGTGCCAAAGCTTATGCGTCCGCCGGGCGGAAATATCGATAGGGATGTGATGGAGGTATTATATTCCGGCGGTGTGAGGATGTATTCTATTCTGTGGAATGCGGATTCCCGGGATTGGGAATTCAATAAGCGTTATTTAGACGGAGAAATTACGTATGAGCAGGCGGTGGACGGTGCTGTAGAGCTTGTACTTTCCGAGGCTCGTAACGGAGGAATTATATTGATGCACGACATCAAGGAAATTACACCGGCTGTTTTGGAACGAGTACTTGAGTCACTTTCCGAGGAAGGGTATACATTTGTAACGGTAAGTGAACTATTTGATTTCGGGGATATGGGAAAAGACGCTTATTTCTCTGAATTTTATTCCGCAGGGAATATTGTGGCGGCCGATTGACGGAAATCCATAAAAAAGAGGGACGAAAATCGTCCCTCTTTTTTATGATAGATTGCTTCCAGTTGCAGCGGGAAGCAGAGAATTTTCATGAGTTTATCCGCAGGACCGCATATAGGTTTCCGATAGGTATCGGCTGAATCAGAAAAACAATGCGGAGCGGGGAATGACTTCGCTCTTCAATTATACTGTGACGGGAATGGTTTTCTCTCAAGGCTTCAGAATAAATTTCCGGAAGAGCTTTTTTCCCCTGCGGATGACAACACCGTTTTTCAGTGCGTCGGCATCGACCGCCGCGGAAAATTGCTCAACTTTACTGTCGTCCATCAAAACGCCGCCCTGCATCACGAGACGTTTTGCCTCGCTTCTTGAAGGAGCAAGACCGCCCAGCACCATCAGGTCAAGGACCGCTATTTTGCCGTCGGAAAGGGAGGTGCTTTCCACTTCTGTTGTCGGCATGTTTTCACTGTCACCTCCTGAGAAAATGGCGCGGGAGGCTTCTTTTGCTTTATCGGCTTCTTCTTTGCCATGGACAAGAGAGGTCAGCTCATAGGCGAGAATTTCTTTTTTCTCATTGATGCGGCGATCTTCCCATCCTTCCATTTCCGAAATTTCCTCAAGAGAAAGAAACGTCAGCATCTTTAAGCATTTCATGACGTCAGCATCATCAATGTTGCGCCAATATTGATAAAATTCAAAAGGCGTGGTTTTGTTTGGATCCAGCCATACAGCGCCTTTGGCGGTTTTGCCCATTTTTTTGCCTTCGCTGTTCATCAATAGGGTGATCGTCATCGCATAGGCATCTTTTCCGGTTTTTTTCCGAATCAAATCCGTACCGAAAAGCATATTGGACCATTGATCGTCTCCGCCGAACTGCATGTTGCAGCCATAATGTTCATTCAGATAGTAGAAATCATAAGATTGCATGATCATATAATTGAACTCTAAAAAGCTCAGTCCGCGTTCCATGCGCTGTTTATAGCATTCTGCGCGCAGCATATTATTGACGGAGAAGCAGGCGCCGACATCCCGCAGAAGATCGATGTAATTCAGTTTCAGAAGCCAATCGGCATTGTTTACCATGATGGCTTTGTCCTCGCCGAACTCAATAAAGCGTTCCATTTGTTTTTTGAAGCAGTCACAGTTGTGCTGAATTGTTTCCGGCGTCATCATGGAGCGCATATCCGTTCTTCCGGACGGATCTCCGATATAGCCGGTTCCTCCGCCGATGAGGACAACCGGTTTATTGCCGGCCATTTGCAGGCGCTTCATCAGGCACAAAGCCATAAAGTGTCCAACGTGGAGGGAATCCGCCGTCGGATCAAAACCGATATAAAAACGGGCTCCGCCGTGATTGATAAGCTCCTTAATTTCTGTCTCATCCGTGACTTGCGCGATGAGTCCTCTGGCTTGCAGTTCTTCGTAAATTCCCATAAATTCCTCCCAAAAAAATAAAATCCTCTGTCCAGACTTAGGACAGAGGACGAAAATTTCGTGTTACCACCTCAGTTTACGTAGTCCTTGCGGACATACGCCTCGGGGAGTGCATATCACACTCCGGCGCTTTAACGGGCGCTCTCGTCGCAGCCTACTTTACATCCGTATTTCAGTACGAAGCTCAAAAGTGTATTCGGCATCGGCTTCCATACCATCTTTCACCGACCGATGGCTCTCTGCATGGATACTTGATACTTACTCTCTTTTTCATTGCTTGTGGGTTTATTATAACATGCACCGAACGGCTTGTCAAGCAGCATTTCACGGATTTTTTCTATAGAATTTTAACAACAAAAACCTCTCCGCTCGGCTCGCTGTATGCAATGAGCGCCTTTTTGCCGTTCAGCTCCGAAAAATTCGGCTTTAGAAGTCCTCGTGTTTGAGCAATCGCATGCGTTTTTGCCTGAAAAGTCTGTCCGTTGTTGTCTTTTAGTGTAACGGAAAAAACAACGCCTGCGTTGAAACATGGCTGTGGGTCGGTGAGCACCGATTCAAAAAACAGGACGGAATTTTGGCATTTTGTGATTTGCCCCATCCGATGACCATTTATTATCATGACAGGAATGCAGAAAAGAGCTGCCGGGATGAGTATGAGCATCAGCCGAAAACTTTGAACAGCCCAAGAAAGCAAAATCAGAACCATCGTCATTGCAACGATAACAATACCACTTATAAAAACGGTTCTTTTGCAAATGGTATAGTCCAGTGAGCCTTTCAGAATTTTTCTGTTTTCTTCTGCATTTGTCATGTGGAAGCCTCCTTTTTTTGTCGTCGTAAGACGGGAAGAACACTGCATACCAGAATGTTTACGCCGGCATTTCTCCGTTTTTTGCCTGAATCGCATCACCGAGCTCCCTGACGCTTTGATAATAGGCGTCCGGTACGGAGCCGTCCGCGCGCGGTGCGATATTAAGAAGCAAATTTCCGCCCCATTTTTTGCAGACCTCATATTGATGCATTGTTATGGCAAGGTCGCGGTATTTGTCTGCATTTTTCACATAGGACCAGCCGCCGCCGACGTGCCAGATATGACAGGTTTCCCATGGCATATTCGGTTTTTCTTCGGGAAGACGGCATTCAAACTGTGAACAATAATCTCCGACACCCCAGCCCCACATACGGTCGTTGACAAGAATCTGCGGCTGCAAAGCGCGGATTTCATCGATGGTGATCGCTTTGGAAATGTCGTTCACCGTTCCGTCGAACCAAAACAGATGAATTTCTCCGTAGCCTGTCAGCAATTCACGGATTTGCTCGTTGACATATGTGATATACCGGTTGTAATGTTCTTCCGGCATCGCAGGAAGCTCGCCGATTTCTTTATGGTCGATGTTCTTATTGGGTCTGTCCGGGTATTGTTCCGAGTGGGAACCGGTCATAAAGGATCGATAATTTTGATCAAAGCGCCAGTCCGGAGGGGAATAGTAAAGTCCGACTTTCAGTCCGACCTTTCGGCAGGCGTCCACATATTCGCCGACAAGGTCACGTCCGCCCATATAATTATTTGTGGAAAAATCGCTTGCCTTCGAGGGCCACATGGAGAAGCCGTCGTGATGGCGTGTTGTAAACACGGCATAGGAGAAGCCGGCATTCTTTGCCGCTCCGAGCCATTCCTCCGGATGGTAGTGCTCCGGATGGAATTTTTCGGCAAGCGCCCAATATTCCCGCGGAGTTACGATCCCATTGCCTTTGGCGCGGCGGGCAGGATTATCCATCATGCCCCACGAAATGTCGAGATCGCCGTGAACCGTGGATATTCCGTAGTGGATAAAAAGTCCGAGCTGCACGGGATGGAAAAACCAATCAGCGCCGGGATGGGTTGTTCTTGTAAAGGTTCGGTTTGATGTGGTGTTCCCGATGATGGCATGCTGTTCGGATACCGCTTGTTTTTCACTCATATATATACTCTCCGGTTGATCAAGGAATTTCAGCTGGGCTGTTTTTATGCCGATGAAAAACGAACGGCATATTCTTCTATATAATTTTGGCTGTTTATATTTTCAGAAATTGTCTTGTCTGTTTAACGGGATGGCAATCAATCGGCAAAAACGGATGAAGGAGTGTGCCGAATGGATTCGGCCTCATTCAGCAGTTCTCTTGCGGCAGCGCGTGTTTGTTCGGTGATCGTCGCACCGCCTATGATGCGTGCGATTTCCGTTTCACGCTTTTCACGGGTGAGTTCATGTACGCCGGATTCCGTTCTGCCGTCCGATTCCGATTTGGAAACGAGAAGATGCATGTCGGCAATTGCCGCGATTTGCGGGGAATGCGTAACGCAGATTACCTGTGTTCCGTTTTTGGTTACTTCATGAAGCTTGACGCCGATTTTGTGAGAGGTCCTGCCGGATATACCCGTATCAATTTCATCGAAAATCAGCGTTCCTGTGTGCTCTTTGTCGGAAAACGCACATTTCAAGGCGAGCATCATTCGGGAAAGTTCTCCACCGGACGCTACCTTGGAAAAGGGAAGAAGTGGTTCTCCGGGATTTGCCGACACAAGAAAGGATACACGGTCGGCACCGTCCGGAGCAAATTCCTCAAGAGGTGCTACCTCGATGTGAAAACGAACTTTTTCCATATCAAGGAATACAAGCTCTTTTGTGATTTTTTCTTCCAATTCTTCAGCGGCATGACGTCTTTTTTTCGTCATGACGGCCGCAATGCGTTTCATTTGCGCACGGATTTCCGAAATTTCGTTTTCAAGATCCGAAATCAGTTCCTCCGCGCCCATGAGTTCACGCAGCTTTTTTTCCGCGCGCTCACGGTAAGCAAGGATTTCTGCCTCTGTAGCGCCATATTTTTTGCGAAGTCTTTGCAGACTCTCGAGCCGATTTTCAATTTTGTCAAGCATCTCGGACGGATTTTTTACGCCTACATCGCATTCGCGGCGCACACTTTCTGCGATATCCTCCAGACGATATCGAAAATCCGTCAGCGTTTCTGAGAAAGTGCCGGCATCCTTGAGCACATCCTCAAGCTCATCGATTGCTTCAGCCGCTTTCCCGATTAAATCGCAGGCGGACAAGCCTTTTTCATTCTGATAAAGCGCACGGTAAATGAGCTTCGCATGCTTTGCGATTTTTTCGGCATTTTGAAGCTTGATGCGTTTTGTCTTCAGTTCTTCTTCCTCGCCCTCGCGTGGTTTTACGGCATCAATATCGCGAATCTGATATTTCAGAAGTTCGATATTTCTTTCTTTTTCCTGCTCGCCACGGACAATTTCAGAGAGACGCTGTTTGCGATGGAGTGCTTGTTCATAAAGCAGAGAGTATTCTTCTTTTTCCGGGTTGCAGTCCGCAAAAGCATCGAGAAAGCTTAGATAGTTTTCTTCGCTAAGCAAAATTTTCGTTGCATGCTGACCATGGATGCTGATCAGCTTTTCCGCGATTTCCCGCATGATGGCAAGCGGAACCGTCCGACCGTTGATCCGCGCTATGGAACCTCCCTTGTCGGTGATGTCCCGCTGGAGAAGTAAAGTCCCGTCTTCCGTTTCGATTCCGAGTGACTTTGCGGTTTCTGCTGCTTCTTGACCGATATCGCGGAACAGTGCCGATACGGTCGCTTTTTCTTCCCCTGTACGCAGAAGCTCTTTGTATGCGCGTTCTCCCATGATAAGTCCGACGGAATCGATGATAATAGACTTGCCGGCTCCTGTTTCGCCGGTCAGGACCGTCAGCGACGCGCTGGGACATATGCACTCATTTTTGATAATGGCAATATTGCTGATAAATAGCTCCGCTAACACAAAGAAACCGCCTCTCTATCGTTTTTTCGGATCAAAGCCCGATGATATCCTTGACATAAGCCGTAAATTTTAAAGCATCCTCATCACTTCTGACAACGATAAAAATCGTATCGTCTCCGGCAATGCTGCCGACGACCGAATCGCCGGAAAGTGCGTCCACCGCGGCGGCAGCAGCGTTTGCCATCCCGGAATAGGTTTTGATTACCACGATGTTTTCTGCGTTTTCTGCACTGAGAATGGTTTCCCTCATGATATTTTTCAGTTTGCTTTCGTTCCCGGTGCCTTCGTTTTTCGCAACTGCATATCGGTATCCGCCGTTTTTGGTTGCCGTTTTCACAAGGCCAAGCTGTTTGATATCGCGGGATACGGTTGCCTGTGTGACCGGATATCCGCTTTCATGCAGCTTTTCAAGCAAATCATCCTGTGTTTCAATCACATTTTCGGCGATAATTTCAAGAATTCTGGTATGGCGGGAATTTTTCATGGCGGAATATCTCTCCTGTTATTTTTTCTTCGTTTTATTTTTTATTGAGCTTGGTTTCCAAAATGTCGAAAAAACGGTCCTGTCCGATTTTCACGATTTTTGACGTATACTTCGATTTTCTTATTTTAATTTCAGAGTCACATGAAAGATAGGTGCTGTTTTTTCCGTCTGTGGTAATCAGAATATCCGTGTTGTCGGCTTTTGTTTTTCCTCTGACGGTGATTTCTGTTTCCGGGGCAAAGATAACCGAGCTGCGAAGCAGTGTATGCGGACAAATCGGCGTTACGGAAATGAGACTTGCTGTTGGGTCGATAACCGGACCTCCTGCGGACAGGGAATAGGCGGTAGAGCCGGTGGGTGTGGCAATAATCAGTCCGTCGGCGCGGTAGCCGAGCAATTTTTCCTCTCCGTTTTGGAGTTCGAATTCTCCCATTTTGGAGCGGGTACCGCTTGCGATCACGACCTCATTGAGGACGCGCTGACGATGTACTGTAAATTTGGCGGTGAGTTCCACATCAAGCATCATTCGTTCTTCTATTGAAAAATTTCCGTTTGCGATTTCTGAAAGCGTTGTGATCTTGTCCCGTTCCACTGCGGTGAGAAAGCCAAGATTGCCAAGATTGACACCGACAACAGGCTTGGCGTTTTCAGAAGCACGTATGCAGACGTCCAGCATGGTGCCGTCTCCGCCAAGGACAACGATCATATCCGATGTTTCAAACAGATCTCGTTCGCTGTATATGAGAAGTACGTGATCGCGCTGATCGCCGAGTCTGTACTTTACATTTTGGTTGATTAAAACCTGAAGTCCGCATTCCGAGAGAACCTTTACGGCTTCTCTGGTGTAGGAAAAGTCAACATCGCATTCAAGCTTTGTGATAATGGCGACTTTTTTTGGAATCATCGTATATATCTCCTTTTTCATTGTGAATTGGTTTACAAAAACGCTGATTTTAACACAGCGTGCTTACTGTAGAGCTGCTTTTTCAATGATATTTTCATCAAACGGGGGTTCCGTGCCCGCCCGGAAAAGGGCTAGGTATTCGCGGTTCCCGTCTCCGCCTGAAATGGGAGACGGTATCAGTCCTTCCGGGAAAAGCCCGTTCGCTCTTGCGGCGGAAAAAAGCGCCGATATCACAGAGATATGGACTTTCCGGTCGCGCACAATCCCGTTTTTTCCGAGATGCTCGCGACCCGCTTCAAACTGCGGCTTGATGAGTGTGACAAATGCGCCTCCGGGTAAGAGGATACGCGCGGCGGCAGGGTAAATCAGTGCCTGAGAAATAAATGAGAGGTCGCAGACCGCAAGCTCACACATGCCTCCGATATCTTCCGGCGTCAGTGTGCGTGCATTGACTCCTTCCATGGAGCACACGCGGGGATCTTTTTGAAGCGTTTTGTCAAGCTGTCCATGTCCCACATCTACAGCGATGACCTTGGAGGCTCCGTGCTGTAGAAGACAGTCGGTAAAACCTCCTGTCGAAGCACCGAGATCCAGTGCTGTTTTGCCGGCGACATCCAGTCTGAACGCTGAAATCGCTGCTTCCAGCTTGATACCGCCGCGGCTTACATATTTCGATGGATTCAGAATGACGACAAGAGACGGATCGGTGTGCTCCGGAATTTCCTGAGACGGTTTTTTTATGGGAATCTCTCCGAGTGTCACCCCGGATGCAATCAAAGCCGTCGCATGACTTCTGCTTTTTGCAAATCCATGAGTGTAGAGAAAACGATCGGCACGCATATCAATATTCCTTTCATAGCCGACAAGCCGGCACGGGAGCACCTTGTCAGATCGGAGAAAATTTACGCCGGATAAATGAATCAATTCTTTCTTATTATATCATAATGAAAATCAATATTCAAGAGAAGCGAAAAAGATTCCCGTCGGTTTTGTATGGATGGCAGACAAAAGAATAGACTTCGAATCAAAAAACGACCGGAGAAATGATTTTCCGCGCTCTATGTTTACATTTCTGTGTTTTTGTGATATAATACCGGTATCATGGCAATGGTTTGCGGCAGATATCCATTTTCGGTACCCGCGGATCTGCCGCTTTCATCGTAGCTTTTACCGGAATGTATACAGTATCCGAAAGGGGATCTATCCTATGAAACTCAAAGAAAAAATAAACAGCAGAACCATTTCGGAATTTCTTATGCTGACGGCGGGATCTATTATCACGGCGCTGGGCGTATATTTTTTCAAGATGCCAAACCATTTTTCCATGGGCGGATTCAGCGGTCTTTCGATTCTGTTAGGAGAACTGCTGTCCATGGATACTTCCATGCTGGTTACGATTTTAAATTTGCTTTCTTTGGTTGTGGGCTTTTTATTCCTCGGCTGGGGTGTCGGGGGAAAGACGGTATATTGTACGCTTCTGTATACGGCGATGATCAATGTTTTCGAATGGCTTTATCCCATGAAAATGCCGTTTACAGATGAGCGCGTGCTTGAGCTGATTGCGGCAAGTTTGCTTGGTGCTATCGGGGCCGGACTGCTTTTCAAATGCGGAGGCAGTACGGGCGGGACGGATATCATCGCCCTGGTTTTTCGCAAGTATACAAGCGCGGATATCAGTATTTCTATGATGATTGCCGACGGGGTAATTGTCGCTGCGTCTTTCTTTGTTTTCGATATTCCGACGGGACTTTGCTCGGTGATCGGAATGCTTATCAAGACTTCTCTTGTTCAGACGGTTGTGGATAGCCTGAACCGCCGCAAAAGTCTTATCATTATTACAACGGCGCCGCATGAAATCACTGCCTATATTACGGAAACACTCCATCGTTCCGCGACAATATGGGATGCTCAGGGTGCTTTTACGGATACGAATAAATCTGTTATCTTTACCGCTATGACACCTTATCAGGCGGCGAAGCTTAAGGATTTTGCCAAAACGGTTGATGAACACGCTTTTGTAACCATCAATAAAACAAGTGAAATTTACGGGAAGGGATTTTTGCCGTTCGGCAGAAATTAAAATGGATGGCGTTTTTTATAAAACAGCAATTTTTTTGTATATGCCTGTGAAGAGAAACGCCATTGGAAAGGTATCGCTTCAGCGAGAAAGCGGCGGGGAAAAAGGAACGATTTAAATTCCTCCCGGGAAATAAATTGAGTTTCTGTTGTCCGGAGTCAAGGTATCAATAAGCTTGTCGGAGACGGAAGCGATATTTTACAATTTTTATCTTTGATAGATTCAGAAGCGTTGTCGGAACATTTTGAATTGATATGATTTCATGAAAAAGCATCGCTGGTGCGCTGTAAGGAAAAACATATTCCAAAAAGCAAAAATATTTTTTGCTGCTATTGACATGTGCGATTGCGGCGTGATATAATAAAAACAATAAAGTCTTTAAGTTGGTACGGAGCTGCCGGCAAGATTTCGCATAACGAAGCGTCTCATGATGGAGACGGCTTTTTGCCGCGCAGAACTTGTCAGATGGACAAGTTTTTTTATGATTCGGAACAGGGAAAGGTGTTTTTATGCTTACGGTTTTGAGAGATGCGGCAGTATATGAGAACGGAGCTATTCGGAAAAGAAATCTTCTTTTCGACGGCGTCGAGGTTTCTTCTTTTTCGGAAACCGCTTTGACGGGGATATCCGTTTCTTATGTCGATCATGCGTTGGTTTTACCCGGTTTTTGTGATGTGCATGTGCATTTCCGAGAGCCGGGTTTTTCTTATAAAGAAGACATTGCAAGCGGAACTGCTGCTGCGGCGCGCGGCGGATATACGGCAGTCTGCACGATGCCGAATTTATCTCCCGCACCGGATAACGCAGAGCATTTGAAGATAGAAACGGACGCCATATCCCGTTCGGCGCGTATTGCGGTATATCCCTATGGAACTATCACCAAGGAGGAGCATGGATGTGAACTTTCTGATATGGAAGCGCTTTCCGCGTCGGTGATTGCTTTCTCGGACGACGGACACGGCGTGCAGAGCGATGATATCATGGAATCGGCAATGCGAAAGGCCAAATCGCTCGGCAAAATTATCGCTGCCCATTGCGAGGATAATTCCTTGCTGCACGGCGGATATATTCATGACGGAATTTATGCGAGAGAACACGGACACCGTGGGATATCCTCAGAAAGCGAATGGCGCCAAATCGAACGCGATCTTATGTTGGCGCAAAAAACGGGATGTGCCTATCATGTATGCCATATTTCGACAGCGGAAAGTGTGGCTCTTATCCGGTCAGCCAAGGCCGCAGGTGTTGATGTGACCTGCGAGACAGCTCCCCATTATCTTGTGCTGGATGAGAGAAATTTAGAAGAGGACGGACGTTTTAAAATGAATCCGCCGCTTCGGTCACCGCGTGACAGAGAAGCGCTGCTTGAAGGAATTTCGGATGGGACGATCGATATGATCGCAACGGATCATGCACCGCATAGTGTCGAGGAAAAAGCCCGCGGGCTTGAGAAAAGCGCGATGGGAATCGTAGGTCTTGAAACTGCATTTCCTGTGCTATATACGGAACTTGTCAAAAAAAATGTAATAAGCCTTGAGAGACTGGTGATGCTGATGTCGGTATCGCCGCGCAGCCGGTTTGGCATACCGTCTGACCCCGGTTTCTGTATCTACGATATCAGTCATGAATATGAAATTTGTCCGGATGACTTTCTGTCGCGGGGGAGAAGCACCCCTTTTGCGGGAATGCGGGTCTTCGGAAAATGTCTTGCAACGGTATACGGAGGAAAAACAGTATGGCAAAGCAAATGAACAAGAAGATTGTCTTAGAGGACGGAAGCGAATATTTTGGATATGGTTTCGGTGCGGATATCGACCGGGTATGTGAGATTGTATTCAATACGTCTATGGTAGGATATCAGGAGATTGTTTCGGATCCCTCTTATACGGATCAGGCGGTTGTAATGACCTATCCGCTGATCGGCAATTACGGGATTACCGACGAGGATTATGAAACAAAAACGCCGACCATCGGTGGACTTATCGTTCGGGAGTATAACGACCTCCCATCGAATTTCCGGTATACCAAAACTTTGTCTGAGATGATGGAGGAATATCATGTACCGGGAATTGCCGGAATCGATACGCGCAAACTGACACGCAGCATCCGTGATTTCGGTTCCCGCCGGGTACTCATCACCTCGGCGGATACGCCGCATGAGACGGCACTGGAAACGATCCGGAATACACAGATCCCGCATGATGCCGTTTCCCGCGTCAGTTGCCGTAAGCGCTGGTATTCCCGCACGGCAAATGCCAGGTTCAATGTTGTGGCGGTGGATTGCGGCATTAAGCTGGGAATCATTCGTTCTCTGAACGCGCGCGGCTGCAATGTGACGGTTATGCCGTGGAATACCTTGCCGGACGAGGTGGAGCGCATGAAACCAGATGGCATTTTTCTTTCCAATGGTCCCGGGGATCCCGAGGATGTAACGCCTGTGATTGAGCTGATTCGGTCGCTGCGCGGAAAATATCCGATTTTCGGCATCTGTCTCGGACACCAGATGATCAGTCTTGCCTATGGGGCAAAAACATATAAGCTGAAATTCGGACACCGCGGCGGCAACCATCCCGTGAAAAATCTTCTGACGGGAAAGCTTGAGATTACCTCTCAGAACCACAGCTATGCCGTGGATGCGGCAAGCGTTTCAGGTACGGGACTTGAGATTACACATATCAATTTGCTGGATCATACGGTAGAGGGTGTACGCTGCGCACAAGACCGGGTTTTCTCTGTGCAGTATCACCCGGAAAGCTCGCCCGGTCCACAGGACAGCGCTTATTTATTTGATGCGTTTATCGCGCTGATGAAAGGAGATAAATGACATGCCGAAAAGAGGAGATTTAAAAAAGATTTTGGTAATCGGCTCCGGACCGATTGTCATCGGACAGGCGGCGGAGTTTGACTATGCCGGTACACAGGCGTGTCTTGCTTTGAAAGAAGAGGGGTATGAGGTTGTGCTGTGCAACTCCAATCCGGCGACCATTATGACCGATACCTCGATTGCCGATAAAATTTATATGGAGCCGCTGACGCTGGAATATATCGCGAAGATTCTTCGCTATGAGCGTCCCGACGCTATTGTGCCGGGCATCGGTGGTCAGACGGGACTCAATCTCGCCATGCAGCTTGAGAAAAAAGGCGTGTTGCGCGAATGTCAGGTTGAACTGCTCGGTACGAGCAGCGAAAGCATTGAGCAGGCGGAGGACAGGGAGAAGTTTAAAGAGCTTTGTGAGCGTCTCGGCGAACCGGTACTGCCGTCCCTTATTGCGCACAGCATAGAAGAGGGACTTGCCGCTGCCGAGAGCATCGGCTATCCGGTTGTGCTGCGTCCCGCGTTCACGCTCGGCGGAACGGGCGGCGGCTTTGCGGATGATGAGAGTGAGTGCCGGGAGCTTCTTAAGAACGCCTTGAAACTTTCTCCCGTACATGAGGTGCTGGTGGAAAAGAGCATCAAGGGATATAAGGAAATTGAATATGAGGTCATGCGGGACGCGAACGATACTGCCATCACCATTTGCAATATGGAAAACGTCGATCCGGTCGGCATTCACACAGGAGATTCCATCGTCGTCTGCCCAAGCCAGACACTAACCAATAAGGAATATCATATGCTGCGCGACAGCGCACTGAAAATCATCCGTGCGCTGAAGATTGAGGGTGGCTGCAATGTGCAGTTTGCACTGGATCCGCATTCCTTCCAGTATTATCTGATTGAAGTCAATCCCCGTGTATCGCGTTCCTCTGCGCTCGCCTCCAAGGCGAGCGGATATCCGATCGCGCGCGTTTCCGCGAAAATCGCGGTCGGCATGACGCTTGATGAGATTGCCATTGCCAACACGCCGGCATCCTTTGAGCCGACGCTGGATTATGTGGTAACGAAAATGCCGCGCTTCCCGTTCGACAAATTCGCAGCGGCGAACAATAAGCTTTCTACACAGATGAAAGCGACGGGAGAGGTCATGAGCATTGGGCGCACGATTGAGGAAAGCTTGCTTAAGGCGGTTCGTTCGCTGGAAATCGGAGTGTGCCATCTGTATATGAGTAAGTTTGACACGCAGTCCTCGGATGCGCTGATGGAATACATCAAAATCGGTACGGATGATCGGTTGTTTGCGATAGCGGAGCTTATCCGGCGCAGCGTTGACATCGGACTAATTTGCTACGCGACTAAAATCGACATGCTCTTCCTTGAAAAGGTGAAAAATATCGTATCGATGGAAAAAGAGCTTGCTGCGGCTCCGCAGAACCCTGATGTACTTTATGAAGCAAAACGAATGGGGTTTTCCGACAAATATATTGCTAAACTGTGGGGCTGCTCGGAAATAGATGTCTATCGTCTGCGGGAGCAGATCAATCTTTTCCCTGTGTATAAAATGATTGACACCTGTGCGTCGGAATTTGAAAGCTATATTCCGTATTTCTATTCTACCTATGAGGATGAAAACGAATCAATTGTTTCCAATAAAAAGAAGATTGTTGTGCTTGGTTCGGGACCTATCCGTATCGGGCAGGGCGTCGAATTCGATTATTCCACCGTTCACGCGGTCAAAACCATCAAAGCGTCCGGTTATGAAGCCATCATTATCAACAACAATCCGGAAACGGTTTCCACGGACTATACGACTTCTGATAAGCTTTATTTTGAGCCGCTTTGCGTTGAGGATGTGATGAATATCATCCGGCTGGAAAAGCCGGTGGGCGTTATCGCCTCTCTCGGCGGACAGACCGCCATCAATCTTGCCGAGCCGCTTCGTGAGAGAGGAGTTTCCATCATCGGAACCGACTGCGATGCCATCGAGAAGGCGGAGAACCGCGACGCCTTTGAAAAGGTGTTGGAATCTCTGAACATCCCTCAGCCGGAGGGCAGGGCGGTCACGAAAATCGAGGATGGTGTTGCTGCCGCTGCAAAGATTGGCTATCCTGTGCTCGTGCGTCCTTCGTTTGTGCTGGGCGGGCGTGCCATGCAGATTGTCGCCGATGAGGAGGGACTGCGCCATTACCTCAAGAATGCGGTGGAAATCGATGAGGACAAGCCTGTCCTTGTGGATAAATACATTCAGGGCAAGGAAGTCGAGGTGGATGCGGTCTGCGATGGCGTGGATGTGTTCGTACCTGGCATTATGGAGCTTGTTGAGCGCACAGGTATTCATAGCGGAGATTCCATCAGCGTCTATCCGTCGTTCAGCATTTCGGATAAAGTAAAGAGAACCATTCTTGATTACACGAAGAAGCTTGGACTTGGCATCGGGATTGTAGGGCTTTACAACATTCAGTTTATTGTGGACAAGGATGAAAACGTATTTATTATCGAAGTCAATCCGCGTTCGTCTCGTACCGTTCCGTTTATTTCCAAATCGACAGGATACAGCCTTGCCGATATCGGGACGCTGGTTATCCTCGGAAAAAGTCTGCGTGAACAGGGATTTGACAGAATTTATCCTGCGGAGAAAAAGCGCTGGTATGTCAAGGCGCCTGCATTTTCCTTCTCTAAGCTGCGCGGACTGGATGCCTACCTCAGTCCGGAGATGAAATCGACCGGTGAGGCAATCGGCTACGACAACAGTCTCACGCGCGCGCTGTATAAGGCGCTGAAAGCTTCCGGTATGAACGTGGTAAACTACGGCACGGTGTTCTGCACCATTGCCGACAAGGACAAAGAGGAAGCACTGCCGCTGATCCGTCGTTTTTACAATATGGGATTTAATATTCAGGCGACAGCGGGAACGGCAAAATTCTTAAAAGAACACGGCATTCGTACACATGCTGTGCGCAAAATCAGCGAGGGAAGCGAGGAGATTCTTGATTCCATCAGGCAGGGATACGTCAATTATATTATCAATACGAGAGATATGAATTCCTCCGGTGTGCTTTCCGACGGATATGAAATCCGTCAGTGCGCCGTAGAAAACAATGTGACGATGTTTACGGCTTTGGATACGGTTAAAGTTCTGCTCGACGTGCTCGAGGAAACAACGCTTGGCATTTCCACCATTGATGCGTGAGGTGAAGGCATGGTACAGGGAATTTATACGATTTTATCAAACCGAAAAATCGCGCGTGACGTATATGAAATGATGTTGTCGGGAGATACGGCGGCGATAACGGCGCCGGGACAGTTTATCAATATCAAAATCGACGGGTGTTTCCTGCGCCGTCCGATTTCAGTCTGCGATTGGAATGAGAATACGATAACCGTGATTTATAAGGTCGTGGGAGAGGGAACGGCGGTGATGTCCGGAATGACGGAAGGCACGTCGCTTGACATTCTTACCGGACTTGGCAACGGCTTTGATATGAAAAAATCAGGTATGAGGCCGCTTCTTGTCGGAGGAGGGGTAGGAACCCCACCGATGTACGGGCTTTGCAAAAGGCTTGTGTCACAGGGAAAGCATCCCCATGTCGTTTTGGGTTTTGCTTCTCGGGATGATGTGTTTTATGAGGATAAATTCCGCTCTCTTGGCGCAGATATTCGCATTGCGACGGCGGACGGCAGTTTTGGTATACCCGGTTTTGTGACTGACGCGATGACAGGGCTTTCCTACAGCTATTTTTATGCCTGCGGACCGATTCCGATGCTGCACGCGGTTGCGGATGCTTCCGCTTCAGATGGGCAGCTCAGCTTTGAGGAACGCATGGGCTGCGGTTTCGGTGCGTGTATGGGCTGCTCATGCAAAACAAAATACGGAAATAAGAGAATTTGCCGGGACGGTCCGGTGCTGGAAAAGGAGGAGGTCATATGGTAAGTACAAAGGTGAGCCTTTGCGGGATACCGCTTGACAATCCTGTGATTCCGGCAAGCGGTACTTTCGGGTTTGGGTATGAATTTGCCGAGCTGTATGATATCAATTGTCTTGGAACTTTTTCCTTTAAGGGAACAACGGCAGAACCGCGCTTTGGCAATCCCACGCCGCGTATTGCGGAAACACCGTCCGGCATGCTCAACGCAGTAGGACTTCAGAATCCCGGAATGGATGCGGTCATCGCAAGCGAGCTGCCGCGGCTTGCGAAATGCTTTCACAAGCCGGTCATGGCAAATGTCAGCGGATTTTCCGAGGAGGAATATGTTCGTATTTGCGAAAAATTCGATGAGGTGGAGACGGTCGGCTGGATTGAAGTCAATATTTCCTGCCCAAACGTACATGGCGGCGGCATGAGCTTCGGAACATCGCCTGAGGCAGCGGAAAATATTACGGCGGCGGTGCGTCGTGTCACAAAAAAACCACTGATTATCAAGCTGTCTCCGAATGTAACGGATATTGTTTCCATCGCGCAGGCATGCGAGGCGGCAGGTGCGGATGGAATTTCTCTCATCAATACTCTGATGGGAATGCGCATCGATTTGCGTCGGCGCCGCCCCCTTCTTGCGAATGGTACCGGCGGACTGTCCGGTCCGGCGGTTTTTCCGGTTGCGCTGCGTATGGTCTATCAAGTGTATGAAGCGGTTAAAATTCCGGTCGTCGGTATGGGAGGTGTATCCTCAGCTCAGGATGTTGTGGAAATGATGCTTGCGGGCGCGACAGCCGTTGAGGTTGGTGCGGCGAATCTTGTAAATCCCTATGCCTGCCGTGATATCATTGCCGATTTGCCGCGGGTGATGGAAGCCTATCAGATCGAAAATTTATCGGATGTTATCGGAGCCGCGCACAAATAATTCCTGCTGAAAAATATAACTAAGGAATCTGTAGCTTTTGCTTTATGGATTTTTCCGGAAGAAAAAATTAGATAAAAGCTGCGGTATAGAACGCAATCCTTTTTTGTGCGGACGGTAAGTTGTCTTTTCATATACAATTTTGAACGTGTATTGTTTATAGAGAAACCCTAAAATTTTTAAATAAGAATGCCGTGTGGTGGCAGAATGGAGAATGGATATGGGGCGTGATGTTATTATCGCCTGCGATTTTGCGGGTGCGTCGGAAACCTTTGCTTTTCTGGACTTGTTCCGAGGGGAAAAGCCGTATGTGAAAATCGGGATGGAACTGTTTTATGCGGAAGGGCCATCCATTGTGAGAGAAATCAAGAAACGTGGACACAAAATTTTTCTTGATTTAAAGCTTCACGATATTCCCAATACGGTGAAAAAAGCGATGGCAGTTCTGTCAAGACTTGATATTGATATGTGCAATCTTCATGCGGGCGGTACGATCCCCATGATGGAAGCGGCGCTTGAGGGCTTGACGAGACCGGACGGTACCCGTCCGCTATTGATTGCCGTGACGCAGCTTACTTCAACCAGCGAGGCGCGGATGCACGCGGATCTACTCATCGACGCGCCGATAGATCAAGTCGTCATGCATTATGCGGAAAATGCAAAGAACTCGGGGCTTGACGGGGTCGTTTGTTCTCCTTTGGAGGCCGGTAAAGTACATGAAGTATGCGGCGCAGAGTTCCTCACGGTAACGCCGGGAGTACGGTTTGCGGGCGGAGACGTAGGTGATCAATCCCGTGTTACAACACCGGCTGGCGCAAAAACGCTTGGTTCTGATTATATTGTCGTCGGGCGCCCGATTACAGCAGCGCCGGATCCCGTTGCCGCATACAAAAAATGTGCGGAAGAATTTATTGGTTGAGGAGGACATGAAAAAATGGAAATGCTTCAGAAAAAAATTGCAAAGGATCTTTTGGATATTCAGGCTGTGTTTTTCAGTCCTGATAAACCATTTACATGGGCGAGTGGTATCAAAAGCCCGGTTTATTGCGATAACAGACTGACATTGACCGCGCCCTCGGTGCGTACGGATGTGGAAGAGGGGCTTGCTTCTCTTATCCGGGAGCATTATCCGGAAGCTGAAGTTTTAATGGGCACATCTACAGCAGGAATTGCACATGCGGCAATTACCGCGCACATTCTCGGAATGCCAATGGGATATGTTCGTTCCGGTGCCAAGGATCATGGCCGCGGCAATCAGATTGAAGGCAGACTGGAAGCGGGAGAAAAGGTCGTTGTTGTGGAGGATTTGATTTCTACAGGCGGCAGCGTGCTTGAAGTTGTGGATGTCCTTCGCGCAGCGGGCGCTGAGGTGCTTGGCATTGTCAGTATCTTTACCTACGGTATGAAAAAAGGACTGGAACGGCTTGCGGCAGCAAATGTAAAAAACGAGAGTCTCACGAATTTTGATGTGATTGCTGAAGTTGCCGCCGAATGCGGTTATATTAGATCGGAGGACATTGCCCGCCTTGTCGCATTTCGTGACAATCCGCAGGATGAGAGCTGGATTCACTGCTAAAAAACAAATTTTCCAAAGGATAGGGGATAGAAAAAATGAGAAGCTTAATCGATATTTTGGAGCTTTCAACAGAGGAGATTGACAGTCTAATCGATGTAGCAGAAGATATGATTAAACATCCGCAGGCTTATGCGGACAGTTGCCGCGGAAAAATTTTAGGAACGCTGTTTTTTGAACCGTCTACACGAACGAGGCTTAGCTTTACCTCGGCTATGATGAGCCTTGGAGGAAATGTGCTCGGCTTTTCGGAGGCGACGAGCAGCTCCGCGTCAAAAGGGGAAAGCGTTGCCGATACGGTGCGTATGGTAAGCGCTTATTCCGATATTATTGCGATGCGCCATCCGAAAGAGGGTGCACCGTTTGTTGCCGCGGAAAAAGCGACCGTTCCGGTCATCAATGCCGGAGACGGAGGGCATTTTCATCCGACGCAGACGCTTACCGATTTGTTTACCATCAAACGGAAAAAGGGAAGACTGGATCATTTGACGGTCGGACTTTGCGGAGATCTCAAGTTTGGAAGAACGGTGCATTCCTTAATTGCCGCGATGTCAAGGTATCCGGGGATTCGATTTGTTTTGATTTCTCCTGAAGAACTGAAGCTGCCCGGCTATATCCGCCATGAGTACCTAGGCGAGGGAAAATCTGCGTATACGGAAGCGGCGGAGCTTGAAGGTGTCATGCCGGAATTGGATATTCTTTATATGACGCGGATTCAGCAGGAGCGTTTTGCGTTTCATGACGACTATTTGCGCCTGAAGGATAGCTATATCTTAACGCCGGATAAGCTGAGAAATGCAAAGTCTGATTTGTGTATCCTGCATCCTCTTCCGCGTGTCAATGAAATATCCGTTGCGGTGGATGATGACCCGCGAGCCTGCTATTTTGAACAAGCGGCAAACGGAAGATATATCCGTATGGCACTGATTTTAAAGCTTCTCTCAGAAAAGGATATGTCCTATAAGAAAAAAGAGCCCCAAGAAGTCGTTTGCCTTGAGGGTGTCTGTTGTCAGAACCCCCGCTGTATTACAACAACGGAGCAGGAGCTGCCGCAGCGGTTCCGCTGTGTGGACAGCGAGCATGGTGTTTATCGCTGTGTTTATTGCGACAGCAGGGTATATCCGAAAACAGAAAGCAAGGAATGATAGTTCTCCTTGTCATGAAAAATCATAAAAAAGAAAAGCCGGTAAAATACCGGCTTTTGCTTTTTTATTACAGTCCTCGCTTGATATAGTAGGTGTGGAGAATTTCATGAGCCAAATGGCTTCCGGGCTTCTCCAAAAACTCATCATAAATTTTCTGAACGGCAAGGTTTTCATGCGATTTGCGTATCGAAAGATTTTTATCCGCATTGTAAAGAATAGACGCTCTTTTCGCTTTCAGATCAACAGCCGCTTTGACAGCCGCACTCTGTACGGGCTGACCGCCGCCGTTGACGCATCCGCCGGGGCACGCCATGATTTCGATAAAATCGACTTTGAGTTCGCCGGATTTCACCTTGTTCAGCAGTTCTCTTGCGTTTTTCGTACCGGAAGCGACCGCGACGCGGACCTCAGTATCACCGAGTTTGTATGTTGCGGTCTTAATAGGTGCCGTTCCGCGTACATCTTCGAAATCGAGCTTCTCGAGCTTTTTGCCGAGAATGACCTCTGCCGCAGTACGCAGGGCAGCTTCCATAACTCCGCCGGTTGCGCCGAAGATGGCGCCGGCGCCGGAACCGATATCAAACGGTTCGTCGAACTTCTCGTCATCAAGCTCACGGTAGTTGATCCCTGCTTTTTCAATCATGCGGGCAAGCTCGCGTGTTGTAATCGCATAGTCTACATCGTAGATACCGTCTCCTGCGGCGCTCTCGCCGGGACGCCGTACCTCGAATTTCTTCGCGGTGCAGGGAATGGCGGAAACAAATACGATATCCGCAGGATCCCAGCCTTTTTTGCGTGCATAATAGGTTTTATACATCGCACCGAACATTTGCTGCGGTGACTTGCAAGTCGAAAGGTTATCCGTGAATTCCGGGAAATAATGCTCGCAGAATTTGATCCAGCCGGGTGAGCAGGAGGTAATAAGAGGCAGGTTCTTGCCGGTTTTCATTCTTTCAAGGAATTCTGTCGCTTCTTCCATGATGGTGAGGTCAGCGGTAAGATTCATGTCATATACGCCGTCAAAGCCGAGACGTTTGATCGCAGCGACCATTTTGCCTTCGGTATCCACGCCGGGTTCAAAACCGAAGCATTCGCCGATGGTAGCTCGGATAGACGGAGCCGTGCAGATAGCGACGTGCTTTGTCGGATCGTTCAGCGCTTCCCAAACCTTGTCGGTATCGTCTTTCTCATAAAGCGCACCGACAGGACATGCTACAATACATTGTCCACAGGAGACGCAGGAGGTCGCTGCAAGCGGCTGCTCAAAGGCAGAACCGATATGCGTATCAAATCCGCGGTTCAGCGTTTCAATGACGCCGATGCCCTGCATATTTTTACATGCGGCAACACAACGGCGGCAGAGGATACATTTATCGTTGTCACGTACAAGGAACGCCGTGCTTTCATCCTTAGGATATTCCACGTTTTTGCCGGCAAAGCGGTTTTCATCCGTTACGCCGAGATCGCGGCAAAGCTTCTGCAATTCGCAGCTTTGGCTGCGGATGCAGGAAAGACAATCTTTTTTATGTGTGGAAAGAACAAGCTCAAGATTGGTTTTTCTCGCTTCGCGTACCTTGGGCGTATTTGTGAAAATTTCCATTCCCTCCGTAACGCCCGTGACACAGGCTGCCATCAGTCCGCGTGCGCCTTTTACCTCGACAAGACAGAGACGGCAGGCGCCGATTTCATTGACGCCTTTGAGATAACAAAGGGTAGGAATATCGATTTTTGCAATTCGTGCCGCGTCGATGACGCTGCTGTCTGCCGGGACGGAATAGTCACGACCGTTAATTTTGATATTTACCATTTCCATTTTATGCGGCTCCTTTCTTATTCTTTGACAATCGCGCCGAACTTACAAGTGGTGATACATACGCCGCACTTGATACATTTTTCGGGATCGATTGTATGTGGAGCTTTGATGGCTCCCGTAATGGCGCCGACAGGACATTTTCTCGCGCAAGCAGTACATCCCTTGCACATGTCGGGCAGAATCTTATATTTCATGAGACTCTTGCATACATGTGCGGGACATGTTTTGTCCACGACATGTGCGATGTACTCATCGCGGAAATACCGCAGAGTAGAAAGCACCGGATTCGGCGCTGTTTGTCCAAGCGCGCACAGAGACGCGGATTTGATATACTCGCTTAGTTCTTCAAGCTTATCGATATCGGCAAGTGTGCCGTTTCCGGAGGTGATTTTTTCAAGCGTTTCAAGCAGTCTCATGGTACCGATACGGCAAGGAGCACATTTTCCGCAGGATTCATCGACTGTGAATTCAAGGAAGAATTTTGCAATGTCGACCATACAAGTATCTTCATCCATGATGATAAGACCGCCGGAACCCATCATTGAGCCGATGGCAATGAGGTTGTCATAGTCGATCGGCGTGTCAATAAGAGATGCGGGAATACAGCCGCCGGAAGGACCGCCGGTCTGCGCTGCTTTGAACTTCTTTCCGTTCGGGACACCGCCGCCGATTTCTTCAACGACCTCACGAAGTGTTGTTCCCATCGGGATCTCGACAAGACCGGTGTTTGTGATTTTTCCGCCGAGAGCGAAAACCTTTGTACCCTTGGATTTTTCTGTACCCATCGATGCGAACCAATCCGCACCATTGAGAATAATTTGCGCAATATTGGCGAGCGTTTCCACATTATTGATGATGGTGGGCTTGCCGAAAAGTCCCTTGACAGCCGGGAACGGCGGACGGGGACGCGGCTCTCCGCGATGTCCTTCAATCGAGGTGAGCAGAGCCGTTTCCTCACCGCAGACGAATGCGCCGGCGCCCAGTCTCAGTGTTATTTTAAAGTTAAAACCGGTTCCGAAAATATTCTCGCCGAGAAGTCCGATTTCCTCTGCCTGTTTAATGGCAACCTGAAGTCTGTGCACGGCAATCGGATACTCTGCACGTACATAAATGTAACCCTCGTCTGCTCCGATGGCATAGCCGGCAATGGCCATAGCTTCCAGTACGGCATGCGGGTCGCCTTCCAATACAGAACGATCCATAAACGCGCCGGGGTCACCTTCGTCGGCATTGCAGACAACATATTTTTTGCCCGCGGGCTGCGCTTCAGCAAACATCCATTTTCTTCCTGTCGGGAATCCGGCGCCGCCGCGTCCGCGAAGTCCGGAATCCAATACGGTTTTGATTACCTCGGAGGGTGTCATGGTCGTAAGAACCTTTGCAAGTGCCTGATATCCGTCAACCGCTATGTATTCTTTGATGCACTCAGGATCGATGACACCGCAGTTACGAAGCGCGACGCGCTTCTGCTTGGCGTAGAACGGAGTTTGGTCGAGAGCGAGAATGTCATCGCCCTTGACGGTTTCATGATAGAGAAGGCGGCGCACAGGTCTTCCGCCGACGAGATGTTCTTTTACAATCTCAGCCATATCTTCCGGTCTTACTTTGCTATAGAATGTTCCCTCCGGATAGACGATCATAATGGGACCGAGTGCGCAAAGTCCGAAGCAGCCCGTGGTGACAACCTTGATTTCATCTGCGATTCCCGCTGCTTTTAACTCGGTGAGAAGTGCGTCTCTTACTGTCATGGAATTGGAGGACGTACATCCCGTGCCGCCGCAGATGAGGACATCTTTACGGATGCCGTCTCCCGCATCCACAAAATGACCGTGTCCGTGCCGCATCTCGACTTTGGGCGCGTACTCTTTTCTGACAGCATTCAACTGTTCTATTGTAATCATTGCTGTTTTTTCCTTTCGTATATTATATTATCAGATGTCGAATCAGAGATATTTTGCGATGATGCCTTCGACGTCGGCGGGCGTAATCCTGCCGTAAACATCGCCGTTGACTGTCATAACAGGCGCAAGTCCGCATGCGCCGATGCAGCGTGTTGCCTCATAAGAGAATCTACCGTCCGGAGAAATATCGCCGGCACCGATGCCGGTGATTTCCATGCATTTTTCATGGAGCTTACCGGAGCCTTTCACATAACATGCTGTTCCGAGACATACGGAAATGGCAACTTTCCCTTTGGGATTGAGCGCAAACTGAGAGTAAAACGATACGGCGCCGTATACCTCGGACAGGGAAAGACCAAGTCCTTCCGCGATGACTTTTTGCACTTCAATAGGAAGATAACCGTAGATTTCCTGTGCTCCCTGTAGAACGGGCATGAGGCTGCCTTCGACATCTTTGTATTCGGCGATGAGAGCGTTTAGCTTGTCCGCTTGCTCTGCGGTTCCCTCGAATACGACTGTCGTGAGTTTCTTTTTCATAATGAGAAAATTTCCTCCTTCAAATTTTATGATTTCCGATGCTGCTTTCTTTTGGTGGAATCAAAAAATTGCACCGTCAATTTTGACCAAAATATATTATACACTACCGCTTGAAAAAATGCTATACTTTTCGATAAAAAAATATCGAAAAAATGAAAAAAATATTTAAAAAATTTATCCTGTTTGGGCAAAATATGTGATAACGGATATGCGTGAATCGCAGGCTATATCATATTTCGAATGTTCGACCGAAACAAAAAAATCCCGGCTGACCTATTCCTCAATACGTCAGCCGGGGAAAAGGAGAAATGAAGGCTGTAATCTCTTATTTTTTGACGAGATGGAATGCGAAACCGCCAATCTCTTCTTTTAGATAAACGAACTTCAGATTGCCTTTTTCATCGTATGTCGCTGTGGATTCATCGAACTCTACGCCAAGGCGTTCGAGATAAGATTTGGCGCGTCCGGGAAAATTGCAGCCGATGGCGATGTGTCCGTTTTTACCGCGGAACGGTGTTTTCATAACCTCGAACTTTGTACCGGCAAAAATTGCCTTTGTGCGGACATCCGGTGTAAGCAAAAACAGGCGGCAAAGCATTTCTGCGTTTTTTTTGCATTCTTCCTCATTTTCGGAATTGATTCCGACGTGGACGATTTCAAAGCCATGCATAAGGGCGACGGCTTCTCTGGTAAGCCTTTCAATTTCCGCGAAATTGCCTTCTTTTATGAGACTGTCTTTTACCATAAAACTGCCGCCGCAGGCAAGAATTTTCGGAAAACTGAGATAGGAAAGCAAATTTTCTGTGTTGATGCCGCCGGTCGGCATAAATTTAAGATTGCCGTAAGGGGCGGAAACTGCCTTGATCACAGAAAGACCTCCGGCAGCTTCTGCCGGGAAAAATTTGACGACATCAAGCCCCATTTCCATTGCCTGTTCCATTTCGCCGCAGGTTGAACAGCCGGGACATACCGGAATGTTCCGTTCAATGCAGTGTCTTACAACCTTGGGGTTGAAGCCGGGCGAAACGATGAATTTTGCGCCCGCTTCGACGGCGCGATCCGCCTGCTCGGTTGTGAGAACCGTTCCGGCACCGACAAGCATATCAGGCATTGCCTGTGCGATGGCGCGGATTGCATCCGCT
This sequence comes from uncultured Eubacteriales bacterium, assembly GCA_900542425.1. Taxonomy (GTDB): domain Bacteria; phylum Bacillota; class Clostridia; order Oscillospirales; family CAG-272; genus QALR01. The sequence goes on from UQNQ01000003.1 coordinate 46,609, forward strand.
GCCGCTGCGGTGCGGAATGTGACCTCTGCTGCCGGCAGTCCGCCGCGTGAGAGCGCTTCGGCAAGCGGAACCGCTTTTTCTGCGTCTTCAATTTTAATGACGGGGACAATGCCAAAATCCCCAAGCTTTTTCAGAATGTCGTTCATAGGAAATAACCTCCGATAGCACGCCGCATGCGGCGTAAAAATTGCATACCGAACCGTCAAGACGCCGAGGGAAGGCGCCTCTCACAGGACGGAAAATAAAAAATATCCTGCTGTCATTATACAACATGGGGTTGCATTTGTAAAGCGTTTGGTATATAATTTACTTTAGATTGCGGAAAATCTTTGAATCGCGGAAGAAAACGATCATTTTTCTTATGCTTTCGCGTCAGGAAAGGAATCAAAACGTATGAAACCATTCATGGATGATGACTTCTTGCTGGACGGAGACGTCGCGAAATTGCTCTATCATCATTATGCAGAGCAGATGCCGATTATCGATTATCATTGCCACGTGAGTCCGAAAGAAATCGCAGAAAACCGGAAATATGAGAATATCACTCAGATCTGGCTCGGCGGCGACCATTATAAATGGCGTGCGATGCGTTGCTTTGGATTGCCCGAACGCGTGATTACCGGAGACGCTTCTGATTATGAAAAATTTGCTGCATATGCATCGGTGCTTCCGGCAATGATCGGAAATCCGCTTTATCATTGGTCGCATTTGGAGCTGAAACGGTATTTTGGATATGACGGTATCCTTTCGCCGGATACTTGTGAAGAGGTCTGGCAGTTGGCAAATGAAAAGCTGGCTTCCGATGATATGTGCGTCAGGGAGATTATGAAAAGCTCAAATGTGAAGCTGATCTGTACGACGGACGATCCGGCAGATTCTCTCGAATACCATATTGCGCTCACGCAGGATAAATCGTTTGATATCAAGGTGCTTCCTGCGTTCCGGCCGGACAAGGCGATGAATGTAAATGCACCGGATTTTGCAGACTATATGGCAAAGCTTTCTGAAGCGAGCGGCACCGAAATTACGGATATTGTCTCTCTTTGCGACGCTTTGGAGCGCAGAATAGAATTTTTTGACGCTCTCGGCTGCCGGACAGCAGATCATGGCTTTGATGATTATGTAGCGTTTGATAAGACAAAGTCTACGGCACAATCTCTTGCTATCGCGGACGTTACGCTGAAACGTGCGCTTTCCGGGGAGAAAATCGATGCCGAAATGACGGAAATCTATAAGAGCGCGCTTATTCGCTTTTTCGGACGCGAGTATGTAAAAAGAGGCTGGATTATGCAGATCCATTTTGGTGCAATGCGTTCGCCGAATACGGTGATGCGCCAGCGTCTCGGACCGGATACGGGATACGATGCCATCAATGGAACCAACTGCATTGCCTCTCTTTCGGCGATGCTTGACAGCTTGAACTTGGAAAATGCACTCCCGCGCACGATTCTGTATTCTTTGAATCCGTCGGATAATGCGGCGCTTGATGTGCTTGCCGGAAGCTTCCAGTATACAAGCGATGAAGCGGAAGGACTTTTGAACATGCCGAAGATACAGCATGGCAGTGCATGGTGGTTTAATGATAACATCCACGGAATGCGTGAGCATCTGGAAACGCTTGCAAGTCTTTCCGTCCTTGGCAAGTTTGTCGGGATGCTGACAGATTCCCGCAGCTTTCTTTCCTATACGCGCCATGAATATTTCCGCCGTGTGCTGTGCAGTGTGATCGGCAGCTATGTGGAACGCGGCGAATATCCGCTTGATATGGATACTTTGGCGCAGATGGTGTGTGATATTTGTTATAACAATACAAAAGATTTCTTTGGATTTAAATTGGTGTAACAAAAATTATTCATTTGTATAAAACTATTTATACAAACACATAACAAAAAACAGGCATGATTTTCTGCCTGCAAAAAACAAAAGCCGTTTTGTATGACGGCGGACAGGAGTAAAAAATGATAGACGAAGAAAAAGAAATAGAGGGATGTACCCATGACTGCTCGACTTGCAGTGCCGCATGCAGTTCTAAAAAAGAATCGATGTTTGAGCCGATTAATCCGATGAGTATGGTCGGAAAAGTCATCGGCGTTGTAAGCGGAAAGGGAGGCGTCGGAAAATCGCTTGTGACAGAGCTTGCTGCTGTGGAACTTCGACGCCGCGGGTTGTCGGTCGGCATTATGGACGCTGACGTAACAGGCCCTTCTATTCCGAAAGCATTTGGACTTTCCGGCATTTGCGAAGCGGCGCCGCTCGGCGGTATTCTGCCGAAAGAAACGAAGACAGGAATCAAAATCATAAGTGTCAATCTTCTTTTGGAGGACATCACTTCTCCTGTCGTATGGCGAGGCCCTGTGATTGCCGGAACGGTTAAACAATTTTGGACAGACGTTGTCTGGGGAGATCTTGATTGTATGTTGATCGACTGTCCTCCCGGAACAGGCGACGTTCCGCTGACGATTTTTCAGTCCATTCCGCTTGACGGAATTATCGTGGTGACAAGTCCGCAGGATCTTGTTTCGATGATCGTGTCAAAGGCTGTCAATATGGCGAAGCTGATGAATATTCCGATTATCGGAATTGTAGAGAATATGAGTTATGTAAAATGCCCTGACTGTGGGCGTGAAATCAAGGTTTTCGGCGAGAGCAAAATTGACGAGGTAGCAAAAGATTTCGGACTTCCGGTTCTGGCCAAGCTTCCGATGGATCCCTCTCTTTCTGCAATGTGCGATGCCGGAACCATCGAGCTTTGTGAGAATGGAACGGCATCGTCCATTGCGGATGCCATTGAAGCGCAGCCGCAAAGAGCACTGTAAATGAAAGAAAAGAAAAAGGTTTTATTCGTATGTTCCGCTAATACTTGCCGCAGTCCGGTTGCGGAGGCAATTCTGCGCGAATACGGCGGCGACCGATATGACGCAGCTTCTGCCGGACTGTTTGCGCATAACGGGGAGCCGATGATGCCGGAATGTGCCGAAGCGCTTTCAATATTATTCGGACATGCCGTCGATCCCGCGTCTCATGCTTCTGCCGGAATTACGGAGGAAATGATTCGCGGGAGCGATATCATTGTTGCGGTTTCCAAAGGATATGAAGTACTTTTAACGTCTTATTTTCCGGAGGCTTCCGGACGGATTGTATCTTTTCCCGAAGCGATTGCCGATATTTCGCGTTTTTCTGGCGAGATGATGCTGCAAGCGGTGAAACAGATTCGGAACGGAGTTTTTGATATGTTTTTGAACGATGAAGATCCAAGCTGAAATTGTCCCTATGACGGAGAACCTTTCGGCTGCGGCCGCATCGCTGGAGGCGCAGTGCTTTTCTGCGCCGTGGAGCCGGAATATGATTGCGGAGTCTGCCGCGCGTGATGATATGGTATTCCTTTGCGCACTTGTTGGCGGGGAATATGCCGGCCATGCGAGTATGCGCTGTGTGCTGGATGAAGGACAAATCTGCAATGTCGCGGTATCGCCGTCATTTCGCCGGATGGGTGTGGGAAGCATGCTTTTGGATGCGCTCAAAAGAGAAGCGCTGCTTCGAGGACTTACCGTTCTGATGTTGGAGGTTCGTGTTTCCAATACGGCGGCGCAGGCGCTTTATGAGAAAAACGGCTTTTTGCGGGTCGGCATGCGCCGCAGTTTTTACTCTTGCCCGCGCGAGGATGCTTTTCTTTATAATTTTGATTTGTGTTGAGTCGTTTTTTGCTGTAAAATAAAAACGACACGAATATTTTTTGTTTTTTGTAATGTCTTGAGAAGGTCGGCGGCAATGGGATTCATTTCAGACCGGCGGATAGGATGGTTATGCGTATTCTTGCTTTTGAAAGTTCCTGTGATGAGACGGCTGCTGCCGTCGTAGAATATGAAAGAGGACGTTTTTCGGTTCTTTCGAATATTGTGGCGTCTCAAGTTGCCGTACATGCTAAATTTGGCGGTGTGGTGCCGGAAATTGCCAGCCGTGCTCACAGTGAAGCCATTTCAGGCATTGCTTATCAGGCGCTGGAGTGCTGCGGTCTTTCCATGAACGAAATGGATGCCGTTGCGGTGACGAGTAATCCGGGTCTTATCGGGGCACTTCTTGTCGGGGTAAATTTTGCGAAATCTCTTGCATTCTCATGGGGAAAGCCGCTGATTTCCGTCAATCATATAAAAGGGCATGTTGCGGCAAATTATTTGACACATGATGATCTGAAACCTCCTTTTCTTGCTTTTGTTGCTTCCGGTGGACATACTTCTATGATTCGGGTGGACGGATATCGTGAACATACCGTTATCGGCGGTACGCGCGATGATGCGATGGGAGAAAGCTTCGACAAGGTGGCGCGCGTTATGGGAATGCCGTATCCCGGGGGTGCAGCGCTCGACAAACTTGCCTATGAGGGGAAAAACCCGATTGTATTTCCGTCTGCAGCCATTCATGATGATTCACTGGATCTATCATTTTCGGGAATCAAAACGGCGGTTTTAAATTATATCAACGGAGAAACACAAAAAAGACATGAGCTGCCGCGTGCTGATATTGCCGCGGGTTTTGTGAAGGCTGCTGTTTCCAGCATTCTTATCAAGCTTGGCATGGCCTTTGACAGAAATCCAGAGATGCATACGCTTGTGCTTGCCGGCGGCGTTGCGGCAAATTCGCATCTGCGTCTGGCGCTTGAGCAGTTTGCATCCGAACGCGGGCTTACGCTCTATATGCCTGAGCTTTGCTATTGCGGGGATAATGCGGCGATGATTGCCGCTGCCGCATGCTTTGAATTTGAAGCAGAAAATTTTTCGGATGAATCCCTGAATGCCTATGCGTATTCTGTGTAAAAAAGTTATGAATTTAAAAAAAGTTCATAAAAAATCCGATCTCTTTTTTGGTTATTTTTGAGGGGCGAAATTGACGTTTTTTTCTTTACATCCGTATAAAATTCAAACGTGAGTTTTCCACATCCGGTGGAAAGAAATTTTTGAAATACAATTGTATAGAACCTAAAAAACCCGCCAAATCGAGAGATTTTTATAAAAATCGGTGGAAAAACTTGTGGGAAATGTGGATAAGGGCGTTTGGTTTTCCACAAAAAAATCTGTGGAAAACCATTTGAAAACAAGCGCTCTGCTTTTTGTTTTCGAATGCTGGTCTATGACAGAAACATACGATTTTTTCTAATCAAACGCTAATCTTGTCTGCCTGTGAAAGGAGGTAAACTTTCCGTGAAAATTGAGTGGATTTATGGAGACTCGGTGCTGAATCTTCCGGGACGGACACTTGAGGTATTGAATCGCGCTTCTGCGGAGGAACTGCGGGTTTTGCTTGCTCTCGCCTCAGGATGTGGGGAAGAAAAGCGACTTGCCGCACTGTCGGGAGTTGCAGAGGGGATGATTCCGTCGGCAATTCGTTTTTGGGCAGATGCAGGAGTAATTGAGGTACAAGGACTTCCCCGAAAGGCAAACAGCAGAGAGGATGCTCCGCGTCCCGGCTATTCCGGAGAGGAGATGGAACGTATTTGTTCTGTCGGAGATATGAAAGAACTCATTGAGGTATGCTCTGCCATTCTCGGCAAGACGTTCACACCGACAGAGACGGAATCCATTCTTTATCTGCACGATGGGTTACGGCTTGATTTTGAATATGTTGTCAAGTTGTGCAAGCATTGCCATGATATTGGAAAACCTGCCCTGCGCTACATAGAAAAGGTTGGGATATCCCTTTATGACAGTGGGGTTGTGACGGTTGGCGCATTGGATGCTTACATTGAAAAAGAAGAACGGAAAAACGACATGGAATATCGAATTCGCGGACTTTTCGGACTCGGTGAACGTGCGCTGACGCCGAAAGAGCGGGAATATCTTTCCTGTTGGACGATTGACTGGAATCTTTCTTTTGAACTTATTGAGCTTGCTTATAATGAAATGATGGCGGCAATTCCGCAGCCGAAATTTTCTTATGAAAACGGAATTTTAAAAAAATGGGTGGAAGCGGGCTGTCGGACCAAAGAGGATATTGCGGCGCTGTCGGAAAAACATAAGAAATCAGGAAAATCAGAGGGCAAAAAGAAAAAAGAGGGCAGCTTTAACCTTGATGAGTTTTTTGAGGCTGCAACACGCAGAGGGGCGTCGGTTTCCCAGAAAAACGGAGAGGGTTCCGATTCATTTTGAAGGGCAGGTGATCGAAATTATGGCGTACAACGCAGAAAATTACAAGAAAATTGCGGCACAGTACAAGGATAAAAATCTGCGCGCCAAAGAAGCGGCTGAGGCACGCAGAGAAGAGCTTCACAGAAACTTACCGCAGGTTGCCGAGATTGACCGAGCGCTTTCCGCAACAGGATTGCGTATCATGAGGGAAGCATTAAAGGGGAAAGAAGGGCTTGATGTCCGTATCCGGAAACTCGAAGAGGGAAATAATCTGTTGCTTGAGGCAAGGCGGGAAATCCTTCGAGCAAACGGATATCCGGAGGATTATAGTTCGGTTCACTATGAATGCGAAGAATGTCAGGATATTGGTTTTGTAAACGGAAAAATGTGTAAATGCATGCGCCGGGCGCTGACGCTTGCAGGATATGAAAGCTCCGGTGTGTTGAAATTGATTGAAAAACAGAATTTTGATACATTTGATTTGAATTACTATAAGGGCGCCGAGCGGCGCAATATGGAGCAGATCCTGGAAATCAGCAAGGACTATGCGCTGAACTTTCATGACGACACGATGCGTAATCTTCTGTTTATGGGGGATACGGGACTTGGAAAAACACATCTTTCGAGCGCCATTGCCAAAGTGGTGGTGGACAGAGGGTTTGATGTTGTATATGAAAGCGCGCAGAAAATTTTTTCGGATTTTGAAGCAGAGAAATTCGGACGCGTTCCACAGGGGGAAAACCGTACAGAACGATATCTTGCCTGTGATTTGTTGATTATGGATGATCTTGGCACCGAGATGCAGAGCGCCTTTACGGTATCCTGCCTTTATTATCTAATCAACACTCGGTTGATCAATGAAAAAAGCATGGTGATTTCCACAAACATTGATAAGGAGGAATTTTCCAGACAGTATACGGACAGAATTACCTCCAGACTGCTTGGGGAATTTACTGTTTGTGTTTTTGCGGGAACAGATATCCGCAGTCAAAAGCTGATTCGGAGATAAAAATATTTTTACATAAATTTTATTCATAATATTTGATACAAAGCGAGAAAATCTTTTTTTGTATAGAAAAACAGCCGGGACACTTTTCGGAGAAGGTCCCGGCTGTTTTTGACAGAAAAATATATTTTTTAGGATTATGCCTGCTTGCTTTCGTGATCGAAATTTTCCTCTTTCTTTAAATCTCTTTTATAGAGCAGAATACCGACAATGAGAAGCAAAGGGAAGATGAGGGAAAATAAAATTCCGATATTCAGTTTTCCGCCGAAGCTGTCTGAGATCATGCCGACAAGCGTTGGACCTGCGGTACATCCGATATCACCGAACAAAGCCAGCATGGCAAATAAGGTAATGCCTCCTCCTCGGATGCTGACAGCGCCGAGACTGAGCGCGCATGGCCAGAAAATACCGACGGAAAAGCCGGCAAGCGCACAGCCGGCAAGTCCGAGCGCCGGAAACGGAGAGAGTGCCGCGGTCAGATAGCTCGCAACACAAAGGATGCCGGATGCAATCATGGCGTTCTGCATATTAAGCTTATCGCTGAATTTCGCATACAGAACCCTTGAGAGTCCCATGAGTGCGGCAAACAGACAAGGACCGGCAAGATCACCGACGGTTTTGTTTACTTCAAGTCCCGTCTGAGCAAAGGCAGAAGCCCATTGGCTGATACATAGTTCTGCAGCTCCGCCGCATACCATGATAAGTGCCAGGATCCAAAAGCGCTTCATCCGGAACAGACTGCCCATCTTAACCTCTGTGCCTGTTTCTCCGTCAACCTTCGGCATCGGTACAAGAGAAAAAAACACTGCGTTGAAAACCGGTAAAATGGCCCAAATCAAAGCGAGGTAACGCCAGTTTTCGATTCCGAATATGACAAAGAATGCGGTGGAAAAAAGAATGGTAAAGAGCTGTCCCCAACAATAAAAAGAATGCAGAAGGCTCATGGCAGCGGCTTTCCTTTTGGTCGGACAGAGCTCGACAACAGGACTGATGATTACCTCATCCAATCCGCCGCCGATGGCATAAAGCGTCGTAGAGATAAGAAGTCCGATGTATGGATCGTTCCATATTTCCGGCAGAATAGAGAGGCTTACAAGTCCTGCCGCCGCGAAAATCTGTGCCGTGACTGCTGCCGTCCGATAGCCGATCCGATGAATGAATTTGGAAGAGGCAAAATCAATGAACAGCTGAATCCCAAAGTTGATCGTGACGAGAAGTGTGATTTTGTCGAGACTGATTCCGTATTGTCCTTGAAAAGTGACAAACAGAAGCGGCGCAAAATTGACAATAACTGCCTGTGTAATATATCCTAAAAAGCAGGCATATATTGTATGATTGTAGTTGAGTTTTTTGCTCATGATATGAAACTCCCGGTTTCCTATGGATACATACCGATTGCGCTCGGCAGATATTGTCCGCTTGGGCTCGCTCATGCAGAAACGACGCTGAATATATTGTGCGGAGATATCGTCATAGGACTATGATAAAATAGAATTTTATTCTTGTGTAATAAGCACACAGCGGCTATTATACCTGAGATTGATAAAAAAGTCAACATTGGTATTGCAAAATGAATGGGATTTTTTATTGACGGAAAAATAAAATTTTTTATGAACTGCTGCGGTGTTCTATGATATGTCTTGACATGTAAAAATGTTTATGATAAACTTTTATGGAATACATTTGCTTTTCTTTCGAAACAAAGAAAAGCAAATGGGGTGATGTTGCATGGATCGAATATCATATCAGAATATAGAGAAAGGATGGGGCATTGCATGAAGAATAAAACGATACTCATGGAGAAATTCAAGGAATCCCTGTCCTCCGTCCTTCCGGTATCGGCGATTATTCTTGTTTTATCCATGACGGTGGCGCCGCTTCCCAACGCGATTTTTATTTCATTCCTTTTTGGAGCTGTCCTAATGGTTGTCGGAATCGGTCTTTTTACGCTTGGCGTGGATAAATCCATGACGCCGATGGGCGAATATGTCGGAACCAACATGACGAAATCGAGAAAAATCTGGCTGATTTGTATTCTTTCTTTCCTTGTCGGCGCTATGGTGACCGTATCGGAACCGGATCTTCAGGTGCTTGCCGAGTATGTTCCGTCCATTGATACCTATACGTTTATTTTGTCGGTGGCGATTGGTGTCGGCGTATTTCTTGTAATTGCCATTCTCCGCATTATTTTAGCAGTTAAGGTAAAGTACATCCTGCTTGTATCCTATACGCTGATTTTTATACTTGCCGCATTTGTTTCTCCGGATTTTTGGTCAGTGGCGTTTGATGCGGGTGGTGTTACGACAGGTCCGCTTTCCGTTCCGTTTATCATGGCGATGGGGGTCGGTATCTCATCCATTTCGTCTGAACGGGAAGAATCCAATGACAGCTTCGGATTGATGGCGCTTTGTTCTGTCGGGCCGATTCTTTCCATATTGGTACTGGGTCTTGTCTATGATGTGGGCGGTGCTTCTTATGTGCCGGAAGAACTCGTTGATTTTTCTACTTCCCGCGAATTCGGATGGGAGTTATTTTCCACTTTTCCGGATCAAATGCTGGAAGTTGCTAAGGGCCTTTTTCCGATTGTGATTTTTTTCTTTGTTTATCAAGCGATCGTGAATCCATGCAGCAAGGATAATCTTTTAAAACTTGTGATCGGTGTAGCTTATACCTATTTTGGGATCGTTTTGTTCCTTACCGGTGTGAATGTTGGATTTTTGCCGGTCGGGAGCTATATCGGAAGCTTGATCGGAAGCACTTCTTACAGTTGGATTTTGATTCCGCTTGGAATGTTAATCGGTTATTTTATCGTTTCTGCTGAGCCGGCCGTTCATGTTTTGGAAAAGCAGGTGGAGGAGGTAACCTCCGGGACGATTCCGAAAAAAATGCTTTCCGTCGCGATTTCCGCAGGGGTAGCGCTTGCGGTTGGTGTGGCTATGATTCGTGTTCTGACCGGAATATCTATTCTTTGGTTTGTCGGGATTGGTTATGCCGCAGCATTGCTGCTTTCCTTTTTTGTTCCGGAAATTTTTACGTCTATTGCTTTTGACTCCGGCGGTGTTGCTTCCGGTACCATGACATCGGCATTTCTGCTGCCTCTTGCAGTGGGCGCTTCGTTTGCTATGGGAGGAAATATCATTACAGATGCTTTTGGTGTTATTGCTATGGTTGCCCTTTTCCCGACTATAACCATTCAAGTCCTCGGACTGATTTATAAAATCAAAATACGGCGCTTTGCGAAAGAAAAAGAAATATCCGGCGAGCAGGAAATTATTGAATTTCATTCGGTACCGCAAAAAATTCGAAGAAGAGTTTCTGCTATCCGTGAAAAAGGTGCGATGCATGGAAAGCATGCAACGCCTCCGGAATATCCCGATATTATAGAATTTGAAAATGAGGGCAGGTGGTAAGCGTGCAGAATCTCTACTTTTTTATTATGATTTCCCGCAAATCCGATGCTGAAGAATTGATTGAACTGTATAAGAAGCACGAGGTTCCTCAGCTTTACAGCATGCTTGCGCACGGTACCGCGAAATCTCAAATACTGGATCTTTGGGGTATTGAACAATCGGAAAAAGCAGTGCATCAAACGGTTGTGACGTATAATAAAATGCAGGAGATAATTGAGGCGCTGGAGAAGGAATTTCAAATTGATTTGCCTGACAGAGGAATTGCACTTGCGGTCCCGCTTACCAGCATATCCACAAAAAATGCGCTCGATTCCTTTGCCGGTGCTCATGCGGAGGATAATATGATGGATATTGAACCGAAGGAGAAAGCTGAGATGGAACTGATTGTCGCGATCTGCAACAAAGGATATACAGAAGACGTAATGGAAGCGGCGCGCAAGGCTGGCGCGGGCGGTGGGACGATTCTGCATGTTAAGGGAACAGGAACCGAATATGCCGAAAAATTCTTAGGAATTTCCATTGTTGATGAAAAGGAAATGATTTATATCGTATCCAAAAAAGAAACGAGAAACGCTATTATGCAGGCTATCACAGACAATGCGGGTGCAGGAACCAAAGCTCACGCAATTGTTTTTTCGTTGCCAGTTACAGATACTGCCGGTTTCCGGTTGTATCATGAATAAAGAATAGAAAAAAAGCACCTTGGTGGCGCTTTTCCCTTTCGGTTGACAGTGTCAAATTTCAAATTTGCTGTCAAATCCCGAAAAAACAAAACAGTGTATGGCGGAGAATAAAATTTCTTTGCTATAATAAATAAGATGACGGAATGCCCGCATCGTGCAGAAGAAATCGAGAGGCAAAATTTTTGCCTCTCGATTTTATTTCTGTATAAAAATGGGGAAGCCTGCATTTTTAAGCGGAAAGAGATAAATGGAAGGCTCCTACCCGCTTAAAAGAGGATTTAAATCGTTCTAACGGAAATTTCGCCTCCGGTAAGGACGATCATATTGCCATCGCCTTTTTGAACAATGAGTCCGCCGCACGCATTCAGTCCGATGGCAGTACCATGTCCTGTAGCGGCGCCGAAAAAACGAATTGGTTTTCCGATGACGCAGCTTTTTTCCGTACAGTAGGAAACGATTGCTTCCGGTTTTTCGCGGACAGCTTTGTAAAAATTGCGGATGACGGCCTCGGTAAGCCGCTTTTTTGTTTTTATATCGCAGGGAAGAGTGCCTGCAATATCTGAAAGTTCGTCCGGGAAAGTCATGTTACCGGCATTGATGCCGATACCGGCCACGTATCCTTTCACGGCGTTTCCTTCCGATACCGCCTCCGTGAGGATCCCGCAGATTTTTTTTCCGTTTATCAGGATATCGTTGACCCATTTGATTTTAGCGTCAAATCCTTCTGCTGTGATGGCACGGCACACTGCAGCAGCGGCGGCACATGTCAAGAGAGAAACGGGGAGGGAAAGCTCCTGCGCGGGAAGTATACAGCTGAGATAAATGCCTCCCTCGGAAAAAAAATTCCGTCCGAGCCGTCCGCGTCCTTCGGTCTGCCTATCGGCTGTAACGGCGATCCGCTTTCCTGTTTCCAAAAGAAGCTCTTTTGCTGTTTGATTGGTGGATGGAAGGACATGAAAATGATAGACCGGGATTTTTTCTGTTGTTTCGTCAATTCGTATCTCATGAGGAATGGGTGGCATGATGTTTTCTGCTCCTTTTCAGCTTATTTTCCAACACAGAAGCGGTGAAAGATGCGATCTACGACCTCTTCCGTTACCTGCCTGCCATCAAGTTCTCCGAGACTTGCCATGGCGGATTCCAGTTCGGTGCAGGCGATGTCCGTGCCGAGTGTATCCAGCGCTGTAAGTGCATCTTGAATATGAGAAAGAGCATCTGAAACGGCGGCAAACTGTCTGGCATTTGTAATAACAGCGTTATCCGATTGAGCGAGTTCACCGGTTTTCCATATTGTTTCAATGGCAGAAACCAGAATTTGTCTGGATTCGGTATTCTTAGCACAGATTCGAATCGGAGAAACGCCCAGCATTTCCTCTATGACGGCTTCTTCAATTTCGATGGGAAGATCACTTTTGTTGAGAAGCGCTATGATCTGTGCGCTTTCCGCTTTTCTGCGGACATGCTCGAGGACGCGCATATCCTGTGTGTCGAGCGGAGCGGAGGCATCAAATACGACAAGAATGAGTTCTGCTTCTTCTAAGGCAGCGATGCTTTTGAAAACACCGATTTTTTCTGCTTCATCGGTACCTTCACGAATGCCTGCCGTATCCGATAGACGAAGGATGACATCTCCTGCGGTAACGGTCTCGCGGATAACATCTCTTGTAGTGCCGGCGATATCGGTTACGATTGCGCGGTCTTCTTCAGCCAAAAGGTTGAGCAGCGTTGACTTGCCTGTATTTGGCTTTCCGAAAATAACGGTGCGTATTCCCTCACATACGGCGTGACCTGCCTGATAAGAAGAGTACAGCAGTTCGAGCATACGGCGGACCTCAAGAATGCCTGCACGTAAATCTTCATGTGTCATGCCGGATAAATCTTCGTCGGGAAAATCAACTTCGGCGTAAACGGAGGAAACAAGTGTACCGAGAAGCTCATATGCGGCATCGGTTTTTTTATGGATATTTCCGTCTAAATTGCTTCGCGACAGTTTTAGCGCCGTGCGAGTTTGTGCTTCGATAACCCCGATTACGGCTTCCGCTTCGGAAAGCGAAAGCTTACCTGCCGAAAAGGCACGTCTGGTAAATTCTCCTGGACCGGCTGTCACGGCACCGCAAGCAAGAGTACGTGCCAAAATCATTTCTGTGAGCAGAATACCGCCGTGACAGTTGATTTCTACTGTATCTTCACCCGTGTATGAATGTGGAGCACGATATACAATGACAATTGCTTCGTCGAGCGTTTCTCCGCTTGCATCCAAAATGAGAGACAAGCTCGCGGTATGGGATTTTATTTGGGATATCCGTTCCCCATTTTTGGGGCGGATAAATTTTTCACATATGGGAAATGCATCAGGACCGGAAATCCGGATGACGGCAATGCCGCCTTTACCATGCGGGGTAGAGACTGCTGCTATGGTTGAAGTGAACATCGTATACATAGAAGGTCCTTTCAGGAATCAAAAGTAGGGTATTGCCTTTTTATAAAAGAACGGAGCCGCCGCATTTCTCTGGTTTGCGATGGCTCCGTCGGCATTACTGCTGATTATTACTAGAAAATTCCTTGAGCTTTGCGAAATAAGCGTCCAAATCTTTCGCTTTTTCAATTTTACGCGGAGCGGGACGCGGGGCATCCGAGCGTTTGCGGGGAACATAAGCTTCGTCTTTTTCCGATTTGGTTTCGGTACGGCGCCGTTCTGTCCGGTCAGTTTTGTTTGTGCGGCGTTCCGATGTGCGAGTCCGGCTTTTCTTTTCCGGTTTTGTAATTTCTGTCGGTTTGGCAGTACCCTCGGGGAAGATAATGACCCTTCTGTTTCCTTCTACACCGACAGAATTGGTTGAAACACCGTCAATTTTTTGGATTTCAGCATGAATAATACGGCGCTCATAAGCATTCATCGGCTCGAGTGCGATATTTTTCCCGTTTTTCTTTACTTTAGCTGCCATTTTAGCGGCGAGTTTGCGCAGGGTTTCTTCTCTTTTTTCACGGTAGTTTTCAATATCAATGCTGATTCTGGTATATTGGCGCTCCTCATCGTCTTTTTTATTGGCGGCGAGATTGACAAGATACTGAAACGCTTCCAGCGTGTCTCCGTGATGACCGATTAAAGCGGACGCGCCATCGCCCTTGATGGTAATCAAAGCCTCTCCGTTTCCGTCATCGTGGGTGATGATCTCTCCTGAGATACCGAGATCAGACATGAGCGTTTCGATAAAAGCTTTGGCTGCCTCAAGCGGTTTCAGAATATAGATGATTTTCACCTTAGCGGGACTTGCACCCATGCCGAGGAATCCTTTTTTGGGTTCTTCTATGACTTCATAGGTGACATCGTCATGGGAAACCCCGAGTTGTGCCGCTCCATCGGTTATGGCATCCTCGACCGTTTTCGCGGATATTATGAGTTCTTTTTTCATGATTGGTTGATTCCCTCTGTTCTGTCGTTACTTTTTGGATTTTTTATTTTTCTTGAGAGGTGCTTTTTGAATGACAGAAGCATTTTCTTCGTTTTTTACAGGCGTACTGTTGATTCGTTCGGCACGCTCATCATAAATTGACGTGTATTCACCGAGATCTGCATATTCGTCATCATCCAAAGGACGGGCAAGTGCCGCCTTTGTTCTTTCGATATGCTCCTTTTTCGCGGCTTTGCCGAGATATTCCCGTTCTGCAGCCTTATAGTCTTCTTCCGTAAATTTGGGAAGAGGGATTGCTTTATACAGGATAAACTGCTGGAGCATGGTGAGAAGTGTGTTGAAAATCCAGTAAACACCGAGCGCCGCGGGCAGGGTAAATGCAATTCCTGCGGTAACTGCGGACATAATAATGCTGGTGATGAGCATTTGTTTTCCGGCTGCGGGATTGTCTTGCATGGGCTGGAACGTAAGTTTCCTCGAAATGATTGTGGATAAAATCGTAAAACCGAAGTTTAAAATCGGAATTAGAACGAGCCATGAGGTCACGGGTTTTTGTGCAAGAGCAATTGAGTTCCCGAACAGCCCAAAATTCGGCAGGTCGGAAAGAACAACCTGACCCGCTTCTCCAAGTGCGGCATTGATGGAGGCGATATGATCCTGTGTAAGGTACTGAATTAAATAAATATCGTTGCCAGAAAAAACACCGTCCTTAAAGCCGGACAAAGAAACGCCTTCAATGTTTTCTGTTATCCAGGAAGCGATGCCGTTTAGCATCTCCGGTGTGTAGTCGCAGATATATTTCAGCGGGTTATATACAATTCCGTAAAGGATCATCACAACGACAAGCTGAATGATCATGGGCAGACATCCTCCCAGAGGGCTGTAGCCTTCCTTCTGGTAAAGATCCATGATTTCATTTTGCATTTTCTGCATGGTGGGCTGGTCGTTTCTGCCTTTATATTTATTGCGGATCGCCATTTCCCGCGGTTTTAATCTTGCCTGTTTTACAGAGTTTTTCTGTTGCTTGATCCCGAAAGGGGAAAGGATGATTTTTATCATCAGCGCAAACAGAAACAGCGCCAGAATATAATGTCCTGTGAAGGAGTTGAAAGCACGGAGTATGCTTCCGAAGAAACCGTTGATTACGTCCATAATACTTGAGAATTCTCTCCTTTATCTATTTGCGGAGTGTATTTCTCCGTCTTTTCCGTTTCGGAACCGGATCATAGCCTCCCTTGGAAAAAGGATTGCATCGCAGAATTCGCCATACGGTCAGTCCCAATCCGAGAAATAAGCCCCATTCCCGAAATGCCTCAATCGCATAATTCGAGCATGTCGGCTGAAAACGGCAGCAGGGCGGTTTCAGCGGAGAAAGGAGTTTCTGATATAGCTTTACAAAAAAAATTCCGATTTGTTTCATCTGAAATAGGCTCCGAATACCGATGATTTCGGGGTCGTCCGGAAGTTATGGCTTTTGCAGAGTATCGTTGTCGGCATAAAGCGACAGCTTCCGGGCAGCAAAAAGCAGATCCTTATAAATATCTGTGCTTTTTGCCTTGCATGCCGCATCTCTCGCGGCGATGACAATAAGCTTGCCCTTTTTGATGTTCTGTTCTGTTTCAAGTTGTCTGTAGGCAGCGCGCAGGATTCTTCTCACGCGCGACCGGACGACCGCTCCTCCGAGTCTTTTGGAAACGGTGAGTCCGATGCGGTTCACTCGTTTCCCGAGCGGATTTTCGCGCGCAAGACGCGAAGCGTGGTAATCGGTCAATACATATACCACAATATGTCTGCAAACGACTTTTTCGCCCTTTGCATATACCTTTTTATAAAGGTGATTTTCGGAAATCGCTATGTTTTTCACACAGGTTCTCCCGTCTGATGTTTGACTTGGAAGGACAAAAGCCCTCCGATAAAAAAGGAAAGCCTATGAATTCGCCACAGGCTTTTTATCCGATGATTTTCAATAAGAAAGTCTTGCTCTGCATTTTGCACGTCTTCTTTTAAGGACTTTGCGTCCGTTTGCAGTGCTCATTCTTTTTCTGAAACCATGCTCTTTTTGTCTTTGACGCTTTTTCGGCTGATAAGTTCTAAGCATTTTTCACACCTCCCCTGCGGCATCGAATAAAATATTCGCGTCTATTGCTACAATTACAAACTACATTATACACATAAAGGTAATCGCTTGTCAAGTAGAAATTGCTTTTTCATGTAATTTTTTAATGAATTTTTACCTTGTGTTTTTTGAAAGAAAAAATCCGTGAAATAGAATATTGACTTTTTCTTTTCATTATATTAATATAAAATTATATTAAGCAAAACACATACTGAGTTTAAGGAGGACAGAAATGTCAATTGTATTGGAAACAAAGTCCCTCGTAAAAGACT
Organism: uncultured Eubacteriales bacterium; assembly: GCA_900542425.1. GTDB lineage: Bacteria > Bacillota > Clostridia > Oscillospirales > CAG-272 > QALR01. Next base: position 63,628 of record UQNQ01000003.1, read on the forward strand.
ATGGCGGAAAAGTTGCCCTTTCTGGTATCGACCTTTCTCTTCCGGAGGGGAAAATCATCGGACTTCTCGGTTCAAACGGAAGCGGCAAAACGACGCTTTTGAAGCTTGCGTCCGGACTTCTTCAGCCGACAAGCGGTGAAATCCGGGTCTGTGGGATGGAGATCGGGGTAGAAACCAAGCGTCTTGTCTCATTTTTGCCCGAACGTACATATCTGAATGATTGGATGCGCGTTATGGATATTATGGAATATTTTGCGGATTTTTATGAGGATTTTGACAAAGAAGCGGCGCATCATATGCTGGTCAATCTCGGCGTAAATGAAAAAGACAGGCTGAAAACGCTTTCAAAGGGAACGAAAGAAAAAGTGCAGCTTGTGCTTGTTATGTCAAGACGGGCGAAGCTTTATTTATTGGATGAACCAATTGCGGGAGTGGATCCGGTCGCCCGCGAATATATTCTCAATACCATTGTTGCCAATTACAATCCGGAAGCTTCCGTTATCATTTCCACACATTTGATTTCAGATGTGGAAAAAGTATTGGATCGTTTTGTCTTTATTCGGGATGGAAAGATTATCATGGAACGTGACGTTGCCTCCGCAAAAGAGGAGTACGGCAAATCTGTGGATGAAATTTTCAGGGAGGTATACAGATGTTCGGAAAAAGCCTGAAATATGAATTCAAAGCGGTTTCGAGAAAAATTGTTCCGCTTTTTATTACGGAAATTGTTATCAGTGTTTTGATCGGAATCACATTTATCATCGACGGTCGTGTGCTTGCATCCGTGTCGGAAGATAAAAACTCTTCCGAAGTCGGAAGAATTGTGGATCTTATGCAAGGGATTTTTGCAATCGGACTGTTTATGATGATTCTTGTCTTAAGCATTGCGGTATTTGTCATGATGATCAAAAGATTTTATTCTTCTTTTTTCACGGATGAGGGATATCTGACCTTTACGCTTCCGGTGTCGATAGACTGCCATTTGATTACAAAAATTGTTTCTGTGGTAATCTGGAGCTTTTTCAGTATTGTGGTGACATTCCTTTCTTATCTTATCATTGGCGGGGGTATGGAAATCGGACACGGCACTATTTCCGAAATTACCAGTCAAGTCGGTGAAATGTTTCCGGAAATTGAGGAAGAAGTATCATTTATATGGAACGAACAGACTACCTTTGCATTGCTTTCATTCCTGTATAATGTCATGTATTTCATTATGGAAATTCTGCTTCTGTATTTTGGCATATCCCTTGGATGCATGCTCAGCAAAAAGCATCGTGTGATTGCATCTATTGGCTGTATTATCGGGATCAGTATTGTATTTTCCATTGCAGATGACCTGATATCGAAAGCTGCTAGCATTTCCTCGGAACCGTATGTTCTTATCATTTCTCTTATAGTATTTATGCTGGTTAAAATGATATTGCTTTATCTCGGAACCAAAACGATTCTGGTGAAAAAGCTTAATTTAGACTGAACTTCTGTGTCCTAAGTCCGAAAATTGTATGTATAGCCGAAAATGTCAAGTGTTTTCGGACAGAAAAAAACAATAGAAGCATCCGCCTGTTCTTCTTTCGTAGGAACAGGCGGATTTTTCATAGCGTTGAATATCATCCTTTGTGCCGGCGGAGGACCGAATATTTCCGCACGAAAAGCATTCTGTTTGAGTAAAATAAAATTGAACTGTATGTGTTTTCAGAATGGAAAGGAGTATAGTGATATGGCAATTAAAATCTTTATTGATCAAGGACACAATCCGGTCAATCCGAATGCGGGGGCTGAGGGAAACGGGTACCGTGAACAGGATCTTGTATATTACATAGGAAAGGAATTGGAAGCGCTTTTGAACGCCAATCCGAATTTTGAAGCGAGGACTTCCCGCAATGATCCGGATGAAATTCTCGGAACCAGTACCGCGACAAGCCTTGCTGCAAGAGCAGATGCGGCGAATACGTGGGGAGCGGATTATTTTATCAGCATCCATGCGAACGCGTCTGAGATCGCGGATGCTTCCGGAAGCGAAGCGTTTGTGTATAGTTCATCCTCGCCTGCGTATGCCCTTGCGGAGAACATTTTGATTGGACTTACGGAAGCGACAGGACTAGAAAACAGGGGTGTGTTTTCCCGTCCGACACTATATGTTTTGAGAAAAACCAAGATGCCGGCACTGCTGCTTGAAGTCGGCTTTATTACCAATGCCGATGACGCACAGCTAATGGCGGACAATCCGAATCTGATTGCAAGAGGAATCTATAACGGAATTTTGCGGTATTTTGGATTAGGTTGATTGCTTTTTTTCACATCGGTATTTCAAAAATTCCGTGATGATAAAAGCAATACCGAATCCGAACAGTACATCGGAGAGATAATGTGCGCCGGCGGTGATTCTGCTGAATCCCATGAGAATGACAAAGCAGGCGCAAACGGCGGTCAGAATCGGGCGGTAGCGCTTACCGTTTCCGAACAACCAAAGAGGAAGCATGAGTGTCAATGTGTTGTGCGCTGTATGGCCGGATGGAAAGGAACGGGAACCGGAGAAAAAGTTTGGTAAATACCAAGGGGTAAAGCCATCCAGAGAATCTGCAGCGACAAGTTCCCGCGGGCGGATTCTGCCCCAGGTTATCTTAAGTACCGATACGGATATGAAAATCAGAGCGGCTGCGGCAAGCGTATAAAGCGCCGGCAAAAACAAAGCGTCTTTGACTTTCTTCGGAATTTTTGAGAGGAAAAACGAACCTGCGGCGGATATCGCTATGGAAATGACTGCGATGATAAGATATATCTCCCAAGAAGCATCCGTATTCAGATATTCCGCCGTTTTGATACATCCATATGCGAAAAGACAAGCGGCCGGAAAAACAGAGAAGAACCGAATCCCAAGCGCCTGTTTTTTGTGTTTTTCGGCAATGACTGTGGTTACAAGAAGAAAGGAGATGCCGGCAATCAGAGCAGCCGGCCATTCCCCGAGAATTTCAAGAAAGGAGGCATAGCGCGGCACAGAAAGAGAGAGGGAACCGTTTTCCCCGGAAAATCCGGCAAGGGCAGAGGAGATTTCAAGGTCAAAGAATGCGGCAAAGGTGATTCCAATCAAAAAAAGCACTGTGATGAGAAGATATGCCGTTTTTTTATGTTTTGAAGGATTCATAAAAGGGTTTCCTTTCTGTAAGATGAAAAATAAGGAACGAAAGGCGGGGAAACGCGAATGTTGTTTCCCCGCCTTACAATAATATCGTCTTTATCTTATCGGGATACCGCAAGATCTTATCGGGATACCGCAAGCGCTGCCGCACCGATGATGCCTGCGTCGTTGCCGAGCTTTGCAATTCGGATATCGGTTTTCAGTACACCGTCTTTTGAATAAATTTCATGGCACAGTCTTTCTTTCAGCGGAACGATTAAATAATCTCCTTCACCCGAAATGCCGCCGCCGATTGTCAGAACTTCCGGTTGGAAAATATTGATAAGGTTCGCAATTCCGCAAGCGAGATAATCTATGTAGATATCGACAACCTCTGCGGCGACACGGTCTCCTTTTTTCATTGCGGCGAATGCAGTTTTTCCTCCGACGCGGTTCACGTCACCGCCGCACATTTCATGCATCAGCGTTTCGGAGTGAGATTCAAAAGCCTCTTTGGTCATCTGAATGAGAGCGGTGGCGGAGCTGTATGCTTCAAAACAGCCGCGCCTGCCGCAGGAGCAGGGACGTCCGCCGTACTCAATGACCATATGACCGAGCTCTGCTCCCCCATAGGCGCAGCCGGTCAGAACTTGACCGTTCCAAATGACGCCGCCGCCGACACCTGTGCCAAGCGTAATCATGACAGAGGAAGCCGTGCCCTTAGCGGCACCGGCTACCGCTTCTCCGAGCGCCGCGAGATTTGCGTCGTTGCCGATGGCGATTTTTTCTTCGGGAAGCTCCATATATTCCGAAAAGAGTTTGGTCAGCGGAAAGTCTGAAAATTTGATATTGTTTGCATATTCAACAATTCCGGTTTTGGGGTTGACGGTTCCGGGACAGGCAATGCCTGCACCGGCGATGTCTTCGCTGCGGATGCCGCATTCCGAAATCAGTTTTTTGCACAGATCCGCCATGTCGCGGATAATCGGTTCCGGTCCTCTTTGTGCAAGAGTTGGCACCGAGCCTTTTTTTATGATGCTATGATTTTCGTCAACGATTCCGACGGCAATATTGGTTCCGCCGAGGTCGACTCCAATGCTGTATTTCATATTGAATTCCTCCTTGCCGTATCCCGGCTTGTATTTGTCATCTTTATTGATCTGGACTTGCAATTATATTTTCCATTATAGTATACAAAAAGAATAATGTCAAGAATGGAGGAAGAAAATGACCGTTTCTTCTTATCTTTTTTGGTCGGCTTTTGTTTGGCATATTTACAAATCGGAAAAGATATGATATAATGCCCGTGACCATAATGCGCACTATGCGTATTCAACAAAGGAGATGATCGTTTGCTCGAATTCAGAAATTTTTCAAAAACCTATAAGGGCGGCAAGCGCGCCGTGGACAACCTGTGTCTCAATGTGGAAGCCGGAGATATTTATGGCTTTATCGGACATAACGGCGCCGGCAAGACGACCTCACTCAAGGCAGCATGCGGTATCCTTGATTTTTCAGAGGGTGAAATCCTCATCGACGGAATTTCCGTGCGGGAAAATCCCGTTGCCGCAAAACAGATTACGGCGTATATTCCGGATAATCCCGATTTGTATGAGTTTATGACAGGCATTAAGTATCTGAATTTTATCGGAGATATATTCGGTGTTCCTGCCAATGAAAGGAATGTCCGCATTGAAAAATATGCGGCGATGTTTGAACTTTCCGGTGATCTCGGTTCGCCGATATCTTCTTATTCCCACGGTATGAAGCAAAAGCTTGCCATTATTTCTGCGCTTCTGCATGATCCGCGCCTGCTTGTGCTTGACGAACCGTTTGTCGGACTTGATCCGAAGGCGTCTCACCTGTTAAAACAGATATTTGCGGAAAAATGTGAAGCGGGCGCTGCGATTTTCTTTTCGACGCACGTTTTGGAGGTGGCGCAGAAGCTCTGTAATAAAATTGCCATTATCAAAAACGGCAGACTTGTGATTTCCGGCAGAACAGAGGATATTGTCGGAGACAGCAGCCTTGAGGATGTATTCCTTGAGCTTGCCGACGCGAAGGGCGGGGAAGCCGGCGATGAGAATGAATAAGTTTTGGCTTGTTTTCAGGACGCAATTCTTTGCTGCAGTCAGCGCGGGAAAAGCTAAAAGGCGAAGCCGGGTAGATAAAGCAGCTACTTTTTCGGGATATGCGCTCGGATGGCTTGTGATAACAGCGCTTGCGTCATTTTATGAATTTATTTACGGTGTTGCTTTGATTAACAGCGGATTCCCCAATGCTTTTCCGACTTTGATTATTTTTGCGGCATCGATTTTAACGCTCTTTACTTCGATTTCCTATACAAAATCCTTGATTTTCTGTTCCAAAGACCATGATATGCTGTTTGCGCTCCCGATTCGGGGAAGTGTCATTGTTGCCGCAAAGATTGCCACACTTTATGTGCTGGATCTTGCGGTTACGCTTGCGATTCTTTTGCCTTGCGGTGTGATTTACGGATATTTTGTGCAGCCGTCTTGGCTGTTCTATGTGCTGTATTATACAGTGGTTCTGTTTGTTCCGATGCTGCCGATTCTGATTGCGGCCTTTGTTTCGGCGCTGGTAAGCCTCATCGCGTCACGCTTCCGTCGCGCGAAGATTGTGGGAACGGTTCTTTACATTGCTATTTTCTTTGCGTTTATGCTTGGCGTCATGAATATCAGTCAGTCGAGTGAGGAAGAGCTTTCTCAAATCATTACCGGCATGACCGAAGCCATTTATTCGTTCTATCCGCCGCTTGCATGGGCTGCGGACGGAATTTCCGGAAATCCGCTTATGTATTTGCTGTTTATCGGTGTTTCTCTCGCGGCTTTTGCGGTTATTGTGTTGGTATTCGGACGGTTTTACGGAAAGATTCACGGCCTGTTCAGCGCACGTTCGTTCCGTTCAAAATACAAAATATCGGCAGCTTCCGGCAGTGCAAAGAGTGCGCTTGTCAAAAAGGAGTTTGCAAGGTTTTTCTCGTCTCCTGGGCTGATGCTGAACCAATTATCCGGTTTGCTGATGATGGTCATCTTTATGATCATCTTTATGGCAAACGGCAGACCTGGAGGGGCAACGCCGACCGAACAGCAAACAGCCAAACTGTTTGTTGTGATGTTTCCGTATCTTTTTTCCCTGTGTGCTTCCACTGCGTGTCTTACCAATGCATCCATCTCTTTGGAGGGGAAAACATTCGGACTTTTGAAAAGCCTGCCGGTTTCTGCCAGAACCGTACTGTCGGCCAAACTTCGCGTGCATGAGATTGTATCATTCCCCGTGATCCTTATTTGCTGCACCATAATGACGGTCTATTGGAAGCTTTCCGCCGCGGATGCGTTGGTCTTGTTTTTGCTTCCGCTGCTTACTTCATACAATACCGGCGTGCTTGGCTTGCTGTTGAATCTGAAGAAATATAATTTTGACTGGACAAATGAAGTCATGGTTGCCAAAAACAGTCTGCCTGTTGTGATAACTGTTTTTGGTGGGATGATCCTTACGATGATTCCCGGAATCATTGCAGTTTTGCTTATGTTCCTTGACATGGATGTTTTGATTTTCAACGGCATTTTCATCGGGCTGTATTTTGCGGCTTCGGTGGGACTTACCGTTCTTCTTCGCAGCAAAGGAGAAAAAATGTTCGCAAAAATCGGAGAGTAATGATGGAAATATCGGCGCAAGAATGCGCCGATATTTCTTCTTAATACCAAATAAAGGAGATACAATATGACAAATCAGGTGGAAATGCGGCTTATTTATAAACAGCCTGCCCCCATGGTGAATGACGGGGATTTTGCACGCCAGAATGACAGTCCGCTTGCGGGGTGGGAGAAGTGGTCTCTTCCGCTCGGAAACTCCTATATGGGGGCGTCTGTATTTGGGAGAACGGGTACCGAACGTATTCAGATTACGGAAAACAGTGTTTCCAATCCGTTTTTAAGAGGATCACATTGGCGGGATGGAAACGGAGGCACCCGTACATTCGGAGATATCTATATCGAGACAGGACATGATGCGGTGTCGGATTATGTTCGTGATCTCTCGCTCGACAGTGCGTCGGCACATGTAAGGTATTCCTTGGATGGAATCGATTATCGCCGGGAATATCTTGTGAGTTATCCCGACCGTGTACTTGCCGTGCGCTTTACCGCGGAAAAAGACGGCATGCCGGCGGGAGGGAAGCTTTCCTTCACCGTACGTCCTGAAATTCCGTTTGTGAAGGATTATTGTATCAGGCAGGGAGACGACTGCGGCAGAACGGGAGAAATTCTAACGGGTAAAGACCGGCTGACTATGCGTGGCATATCTCTTTATTATCAAATTCAATATGAAGGACAGGTCCGTGTCATGGTAAAGGGAGGTTCGGTGTCATATGCGGACGGAAAAGCTGTCATTCGGGAAGCGGATGAAGCTGTTCTGTATTTTTCCTGTGGAACCAATTATCATATGGAATCCCGTGTATTTGACGAATCCGATCCGAAAAAGAAACTTGCTCCTTATCCGTCGCCGCACGACGCGGTGAGCTCCTATGTGGATGCCGCTGTCACAAAAGGGTATGAGAAAATCCGGTTGGATCATGAAACAGATTATCGTTCGCTTTATGACAGAGTCAAACTGAATCTTGGATGGAATCCGGAAGATCTTGCCATGACAACGGATCAGCTGCTTGCCAGATATAAAACAGGGGTGCGTTCGGCATATCTTGAAACTCTATATTATCAGTTCGGGAGATATCTGCTGATTGCAAGCTCGCGTCCGGGTGCTTATCCCGCGACGCTTCAGGGAACATGGACGGCTTATGACAGCTCCCCGTGGGGTTGCGATTATCATCATAACATCAATGTCCAAATGAATTACTGGCCATCAGGAATCGCCAATCTTTCCGAATGTTTTCTGCCGTATATCGATTACGCGAAAGCATATCTTCCGTCGGCCTACAAAATTGCGGACGAATATATTCATGAAAATTATCCCGAAAATGCTTCTGATGACCCGGGCGGCAACGGTTGGACGATTGGTACCGGGGCGCTTCTGTATTATATTACAACGGTAGGAGGGCATTCCGGTCCCGGCACAGGAGGATTTACATCGCTGCTTTTCTGGGATTATTATGAATTTACGGGTGATAAGGAGTATCTGAAAACAATTGGCTATCCGATTCTGCGTGATATGTCGTTGTTTTTATCCAAGGTAGTGGTCCCCAAGGACGGCAAGCTTCTTGTGCGTCTTTCCGCCTCGCCGGAGCAACAGGGACCGGATGGCCGCTATTATGAAACGGTCGGCTGTGCATTTGATCAGCAGATGATTTATGAGAACCACAAACGCACGCTGGAAGCGGCGGAAATTTTGGGAATAACGGATGATCCGCTGCTTGCCGTTCTGCGTGAACAGCTGCCGCTTTTGGATCCCGTTCAGATCGGACTGGACGGACAGGTCAAGGAATTCCGAGAAGAAGGTCATTATGGTGAGATAGGAGAATATGAACATCGGCATATCTCTCATCTTGTCGGACTGTATCCGGGAACCCTTATCAACAAAAATACGCCGGAATGGCTGGAAGGGGCAAAGATCTCCCTCACAAGGCGTTCCGATCGTTCAACCGGATGGGCGGCGGCGCATCGGCTTTGTGCGTGGGCGCGTACATGCGACGGCAATCATGCCTATACGCTGTACCGTTCTATACTAGAGAATAACACGTTGCCGAATCTGTGGGATACGCATCCGCCGTTTCAAATTGACGGAAATTTCGGAGCCGTGGCCGGAATTTCAGAAATGCTTTTTCAAAGCCAGGCCGGATTTTTGGATTTTCTCGCAGCGCTTCCGGATGTATGGGCAGACGGCTCATTTGACGGACTTGTTGCACGCGGAAATTTTGTCTGCGGCTGTGATTGGCACAACCAAAGGCCGACGGAACTGCGGATATTTGCCCGTATAGGCGGCAATTTGCGTGTCCAATGCGATGGAATTGCCGACGCTTTGATAGAAACGGAAGGTGGCAGCCGTATTCTTGGTGATAATGTGCTTGAGATAGACTTGAAAAAGGGAATGAAGGCTGTGATTCGTTTTTCACGAAAATAAAAATGGTGTTCTTTCCTTGTTTAAACAAAAAAGAACAAAAGAGCGGCGAATGTTCCATTTCATCAATTGGATTGGGGAGAAAGGACATTTCGGAAAGTATGAAACAAGCTCTCGCGTCTCTCTGGAAGGCGCGGGAGCTTTGCGGTTAAGTGGCAAGTATGGCTGTGTGAAACGTATAGCATATAGGAATATTGGGGCGAGGAAAACAGCAATTTTATGAGACAAAGAAAAAATCCGAATCTGTACACAGATTCGGATTTTTTTGGTGACCCGGACGAGAATCGAACTCGTGTTACCGCCGTGAAAGGGCGGTGTCTTAGCCGCTTGACCACCGGGCCGGCTTTTGGGCGGTTGTTCGAAGAAGAACCGTCCTTTGGTAGCGGAAGTTGGACTCGAACCCACGACCCTCCGGGTATGAACCGAATGCTCTAGCCAACTGAGCTATTCCGCCGAAAACTTTAGAAATCTAATCAACACACTATTTCGTGCGACGCTCTCGTATTATAGCACGGTCATTCCGTTTTGTCAATAGGTTTGTTGAAAAATATATGGACAAAACTTCTTTTCTGTAAAAAAATAAGTTGAAATTTTTTCAAAAAGGTGTTGACAAGTGCGGTACAATATGGTATACTAAACACCGTCGCAAGGTGAGGATCCTTGAAAACAGCGCTTTGGGGGAGCATAGCTCAGCTGGGAGAGCACCTGCCTTACAAGCAGGGGGTCATAGGTTCGAGCCCTATTGTTCCCACCAGAAAATCGTTTTTTCGATTTTCATCCGGCCCGGTAGTTCAGTTGGTTAGAACGCTAGCCTGTCACGCTAGAGGTCGTGGGTTCGAGTCCCATCCGGGTCGCCATTTTAGAGGTGCTACGGTACTGATAAAGTTTCCTCACAGTAAAACAGTAGCAGTCGGTTTTATCGGCTTGCGGCATGCCTCTGTAGCTCAGTTGGTAGAGCAGGGGACTGAAAATCCCCGTGTCGTTGGTTCGATTCCGATCGGAGGCACCATCCCTTGCGGATTTAGCTCATTTGGTAGAGCGCGACCTTGCCAAGGTCGAGGTGGCGGGTTCGAGCCCCGTAATCCGCTCCACATTTAGGAGCAATGCTCCGGAACGTGAAAAGTAAGAGTACCGGTAGGATCCCCGGAAGCGTCCTGCTTTTCACGTTTTTTTGTCTCATTTTATAAGGCACCATAGCCAAGCGGTAAGGCAGAGGTCTGCAAAACCTTTATTCCCCAGTTCGATTCTGGGTGGTGCCTCCATAATTGTGTGAAAATGATATCACACCGAAAAGTCCGAAAGCTTGAAAGGCTTCCGGATTTTTTTGTCTTCAAAATAGCGGCAAATAAATTAGAAACTTATATACAATCCTTATCTTGTATTTATCATGATATGATTCGAATTTGATTGACAAGATAAGGAAATCGTGATATAATATAGATATCATGAGAAAGGATGGTACATAGCAATGAAAATAATATTCATTTTCAATCATTTTCAGTTTGTGCTGCAGACGAGTTATTGTTGGTACCATGAGATACGGTATCCAATACAAACTCATAGAAAAGCGCACAGACGGGAAGCGAAGATTTTTGTCTGTGCGCTTTTCTATTTTCCTTTGTTAAATGGAAATTTATTAAAAAGAAAGGATGATTTTTATGAAAAAGAACTGTAAAAAAATTGCTGCCTTTATTTTGGCTTTCCCTATTTTGATTTGCATATTTACTACTTCTTTATTCGCAGTCGAAACCGTGGAAAACATTTTTACGGTTGCAGATACCAATGGGTATTTTGAGGCGGATGAAATCATTCCGAATCCTAATTATATTTCTGAAACAGTGCAAACTTCAGCTACAACTTCTTCACGTTTGTTAAGTGGTGTTTATCGATTGAAGAACGTATATAATAATAAATATTTAGATACGAACAATGGAGGGGTTACGGCAGGAACAAAATTGGTACAGTGGGATTATTCTCCATATATTAATGGCGATGTCGATGTTCCTAATAGAAACCAACTTTTTAAAATTACATATATGACATCATCAAATGGTGTTGATTATTATAATATTCGTCCGATGACCAATAACGGAATGGGAGTATCTGCCCCTAAAACTACAACTACCAATTTGGTAGATATCCAAGGAATGTCTGTATACGATACTACCGGAATTTTTAATTTTCAAAAGTGGATCATAGCTTCAGATGGTAATTATTATACATTAAAAAATACTTTTGCGAGAGATGCGTATCTTTCAACACCAACGGATAGTACGAATGGTTCTCAAATCATGATGGAAACAACATTGACCGATAGGAGCAGATGGATATTAGAGCCCTTTACCGAATCACTGGACGGGGTAATTATGACAAATTATGATGATGTTATCGATAACGGAAGTACCTTTTATTATCAAGCAGTAATGTATAGTTCGACAATTGGGAGAAATGGTCCAGTGACATACAGCGTAAGCGACATGGATAACAATCCTACAGATTTGGCAACGATTGGTGAAACTTTAGGTTATTTTAGAGCATTGGCACCTGGGGCTGTCCGAGTAAAGGTTACTTATGAAAATGCTCCTTGGATTTGGGCATGGAATATAAAAATCATTTTTCCCGTATCCGGTTCGGAAATAACATATAATCCTGCCTTGTGGAATTATTCTCCGGTTCAATTATATACAAATTGCTATTCTTACATGCTAAATAATCAAGTATATCCCGGAACAAATACATTATGGTTTATGCAACCTGGAACAGCATCTGGTCATTATTTGACACAAAATGACATAAGCCAAGAGGTTGTAATATCTTATGTGGAGGATGATGCGGAAGAATTGAATTTTACTTTTGAAGAAATTGATAAAAACACAAAATGCTCTGACGGTTCATATAAAGTTGCATTGGTAATTGCACCAGGGTGTGATTATCATTGGTATAGGCAAAATCCGGACGGTACATGGTCACATAAGTCAGGGCAGCTTGCTGTAACAGATATAGATGCGTCTGATAACATAATATATGATCCGGAAACAGCAGATAGAAATTATTCGTATGCCAATTATACGGTTTTTGCCGGTTATTTTAAGGTTACTCCGTTAAACAATTTTTATTCAAACACTGCAAGCGCAAATATTCAGAACCTGGCTGTTTATGATGAGATATTACTGGAAGAATCGAAACAAAACCTGCCTACAATAGATAGTGCCAAAAAAATCGGAAGACATATGACATATTCAGAAGTTACTCAAATTATGGGTGCACCTCAAAGAATCCTGACATTCGGATTGATAGTGGTTGAATATGATTTGGAGGAAGGAAAATCTTTGATTGTCGAATATGTCAATCGGAATGGACATTATGAGGTTGAAAGTTGTATAATACAGTAAAGAGTTTAAGGAGGAGATGATCCAATGCGTAGAATATTCATTTGTATTGGCTTGATTTTGGCTTTATTATGTTCAGCATGTTCAACGGCGGATAAAATATCACAGATCAAAGAGGGAATGACGTATGAAGAATTTTCTGCACTCATGCAAGATGTCTCTGTGTTTGAATACGGAATGTGTGCCTTTTTTGAATACGAAAATAAAAATGTTGTTGTTGGGTTTGGCGACGATACGAAAGTGATCAGAATAGAGGTATATGCTGATGTTGGGGAAGTTCCTGAGTCGGCGTTTGAAGCCATTCAGCCCGGAATGACAGTTTATGAGGTGGTGCAGCTTGTCGGGCTTCCGTTCCGAAGTACAACCTTTGGCTTGTCTACCCTTGATTTCTTATGCGAAAACGGCGATGTGTTTTGTGTGGTGTGGAACAGTGAAATGGAAGTCATCGAATGCAATAAAATCTGAAATGGATAAAATAGAGGATCGTGAATAATATCGTGTGAATTTACACGAGTCTCACATGATGTATTATAATGGCATTTCAGTTTTCAATCATCCTCCAAATACAGCTCGATAAAGATGGCGTCGGTCGATGAAACCAAAAGCTGCTTTTTCATTATTTTCAATATTATGCTGCAACCGTACCATGAGATACAGTGCCAATGCAAACTGATAGAATAGCGCACAGACAGAAAACGAAAGCTTTTGTCTGCGCGCATGTTTTTTTGAGTTGCTTTCATGTCAAAATCAACAGGTTGCCGGCCCTCTCTGAATGACTGTGATATTGGGCAATGGAGGGCTGTTTTTTATGGTATAACAAATTTAATACAAGTGTATTAAATTTGTTATACAAATGCATTAATCAATCAAGACGGTTTCACATGCGCCGATTCGAAGCGGCTTATCATCATGAGAAACCCATACGTCGGTATCTGTCGGATTATAAAAGATTTTTCCGTCCGCGGAACGACGGATTTGCCGGATGGCGGTTATATAATTATAGATTTCAATATTGGTGGCACACCAGATGTCATACTCCCGCTTGTGAAGCTCCGAAAGGATTGCCTCGAATTTTTCCCATTGGACGGGGAAGTCCGTGTTGTCAAACTCATAACTGTGTCCCCATATATAGAGCACGCCGCCGGCACGCCACGGCGCTTTTTCTACATTATATAGAAATTTATTTACGAAAGGTTCGCATTCGTTATGATGGGTCGTCGGAATCCAAGCCTTGAAATTGTCAGGGAGAAGAAAATTTCCGGACGCACCAGCAGTTCTGCCATAAACGATGGAGGCGGTATCCATTGCGGTGAACGTTTCCGTATTGTAAGTGCCAAACGGGTAGGCAAGTCCGCGTACAATCGTACCGCTTGCTTTCTCAAGAAGCTCTCGGTCTCGTATGATTTCATCATACTGATCCTTAATGCTCATCCGTTCCAGATGAGGATGAGAAAAGGTATGGCAAGCGACTTCATGTCCGTTTTCAACATAGAGAGAACGGACTTCGTCTGCCCGCACGCCATGCGTATCGGGATGGATAATATTTTTTGAAATCAAATTGAAGGTTGCTTTCATACCGTATTTGGAAAACAGTTCAACAAGGCGTCTGTCCTGTCCGGGCGCATCGTCATAGCTGAAGGTAAGCGCATAGCGCTTGCCGTTTTGATATCGGTCGAATTTAATCATCCTGTGCCTCCGTAAGTGGTAAAAATCAAATTTCTTTTTTTATCATATCACAAAATGAGAAAAATGCAATATTATAAAGATAAACTCTTGATTTTTATTAGGATATGAGATATAATATAAGCTCAAAATATCATTTGGTGTTGTTTTTTTGTATAGGAGGGAAATGTTTATGAAGGTTTTGCTGGCAGGCGGAGCAGGATATATTGGCTCACATACCGCGGTTGAGGTTATGAAGCTGGGGCATGATATTGTAGTGGCGGATGATTTTTCCAACAGCAAGCCGGAAGCTTTGAACCGGATGAAAACCATTGCCGGACGGGATTTCCCGTTCTATCAAATTGATGTTGCTGACCGGAACGCACTGGAAAAGCTTTTCGCGGCGGAGAAGCCGGATGCGGTAATCCATTTTGCAGGGTATAAGGCCGTAGGGGAATCGGTTGAAAAACCGCTTGCTTATTACCGTAACAATTTGGATACGACACTTACCCTGCTTGAAACAATGAAAAAATATGACTGCCATCGGTTTATATTCAGTTCCTCTGCAACGGTTTACGGAGCACCTGACGAGGTGCCGATCAGAGAGACAGCGGCTGTCGGAAGATGCACCAATCCATACGGCTGGACAAAATATATGATCGAACTAATTTTAAAAGATGCAGCTGCCGCCGATGCGTCTCTTTCTGTTGTATTGCTGCGTTATTTCAATCCGGTAGGTGCGCATGAATCTGGTCTTATCGGAGAAGATCCGCAGGGGATACCGAACAATTTAATGCCGTATATTTCGCAGGTTGCCATCGGAAAGCTTCCGTATCTTTCCGTGTTTGGGGACGATTATCCGACGAAAGACGGAACCGGCGTGCGTGATTATATTCACGTGGTCGATTTGGCGCGCGGTCATGCGTATGCGCTTGATTATGCGGCAGGGCACACGGGAACTGAAATCTTCAATCTTGGCACTGGTACGGGATACAGTGTGCTTGAGATGGTACATGCTTTTGAAAAAGCAAACGGTGTCAAGGTACCGTTTCAGATTGCGCCGCGCCGTGCAGGAGATATTGCCGAATGTTATGCGGATGCTTCAAAATCCAAGGAGATTCTTGGTTGGCATGCAGAAAAGACGCTGGAAGATATGTGCCGGGATTCCTGGAGATGGCAAAGCCGTAATCCGAATGGCTATGACGCCTGAAAACAAAAAGCATGATCAAAAATTGTTTTCTTTTCAGTATAGAAAAGAAACTTATGATGAATATGGATGGTCATATAAAACCCGCAGATTGATCCAATCTGCGGGTTTTATGATTTTATGCATTTATACAATGATTGTCGGGTAAATTCTGTTGTTTTGATTATTGTCTTTTTCTTTGCAAAACAAATGTTAACGGACGGCTGCTAGAGACGAAAATTTGAGTATCTATCCTTGGAGTATTCCATTTGAGGAAAGATCAATCCGGAAAATAAGTGCTTTTCGGATATGTATCAAATAAATTCTCGTACGCGCAGCTCAACGCCGATTGTGTCGGCGATATTCCGGCAGATTTCGATATCTTGGGGTGAGATGGTGGTATCGACAACGGAAAGCACGACATGTCCGACATATGGTTTTACATGTTCGGCAAATTTCAGAATGGCAGGATAGGCCGCTTTTCCGTATTGAGAATGACATATATTATCATAGGTGTCTGCATCTGCCGCATTCAGACTGATGGAAACAATATCGAAAAGTCCTGCCCAAAGGGCAGTGCTGTCTTCGCCATTGATAAGTTCTGACTGACCATTGGTGTTGATTCGAATAGGAATATCGGATATCTTACGGATATGACGGCAGACAGAAAGCATATCCGTAAGGCGTTCGGTCGGTTCTCCGTACCCGCAGAAAACAAGTTCGGAAAATGCTGACAGATCGTGATTTTCAATGGAAGTGATGGCTTCCGCTACGGTGGGCTCACGCTCAAGCCAAAGATCTCCGTAAAGAGTGTTTCCATAACTGCGCACGCAGAAATCGCAGCGATTGGAGCAACAGTTTGTCATATTGACATAAAGTCCGTCTCGGTGGGTGTAAGTAATCATCATGGGTATTATTCCTTTTCAGAGCCGAAGACCGAATATGGTTTCGGCATTTTTTATTTCCGTATTGCAAAATTCGTTGTATTCCATGCCTATCAGTTCCGCCGCTTTTTCGGCGGTATAGTGTAAATAGCCGCTGTAATTGAGCTTCCCGCGCATCGGAACGGGAGAAAGGTATGGACAATCGGTTTCAACAAGGATTCGTTCCGGTGGTGTCGCCTGTACGGAATCGAGTATATTTGAGGCATTTTTAAATGTGATAACACCGGAGAATGAAATATACCAGCCCATTTTTACATATTCGCGAACCAGCTCCGCCGAAACGGAACAGCTGTGAATGATACCGTGTACGCGTCCGCGATAGGAACGAATCACATCAAACACGTCGCCGTGCGCCTCTCTGTCGTGGATAATAACAGGAAGTCCTGTTTCGGCGGCCATGTCCATTTGGGCGCGGAAAAAGCGCATCTGTGTTTTTCTGTCCGAAAAATCATAATGATAATCGAGTCCGATTTCTCCGATGGCAACGGTTTTGTCCTTTTGCAGTAGTGTGCGAAGTGTGTGCATTGCGGTGTCGCAATCACCTGCTTTGCTACATTCATGCGGGTGGATACCGGCGGATGCCCATATGTTGTTATAGGCGGCGGCAAGCGCAATACACGCTTCGGAATCGGAAAGGTCCGAGGCAACGGTGACAATGCCGCCGATATCTCCCGCGAGTGCTTCATGCAGAAGATCCGGCTTTTCACGTAGACGCTCGTCAGTATAGTGCGCATGCGTGTCGAACAGCGTTGTCATGAGGCATGCGCCGCCTGTTCTGCTTCCAGTTCCGCAAGTGTTTTCGCCTCGTCAAGTCGTGCAAAGAGCACGCACTGCTCCCCGACTGCAGCACCGGGACGCGTAACGCCGAACGCGGCGGCAGAGTCAAAGCTGTCATCGGGTGAGCCGATAGAAGCAAGAATCTTCTCCGCGGCGTTGGGAATGGCGGGGGATAGCAAAATCGCGGAAATCCGGAGCACTTCGAGCAGGTTGTAAAGTACGGTGCTGAGCCGTTCTTTGCGGGACTCGTCTTTCGCGAGAGCCCACGGAGTTGTTTCGTCAATGTATTTGTTAGCACGGCGCAACAGTGTAAATACCGCATCGAGCGCATCCGCTGCATGGAACGTATCCATGTTTTCCGTGAAGCCGGTATAAGCGTTCTTTGCTGTGGCTTTCAGCTCCGCGTCCGGCCCTTCGTCGCCTGCAGGAGAAGGAATTACGCCGTCAAAATATTTTTTTGTCATTGCTACCGTTCTGGAAACGAGATTGCCAAGCGTGTTGGCAAGGTCAGTGTTGTAACGCGTGATAAAATTTTCATAAGTGATGGAACCGTCATTTTGATAAGACATCTCGGAAAGCAGGTAGTAACGAACGCCGTCCAGCCCGAAGCGTCTTATCATATCGTCCGCATAAATGACATTTCCTTTGGATTTTGACATTTTATCCGTACCGAAGAGCAGCCACGGATGCCCGAAAATCTGCTTTGGAAGAGGTTCGCCAAGTGCCATGAGGAAGATCGGCCAATAGATCGTATGGAAGCGAATGATATCCTTGCCGATAATATGCACGTCTGCCGGCCAGTATTTATGATATTTTTCGCCGCCGCACTCTCCGTCGAAGCCGAGAGCGGTGATGTAGTTTGTCAGGGCATCAAGCCAAACGTAGACAACATGATCGGGATCAAAATCAACGGGAATTCCCCATTTGAAAGAGGAACGGGAAACACAAAGGTCCTGCAGTCCCGGAATGAGGAAATTGTTGACCATTTCCTTTTTACGAGCTTCCGGAACAATAAAATCAGGGTGTGACTCAATGTATTCCATGAGCTTATCCTGGTATTTGCTCATTTTGAAAAAATAGGCTTCCTCATGTTCGCGCGTAAGAGGACGTCCGCAGTCGGGGCAGATGCCGCCTTCTGCCTGCGTATCCGTAAAAAACGATTCACAAGGGACACAGTACCATCCCTCATAAGCGCTTTTATAGATATCTCCCTGTTCATACAGGCGTCTGAAAATTTTCTGAACGGCCTTGACATGGTACTCGTCTGTTGTGCGTATGAAATGGTCGTAACGACAGCCAAGCATGTCCCAGATTTCTTGAATTTGTCCCGATATACCATCCACGTATTTTTGAGGGGTGATGCCTGCTTCCTCTGCGAGAGCCTCGATTTTCTGACCATGTTCATCGGTTCCCGTGCAGAAGAACACATCGAACCCCCGGGCGCGCTTGTAACGTGCAATCGCGTCGGCAAGTACGATTTCATACGTGTTGCCGATATGAGGCTTGCGCGACGCATAAGCGATTGCGGTTGTAATATAAAATTTTTCTTTGTTTTCCATTTTTCTGTATGTCCTTTCCTGACACGTGCGGCAAATGAGCCGGACGGTTATTTTTATATTTTTATCCCTGCACAGAATACGGATTGAATTTCCATATCCTTTGTGCAGATAAGAAAATCCGCCCGCTTTCCGGGTTCAAGCGAGCCGCGGGAGTCGTAGATTCCTACCATCTCCGCAGGTGCTTTCGTGGCGCAGATGAGTGCGTCCTCGAATCGGATATCTGCGAACTGGGCGAGATTTTTTACCGCGGTGAACAGGTCGAGCGCCGAGCCGACAATGGTACCGTCTGCACGTGCTGCTTTTCCGTTTGTCAGTGTGAACGGGATTCCGTTCATCCTATATTCGCCGTTTGCAAGTCCCGCAGCGGGAATAGAATCGGTAATCAGCACAAATTTGTCGCCCTGCATACGCTTTGCAGCATAAGCGATATGGATGACCGCCGGAGAAACGTGGATTCCGTCGCAGATGAATTCGGCATAGGCATCGGAGGAAAGTGCTGCGCCTGCTGCGCCCGGCGCGCGGTGAAGCATCGGCGTCATGGCATTGAACGTATGGGTAAAAGCATTTGCACCGTCTGAAAGTGCTTTTATCGCTGTGTCAAAATCCGCGTTTGTATGTCCGATACCAACGGTTCCGCCTTGTTTTCCAAAATGCTTATGGAACGCACGGATTACACCGTCTGTATCTTCTTCCGGCGCGATGGTAAGATGGGAGCGAAGCGGAAGAATCGCCTCGCAAAGCATGCGGATTTCCTCCCAGCCGGGATGCCGGATGGCGGATATTTCATGGCAGCCCGGCTTTTTGGGGCTGATATAAGGACCTTCTATATGGATTCCCGCAAAATCCGCAGTGTATTCAGCGTTTTTGATTCTTTCCACTGCCTCCCCGATTTTGGAAAGCGGAGCGGTCATAACTGTCGGAAATACGGTGGTAACACCTGATTTTGCATAAGAAAGCGAAAGGGCGGAAAGCTCCTTTTCATCGGCGTCCATGATATCGATTCCGCTTCTGCCGTGCGTGTGTACATCGATGAGTCCCGGCAGAATATATCCGCCGTGCGCATCTATCGTGAGATCGGGGACGAGGGAAGTATCCGTGATATGATCATCTTTAAAGCAAAGCGAACCATAGGCAAAGCATCTTTTTTCGGTGTTGAAAATTTGCGCGTTTTCGATTTTTGTTATCATCATTTACTCCTTTAGGGATTTTTCCTGCCTTTTTTCATCACGATGTTATAGATTTCACTCTTGCCGACACCGCGGTCTTTCGCTGTCTGTTTGATGGCGTCGCTTTTGTCCATACCACGGTCAATATAGTAATTTACATGTTGCGGCACCGTCATTTCAGCCCAGAAAGCCGTCGTGCTTTCTGTATCTTTTGCAGCACTTTCAATTACCAGTACATATTCGCCCCGAGGCGCTGTATTTTCATAGAATTCCAATGCTTCGGAAAGCGTTGTGCGGATGACTTCTTCATTGAGTTTGGTTAACTCCCGGCAAAGAGAAATTCTTCGGTTGCCAAGAGCTTTTTCAAGATCGGCCAGTGTTGTTCTCAATTTATGTGGTGCCTCGTAAAGAAGAATCGTACGCGTTTCCGATTTCAGGCGCTCAAGTGATTCGCGCCGTTCGCCGGTCGCTGTAGAAAGAAAGCCTTCAAAGACAAATTTCGCGGTAAAAAGTCCGGATATGGCAAGCGCGGATATAGCGGCGCATGGACCGGGGATGACGGAAACCGGAATCCCGCGCTCTGCACAAAGACGTACAAGGTCCTCCCCGGGATCGCTGATCCCCGGCATTCCAGCATCGGTGACAAGCGCGCATGCCTCCCCACTTTCTATGCGGGCGCAGATGATTTCTCCGCGTTCACGCTTGTTATGTTCAAAATAACTGATCATAGGCTTTTTGATCCCGTAAAAGGCAAGGAGTCTGCCGGAATTTCGCGTATCCTCCGCCGCGATAAAATCGACCTCAGAGAGAACCTTGCGCGCACGTTCCGAGAGATCCGCGAGATTGCCGATCGGCGTGCCGACAAGATATAATGTGCCTTTTTCCGTCTTGTTTTTCTGACGGTCGGGCGGATAATAGTGCTCAGGGCTTTTGATACTGCTCATGAAACGCTCCGTTTTCGTAAATATATTTCATGTCGTCTGTATAATTTTCATTTTTCTGTTCCATGCCCTCGCGGTAAATCATAAGAGGCTTTGTTACGAATATGCCGGGAGCACCGTGCTTTTTGGCTTCCAGCAGAACAAGGGAGGGAATATGGGAGGACGTCGGATAGACGATGGTCATGCGTTTTGGTTCCAGCCGGTTTTGTTTGCAGGCGGATATCAAATCTGTGAGTCTATCCGGACGGTAAACGGTGTAGAATACTCCTCCGTATTTCAGATAATCGAAGGCTGCTGCTGTAAAATCCGCGATTCCTCCGTAAATTTCATGACGGGAGATGGCGTCCATCTCATTGTCGTTTTGCTTGCCGCTATGAGAGGAAAGGTATGGGGGATTGGTAAATACTGCGCTGAATTTTCCGAAAAAAGATGGCTCTCTATGGCGGATATCAGCGCAAATCACGTCAATTTTATCGGTAAATCCGTTTTTTTCGACATTTCGGACGGCGATATCGGCGATCGGCTTTTGGATCTCGATCGCCGTGATACGGGAAAATTTATTTCTGGCAGAGAGCAGCAGGGAAATCACGCCGGAGCCTGTGCCAAGCTCACATGCCGTTTCTTTTGGTTGCCGTCTGATATAAGCGGAAAGCAGGTATGCGTCCGTACCGAACGCAAGCGAGCCGGGATTTTGAAACAAAGAAATATCATCGTTGATTTTTTCAGGTGTATCATTCATGATCTTTTTGTGTTCCTCTGTTCTGACGGAAGATTTCAAAGGCAAGAATAGAAGCCGCAGACGCTGCGGAAAGCGCTGCGCCAAAGCGTCTGCCGTAATTCAGGGCGACGATCTTGTCGCATTGCTCCAGAACAGAACGTCCGATTCCGCGCTTTTCTCCGCCGATTACGAGCAGAACGGGATATCGGATTTCGGTATCGTAAACGGACACTGCCTCTTTTGACAGGTCTGCCGCTATCACGGAATATCCGTTTTCATGGAATCGGGCGGCGATACCGGCGGGATCTCCCATGGCAACCTCGAAAAGTTCGGAGGCACCTGCTGATGCGCGGCAGACAACGCCTGCAGCGGAAAACCAGTTTCTCGGACCGACAAGAACGCCGCATGCACCCGCAGCATACAGAGACCGCAGACAATATCCGAAATTATAGGGATCCTCAATGCCGTCCAGCATGACATAAAAGCCGTCTTTGCTGATTTTCAGAGCTTCGGCAGGCGGAATCGTTCTTTCGGAGCAGAGGGCAATGACACCGCCGTGCGAAGATCCGATGACCATTTTCTCGATGGTGTCGGCATCTGAAAGTTCAACAGGGAAGCCGTGCAGGATGCCTTTTTCCTTTAAAAAAGAAAGCTCCCGCATTTTATTCTTTTGTTTTTCCCTGTCAAAAAGCACTTTTTCGATTTTTCTGTCATTGATGCCGTTTTCGCGCGCTTTTATCACTGCGCGAATGGAAATCATTCCTTCCATCACGGCGGAGCTGTCAAATTTTTCGGCTTCCTTTCGCATGTTCGTGTCCGTCTGTTCCCGAACACGTAAGGCTTGTCCGGGATTTATCCTTTTATAAAATCTTCCGCGGAGAGCAGGCGGTATAGAATCAGCGCCAGTTCTTCGCGCGTTAAAACTTGCTTCGGACGAAACGTGCCGTCCGTATATCCTATCATAATTTCAAAGTCCACCACTTTATTGGCGTTGGCCTCAAAATATGTACCGATTTCTTCAAAGTCTGAGAAATTCTCGCTTTTTCCGGCGGAAATTTCCGCTGTGCAGAGCGCTCCGAAGATATATGCGGTTTCTTCGCGCGTGATGTAATCGTAAGGATGGAAAACATATTCGCTCTGAAGCTGCATCAGTCCGTTTGCGAGCGCTGCCCGCACATAGGGAAGAAGAGAATCCGGAATCTCATCCTCGTCGGCAAATCCGATCTCCGTTTTTTCGTATCGTTTCGGATCGATTCCAAGATAAGTGACAAGCACTTTAGCAACTTCGCCCCGGGTTACTTCCATTTCCGGATAAAAGTATACGTTGCCGTCAATGGTATAGGTGTCCATAAGACCGAGTTCGCAAACTTTTTGAATGGCTTCATAAGCATAGCTGTCATCCGCATCACACGGCGGTACCTTTTCCGCTGAGACAAAAACACCGGAAAGAGCAGCATAGACGATTGTCAGAAGGACTGTTAAGGTAAGAAGAGCAATGCCTGCGGCAAGTGTGATTTTTTTATTCATATTTCGTCGTCCTTTCGCATATTATGTTTGGCTTTACTATAACATAATATCTGCGAAAAAACGCTCGAAGCGAGGCGGCGAAAAAGAGAACCTTTCTTTTATCTGCGTCGCTTTCTGCCGGTGATTGCCATTGCCTGTCGTTTGGATTTTGCGTATTTTCGGATGGTATGGAGAATCTTCATTCTGTCCCGAAAGCGAAATCCCCTGCCGGTATTCATTGCCTTCAGCTTTTTGATTGCTTCGGGCAGTGTGTATATTTCCTTTTGGCGTTCGTAGGTAAAAACAGCACGGGATGAGGTGAAAATCACAAGATTTTCAATTTTCGGCTTGGGTGTGATCTTTGCTTTTTCTAAGATACCGGCAAGCGCCGCGATATGACGCTCATTTTGACGGATTGGATTGAAAAAATCGAGTTCTTTTGTCTCTCCGTCGCGCATTTTTGCGCATTGATGCCAAGTATCCGATGGTGGATTGTAGATGGAACCGACGAGGGATTTTACCTCAATGACGGCGATTTTACCTTTCAGAATCACAATGCAATCCACCTCTGTAAAGGAGATCCCGCTTTTTGTCCGGTAGGGAAGATGTCGGTTGGAGAGTACATAGGTAACGCCAAAATGGGAAGCAAGAAGTGCTGACACCGCGTCTTCCGACGCTTTGCCGTAAGAAAGGATTTTTCGCCTTGCCGCCGTGTTGCTGAGAAAAAGCGAAAGACGCATCAGTCCGTAAGCTGCAAAAATAAAAGCGGCACATATGAGAATCGGCGTCAAAAATTCCATATTCGGCACTCCTTTCCGGGAAAGATGAGCTGACGTGCAGAAAGCAGACGATGCCTCTTTTGCGTCGTGGCTGCCGTTTTTTCGAAAAATCAGTATCTTTTTTCGTAAATCAAAAATATTATAGCATAGAAATATGAACAGCGCAAGACACACGGAAAAAAATACCGGATTTTCTTGAAATCCTGAGAAGGGTATGATATACTTGTGAGAACAGATGATTTTTCTTTTTTGAAGAAATCTGAAACCATTCGGGAATGTGATGTTATGATTTCGTTGCTTGCTAAATTATTGATCAGAAAAAAAGATTCACTTTCTACGGAAGAACTCCGTATCCGGTACGGTGTGCTCTGCGGTGCGGTCGGCATTGTGCTAAACCTTCTGCTGTTTGCGGGAAAGCTGGCTGCAGGGCTGCTTTCCGGTGCGATTGCCATCACGGCGGATGCTTTTAACAATCTGTCCGACGCGGGTTCCTCGCTGATTACGATGGTCGGGTTTCGGGTCGCCGGGCAAAAGGCGGATTCTCACCATCCTTTCGGTCACGGAAGAGTGGAGTATATTTCCGGTCTGCTTGTGTCTATACTGGTCATTTTGGTCGGATTTGAACTTGGAAAAAGCTCGGTGGAAAAACTCCTTGCGCCGGAACCTGTGGTGTTTTCCGGCTTAACGGCAATCATTCTTGTCGTATCGGTTGCGGTAAAGCTGTATATGGCGTTCTATAACAAGCGGATCGGAAAAAAACTGGGTTCTCCGGCGATGGAGGCGACGGCAGTCGACAGTCTTTCCGATGCCGCTTCCACCTTTACCGTTTTTGTTTGTATCCTGCTTTCACATTATTTTGCGCTTGAAATTGATGGCTGGTGCGGTCTTGCCGTGTCAATTTTTATTCTGATTTCAGGAATTCGTGCGGCAAAAGAGACAATCAGTCCCTTGCTTGGTCAGCCTCCGACAAAGGAACTTGTGGAGCGGATCGAGAATATTGTAAAGAGCCATCCGTATGTTTGCGGCATCCATGATCTTATTGTGCATGATTACGGCCCGGGGAGACTGATGGTTTCTCTTCATGCCGAGGTGCCTGCGGACGGGGATTTGCGAAAGATACACGATGCCATCGACAATGCAGAAAAGGAATTGGCGCACACTCTTGGCTGTGAAGCGGTAATTCACATGGATCCGATTGAAACGGATGATAAGCTGACCAATGAAACAAAGGAGAAAATTGCCCGGTTGGTTTGCGAAATTGATCCGAGAATTACCATACATGATTTCCGTATGGTAACGGGCGATACGCACACCAATGTGATTTTTGATGCAGTGGTTCCGTTTGACGTGAAGCTAGATGAAAAAGAAGCGGCGAAGCGAATCGCGGCGCTTGTCAGTTCTCTTGACGGCACATATTACGCAGTGGTAAACATTGATAAAACTGCTGTAAGATAATGCTTTTCGGAGGAAACGAAAATGAATGTCAGACAAAATACAATGGCAATTTTGCATTACAAAATGCACGATGGATTTTCTGTCGTGCATTTTGATTTTTTGGGATAATCATTGCGCCGTGACGTGATATCTATGGAAAGCAACTGCGCGGCGTCGGCGGCATGAATAAGAATGTATTTGCACTTGATTATGCCGCGGTGGACAAAGAAATTGAACGTCTTCGTCCTCTTGTTGAAATGGGAGGCTATATTCCATGCCCCGACCATCGTATCCCGCTGGGGGCAAAATGGGAAAATATTCAGTACTACTGTGAGCGGTTCCGAGAAACATTTCGAATCTGAAAAGGCATATTCCGGATAGGGGAATTCTTTATTTTTGTACAGCATTTTTAAAATCAGGGGGTTCTCTATATAACCGGTGCTCCCTGCCGTCAGGTGCTTTTTCACCGACGCTTGACTTGTCGAATCGAATTTTCTTTATCGTTTGAATATTTCCGCCAACCACAGTTTTGACGGATGAAAGAGCCGCCGGCGTATCCGGCGGCTCTTGTGTTGTCCCGAAATGCGGGAACATTTTTTGTTTTCAGGATAACGGTTGTTTCAAAATTCAGGGTGGACAAACGGTGTATTCCCGAATAGGGGGAATTTATTTCAGCACAACGGATTCCTCTCCCAGAAGTGTTTTTAACAGTTTCATCATATTGGGCTGGATATCGACCTGTCTGTTTACCGCACGGATATATTTTTTCTCCTCAGCAATATAAAAGACAACGGGTGTTGTACCGGCAAAAATATCGAGCAGGCTCTGCGTGCGCCGGAAGCATTCTCCTGTTTGGTTTTCTACGCGCAGATAAAGTGTCTTCGGCTTCTCGGAAAGGGGAACGGACTGCCGGACTTGCGGCGTATCTGAATGGGAATCCCGCCGGTCGCGCAGGGGGACAACCGAATCATCTCCGATATTTGCCAAAAGCATTTCCATCTTGGATACCAGCAGTTTGGGCGCTGCGTCTTCGGCTGCGGAAATTTCCCCCAGTACTGCGACGGGAACATCCGGCGTGAGAAAATAAGCATATTTTTCAAGAATCTTAGGGAAAACCACGAGTTCGATTTCCGCAAAGCGGTCTTCCAGACGAAGAAATGCCATAGAAGCGCCTGTTCGTGTCTGTTTGTTTGTTCTTGAGGTGAGAATACCGGCCACCGTTACGGTTTCCTTGTCGTGATAAACTTCCTCTTCTCCTTCTTCAAAAGAGGAGAGAATGTCGGAAATCGGTACTGCTCCAAGCAGGATTGCATGCCGCTCGTATTCATCGAACGGATGACCGGAAAAATACATGCCCATGCTTTCTTTTTCCTGATACAGCCGTTCTTTTACGGAAAGCTCCGGGATGTCCGGATAGACATAGTCCGATTGCGGATCGTTTTCCGGCATGATATTGCCGATACTGAAAAGATCCATTTGTCCTTCAAGGCGGGAACGGCTTCTTTTCGTATAGATATCGATAATTTTTTCGTACTCGGAGAGAAGCGCTGCGCGGGATGTTCCCAATGAATCGAAAGCACCGCTTTTGATTAAACTTTCCACCTGACGCTTATTGAGCTCGCGACCGCTCATGCGGGAAACGAAATTTTCAAACGAGGTAAAGCTCCCTGAACTGCGCTCGCCTGTTACTTCCGAAAGGAAGGTGCGTCCGACATTTTTAACGCCGAGAAGACCGAACCGGATCGCTTTTTTGCCGTTCTGAGAGACAACGCTGTAGGTTTCCTGACTTTCATTGATGTCAGGACCGAGAACCGCGATTTTCATCTTTTGCGCCTGATCTACATAAACGGCGGTTTTGGTCATGTTCCCGAGCACGGAGGTGAGAAGAGATGCGAGATATTCGCACGGATAATGTGCCTTGAGGTATGCCGTGCGGAAAGAAGTGTAGGCGTAAGCCGTAGCGTGGCTTTTGTTAAAGGCATATTCCGCAAAGGCAGACATGGTGTCAAAAATTTCGTTGGCGGTTTCCTCCGAAATACCGGAAGAAAGTGCTCCATGGCAGATTTCCTTTCCGTTTTCGTCTTTTTCTCCGAAAATAAATGCGTGGCGCTCCGCTTCCATCTCCTTTGCCTTCTTTTTGGACATTGCCCGCCGGATAATATCGGCGCGTCCATAGGAGAATCCCGCGATTTCGCGGCAGATGGTCATGACCTGTTCCTGATACAGGATGCAGCCGGAGGTCTCGTCAAGAATTTTTTTCAGCTGCGGGCAGGAATACTGAATTTTTTCCGGATGAAGCCGGTACTCCAAAAATTTCGGAATGGATTCCATTGGACCAGGACGGTAAAGAGAAATGGCGAGGATGATATCTTCAATACAGGAAGGCTGCATTTGGACAAGCAGTTTACGCATGCCGCCGGATTCGAGCTGAAAGACGCCGTCGGTTTTTCCGGATGCAATCAATTCATACGTTTTTTTATCGTCAAAGGGAACACTTCTCAGATCAAAAGACGGTTCGTTCCGGCGAATCTGTTTTTCCGTATCCGAAAGAATCGTGAGATAACGAAGCCCCAGAAAATCGAATTTCAGTAGTCCGAGTTTTGCTATGGTGTCCATCGGAAACTGTGTCAGCGTCATTTCATCGTTCACGGCGACGGGAACATATTCGTATACGGGCTTGTCCGTAATGACAATGCCGGCGGCATGCGCCGATGCGTGGCGCGGCATTCCCTCGAGTGCCTTTGAAATATCGATGAGACGGCGAACTTCTTCACTGTTTTGATATAGTTCTCCGAGGTGTCCTTCCATTGCTTTTTCAATGGTGATGTGAAGGTCGTTCGGAACCGCTTTCGCTACCACATCCACATCGGCATAGCTCATGCCGAGCACACGCCCGACATCACGGATGACCGCTTTGGCGGCGAGCGTCCCAAATGTGGTGATGCCACATACATGATCTTTTCCGTATTTTTCAGATACGTATTCAATGACCTCGCCGCGCCGGTCATAGCAGAAATCCGTATCAAAATCGGGCATACTAATGCGCTCGGGATTGAGAAAACGCTCGAACATCAAATGATATCGGATGGAATCCACGTCGGTAATACCGGCAAGATACGCCACAAGGCTTCCGGCTCCTGAGCCGCGTCCCGGACCTACCGGAATGTCACGGGATTTCGCATATCGGATAAAATCCGCGACGATGAGATAATATTCTGCGTATCCCATCTGAATGATCACGGAAAGCTCGTATTCGATGCGTTCTCTGTAGGTTTGCTCGGTATGCTCCTCCGTGAATAGGATCTCTCCGCTTTTTACTTTTTCCTCAAATCCCCGGTAAGCAAGCTGTCTGAGATAATCCTCCGGCGGCTCTCCTGTATCGGGACGGAAACGGGGCAGATACATTTTGGAAAAATCAAAGTCGAAATTGCACATATCCGCAATTTTCTGTGTGTTTTCAACCGCGCCTTCGTATTCAGAAAACAAGGATTCCATTTCCTCTGTGCTTTTCATGTAGAATTCGTCCGTTTCAAAGCCAAAGGGACGGCCATCCGCGATTTTGCTGTTTGTCTGGATACACATGAGTACCGCTTGGGTATCGGCATCCCCTCGGCGCAGATAATGCGCGTCGTTGGTGGCGACCATTGGAATTCCGGTTTCGCGGGAAAGCCGGAGAAGTCCCGCGTTCACTTCTTTCTGTGTTTCGATGCCGTGATCCTGAAGCTCGAGATAATAGCAGTCCTTTCCGAATATCTCTCGCATGGCAAGCGCATGTTCTTTTGCTTTTTCATATTCGCCTGTGGCAAGCATGCGCGGAATATATCCGGCGAGACATGCGGAAAGACAAACAAGACCCTCGCTGTGTTCGGAGAGCAGTTCCAGATCGATCCTTGGCTTTGTATAAAATCCTTCCGTAAACCCTTTTGATACCATATAACTGAGATTTTTATAGCCGGTTTCATTTTTTACAAGAAGAATGAGATGATACCGGGTACCGTCTGTTTCATGCCGCTTGTCAAAGCGGGAACCGGCAGCCATATAGACCTCGCATCCGATAATCGGTTTGATACCGGCGTCCTTGCAGGCACGGTAGAAATCCACCGTTCCGTACATGACACCGTGATCGGTGATCGCGACTGCGTTTTGTCCGAGTTCATGCGCGCGTTTCGGAATATCCGCAATGCGGCAGGCGCCGTCGAGCAAACTGTATTCACTGTGCAGATGAAGATGGACAAACGGCATATTCAGGATTCCCCTTTCGAATTTTGTTTGTTCTGCGACCGATAAAAATCATAGATTTTTTGCAGACGCTTGCTCACCTGAGATTTTGATATGGGAGGCTCTTCCAGCTTGGCAAGCTCGGCAAGCGTCATAGTGTCGTTTTCCAGACGCAGCCGGGCAGTACGGCGAAGCTCGGGAGAAAGCTTTTCAATATCTCCGGATTTTATCAGGGCGCGGATGGCTTCCGTGTGAACGGCGGCAGCGCTTACCGTTTTTGTGATATTGGCAAACTCAAAGTTTGCTTTTCGATTGATTTCATTGCGTTTTTCTTTGAACATCTGAGCATTGATCATTTCAAAAGCCGATTTATTCGCACCAATGTAAGAGAGAAAATATTCTACGCTTTCCGCATCGCGGTAATAGAGAATTTGTTTCCCTCGGCGCACGGAAAGCTTCGGCAGCCGGAAATGACTTGTCAGCGCGGCGGCAGTATCGCATGCAAGATCGGCATCATAGGTGGCAAGCTCCAGCCGGGCGGGCTTTTCCGGAGGATTGACGAATCCGGAAGCGAGAAAAGCACCCCGGAAGAAAGCAGCTCCGCAGTTTTCACAGGACAGCAGACTTTTGATGGGCTTGCCGAAAGGAAGCTCCGCTTTGTGTTTTTTTAGTTCCGAATGAGTGAGAGCCGTTTTGTAAAGAGGACCGGATTTTCGGATATTGACGGATAGTCCGACCGACTGAAAAAGCAGTGTCTCAAAAACGTCGGAAACTTCTTTTGCTTCGGTTTGAAAAAGAATTCCGTCATCCTGCGATGCGGAAAAAAACAGCATTCCGGCGAGCATCGCGCGAAGACAGCAATGCTTTTCGGGAACTTCACGGGTGAGTGCGATTTTCGTATCACTGGAAAACGACATATACAGACATCCTTTGTTTTGATTTAGTATGGTATGTGAATAACCTCCGGTTCCAACAAAACCCCTGTTTTTTTAAAAACATCCGATCGTATGTATTCGATGAGCCGTAAAACATCATCCGTTGTGGCGCCGCCGCGGTTGATGATAAAACCGGCGTGCTTTTCGGATACTTCGGCTCCGCCGATGCGCATGCCTTTCAGTCCGGCGTTTTCGATAAGCGCACCAGCATACGCGCAGGGGGGACGCTTGAAGATGCTGCCTGCGTTAGGATATTCCAACGGCTGTTTTTCTCTTCGGGCGGTCATGTTTTTTTTGGAAAGAGTACGGATTGCGGCGGAATCGCCGGGGGTCATGGCAAAGGTTGCAGATAAGATGATCTCCCCGGTTTTCCGGTATATGCTGGAACGATAAGAAAAAGCATGGTCGCAGTATCTGCGTGAGAGAACGGCACAGCCTTTCAGATAATCGCTTGCGGTAAGAATATCCGCAATTTCCGAGCCGTAGGCGCCGGCATTCATGTAAACGGCACCTCCGACTGTTCCGGGAATGCCGTAAGCGAATTCGAGCCCTGATAATCCTCTGGCGGCAGCGTCGCGCGAAAGAGCCGTAATGGATACGCCGCATTCCGCCGTGACGGAGCTTTTGTTCCATGTAATGCCGCGAAGACCTTTCGTGAAGATGACCAGCCCGTCAAAGCCGCGGTCATCAAACAAAAGATTGGTAGCATTGCCTGCGACAAGATACCGGATATTCTGTTCACTTGCCGCGCGTACAAGCAGAATAAGAGACTCCGTGCTTCTCGGAAATGCAGCCATGGCGGCAGGACCGCCGGTTCTCATCGAGCTGTATCGGGAAAGAGGTTCGTTTTTCAGAATTTTTACGTTTTCAGGGGCTGAAAATTCACGCATAGACCGTCCTCTCCGTAAATGACAAAATTACTCAACATTATTATAGCAGAAATTCAAGAAAAAAGATATAGATTTTCTGTTTTTTCCGAAATCTTTCTTGACTTTCCGAGGATGACGTGATAGAATCAAACTGTTCCAAACGGAACAGTTTTGAAAAGGATGTGGGAATATGGCGGAGGAATGGTTGTCTGAGAGTATCGCTTCACTTTTGCGCGAATGCGGCATTTTTTCCCATATGTCAAAGCAAACCGAGCTTTTACTGCAAGAGCTTTCTCCGGTATCGTTTTCCGCAGGGGATATCATAGAAGGCGGCGAGACTTTTGTGCCGAAATTTGGCGTGATGCTTTCCGGAAAAGCCAATATCTATGGCCGCAACAGCGGACGCCGTGTACTTCTCAATCGTATTGGAACGGGGGACGTTTTCGGTGCG
Source organism: uncultured Eubacteriales bacterium (assembly GCA_900542425.1). Lineage (GTDB taxonomy): Bacteria > Bacillota > Clostridia > Oscillospirales > CAG-272 > QALR01. Next base: position 95,373 of record UQNQ01000003.1, read on the forward strand.
GCGACGGTGTTTTTTGCAGAACCGAAACATGTCAGCACCGTTGTGGCTGCAACGAAATGCCAGATTCTTTTCATAGAGCGAGACCGTTTGGAAACAATAATGAAAAGCGACTTTTCGGTCGCGTCGGCATACATCGAATTTTTGTCCGGAAAAATCTATTTTCTGAATAAAAAAATTATTGCGTTCACCGCAAAAAGCGCGGAATCGGCGCTTGCGGGATATCTGCTCGAAAAAGCAGGCGAATCCGATACCGTACATGTGAACAGGATGCGGCTTGCATCTGCACTTGATATCGGGCGGACGACGCTTTACCGTGCGCTGGATACGCTTGAGCGGGATGGATGTATTGCCTGCGAAGGAAAAGAAATTCGCATTTTAGACAAAAATCAATTGGAAACGAGGTACTGATGAAATGAAAAAAATGATGGCGCTTCTGCTTGCGCTTTGTTTTTCGGTCGCACTGTTTTCCTGCGGGAAAACAGAGAACGAAGACGTTACGGTGAAAGTAGTTACTTTAATGGGACCTACCGGAATGGGCATGGTACAGCTGATGCAGAATGACAAGGACGGAACCTCCGCGAACGACTATGAGTTTACACTTGCTTCTTCGCCTGAGGAAGCACAGTCCGCCATTGCCAGCGTTGATATCGCGGCGCTCCCTGTCAATCTTGCTGCGGCGCTTTACAATAAGGGCGAGGATATCAGCTTTGCTGCCATTAATACGCTCGGCGTTTTGTCTATCCTTGAAAATGGTAACACCATACAGAGCGTTTCCGACCTGAAAGGAAAGACAATTTATGCGACAGGAAAAGGTTCTACTCCGGAATATATCCTGAATTATCTGCTGACAAAAAATGGTATTGATCCTGAAAAAGATGTTACGATTGAATATCTGACAGAGCATACGGAGCTTGCGACAAAGCTTGCATCCGGTGACGCGGCGATCGGATTGCTGCCGGAGCCTAACGTTACGGTGGCACTGACGAGTGCCGCTGCCAGTGGAAATACGGAGCTTCGGATCGCTTTGGATGTGACAGAAGAATGGGCGAAACTCGGCGAGGGAGAACTGGTGCAGGGCTGTATCGTGGTATCCAATCGGTTTAAGACTGAGCATCCTGAGCAATACAAGGCATTTATGGAAGAATACAAGGCTTCCGTGAATTATGTGAACAGCAATATCGATTCCGCCTCTGCGGCGATTGCGGAATTCGGTATTGTACCGAAGGCAGAAATCGCGAAAAAAGCGATTCCTAACTGTAATATTTGCTGTCTTGACGGAGAAGAAGGCATTCGTTATATGGAAGCGATGCTGACCGTTTTGTGCGAGGCGAACGCGAAATCTGTTGGCGGCAAGCTGCCTGACGACGCATTTTATGGAAAATAAGCTTCCGTTTCGGATTCTGCGAGGCATTCTTTGTTTTGCATTTTGGATTCTTGTGTGGCAGCTGCTGGCGCTTGTCGTAAAACGAGTGCTGGTGCTGCCGACACCGCTTGCCGTGGCGAAGACCCTTTTGATGCTGCTTGGTACGGGTGAATTTTATATCGTCTGCTTATGGTCACTCGGCAGAATTTTCGCCGGACTGATGGTGGGACTTTTTGCCGGTGTTCTACTCGCGGTTTTGTGTGCCGCGAGCCGTTTTGCAGATGCCTTAATCTCGCCTGCGGTATCTGTGATCAAGGCGACGCCCATTGCTTCCGTCATTATTCTGATGCTGTATGTTCTCGGAAAAGGAACCGTACCGATGGTTGCGACGCTTCTCATGGTGATCCCGATTGTGTTCGTCAATGTTCGCCGCGGAATCGGCGCTGTGCCGACAGATCAGCGCGAGGTAGCAAGGATATATGGATTTGGTTTCGGCAAGCGCGTACGCTATCTTATGCTGCCGTCCGTTCTGCCGTATTTCGTTGCCGCTTGCCGTTCGGCGCTTGGGCTTGCATGGAAGGCGGGAATCGCCGCCGAGGTAATTTGCATGCCGTCTCTTTCTATCGGAGAAAAGCTCCATGATGCCAAAATTTATTTGGAATCCGAGGAACTTTACGCTTGGACAATCGTCGTGGTCCTGTTAAGTGTTCTCATTGAAAAGGGCGTGGTGCTTTTGCTGTCGAAGCTCTCAAAAAAGGGAGGTGTCGGTATTGCTGAAGCTTGATCATGTTGAAAAATCCTTTTCGGAGAAACGGGTGCTTTCGGATGTATCCCTTTTGATACCGGATGGAACCGCAGCGTCTCTTTCCGGCATGTCCGGAAGCGGAAAAACCACGCTGCTGCGCATTGCGGCAGGACTTGAAAAACCGGACTGCGGAACCGTAAGCGCCGACGGACGGATTGCTGTTGTCTTTGCGGAGCCGCGGCTGTTTGATTCCGTGAGCGTTTTGGAAAATGTGACCTGCGTGATGTCCGGTTCCAAAAAAGAAAATGAAGCAAAGGCGGAGGAACTTCTTGCGGCGTTAAAGCTGGAAAATGCGGTGCAACTGAGCCCGCGTGAGCTTTCCAGCGGTATGGCTGCGAGAGTTTCTGTGGCGCGTGCGCTGGCTTATGATGCAGATATCTATTTACTTGACGAACCGTTTAAAAGCTTGGACGAGAAAATCAAGTATGATGTTATGACTTATCTGAAGTCCTTTTTTGAGGGGAAAACCGTTTTGCTTGTCACGCATGATGACTCAGAGGCAAAATTTCTTGCTGCGCATCGATTTTATCTTGCAGACGGTGTACTTTCGGCAAGAAAGGAATTTGGATGAAGGAAATATATTTTGCGCTTTGATTTTAAGAAGACATTTTTTCAAAAGATGTTTTCGTTATTTCAAAGCGCTTTTTGCTGTGTTTTTTTATTTTGCGGAAAAATTCATAAGAATCCCATTTTTTGAATACAATATAGAAAGATGACCGGAGGTGATTTTGTGAAAAAAATACAATGGAAAACGCTTCTCGTTTGCATAGCGATTCCGCTTGCCGTCGGAGTGATTGCTGGGCTTTTGTCCAGGGAAGGAACGGAGATGTACGCATTGCTCGAAAAACCTCCGCTTTCACCACCGGGATGGATTTTCCCCGTAGTATGGAGTATTTTGTATGTGTTGATGGGAATAGCCTCCTATCTGGTTTTTGTCTCGGGCGCGGATAAAAAAACGGTGGAAAGCGCACTTTGGGTATACGGATTGCAGCTTTTTGTCAATTTCTTTTGGCCGATTCTGTTTTTCCGGTTTGAACTGTACTTTTTCTCCTTTGTATGGCTGCTTTTCCTCTGGATTTTGATTCTTGTTACGTTTGTTCGGTTTTGGCGGATATCCATTCCCGCCGCGTGCCTATTGATTCCTTATCTGATATGGGTCGCATTTGCGGGCTACTTGAACCTTGGAGTGGCACTGCTGAACTGAAACCAAAAGAGCAGGGCATTTTCCGAATGCAATCGTCGGAAAAATGTCCTGTTTTTGTTTTTGTCGGAAAAGATTTTCCGAAAATGCCGGATTTTACGTCAATTTTACTTGCGTTTTAGAAAATTCTATTATATAATAAAAATAAGATAAATAAGAACAGTTCCGGCGGATTTTAATATGAAACGGGGGCTTCGGCTGTGAAAAAATATGGAAGCGGCGATGGATATGCGGCATATCTCTTTTGTCAGGGTACTAATTTTTATGCATATGACTTGCTTGGCGCACATATGACGCGGCACGAGGGCTCTTTTCTTTATACTTTCCGTGTGTGGGCACCAAATGCCGTTTCGGTATTTGTGTGCGGCGATTTTAACGGATGGGATGAGAGTCTTCCAATGGAAAAGGATGTTGATTCCGGCATCTGGCAGGCGGAACTTTTCTCGCCCGTCTCCCTTGCGGAAAATCGTTACAAATATAAAGTAGTATCCGCAAAAGGAGAAAAATGGAAAGCGGATCCTTATGCGAGATATTCCGAAACACGGGAAAAAACGGCATCTATTTTGACGGATGGCAGTGAATTTTTCTGGGAGGATGCGGCATGGCAGCAAAAAAAGCAATCTTTTTTTGCCGTGAAAGATTCTCGGCATCCTCATTTTTACAGTGCTCCGATGAATATATATGAAGTGCATCTCGGATCATGGCGGACAAAAGACGGACAAGGCACGTCGGACGGTGAACATGATCTCTGTTATCGGGAACTTGCGGATGAACTTGCTTCTTATCTTTTGGATATGCATTATACGCATGTGGAACTGCTTCCGATCACGGAGTATCCGTATGACGGTTCATGGGGATATCAGGTATGCGGCTATTTTGCGCCGACTTCCCGTTTCGGTACGCCGGAGGATTTTAAATATTTTGTGGACAGGATGCATCAGGCGGGAATCGGTGTCATTTTGGACTGGGTACCTGCTCATTTTCCGAAAGACGAGCATGGACTGTATGAATTTGACGGGTCTTTCCTCTATGAATACCAAGGGCGCGACCGCATGGAAAGCCGCGGCTGGGGAACCCGGTATTTCGACGTAGGTCGTCCGGAAGTGCAGTCGTTTCTCATATCTTCCGCACTTTTTTGGATGCGTGAATATCATGTGGACGGTCTGCGTATTGACGCTGTAGCATCTATGTTGTATCTTGATTATGACAGGGAACCGGGTGAATGGATCCCCAACCAATATGGGAACAACCATAATCTTGAAGCGATTGCCTTTTTTAAAAAATTGAATACGGCGGTATTTGGGGAATTTCCTTATGCGCTTATGATTGCGGAGGAATCAACCGCATGGCCGATGATTACCAAGCCGGTGTCGGAGGGAGGGCTTGGCTTCAATTTCAAATGGAATATGGGGTTTGCCAACGACATGTTCGAATATATGGCGGTGGATCCGATTTACCGTCAGTATTGTCATCAAAAGCTAACGTTTCCGATGATGTATGCGTTTTCGGAAAATTACATACTTCCCGTGTCGCACGATGAGGTGGTACACGGAAAAAAATCGCTTTTGGACAAAATGTTCGGAACCTATGATGAAAAATTTGCCGCGATGCGTGTTTTCCTGACATTTATGATGACACATCCCGGCAAGAAGCTCTTGTTTATGGGGACCGAGTATGCACCGTTCCGCGAATGGGATTATGCGAACGAATTGGAATGGTTTATGCTGAAATATCCGCGCCACGCGGAAATGCAGCGTTGTGTGCGGCAGCTTAACAAGTTGTATTTGACGGAGCCGCCGCTTTATGAGATCGATGACAGCTGGGACGGGTTTGCATGGATCGAGCCGAACGATAAGGCGCATAATGTGCTTTCCTACCGCAGACGTTCCATTTCCGGTGCAGAACGAATCGTCATTCTGAATTTTTCTCCGGTAAAGTGGGAGAATTATACGGTGCGTGTGCCAATGAGAGGAGAATACGAAGAGATTTTTACGACGGATCTTTATGAATATGGCGGAACCGGGTTTCAAAACGGAGTCGTAAAATCGAAAGAACATAAAGAAAACGGAAAAATGAAAAGCGAGATCGCCGTGACAATTCCTTCTTATGGAGGGATGATTTTCCGGCGGCGCGAAGTGAAAAAGGGTAGTAAATAAAGGCAATAACAATCAAAACCGAAAGGCAGGGAATTTCATATGTTCAGGAAAAAGGAATGTATCGCAATGCTTCTCGCCGGCGGTCAGGGCAGCCGTCTCTATACCCTTACCGAAAAGACAGCAAAACCTGCTGTTCCTTTCGGCGGCAAATACCGTATCATCGATTTTCCGATGTCAAACTGCGTGAATTCAGGCATTGACACTGTTGGAGTCTTGACACAGTATCAGCCGCTTGTTCTCAATGAATACATAGGGAACGGAGAGCCTTGGGATCTCGACCGGACGCATGGGGGAGTTACGGTGCTGCCTCCCTATCAGGGAAAACGGGGAGCCGCATGGTATCGGGGAACGGCGAATGCAATCTATCAGAATATGACCTTTATTGAGCGGTATGATCCGGATTATACGCTGATTCTTTCCGGAGATCATATTTACAAAATGGATTACAGCCGTATGCTTGCCGAGCATAAGAAAAACGCGGCGGACTGCACGATTGCCGTGTTGGAAGTGCCGATAAGCCAGGCAAGCCGTTTTGGAATCCTCAGCACCGACGCAAACGGGTGCATTACGGAATTTGAGGAAAAGCCTAAGAATCCGAAAAGCAATAAGGCGTCAATGGGAATATACATCTTTACAACCTCAAAGCTAAAGGAATATCTGGAGGCGGATAATGCGGATCCCGAGTCTTCCAACGATTTCGGCAAGAATGTGATTCCTGCCATGCTTGCCGGCGGATGCCGGATGTACGCCTATACCTTTGAAGGCTATTGGAAAGATGTGGGAACGCTTACAAGCCTTTGGGAAGCGAATATGGACCTTCTCGGAAGCTCGCCGAAATTTGATCTTTATGACAGAAAATGGCGTATTTTCTACCGACATCACGCCTACCCGCCGCACCGGATCGGCGCCGCGGCGCATTTGGAGAATTCTATGGTGACGGAAGGGTGTGTAATCGACGGAATGGTGGTGAACTCTATCCTTTCCAATGATGTGCATGTGGAACCCGGTGCCGTTGTGCGTGACAGCGTGATTATGAGTGGTGTTACCATCAAGGCCGGTGCCCGCGTATCGTATGCGATTATTGACAGCGATACGGTTATCGGGGAAAATGCGGATCTCGGAGACCCTCGTGACGGAGGACAGATTCTTGTACTGGCATCGGGGCTTTCCGTTCCGCCTGATTCGGTGATTCGTGGCGGAGAGCTTGTGGATACGGGCAATTTGAAACAGTTTATCGGTTAAGGAGGTCGGAAACATGTCTGTAGAAGGTATTATTTTTTCCAACATTCATGACAGCAATATCTCAGAACTGACACGGCAGCGCACGCTGGCATCCGTACCGTTCGGATGCCGGTATCGGCTGATTGATTTTCCTCTTTCCAATATGGTCAATTCCAATATTAACACCATCAGCGTGATTACGCATTACAACTATCATTCTTTGATGGATCACATCGGATCCGGCAAGGACTGGGATCTTGCGCGCCGTTCCGGCGGCGTAAAAATTCTGCCTCCTTATATCACGGCATATGCCAATAACATCAATAATCTTTATCGTTCAAGACTGGAAGCGCTCAAAAGCGTCAATTATTCCATTGCGCAGATGACATCGGATTATGTTGTTATGTCGGACTGTGACGTGATCTGCAATATAGACCTCAATGACATGATAGGCGATCATATCGAAAGCGGCGCAGATATCACGGTGGCTGTGAAATATATGCCGCTTACGCGGGCTGCGGCAAAAAACAATACGTTGGTTTTTACAAACGAGGAAGGGAGAATTACGGATCTTCTTCCTTATCCGACCAATTTTGAGGGCTATGCGGATGTCAATTTAAATATTCTTGTTATTAACCGAAAATATTTGCAGGAAGTTGTATTGGATGCGATTGCGCACGGCTATGTCAGCATGACACGCGATATTCTGCTTCGCTCACTCGGATATCGGAATTTCCGCGTTTACAAATATGACGGATATTTTGCGTGCATTTCTTCCTTTGAGGATTATTTTGCACATAATATGCAGCTGATTGAAAATCAGGAAATGTTTGATTCTCTGTTCGGTGTGGAATCCCGCCCGATTTACACAAAGGTCCGCAATTCTGCGCCGACCTATTACAGCGGAAACGCCAAAGTGGAGAATTCTCTGATTGCGGACGGCTGTGTGATTGAAGGCACGGTGAAAAACAGTATCCTTTTCCGCGGAGTAAAAGTAGGGCGCGGTTCGGTAGTTAAGAACAGCATTCTGTTTCAAGATACCTTTATTGGAGAAAATGCGGTGCTCGGATATTCGGTTTCCGATAAGAACGTTGTAATCCGCGATGGCGTAACGCTTTCCGGGCATTCAACGCTTCCGCTTTATATTGAAAAAGGCCGTATGGTTTGATTGCCCTGCAAATGCGAAGCATTTGCATTTAGAGTCAATAACACCTAAGTATCAATAAAAAAGGGCATAGATTGCTCGGACGATAGCCGCCCTGCAAATGCAAAGCATGTGCAGGGCGGAAAATTGAGAATACTTGAAAAATCGCAAAAATCATCCTGCGATAGGTATCGTCGTGTTTGTTACTTGGTTGTATGATGCTTAGCGTGATGGATGTGACGGAGATTGCGATGATTTAGACGATATCGGATCCAAACAGACAAGATCCGGAAAACGAAAATAATCGGCGGTAAGGAGGAATATCTGAATGAAAAAAATTCTGTATGCCGGAAGTGAAATTATGCCGTTTGCTGCAACAGGCGGACTTGGTGATGTGCTTGGTTCCTTACCTGCAGCGGTAAAGCAGAGAAATCCGGACGATGACGTCCGTGCGGTTATGCCGCTGTATGGACAGATCGCAGAGAAGTGGCGTAAATGCATGACGTTTGTAAAGCATATCACGGTTCCTCTCGCATGGCGGCGCCAATACTGCGGAATTTTCTGCATGGAAAAAGACGGTGTGGTCTTTTATTTCCTTGACAATGAGTATTATTTTAAGCGCAGCTCGCTTTACGGGGAATATGACGATGCAGAACGCTTCGCTTTCTTTTCTGTGGCGGTATTGGAACTAATGCGTGAAGTGGATTTCTTTCCGGACATTCTGCATGCCAACGATTGGCAGACGGCGCTTTCCGTGATTAAACTGAAGCGCAGCTATGCGGGAATATCAGAATACTCCGGTATTCGCGCGGTGTATACGATCCATAATATCGAATATCAGGGAATCTACGGAAAAGAAATTCTCGGCGATGTATTTTCTCTGGAGGGAGAGGACGGAGAAATTGTCGATTACGGCGGTGCTGTCAACCTGACAAAAGGAGCTGTGGTCTGTGCGGATTTTGTAACAACAGTGAGTCCCACCTATGCCAAACAGATTCAGTCTGAAGAATATTCGAGCGGACTCCACTATATTCTCAGACAGTATGGATACAAGCTGGACGGTATTGTCAACGGGATCGATACGGAATATTATGATCCGTCGACGGATGAAGAATTGCCGTATCACTACAGCGCAAGAGGACTTCTCGGTAAGAAAAAGAATAAAGACGAGCTGCAGAAACGATTCGGTCTTGAATTCCGTCCCGATACGCCTGTGATTGCGATGATATCAAGACTTGCTTCACACAAGGGCTTTGATCTTGTACTTGCCGTATTTGATGAACTGATGCGGGATGATGTGCAGTTTGTTCTGCTTGGCACTGGAGAATCCGGTTTCGAGGATTTCTTCCGTGAAGCTGCGTCTCGGTATCCTGGCAGAGTATCTGCCAACATTACCTACGACAGAGCCTTGTCCAAGCTGATTTATGCCGGTGCGGATATTTTTCTTATGCCGTCTAAAAGTGAGGCCTGTGGGCTTTCTCAGATGATTGCTTCCCGCTATGGGACGGTGCCCGTAGTGCGGGAGACGGGAGGACTTTATGATACCATTAAGCCTTATGGCCCGGATCGCAGCGGCAACGGATTCACTTTTGCTTCATATAATGCTCATGATATGCTGCATGTCATACGAGAGGCGGAAGGACTTTATCATGACCCGGAAAATTGGAAGGCATTGGTGAAAAAAATCATGAAAATAGATTTTTCATGGAACGCATCCGCTGAAAAATATGAGGCACTTTATCGTCGGCTTCTCTGACACCGCCGCATTTAAAATCATAAATAAAAGGAATTTATTGGTATGGAACAGATTATCACAGAAAAAACCGTAAAGGAGGCGCTGGAAAGCAAGATATCACGTTATTTCGGCGTGCGCGCCGAGGACGCGACAAAGACGCAGATTTATAAAGCCGTTATTCTGACGGTTAAGGATATCCTGACCGACAAGCGATCTGCCTTTCGTCGCGTCGTGAAGCAAAAAAAAGCAAAACGAGTCTATTATCTCTGTATGGAGTTTCTTATCGGTCCGTCGCTGAAAAACAATCTGCGCAATCTTGGATTGGAAACCGAATATGCAGCGGCAGTCAAATCACTTGGCTGCGACCTGGAGGAGCTGTATGAGGCGGAGCCGGATCCGGGACTCGGAAACGGAGGGCTTGGCAGACTCGCGGCTTGCTTTATGGATTCGCTGACAACGCTGAATTATCCCGCAACGGGTTTTTCGCTGTTATATGAGTATGGGCTTTTCAAACAGAAAATTATCGATGGAAATCAGGTCGAGCTTCCCGATATTTGGATGCCGGGCGCGGAGGGCTGGTTTGTTGCCAGAACAGATAAAACATTTCCCGTGCGTTTCGGGGGTAAAATATCGGAATCATGGGAATCGGGTCAGCTGCGGATTACTCACACCGATTACGACGAGGTACAGGCAGTTCCGTATGATATGATGATATCAGGTTACCGGAGCTTTGCTGCTAACAATCTTCGCTTGTGGAAGGCACAGGACATTAAGAATTTCAACATGAAGCTTTTTACCCAAGGGCAGTACATGCAGGCAGTTGAGCAAAATACAAGTGCGGAGATGCTTACGAAAGTACTTTATCCCTCTGACGATCATCCGGAAGGAAAGATCCTGCGGCTTTCCCAGCAGTATTTCTTGGTTTCAGCATCGCTTCAGAATATCATTGCGGACCATCTTGCCCAGTATGGAACGCTCGCTGATTTTGCGGAGAAGAATGCCATTCATATTAACGATACACATCCGGCACTTTGTATCCCGGAGCTGATGCGTATTTTTATGGATACCTATTCTTTCTCATGGGAGACAGCATGGGATACGGTGGTAAGAACGATTTCCTATACCAATCATACCGTTATGCCGGAGGCGCTCGAATGCTGGAATGAGGATCAGTTCCGGCTTCGTCTGCCGAGAATTTATTCTATTGTATGTGAGATCAATCGGCGCTTCTGCGCAGATCTTTGGAATCTGTATCCCGGTGATTGGGACCGGATTTCTCATATGTCAATCGTGGCAAATGCTCAGATTCGGATGGCAAATCTGAGTGTCGTCGGGTCTCATGCGGTCAACGGGGTATCTAAGCTTCACTCGGAGATTCTGAAAAATTCGGTTTTTCACGATTTTTATAAGCTTACACCGGCGAAATTTACCAATGTCACGAACGGAATTGCCCATCGTCGCTGGCTTTGTTATTCCAATCCGAAGCTTGCCTCGCTGCTGGACCACACAATCGGTCCGGAGTATCGAACGAATCCTCAGGCACTTTCGGAATTCGGAAAATATGCAAAGGATCCATACGTGATTGAAGCGGTGAGAGATATCAAGCATCGCAACAAGGAATCCTTTGCAAAATGGTTTGAGCACCGTACGGGCGGAACAATCGACACCCATTCGGTTTTTGACGTCCAGGCTAAGCGTATTCATGAATATAAGAGACAGCTGTTGAATGTTTTGAAAATCGTATCGCTTTATGATGAAATTCAAACGAATCCCAATGCCGATGTGGTGCCGCAAACATTCTTTTTCGGAGGAAAAGCGGCGCCGGGTTACTATATGGCGAAGGATATCATCAAGCTGATTTGGTGTCTCGGAAAGGAAATCGACTCCGATCCGCGGGCAAGAGAGAGAATCCGTGTTGTATATCTTGAAGATTATAATGTCAGTATGGCGGAGATTCTAATGCCGGCGACCGACATTTCCGAGCAGATTTCTCTTGCCGGAAAAGAAGCGAGCGGGACCGGGTGCATGAAGTTCATGATAAACGGAGCGATGACAGTGGGAACGCTTGACGGTGCCAATGTCGAGATGACCGACGCGGTCGGACGGGATAATATTTATATTTTCGGTCTGACGGCAAAGGAGGTCGACGAACTGTGGCGAAGCGGTTATACCGCAATGAATTACTATACTTCGGATGCCAAACTGAAAGCGGCGGTGGACAGAATTTCCGCAGGCTTTGCCGGAGAGGATTTTTCAGGGATTGCCGGATATTTTCTGTCAGGGAACCACAGTGTGGCGGATCCGTATCTTTGCCTCGCCGATTTTGAATCCTATTATCGGACGTATGGTGCCGCCGTATCGGATTATGCGAACCGCGCAGCGTGGACATCAAAAGCAATCTGCAACATTGCCGGTGCGGGATATTTTGCCGCTGACAGAAGCATTTCGGAATATGCGAACAATATTTGGCATCTGAAAAAAGTGACGGAGTAAAGTATGGCGGGGTTTTCACGTTCGGCGGTCGCGGCGCGACTGCTTGAAACCAAATATGTCAACGGAAAATATACACCGGGACGCGGTGCTTTTGAGGTGACGGATACCGTTGAATTCCGGATTTATGTGCCGGAATCAACGGTCGGAGCTGAACTGCTTGCGATTTCGGATGATACGGGAGAGCGATTCCGGTTTTCCATGACAAGCGGTTCGGAAAATTATTCCGTGTCGATTCCCATGGCACAGCTCTGTGCCGGAAAAAAAAGCGGACTTTTCTTTTATAAATATCGCGTTTATACTGCATTTGGAACATTTGATATGATGCGGCGCGAACATGATTTTTCCGAATGTTATGTTAACGCTGACAATAAAAAAGGTGATTTTCAGCTTTTGGTATATGAAAAACGAAAATATCCGCCCGAATGGCTATACGGCGGCGTTATGTATCAAATCTTTCCCGACCGCTTTTTTTCTGCCGGTGAAAATCCTGTCAAGAACGGCGCTTTGCTGTGTCGCGACAGAGATGAATTCCCGTCCCATTTTCGGGACAGGCTGGAAAATGAAAAGAACAATGTGTTTTTCGGCGGGGATCTTCAGGGAATTGTCAAAAAGCTTGACTATCTTGTTTCTCTTGGCGTTACCTGTCTCTATCTCAATCCGATTTTTGAATCTCCGTCTAATCATCGGTATGATACGGCGGATTACCGAACCGTTGACCGGATGCTGGGCGGCGATACGGCGCTTCGGATGCTTGTGGAGGAGGCAGATAAAAGGGGAATTGCGGTCCTTCTTGATGGCGTGTTCAATCATACGGGTTCCGACAGTATCTATTTTAATGCAAAAGGAACTTATGATTCCGTAGGCGCTGCTCAATCTAAGGATTCACCGTATTATCCGTGGTATACGTTCGAACGGTATCCGGATCGGTATGATGCTTGGTGGGGTGTTCGGACATTGCCGCGCGTAAAATCGGACTGCCCGACTTATCGGGAATTTTTGTTTGGAAAAGACGGCGTTATCCGCCGATATATGAAATTCGGGATTGCCGGGTGGCGTATTGATGTTGCCGATGAGCTTTCGGATGCTTTTCTTTCCGAGTTGTTTTCCGTTGTTTCGGAAGAAAAACGGGATGCGGCGGTGATCGGAGAGGTTTGGGAGGATGCGACGGATAAGTATGCTTACGGAGTGCGAAAAAAATATCTGCAGGGTGGCGAGCTTGACTCGGTCATGAATTATCCCGTGCGCCGTGCGGTGATTGAATACCTTACGGTCGGAAATTATATGTCTCTTCGTGGTACGCTTCTTACCATATATGGGCATTATCCGGCCGAAGCGGCAAACGCTTCCATGAATATTCTCGGAACACATGATACGGAACGAATTCTGACAGCGCTCGGCGATGAGAAAATCGGAGAACTGCCGTATCCTGTACTGGCGGAACATCATATGATGGATGCCGAGCGCAGACAGGCAAAGACTCGTCTGAGGCTTGCGGTTTGTATTCAGATGACGCTTCCCGGTGTGCCATGCATTCTCTACGGAGACGAAGCGGGAATGGAGGGATATATTGATCCGTTTTGCCGAGGACCATTCCCATGGGGAGAGGAAGATGAAGAGATTACGGCACTGTACCGGATGTTCGGCAAGTTACGTCGGGAGGAACAGCTTTTCCGGTGTGCGGACTTTTCTTTTGTTTATGCCGACGCTGATCTTTTCTGTTTTGAACGTCGGGGTGAAAAGGAAATGATTGTTGTGCTCATAAACCGTTCGGAGGAAACGTATGAGTTTCGTTCCTCTTTGCCGGCAGAGGATCTTTTCAGGGGTGTTTCCGACCATGTGTCGGAAATCGGGCCGGCGTCGTTTGCTCTTATGAAGTTGCCGACAGATACCGATTACAGCGTATTTGTCAAAATCGGAAAGGAGAAGCCGGAATGAAAAAGCTTGCCGCATTGCTTGCCGCGTGGTTTTTTTGTATCGTGCTGAGCTCCTGCGGCAGCGGTGACGAAATTGTGATTCATACGAAAGCGGGCTCCATATCGCAAACAAAGGAAAGTACGACAGATATGACGGAGTCCTTATCGGAAAAGGAAGGACTTTTTGTTGTCATCAATAAAAATTCGATGGTTTTTCACCTGCCGGACTGTATCTATGCTGAGCGCATGTCATCGGAAAACCGGCTGGAAATAGAGGTGGAAAGCGCGGAATATCTTTTGGAACACGGATATACCCCATGCGGGAAATGCTGTGAAGACTGGAAAGAAATTTACTTGGAGGAATCAAAATAATGGAAAAAGAATGGGTATTCGGAAGCGGCCGTGTCCGTATCACGGCATATTCAAATAACGCGGTAAGAATCAGGCTCAGCTGCGATTTCAGGGAATCGCTGTTCGACCGGTATCATCTTTACAGAAAACCGGATGCCGAAGCGGGCAGGCTTCTTGAAAACGGCATTGCCGCGGGAGACCTTTCGGTAACCTTTTCCGATGGAATTCTCACATTCGGAACGGAGAAGTTTGAGCGGAAAATGGATGTACGTTGCATTGGGACGGAAACGATTAAGGCTTATTTTAACGAAACGTTGGACGGAATGCGCCCGCCGCAGAAATTTATCATTGGAGAAGATGCGAAACGCGGCTTCGGCGTGGTGGATTTTCAGCAGAATCCGAAATATGCGATTCTCTCCGGCATCGGGAATGAGCACTTTTACGGACTCGGAGCTGCCAATACGGATCGGATTGTACTCAACGGAAAAACCTATCTGGAACGTGTTGTCTATCAAAGCAATGAAATGCCGGTCCCGTTTCTGATGACGAAAGCGGGATACGGGATTCTCTGCAATTCGACATGGTGGCACGGGATTGATGTCTGTGCGCGTAATCCGCATGAGATTTGTTGGTATTTACCGGACGGCGATCTGGATTTCTTCCTTTTTGCGGGCAATACGCTTGCGGATATTCTTGAGCGTTTTACATGGATTACGGGCCGGCCGGCGCTTCTTCCCAAATGGGCTTACGGTCTTGCTTTTATCGATCAATATACGGCGGATCAATATGAAATCATGCGCAACGCAGCGACTTTCCGCGAAAAAAAGCTGCCGTGCGATTCTATCAGTCTTGAGCCGGGCTGGATGGAGAAACGGTATGATTTTTCTGTTGGGAAAAAATGGAACCGCGGCCGCTTTCTCATTGAAGAATGGGCGCGCAGCAAAGAACCCGGACATATCAATCCGAATTTCTTTACTGCGGCGCTGCAGCGTTATGGCTTCAAGCTTCATCTTTGGCTTTGCTGCGAACATGATTTTACCGCTGAGGAGGAACGCCGTATCGGCAATGAGGTTGCCCCGGAAATTCCTGATTGGTTTGACCATCTGAAGCAATTCATCTGTGACGGAGCGTCCTCCTTTAAGCTGGATCCGTGTCATACCGTTGACAATGCAGATGAACGCAGAATATATGCCAACGGTAAGGGAGAACCGGAGATGCACAACCTGATTCAGACGCTCTACGTCAGGGACATGTATCGCGGTGCGGCAGAATATACAGGAATGCGTCCAATGCATCATTACTGCGGGGGTTATACCGGAACCGGAGCTTATTCTGCTTCCAGCACAGGCGACAACGGTGGAGAACTTCAGACTTTGGTTTGGATCCTCAGCTGCGGCATGTCCGGAATTTCCAACTTGACTTGCGATATGGAGGTATTCCAAAAGCGGACGCTTCATTATTGTTTCTTTACGGCATGGTGTCAGCTCAACAGCTGGTACGGCTTTGCTCATCCATGGTGGGCAGGGGAAGAAATCGAGCCAATCTTTGCTTTTTATGACCGGCTGCGTTACCGTTTGATGCCTTATATTTATTCGACGGCAATCACTACGAATCTCACCGGTATGCCGATGTGCCGTGCAATGCCGTTGATGTTTGAAGATGAGGCGCTGCAAAACGCGGTTTGCGAATATATGTTCGGAGAAAATTTTCTTGTCGGGGCATTTTCTGATGAGATTTATCTTCCGGAAGGAACCACTTGGATCGATTACTGGAGCGGCAACGTATATGAGGGAGGGCAGACAGTAAAACCGGAGGTCCCGGAAGACCGGGGCGGATTCCTTTTTGTACGCGGCGGTGCTGTGATCCCGACTGACATTCCTCGTCAGCATACCAAACAGGGTGATACGGAAAACATCATTTTGGAACTGTATCCGTATGGTGTGTCTCATTATGATTTCTATGAGGACGACGGGATTTCACTTGACTATGAAAGCGGCAAGCGCACGGTAACGCGAATTTCCATGGAGAAGAAAAACGACGAATGTGAAATTGTGATCGGCGAGCGAAAGGGCGAATTCGCCGGAATTGGGAAACGAACCTATACTATCCGTCTATTTGCGGAGAAAAAGCCGGATAAGATTACGGTGGCGGGAAGCCCGGTGAACTTTACTTATGAAGGACGCTACGCCGCTTTTGAAATGGGAAGTGAAACCGAAGCACATGTTGTTTTAGGATAAAAAACGGGAAATCAAAAAAGGGGGAACATATCATGATCGAAATTGCCCGAACAAGCGTAATGAATCTGGAAAATGCGATTCGCGGCGCACGCAATCCGCTGAACAGCTGGGGAAAAAGCGATAGTTATTGGGATGAAAAGGGAAATTACGTCCTCGGAGAAAACGATATCGGGCTCGGCATGCGGCTATGTCGTGCCGGCTCCGATCATCGTAAGTTCATCCGACAAATTCTTGTTTCGGCGGATATTACGGCGCCGATGTATTGGTGGAAGGAATTTGATACCTATAAGGTGGGAACGGTTGCCAATTCTACAAGCACGATGCATAAGATACAGGCAAAGGAGTTTGAAAGAAATGATTTTTCCCATGATCGGATGAGTGAAACGGCGCTTGCATGCCTTGACCAAATCATTTCCTGCCTTGAAGAGCGTCGTCTTCGGTTTCTTGAAACCAAAGACAAGGCATATTGGTACGACATGATACAACTTCTGCCGTCGAGTTATAACCAGCTGCGCACGGTGACAATGAATTATGAGGTCCTTGTCAACATCTATTATGCAAGACGTTCGCATAAGCTTGATGAATGGCATTCCGTATGCCGCTGGATCGAATCACTTCCATACGCAAAGGAATTCATTCTTTCCATTGAAAATAGAGAAGATGAAAAAACGTCTTGCGGACAAACACTGAGTCAGAAAGGATAAAAGGAACATATAAAATGGAGCAACCAATTACAAGCGAAGAGTATGCGGCATTTTGTGCCGAATCCAAGGAGAGGAGAATCGAGTGGTTCCGAAATGCACGGTTCGGCATGTTTGTCCATTATGGGCTTTTTTCCTCTCATGGTATGGGAGAATGGGCGCAAGTTTGGGAAAACATCAAAATTTCCGATTACGAAAAACTTGCTTCCTCTTTTCATCCCAAGGAGGGATGTGCCGAAGAGTGGTGTCTTCTGGCAAAGGAGGCCGGTGCAAAATATGCGGTGCTTACCACGCGCCATCATGAGGGCTTTTCCCTTTGGGATTCTAAAGTCAATCCGTTTAATTCCGTAAACTTTGGTCCGCATCGGGATATCGTGCGTGAATTTGTGGAGGCGTGCCGCAAATATGATTTGAAGATTGGTCTTTATTCCTCTTTAATGGACTGGCATCACCCGGATGCGTGGCGCTGTATGACAGATGAGGCGGCACGCAAACGTTTTACGAAATATATTGAAGATCTGAATTTGGAGCTTTTTTCGAATTACGGAAAAATCGATATTCTTTGGTATGATATGCCTTGGCCACGTATGAGCTCGGCAAATTGGGACTCGGTGAACCGAAACTATAAGATAAGACAGCTTCAGCCGGATATTCTTATCAACAACCGCAGCCGGATGCCGGAAGACTTCTTTACGCCGGAGGATGCGATCAAGGCGGAGGATGGCAGTGATTGGGAAGCCTGTATGACTTTTAACGGGATTTCATGGGGATATGTGGACGAAAAACAGGTCGCGCCTTACTCCTATTCGGGAAATCAAATTGTCCGTATGCTGCAGCGCTGCTCCGCTGCAGGCGGAAATTTGCTTCTCAATATCGGACCGAAAGCAGACGGTTCCGTTTCGGAAGAGGTTGTGGAACCGATGAAAAAGGTCGGGAAATGGCTTTTGGAGAACGGGGAAGCCGCTTATGGATGTAAAAAGAAATTCTCCGGATGGGAGTGCGGAGCGAATCATGTTTCAAATTGTACCGTTTCGCCGGATGCAAAAACGATATATGTATGGAATTATATTTGGCCGCATACAGGAGAAATGGTGTTTGGAGGATATCGAAAGGCACCCCGTCGGATTTCGTTTCTTGCAACGGGAAAGACGATTGATTTTGAAATGGAAGGGCACAGAATCGTTCTGAAAAATTTGCCGGAAAATCCACCGGATTGTCATATGGGGATAACCGTCTTGAAAATGGAATTTGACGAACCGTATGATTATTGCTTCGGAAGTTATTATCCTCAGGTTCATGAAGGAGAGGATTTTTCAGAAGGACTTGGAAATTAGGAGATAAAAAACATGAAATATGATTTTGAAACATCGATCTCGCGCTACGGTATGGGATCTGGAAAATGGGATGAAATGCGTGAGG
The DNA here is from genome assembly GCA_900542425.1 of uncultured Eubacteriales bacterium. Classification (GTDB taxonomy): domain Bacteria; phylum Bacillota; class Clostridia; order Oscillospirales; family CAG-272; genus QALR01. Next base: position 114,112 of record UQNQ01000003.1, read on the forward strand.
AGGTTCCTTCGCTGCCGGATGATATTGTTCCGCTGTCGGTTGCCGATATGGAATTCCGAAATGCACCGGAAATTATCGATGGACTCAAGGAATATCTTGATACGTCGATTTTAGGATATACGCACGCGACAAATGCGTATTATGAGGCTGTTATCGGTTGGATGGAACGCCGCCACGGTTTTTCTCCGGAAAGGGATTGGTTTGTGGAATACGGCGGCGTTGTACCTGCTCTGCGGAATATGATCGGAGTTTTCACAAAGCCGGGTGACAGTGTTATGATTACAACACCTGTTTATTATCCGTTTCGAAGTTCAATTGAATGGAATCGGTGTCATGTCGTGGAAAATGAGCTGACGGAAATAAACGGAAGATATGAAATTGATTTCAAAGATTTTGAGGAAAAAGCAAGCAGGGATGATGTCAAGCTCTATATTCTATGCAGTCCTCATAACCCTGTCGGACGTGTATGGACAGAAGAAGAGATCCGGCGGATTGCAGAGATTTGTCTGAAACATCATGTCTATATTCTTTCGGATGAAATCCATTTTGATCTGATTATGCAGGGCTACCGGCATTTTTCCATGATGAATTTGGAAGAGAAGTATCGTTCCAATTGCGCGGTCTGTACGTCTCCGGGAAAGACATTTAACCTTGCGGGACTTCAGGCATCCAATATCTTTATTTCCGATGCCAAACGCAGAGAAGCGATTCTGAAGGCACGGGGACATTTTTCACTGAATGCACTCAGCTATAAGGCGACAGAGTATGCGTATAATCGCGCCGAAGGATGGATGCTTGAAATGCTTCACTATATAAATGAAAACAAGAAATTTGTGACAGATTATTTAAAAAATCATCTTCCGTTTATCCGGGTATCTGAACTGGAAGGAACGTATCTTCTCTGGCTTGATTGTCGTGCGCTGGGGCTTTCCACAGAGGAACTGGAGACACTGATGAGAAAAAAAGCATATCTTTTTTTCGATGAAGGATATATTTTCGGTAAGGGCGGAGAAGGCTACGAGCGGATGAATCTGGCCTGTCCGCGGCATGTGCTTGCGAAGGCGCTTGAACGCTTGGAGCAGGCAGTACGTTCAGAATGTTCTTTGAATGGATCGTATTCCGGATAGTTTTTATCATTTTGAATTTGAATATGCCGTTTCCAGCGGCGGGGGAGGTTTTCAATGAAGAACACAGGAAAAGCAATTTTATCTTTTATAATGGCAGCAGCGATGATTTTGGTATTTGCATCCTGCAGTCTTACTGAGGCATGGCAAAAGCTTGTTGTCGGCGGAATGGAAGACGGTACCGAAAATTTTGATATGGGTATCGTGGAAGGTGACGTATATACAAGTAATTTTGCTGAAATCAAGTTTACGCTTCCGGAAAACTGGGAATTTTATGACAGGGAAGAACTTTTGGCTCTGACAGGACTTGATGCAGACGGGGACGCCGATGAATTGCAGAAAGAACTTATCAAAAAAACAACTGTATACGATATGTATGCATTAAACCCGATGAACGGATTTAATGTGATTGTGATGTTTGAAAATATAAAAGTACAGGGCTTGAATCCGGATACATTCGGTGAGGAAGACTACGCCGAGGCATTAATGAAGGGACTGGAGGAGCAAGAGGCAGGACTTACCTATGAAAAGACCGGAGAGGAAAATACCCAGCTTGGCGGACATGAATTTCTGAGATTGGAATTCAATGCAACAGCCAACGGTGTTTCTCTCAGGCAGGAATATTATATCCGCAAAGTCGGAGACTTTATTATGAGCATCATTGTAACAGGCGATATCAATTCGGAAAGTTATTTTTCTGCAAAATAAGCAAATAAAGTGTTTTTGTGACTATTATAATGGAGTAGCATAAATCATACTGTTTTAAAAACAAAGCTGAAAAAACGGGCGAGACTCTGTTCTCGTCCGTTTTTTGTTGTAAAAAATTCTTGACCTAAGGAAAGTTTTCATAATAAAAAACGTCTCAAACGATATCGTTTGAGACGAAATGGCGCGCCGGACAGGATTCGAACCCGCGACCCCCAGAATCGGAATCTGATGCTCTATCCAGCTGAGCTACCAGCGCATATGCACGGCAGAAAAAGCCGTGATTTTTATATTTTAAGAAAATGCTTGGCGTTCTCACCGAGCAGCATTTTTTTCTGCTCATCATCAAACTCAAGCTTTGCAAGAAATGCCATCACTTCTGACGGAGCTTCCCAAGGCATGTCACTGCCAAACATGATTTTATTAAGATCATGATATTCAAAAATTTTTTTGACTCCGGAAAGCGTGGCACCGAGAGCGGGAAATGATGTATCAAACCATATGTTTTTTCCACAGAGATGACGAATCACACTTTCGGGGTTCGATACATCTCCAAAATGAGCGGCACATAGGCGCAAAGAAGGGAAGCTTGTCAGAATTTTGGCGATATCTTCCGGCTTTGCATGAATATGAGTGCGTGAAGTAGGATCGAGACCTGCATGGATAACGACAGGAAGATCATATTCTGCGCAGGAAGCGAATATCTGCTTAAACTTATCGTCGCAGATATCATATCCCATAAAATCCGGATGCAATTTTACGCCGTAAAGTCCGGCTTCTTTGATTTCTTTGGCAGCCTTCTTGATGTTTGGATAATCGGGATGGATAGAACCGAAAGCATACACTCTGTTTTGATAATGATTGATGGAGACAGCAAATTCGTTGACTTTATCTTGTTGATGCGCATTGGTTGCAATATTTAAAACAAAGCATTGGTCAATTCCATCTCTGTCAAGTATGGAGAGCAGTCCTTCCAGTGTCCCGTTGGAACGAGGATGGAGTGCTTCATTGGTTTCAAGCTTGGAAAGTGCGCGGGGGGCAAGCGAATCGGGAAAACAATGGGTGTGGGAATCAATTGTCATTATTTTTTAGTGCTTGCTCAAGTGCAAGCGCAAGCTGGTCAGGACAAGAGGTCCCTTTTCCGCCGCAGTCTGTCCCTTTTAGCCGTTTTATGACATCTTCCGCTTTCATTCCGCGGACAAGCTGAGCGATACCTTTGGTATTGCCGTTGCATCCGCCTATAAATTGTACCGACTGGATAATGCCGTCCTCAATTTGAACTTTGATTTGACGCGAGCAAGTGCCGCGCGTAGTATATTCTATGTTTTTTACCATTGCCGCAACAGGGACCTCCGCTTTTTTTGCATGGTTTCATCCGTTGTTCCGATACTACCGTACTTGGGAGATATCACAAACGATCTGTCGGAACAGAACATGAAAGAAGCTTGATTCTTTCATATTACTTGACTATTATAGCATAGAAATTAAAAAAATGTTCTGTTTTTTCAAAAAAACATAAAATTTGTGAATATTATACAAAAAAAAGGAGAAAATTTCTCTAAAGTTTTCTGGCCGTTTTTTGAAAAAATTAAAAAAAATCTTGATTTTATCGGAGAAATACGATAGAATAGAAAGGCTTGATGTGCGAGGAAGCGAGAGGTTGCCGTGAAAACGGGGAATTTTCGCTGAGTATGTCCGATAACCGGGCGACAGTTTTGTTTTGTGAGCTGCTTGCATTTCGGATATTGCGCTGTATACAGCGTCAATCCGGGAAAAGGATGCGAGATGCCGGAGAAATTTCCGGTTTTTTCTTAGGGTGAATGGAAACGCCCGGGATGGTGTTCACATCGAACTGCGCGCAGCATATACCTAATTTATTATATGCGGCGCCGCCGACACTGAAAAATATTTTTTAAGGAGGCAAAATCAAGTGGCAGTAAGTGAGAAAATCAGAATCAGACTGAAAAGCTACGACCATACATTGGTCGATTCGGCAGCGGAGAAGATTGTTGAGACCGCTAAAAGAAACGGAGCGACGGTTTCCGGTCCTATTCCGCTTCCCACAGAAAAGGAGATCATTACGATTCTCCGCGCTGTTCATAAATACAAGGACAGCCGTGAGCAGTTTGAGTACAGAACCCACAAAAGACTGATTGACGTGATCAAACCGTCTCAGAAAACCATCGAGGCGCTTACATCCCTCGAACTTCCGGCCGGCGTTGAAATTGAAATCAAACTTTGAGTTTAGACTCGAGCGGATTTTTCATTTGTAACGGCGTGTGTGCGGAAAATTGTTATTTCTTTGTATGATCCGAGTGGTCAAGTTGACCCGCCCGCGAAACTGCGGTGGTCAACCAATAACCTTATAAGGAGGATAAAACATGAAAAAGGGTATCATCGGAAAGAAAATCGGTATGACACAGATCTTTGATGAGATCGGAAATGTTATCCCGGTTACCATTATCGAAGCCGGACCTTGTGTGGTCGCACAGAAGAAAACCGTCGAGAAAGACGGATATTCCAGTGTTCAGCTCGGCTTTGAAGATGTTGTCGAAAGAAAGCTGAACAAAGCAGAAAAGGGCCATTTCACAAAAGCGGGAGTGGCGATGAAAAAGCATTTGAAAGAATTCAGACTGGATGATGCTGAAAACATGAATGTCGGCGATATCGTTGCCGCGGATACATTCGCAGCAGGAGACAGAGTGGATGTTACAGGCATCACAAAAGGACGCGGTTATTCCGGCGTTATCAAAAGATGGGGATGTCATAAGCTGCGCATGACGCACGGTGTCGGACCTGTTCACCGTCAACCCGGTTCCATGGGTGCGAACTCGAGCCCTTCCAGAATCTTCAAAAACAAGAAGATGGCCGGACAGTACGGAAACGAACAGGTAACTGTCTTAAATCTCGATGTTGTCCGCGTGGATGCCGATAAAAATCTGATTGCTGTAAAGGGCGCCGTCCCTGGTGCCAAAGGCGGCATCGTGTTCATTCGAAACACGGTCAAAGCGTGAGAAGGAGGAATAGACAATGCCTAACATGAAAGTTTTGGACATGACCGGCAAAGAGGTCGGAACCGTTGACCTTGCGGATTCCATATTCGCCGTCACGGTCAATGCGGCAGTACTGCACGCCGCAGTCAGGGCGTACCTTCTCAACCAGAGACAAGGCACGCAGTCGACACTTACGAGAACCGAAGTTTCCGGCGGCGGCAAAAAGCCGTGGAGACAAAAGGGAACAGGCAGGGCAAGACAGGGCTCTACCCGTGCGCCTCAATGGACGCACGGCGGCGTTGCTCTTGGACCGAAGCCGAGATCCTATCGCACGGATCTGAATAAAAAGGTGAAAAGAATCGCTATGAAGAGCGCGTTTTCCAGCAAGGTCGCTGACGATGCGTTCGTTGTTGTGGATTCTATTGCGGCAACTGAGTATAAGACAAAAACGATGGTCAATATGCTCACAGCTGTCGGCGCCGCAGGCAAAGCACTTGTGGTTCTCCCTGAAAAGGATGAAAAGGTTGTAAAGAGTTTTGCCAACATACCGGGCGTAAAAACAGCGTATGTCAATACGCTTAACGTATACGACATCCTGAATTGCGACAAGCTCGTCGTAGCGCTGGATGCGGTGAAGAAGATTGAGGAGGTGTACGCATGAAATTTGCTCATGATATTATCGTAAGACCGGTTATTACGGAAAAGAGTCTTGAGGCGACAAAATCCAAACGTTACACCTTCGAGGTTCAAAAGGACGCGACAAAACCGGAGATCGCACGTGCAGTTGAAGAAGCTTTCGGCGTCACGGTTGCGAGCGTCAACACAATCAGCATGAAAAAGAAACCGAAAAGACTCGGTGTCCATTCCGGCTATACGAAGGCTTGGAAAAAAGCCATTGTTACGCTGAAAGCGGATTCAAAATCCATCGAGTTCTTTGACGGCATGATTTGATGAGGAGGTAAGAGAATGGCTACGATCAAGTATAAACCGACTACTCCCGCAAGACGGAATATGACGGTGCCGGATTTCGCAGAAATCACGAAATTCACTCCCGAGAAAAGTCTTGTCGTAATCAAGAAAAAACATGCCGGCAGAAACAGCTACGGCAGAATTACCGTTCGTCATAAGGGCGGCGGCAACAAGCAGAAATACAGAATTATTGATTTTAAGCGTCCCTATACAGAGGATGCGGCGACGGTCATCGGCATCGAGTATGATCCGAACAGAACCGCATATATCGCTCTTCTGCAATATGAGGACGGCACGAAAAAATATATCATCGCTCCTGTGGGACTCACAGACGGCGACAAGGTATATTCCGGCGCGAATGCCGATATCAAGCCCGGAAACACGCTTCCGATTGCGAATATTCCGGTTGGTACTTTTATTTATAACATTGAGCTGTATCCCGGCAAAGGCGGTCAGCTCGTCCGTTCCGCAGGTTCTGCGGCTCAGCTGATGGCAAAAGAAAACGGAATGGCTCAGGTCAGACTTCCTTCCGGAGAAGTTCGTCTTATCCGCTTGGATTGCCGTGCCCAGATCGGTCAGGTTTCCAACATCGATCATGAAAACGTGAAAATCGGCAAGGCCGGTAAAACCCGTCACCGCGGCATTCGTCCGACGGTTCGCGGTTCTGTTATGAACCCCTGTGATCACCCGCATGGCGGTGGTGAGGGCCGTTCTCCGATCGGTCGTCCGTCTCCTGTAACACCGTGGGGCAAACCGGCTCTCGGTTATAAGACGAGAGACAAGAAGGCGAGAACCGAACGCTTCATCGTAAAACACAGAAACGGTAAATAAAGGAGGAGGGCATTGAAATGAGCAGAAGTCTGAAAAAAGGACCTTTCGTTGAAGAGAAGCTCTTCTCAAGAGTTGTCGCGATGAACGAAAAGGGTGAGAAAAAGGTAATCAAGACTTGGTCCCGCGCGTCTGTGATTTTCCCGGAATTTGTAGGACATACAATTGCGGTTCATGACGGCAGGAAGCATGTTCCGGTCTATGTGACTGAGGATATGGTCGGTCACAGACTCGGCGAGTTTGCACCTACCAGAACGTTCAAAGGTCATGCTGGTTCAAAAACATCAAACAACGGTAAATAATCTCGCACCAAAGCGAAGGGAGGCAAAATTAAATGGAATCAAGAGCATATCTTAAATATGCCAGAATATCCCCGCGCAAAGTACAGATTGTGCTTGACCTCATCAGAGGGAAGGATGCGGGAGAAGCAATGGCAATTTTGAAAAACACTCCTAAATCTGCGAGTGAATACCTCATCAAGCTGTTAAAAAGTGCGATCGCAAACGCGGAGCACAACTTCAGTATGGATGTGAGCAGACTGTACGTATCTGAATGCTTTGTCTGCCCGGGACCGACGCTGAAGAGAATTATGCCCCGCGCGAGAGGAAGCGCGGACAGAATCCTGAAGAGAACAAGCCATGTGACGCTTGCTCTGAAGGAAAAAGAAGAAGCTTGAAAAGGAGGCAGGAAGAATGGGTCAGAAGGTTAATCCGCACGGTCTGCGTGTCGGTGTCATCAAAGATTGGGATTCAAGATGGTTCGCAAAAGACGAAGACTTCGGCGATACCCTTGTTTCCGACTACCAAATCAGAAAATATCTGAAGGATAAACTGAAGCTTGCCGGCATTCCGAAAGTCGAAATCGAGCGGACAAATGCGGGTGTAAAAGTGTTTATCCATTGTGCGAAGCCCGGTATGGTAATCGGACGCGGCGGCTCTGAAATTGAAAAGCTCCGCGCTGCACTTGAGAAAATGACCGGGAAATCCGTCAGCGTAAACGTTGTTGAAATCAAAAATCCCGACCTCAACGCACAGCTTGTGGCGGAAGCGATTTCCGAGCAGCTTGAAAAAAGAATTGCGTTCCGCCGTGCCATGAAGCAAGCGATTGGCAGAACGATGAGAGTCGGTGCTAAAGGAATCAAAATTTCGGTTTCCGGTCGTCTTGGCGGGGCTGAAATTGCAAGAAGCGAACATTATCATGAGGGAACAATCCCGCTTCAGACACTCAGAGCTGATATCGATTACGGCTTCTGGGAAGCAAATACCACTTACGGTAAAATCGGCGTAAAGGTTTGGATCTATAAGGGCGAAGTCCTTTCCGGCAGAGCCGGTGCATCTGTTCCGACAGAAGCGCCCGCCGAAAAACGTGAGAGACGTGACCGCCGTGACCGCGGCGACCGCAGAGGCGGAAACAGAGGAGAGCACGGCAATCGCGGAGATCGCGGAACCGGCGCGCCGAGACAGGGGTATTCCAATACTCCGAGAGAACCCAGAGAAGGAGGCAGAAGAAATGTTGTTGCCAAAGAGAGTTAAATACAGACGTGTTCAGCGCGGTCGTCTGAAAGGCAAAGCGACCCGCGGCAATACGGTGACCTACGGCTCTTACGGACTTGCGGCACTGGAGCCTGCATGGATCACGAGCAACCAGATTGAGGCTGCCCGTATCGCTATGACACGTTACATCAAACGTGGCGGTCAGGTCTGGATTAAGATTTTCCCCGACAAGCCGATTACCGAGAAGCCGGCAGAAACCCGAATGGGTTCCGGTAAAGGTTCTCCTGAATACTGGGTCGCAGTTGTCAAGCCGGGAAGAGTGATGTTTGAAATGGACGGCGTTTCCGAGGAAATTGCCAAGGAAGCTATGCGTCTTGCGTCGCACAAGCTTCCGATCAAATGTAAATTCGTGAAAAAAGAAGAAGCAGGGGAGGAATAAAACAGTGAAAGCTACAGAACTGAGAAGCATGACTTCCGCTGAACTTACCTCTAAGCTCAAGGAACTCAAGAGCGATCTTTTTAAGCTTCGTTTTCAAAATGAGATCAATCAGCTCGACAATCCCCATAAAATCACCGATGTCAAGCGTGATATTGCAAGAGTGATGACGGTCCTTCGCGAGAAGGAAGCGGAATAAGCCATAGAGAGGAGAGAATGTTATGAGTGAAGCGACAGAGAGAAATCTCAGAAAAACAAGAGTCGGCAAAGTCGTAAGCGATAAAATGGATAAAACCATTGTCGTTGCGATTGAGGATAACGTGAAGCATCCGGTCTACGGCAAGGTTATTAAAAGAACAGTAAAATTCAAAGCGCACGACGAAAACAACGCATGCGGCATCGGCGACAAGGTCATGATCATGGAGACAAGACCTCTTTCTAAGGATAAGAGATGGCGTCTTGTTGAAATTATCGAAAAGGCAAAATAAAATTCATAGTGCAAGGTTAGAGCGTAAATCGCAACCTGTGAGATGTGAATATTCAAGGAGGAAAGCACAATGATACAGCAACAATCATTGATGAAGGTCGCCGATAACACCGGCGCGAAAGAGCTTATGTGCATCAGAGTGCTCGGCGGTACCGGAAGAAGATACGGCAACATCGGGGATGTCGTGGTTGCCTGCGTGAAAAAGGCGGCTCCCGGCGGAACGGTGAAGAAGGGCGAGGTTGTAAGAGCCGTGATTGTCCGTTCTGTCAAAGGTATCAAGAGAGCAGACGGCTCGTATCTTAAGTTCGATGAGAACGCAGCCGTTATTATCAAAGAAGACAAAACGCCGCGAGGCACCCGAATTTTTGGGCCAGTGGCAAGAGAACTGCGTGAGAAGGATTATATCAAGATTCTTTCTCTTGCTCCGGAAGTACTGTAATGGAGGATTCGAAAATGAATAAAGTTCATGTAAGAAGAGATGATACCGTTATTGTCATTTCCGGCGACGACAAAGGCGCAAAAGGAAAGGTAATTGCGGTGTCTCCGGACGAACACAAGGTTATTGTTGAAAAAGTGAACGTCCAGACAAAGCATATGAAACCCAGAAAGCAGGGAGAAGCCGGCGGCATTATCAAGGTCGAAGGTGCCGTATATGCCGATAAAGTGGCACTTTATTGCTCCAGCTGCGACAAGGGCGTACGGTCTAAGGTGAAAATCGAAGATGGCAAAAAAATCCGCGTTTGTGTAAAATGCGGCAAGAAGATTTAATGCGGAGGTAATGGAAAATGGCAAGACTGAAAGAGTATTACAAACAAGAAGTTGCTCCCGCACTGATGAAGAAATTTTCCTATAAGAGTCCGATGCAGATTCCGCGCTTTGATAAAATCGTTATCAACGTAGGCGCAGGAGATGCCAAGGACAACGCGAAAGCAATCGATAATATTATCGAGGAAATCACGGCGATTACAGGTCAGAGAGCAGTTCCGACCTACGCGAGAAAGTCTGTTGCGAATTTTAAAGTAAGACAAGGCATGAAAATCGGTGTGAAAGTAACTCTTCGCGGCGATAGAATGTTTGAGTTTATGGATAGACTCTTTAATCTCGCGCTGCCCCGAGTTCGTGACTTCAAGGGTATCAGCCCGAATGCTTTTGACGGACGCGGTAATTATTCGCTCGGCATTAAGGAACAGCTGATATTCCCCGAAATCGAATATGATAAGGTCGATAAAATCCGTGGTATGGATATTGCTTTTGTAACAACGGCATCAACCGATGAAGAGGCAAAAGAGCTGCTTGAACTGATGGGCGCTCCGTTTGCAAAATAAGGCAGGAGGTAAGAAGAATGGCAAAAACTTCAATGAAGGTCAAACAGCAGAGACCGCAGAAGTATTCCACAAGAGAATACAATCGCTGCAAAATCTGCGGCAGACCGCACGGTTATCTCCGGAAATTCGGCATTTGCCGTATCTGCTTCCGCGAGCTTGCTTATAAGGGACAGATCCCCGGCGTTAAGAAAGCCAGCTGGTAAGCAAATTTCCGGTCAGATGATCCGGAAAAATCAAATTTGAATGGCTCCGATCTTGTCGAAAGGAAAGCCAAAAGGCTTTAACCATCGACTCGCCGCCGGCAAATATGCCGGCAGCAAGGATTCGGCGAAGGGAGATTTCTCCCAAAACCAGAAAAACACTTGCATCAAAGGAGGACGAAACAATGCAAATTTCAGATGTAATTGCAGATATGCTGACCCGCATCCGGAATGCGAACAGCGCAAAGCACGAAACAGTGGATATTCCCGCTTCCGGTATGAAAAAGTCGATTGCAGATATCCTCAAGGAAGAGGGTTATATTGCGGGCTATCAGATTATCGAAGACGGAAAACAGGGAATTATCCGTATTACACTCAAATACGGACGGGGTAAACAGAAAGTAATTCAGGGATTGCGCAGAGTGTCCAAGCCCGGACTGCGTATTTATTCCAACTGCGAGGATATGCCGAGAGTGATGAACGGACTGGGTATCGCGATCGTATCTACGTCTAAAGGCGTTATGACTGACAAAAAAGCACGTGAGCTTCATGTCGGCGGCGAAGTTCTCGCTTTTGTATGGTAATGGGGAGGTAAACGGACATGTCAAGAATTGGTAGAAAAGAAATTGCCGTTCCTGCCGGTGTTGCCATTACAGTGGATGACAACAATGTTGTTACTGTCAAAGGACCGAAAGGAACGCTCAGCACCCCGATCCACAAAAATATCACGGTTGCCGTAGATGGCAATGTCGTCAAGGTGACCCGACCGGATGACGAGCGTGAAAACCGTTCGCTCCACGGGCTTTCCAGAACACTGATTGCCAATATGGTAGAGGGTGTAACAAGCGGCTATTCCAAAACGCTTGAAATTGTAGGCGTCGGATACAGAGCTGCGAAATCAGGAAAAACGCTGACTTTGAATCTTGGACATTCTCATCCGATTTTGTTTGAAGAAAAGGATGGAATTACGTTTGATGTTCCGAATTCAACTACTGTTGTGGTCAATGGAATTGATAAACAAACGGTAGGTCAGATTGCAGCGCAGATCCGTGAGAAGAGACCGCCTGAACCGTATCTCGGAAAAGGTGTGAAATACAGCGGTGAATATATTCGCCGTAAAGCCGGAAAGACCGGTAAATAAAGAAAGGAGTGGATTAAAATGGTATCAAGAAAAGACAGCAATAAAGCACGTCTTGTTCGTCACAAGAGAGTGCGCGCTAAGATTTCCGGCACACCGGAAAAACCTCGTCTTTGTGTTTATCGTTCGCTTGCGAACATCAACGCACAGATCATTGATGATGTGAACGGTGTAACACTCGTATCCGCATCCACCCTCGAAAAGGTTTTTGAAGGCAACGGCGGAAACAAGGATGCAGCAAAGGTCATCGGTAAAACAATTGCCGAGAGAGCACTTGAAAAAGGAATCACCGAGGTGGTATTTGACCGCGGCGGTTATGTTTATCAGGGAAGAGTGAAAGAACTTGCAGAAGGCGCCCGCGAAGGCGGACTTAAGTTCTGAGGAGGAGGAAAAACATGGCGAAAAGAATTGATCCGGCAACGCTTGAACTCAAAGAAGTTACCGTTGCCACCAACCGTGTTTCCAAGACCGTTAAGGGCGGACGCATCGCACGCCAGACTGCAATTATGGTTGTAGGCGACGAAAACGGACACGTCGGCTATGGTCTCGGAAAGGCATCCGAATATCCCGAAGCGATTCGCAAGGGAATTGAAGATGCAAAGAAAAATATTATTGAGGTATCTCTCAAGGGAACAACGATTCCTCATGAGGTTATCGGCGAATATGGTGCGGCAAGAGTACTTCTCAAACCGGCATCTCCCGGTACCGGCGTTATCGCCGGCGGTACGGTGCGTTCCGTTGTTCAAATGGCGGGAATCAAAGATATTCGTGCAAAATGTATCCGTTCAAGCAATCCTTCAAATGTTGTTAAGGCAACCTTTGAGGGGCTTAAGGCGCTTCGCACTGCCGAAGAGGTTGCAGCGATCCGCGGTATTGATAAAGATTCCATGAAATAAGGAGGCAGACGGAGATGGAACAGATTAAAATCACACTCACCGGAAGCCTTATCGGTTCAAGTCCCAAACAAAAGGCAGTTGCAAAATCGCTCGGGCTTACCAAGATCGGCGATGTGACGGTTCAGAAAAATGATGCTTCCGTTTTGGGTAAGGTCAAAATTGTCTCTCACCTTATCAAGGTGGAAAATGTATAATTTTATACATTTAAAATGAAATTGGATGATAATCAAAAATTCACAGTATAAGGAGGATACCCAAATGAAGCTACATGAACTTTCACCGGCAGAAGGGTCCGTAAAACCGTCTTTCCGTAAGGGAAGAGGTGCGGGTTCCGGTAACGGAAAAACTGCTGGAAAGGGTCATAAGGGGCAGAATGCACGCTCCGGCGGCGGTGTCAGACCGGGCTTTGAAGGAGGACAGATCCCGCTTTACAGAAGACTTCCTAAAAGAGGTTTTCACAATGTATTTGCAAAGCGGTATGCTATCGTCAATCTGAAATCCTTGGAGGCTTTCCCGGACGGTGCTGTCGTAGATGCGGATGCTCTTCTTGAGAAACGCATTATCAGAAAAACACTTGACGGCGTGAAAATACTCGGGCAGGGTGAGATCACAAAGAAATTTACAGTCAAAGCTGCGATTTTTTCCGCCAGTGCAAAGGAAAAGATTGAATCTGCGGGCGGAAAGTGCGAGGTGGTATAAGTGTTTAAAACGCTGAGAAATGCGTGGACAATACCGGAACTTCGCCGGAAGATTTTGTTTACGCTTGTCATCGTATTCTTATACCGCGTCGGTGCAGCAATTCCTGTTCCTTTTATTGATTATCAAGCAATGCAGGCTGCGGCAAATCTGTACAGCGAGGGAATCTTTTCTTATTTGAATATTCTTTCGGGTTATGCATTTTCCAAAGCCACTTTGCTTGCTCTTTCGGTAACGCCATACATCAACGCATCCATTATTATGCAGCTTCTCACAGTTGCGATCCCTGCGCTGGAGAGAATGTCAAAAGATGGTGAAGCGGGACGAAAGAAAATTGAAAAAATTACCCGTTATGTAACACTTGCGATTGCAGTGATTACAGCATACGGATATTTCGCAATTTTGGATTCCGATATCGGAGGTAATGTTGTTCCGTATTCGGGTGGTGCCAAAGTATTTGCGGCCATTGTTATTATTGCATGCTATACAGCAGGTGCTTGTCTTGTTATGTGGCTCGGTGAGCGGATTGATGAACAGGGTATCGGAAACGGTATTTCTATGATCCTGTTTGCGAACATCGTATCCGGACTTCCTTCCACATTTGAGCAGTTTGCTTTGAATCTGACAGCGGAGCAGACAAGCGGTTATTTCAAGGGCGATTATGTTCCGTTGTGGCTCCAGATCGTTCTTTGGGTGGCGGTTATTCTTGTCCTTGTTGGTTCTATTGTGTTTGTTACGTATATGTCCGATGCGGAAAGAAGAATCCCTGTTCAGTATGCAAAACGTACCGTCGGCAGAAAAATGTACGGCGGTCAGAGTTCTAATCTTCCGATTAAGCTCAACATGTCCGGTGTTATGCCGATCATTTTTGCCAGCACGATCGTTTCTCTTCCGATTACGATCATTTCCTTCTTCAATCCGACAGAAGGTTTCTGGCTTGGAGTCTATAACGCTCTGCAGGCTGACAGCTGGATCTATATGATTGTGCTGTTTGTGCTGATTATCGCATTCGCATATTTCTATATTTCGATTTCCTTTAATCCTGTTGAGGTTGCCAATAACCTGATGCAGCAGGGTGGTTCTATTCCGGGAATTCGTCCCGGTAAGCCGACTGCCCTTTATATTAAAAAGGTGCTTGGCAAGGTTGTCCTGATGGGAGCGCTTTTCCTTGGTATTGTCGCATGCTTCCCGTTGCTTCTTAACATTGTGACGGGCGGTCTTTTGAACGTCATTTCGTTTAGCGGTTCGACGCTGCTCATTGTAGTCGGTGTCATTTTGGAAACGGTACGCGAAATGGAAGCGCAGATGACCATGCGTCATTACAAGGGATTCCTTGATTAAGACACCTCATTCCGGTATCTGCCGCCGATTTTTTGCGGCTGATACCGTGAATGAATTTATCCATTTTTGAAAGGAGACCGCATATGAAGCTAATGTTTCTCGGCGCTCCGGGCGCCGGAAAAGGCACGCAGGCGGAGATTGTCTCGGAACGTTACGGGATTCCCGCAATTTCGACGGGTGCTCTGCTGAGAGAAGCAATCAGTGCCGAAACCGAACTCGGCTTGAAGGCAAAACGCTATATCGACGATGGTTCACTGGTTCCGGACGAGGTTGTGATCGGCATCATTCAAGAGCGTCTGAAAAAGGATGACTGTAAGAATGGATTTATTCTTGACGGATTTCCCCGTACAGTTGCACAGGCAAAGGCTCTTGACGATATGGGTGTGAAAATAGACGGGGTTATCGACATTGAGGTTTCGGATTCTGATATTATGAAGAGACTGGGCGGTCGCAGACTTTGCGGCAAATGCGGTGCTTCCTATCATACCGAATATAAACCCTGTACAGTGGACGGAATTTGTGATAAGTGCGGAGGAGAGCTTGTAATTCGTGCGGATGATAAGCCTGAGGTAATTGAAAGCCGGCTTGCCGTTTATCATGAACAGACAGAACCGCTGAAGGATTATTATGCCGAACGCGGCGTGCTGAAAACAGTGATTGGCAAGGAAAAAATCGAGGATACGACAGCGCTTACACTGGCGGCAATTGAAAGCATAAGAGGCTGATTCATGATTCAGATCAAAAACAGCGAACAATTGGCTATTATGCGTAAGGCGGGAAGAATTACCGGAGAGGCGATTCTTGTGGCGCGTGACCATATAAAAGAGGGTGTCAGTACCAAAGAACTTGATACTGTTATCCGACATTATATTGAAAAGTGCGGTGCTACTCCGTCGTTCCTCGGATATGGTGGCTTTCCCGGCAGTGCTTGCATCAGTATCAACAACGAAGTGATCCACGGTATTCCAAGTGCCGATCGAATCCTGCGGGAGGGTGATATCGTTAAAATTGACGTTGGAGCCTGTTACCATGGATTTCATGGAGACAGCGCGAATACGTTTGGCGTCGGCAAGATCAGCGAAGACGCCGAAGAGCTCATCCGGACAACGAGAGAAAGCTTTTTCCGGGCTGCGGAAAAAGCAACGGCAGGCGCAAGACTTGGAGATATCGGCTTTGCGGTCAGCGAATATGCACAGAGCTTCGGCTATGGTGTCGTTCGCAAATATGTCGGCCACGGGGTAGGACAAAATCTGCATGAGGATCCCGAAGTTCCGAATTTCGGGACAGCTGGCAGAGGGATGAGACTTTATACCGGTATGACAATTGCCATTGAGCCCATGATTAACATAGGTTCTCCGGATGTCAAGGTGCTTTCCGATGGCTGGACAGTCGTGACGGCGGACGGCGGACTTTCCGCTCATTACGAGCATACCGTTGCTATAACGGAAGGAAAACCCGTTCTCCTTACGCTGGTGGAGTGATAATTTCCGATTGTTATGAAAAAGAAAAGGCATTCCGAAAAAGAAACAATCATTCCGCGAAAGACAGATTCAAGAGTCGGATCGGTTGTTGTTTCTCTGGCGGGTCACGACGCAGGTTTGCTTCTTGTGATCGTCGCAGGAATAGATGACCGATATGTGCTTGTTGCGGATGGAAAACGGCGAAAACTCATATCACCAAAAAAGAAAAAGATGCAGCATTTGAATGTGATTACAAGGCTGTCGAATGAGGATACGGAAAAACTCCGAACAGAAAGCGTCAATGACGCTTTTCTGCGGCGGACTCTTTCCTCTCTTGATCTCGAAAAGCTGACCCAAGATTAAATTTCTGAATTTAAGGAGGGGCATTATGCCAAAGGACGACGTTATGGAATTTGAAGGCACGGTTATCGAGGCGATGCCCGGTGCCACCTTCAAAGTAAAGCTGCCCAACGGACATATTGTATTGTCTCAGATTTCGGGCAAACTTCGCATGAATTCGATTCAGATTGTTCCGGGAGACCGCGTTACCGTTGAGGTTTCTGTCTACGATCTCAATAAGGGACGTATCACGTGGAGACTGCGTGAGAATTGATTTTTTCCGGAAAATATCCATTATTTAAGTAAAGAAAGGAACGGTGCAAACCACATGAAAGTGAAACCTTCCGTAAAAAAGATTTGCAATAAGTGCAAAATCATTAAAAGAAAAGGTCATGTTATGGTAATCTGCGAGAATCCCAAGCATAAGCAAAAACAGGGCTGATCGCATAACGAAGAAAGGGAGGTGTATTTCCAGAATGGCTCGTATAGCTGGTGTTGAAATTCCAAATCAGAAGAGAGTTGAAATCGGTCTTACCTATATTTACGGAATAGGCAGAGCAACCTCAAACAAAATTCTTGCAAAAACCGGAATCGATCCCGATACCCGTTGCAAGGATCTCACAGAAGACGATGTTTCCAAACTCCGTGATGAAATCGAAAACTTCCACAAGGTGGAAGGCGACCTGCGTCGTGACGTTTCGATGGATATCAAGAGAATGGTTGAAATCGGCTGCTATCGCGGTATCCGGCACAGAAAAGGCTTGCCTGTCCGCGGTCAGAGAACAAAAACAAACGCAAGAACCAGAAAAGGTCCTGCAAAGACCATTGCAAATAAGAAGAAATAAGGAGTGATAGACAAATCATGGCTAAAGCAGCAGCAACCAAAAAGGTAGTCAGAAAACGCCGCGAACGCAAGAATGTTGAAAAAGGTGCGGCTCATATCCGTGCAACCTACAACAATACGATCGTTACTATCACTGATGTAAACGGGAATACGGTATCTTGGGCATCCGCCGGTGAACTTGGTTTTAAAGGCTCAAGAAAATCCACTGCATTTGCTGCACAGATGGCAGCGGAATCCGCAGCAAAAATCGCTGCCGATAACGGCATGAAAAGCGTTGAGGTATACGTAAAAGGACCTGGACAAGGCAGAGAATCGGCGATTCGTGCGCTTCAGACACAGGGACTTGAAATTACGGTAATTCGCGATGTAACACCGGTTCCGCACAACGGATGCAGACCGCCTAAAATCAGACGCGTTTAATGTAAGGAGGTATTGAAAACTATGGCAAAGAACACACAGCCCGTTTTGAAGCGTTGTAAAACGCTGGGACTGTCTCCGGCTGTTCTCGGATATTCGAAAGAAACAAAACGCAATCCGAAGCAGATGCGCCGCAAACAGTCCGAATACGGTATGCAGCTGATAGAAAAGCAGAAGGTAAAATTTATCTATGGCGTGCTTGAGAAACAGTTCCGTTCTTATTATGAAAAAGCTGAGCGTAAACAGGGTATCACCGGTGAGCTTCTTCTGCAGGAGTTGGAACGTCGTTTGGACAGCGTAGTATTCCGTATGGGATATGCAAGCACCAGACGGGAAGCAAGACAGCTTGTCAATCACGGACATTTCACTGTAAATGGGAAACGCGTTAATATTCCGTCCTATCAGGTCCGTCTTGGCGATGTCGTTGCGGTTAGTGAAAAATTCCGTGCGAGTGAAAAAATGAAAGCTCTGATAGAGGAATTCGGGAAAAAACCGATGCCTAAGTGGATTGATAAAGCCGCAGATGCTCTTGAAGGTAAGATTATTGCCATGCCTGCACGTGATGATATCGATTACGAGGTGTCCGAGCATCTGATCGTCGAGTTGTACTCCAAATAATCAATATGACCCCCGACGCATCCGTCCGAAGCGGCCGATGTCTCTCGGCAGTGCGTCATTTTCCAATACAAATTGTATTTGTGTTTTATAACAAGTAGGAGGGTTAATCAGATGATTGAAATAGAAAGACCGAATATTACCGTTGCCGAATCGGAGAGCGATCCCAGAAACGGGACTTTCGTTTTAGAGCCGCTAGAAAGAGGCTATGGCATTACACTTGGAAATTCATTGCGCAGAGTTCTGCTCAGTTCACTTCCCGGTGTTGCCGTTGTAAGCATCAAAATCAGCGGCGGAGACAAAGATATCCTGCATGAGATTTCGACGGTTCCCGGCGTAAAAGAAGACGTCTGCGAGATCGTTCTGAATGTGAAGGGAATTACGGCAAAGCTTTATCCGCAGAATCCCAAAACGGTATCGATTGACGTTACCGGTCCGAAGGACGTTACCGCGGGAGATATTATATGCGATGGCGATATTGAAATCCTGAATCCGGAACATCATATCGCAACGGTTTCCGACGGTGTTCGTTTCAAAATGGAGCTGACTTTCGATCATGGTCGCGGCTATGTCTCTCAGGAAAAAAACAAGCAGACCTATTCGACAGGACAAATCGGCGTTATTTATGTGGATTCTATATTTACCCCTGTTTATAATGTAAGCTATAAGGTAGATCCCACTCGTGTCGGCAATGTAGTCGATTATGATAAGCTTACTCTTGATGTATTGACGAACGGTACGATCTCGGCAAGAGAAGCGGTATCGCTCGGAGCCAAGATACTCAACGAACATCTCAACCTCTTTGTAGAATTGTCTGATGAAGCAAAGAGTGCAGAGATCATGGTGGAAAGAGAAGAAACCAAAAAGGAAAAGGTCCTTGAGATGACCATTGAGGAGCTTGATCTGTCTGTGCGCAGCTTTAATTGCCTGAAGCGTGCAGGCATCGATACGGTAGAAGACCTCACAAGCAGCACAGAGGCGGATATGATTAAAGTCCGTAATCTCGGTAAAAAATCGCTGGAAGAGGTCATTCAAAAACTCCATTCGCTCGGACTTAGTCTCAGAAAAGAAGAAGAATAATTTTCTGAAGATAAATTTGGCATCAAAACAGTGGAAGCGTATGGAATGCGCTTGAAACCCTTTTGAGAAAAATTTTGTCCCGCCGCTTTAGGGGACATGACAGATAAAATGAAATTTTTTGTTGTTGCAAACGGCGAAATCTTTCCATATTGTCCGTAGATGATTTCCAGTGAAATACGGAGAATTCTGTCAAAACGATATAACAGGCAAAGGAGGATATGTTATAATGCCCGGAACCAGAAAACTCGGCAGACCAACTGCCCATAGAATGGCTATGCTGAAAGGTATGGTAACTTTGCTTCTGGAAAACGGATCGATTGAAACGACCGTAACAAGAGCAAAAGAGGTCAGATCTTTGACCGATAAAATGATTACACTCGGCAAGAAGAATACGCTTGCTTCTCGTCGTGCCGCACTTTCTTTCATCACAAAGGAAGACGTTGTAAAAAAGCTTTTTGATGAGATTGCACCTACCTATATGGAAAGAAACGGCGGATATACGGCTGTTTATAAAATCGGACCGCGCCGTGGCGATGCCGCTGAGATGGCAATCGTAAAATTGGTATAATCTGAATAGCATGAAAAGTATCGGGTTGATTCCAGTTCAACCCGATATTTATTTTTACAGCTGAAATGAATTTAAAGAGATTTTTACAAAATGAAGCGTCAAAGAAATTGTTTTTTGACAATAAAAATATGGGCACTCTGAGTGCCCATAGGGAAGTTTAATTTTATATTTTCGTTTGAATTCCCGATTATCCCGGTACGGATTCCAAATCCTCGATTTTGATAGAAGCTTTATGGGGAATCGGTTTCCAGCTTACCTTGCGGAATACAGCAATACAGGTCGAAATATCCCCAATCATGCTGAAAAAAGGAAACATCAGACAATAAAAAACTTTTTTATACCATTTGATTGGCTGAATCCGATCCTTTTCCATAATAAAAAGAATCGCTGCAACAGGAATATTAGCGGCATGTTCAAAGAGAATAGTAAGCAAGATCCCAAAAATCAAGGATTGCCATTCGTTATAAAATCTGTCAAGTGTAATACAGCTGCAAATCATAAAAGCAAATTTCAGAAACTTAAGAGGGATAGAGAGGATACAGCTTGGTACATTCGTCATAAGCATATCGTAAGAAATGAATTTTTGTTTTGCTTTCCGGCGCTTGAAAATGTTTATGAACAGCTTTTTGCCGGATTCCATGAAAGCCTGAATATGTCCTTTGGACCATCGGATACGCTGTCTCCATGCGATTTTCAAGGAGTTTGGCTGTTCATCATAGAATTCCGCTTTATCCTGATAACTGATATTGACGCCTGTGACTACCGCGTCAGCGGAAAAAGCACGATCTTCTGTTAAAGAGGTATAATGCCATCCATCCTTGACAAGTTCACTGGAAAACAAAAATCCGGTACCTTGAATTCTTGTAGCGACGTGAAAAGCGGATCTGGCTCGACTTTCAAAACGTACTGTCCTCAACCAATGCAGTCCATAGCTTGCCGAAATCCAATTATCATCGAAGTTTTTGGTGTTTCGGTAGGAAGTAATGATTTTTTCTCCGTTGTCAAAAGCATCGTTCATACGACTGATATAATCACTTTTTAAAAGATTGTCGGCATCGAGTACAAAAAAACCTTCAAAAGCAGCGATTGAATAATCCCGCTCAATTTGTTCAAAGAGAAATTGCAGGGCAAAGCCTTTTGTGCAGTGTTCTTTGTCAAATCGTTTATAAACAATAGCACCGCCTGCTGCGGCAACATCGGCCGTGTGGTCTCTGCAATTGTCGGCAACTACAAAGACTGTCAGAAGCTCTTTGGGATAATCTTGCTTTGCAATGCTTTCCAAAAGGTTCCCAATAACGGCTTCTTCATTACGTGCTGCGATAACAATGGCATATTTATGATTTTTCTTTGCCGGAGCAAAATTTTTAGTGTGAAAAATCCCTACAACGGCATAGATGCTTCGATAGATGTAAAAAGATCCAATAAGAAAGAGAAGAATATTACAAACTGCAATTAGATCGTCGTACATGAACAATGCAATTCCTTTCTGAATTTGATTGTATCATCATTATATCATAGTGAATCCTTGAATTCAATTATGTAATGTTTAAGATTGCTTTAAGGTTATCTCGTTCATTATTTTTCTTTCGACAAAAGGCGGCAGCTCTTTTAATAAAAGAGAAAATTCTGAAATTTGCTTGTCAACTTCAATTAAAGATGATATAATAAGCTAAACACGTAGGGATTGCTTTTTAGAAAACTTTATTTTCGATTTCTATCAATAGGTCGGGAGGTTTTTATGTCAAAGATTTTGAAATGGCTCGATAATTTTTGGTATCACTACAAATGGGTCGTTATTATTGTAACATTCTTTCTTATTATTGGCATTATTTTGACGGTTCAGTTAGTAACCAGAAAAAATTATGACGTATATATCATGTATCTTGGAGATGCATCGATCCCGGATACAAAATATCAGGACATTATGGATTCTTTTGAAAAGGTTGCTGACGACTATAACGGAGATGGAGAGATCCTTTTAAATTTTTCTAAAACCGGATATATTGCCGATGAGGAAAACCCAATGGCATCCAGTATCAATTCCACTGCGATTCAATTTATGTCGACAATGATTGTGCAGCCGTATTATATTTATTTAATCCATGCGGATTTATATGAGCAATATAAGGAGTCGGAGGTTTTTGTGCCTATTACCGATTTGATAGAGGATATTCCAAGCGAATGGCTGTATGATGACTGTGCCGTTTATTTTGATAAGACGGATTTTGCACAGAACAATGCAGGCGTGAACGATCTCGGAGAGGATACCTTGCTTGTGATCAAAAATATTCCGTATACCTCGTCCCAGTCGGCTTATCAAACGGAAAAGCGTGCGTTTGACAATCATTTGCTTTTCTTAGAAAGAATTCTTGATTATGCACAGTAATCATTTTATTTTTGGCAGGTGTTATGAATATGAAAATTCTTGCAATCGGCAATAGTTTTTCTCAGGATTCAACGGCTTATGTTGAGGAAATTGCGGCTTCTGCAGGGCAGTATGATGTCATTGCAGCCAATCTCTATATTGGAGGATGTCCTCTTTCCCATCACGCGGAAAATCTTTTGACCAATGAACCTGAATATGAATATCAGCGTCATGGAATAGGTCAATATAAGACTTCCATTCGTCAGGCGCTGCAATCAGATGAATGGGATATCGTTACGCTTCAGCAGGTAAGCGGAAAATCCGGATTATATGATACCTATCACCCATATGTTGATCAGGTTTATGGAGAAGTAAGGCGGCTGTGTCCGAATGCACGAATTTTTTTCAATCGTACATGGGCCTATGAAGAGGGAAGTTCTCATCCAAATTTCGTAGATTATGATTGTGACAGAAAAAAGATGGATGCCGCCATTGAATCTGTTTACCGGAAAATCTCGGCGGAATTTTCGGCGGATATCATTCCGGTAGGAAATGTGATTACTGTTTTGAAGCAGCTTCCGGAATTTGATCCGGCGGTGGGAGGTATTTCTTTATATCGGGATGCTTTCCATCTTAGTCTGACGTATGGCCGTTTTGCTGCGGCATGTGTTTGGTTCCGAAAACTGTGCGCCCCGAGTCTTGATGGGGTTACGTTTGTTCCTGACGGAGCGGAAGCACATTTAACGGGAAAAATCATTCAAAAAATTGAGGAGTTTTTCCGAAAAGAAGTATAGATGCGGCAAAATTTTTATAAAAATTCTTGACAAAAGGGACGGAATGTGCTAATATATATAAGCGGCTGTGATAGCCGCTTTATGCGGGTGTAGTTCAATGGTAGAATCCCAGCCTTCCAAGCTGGTCGCGTGGGTTCGATTCCCATCATCCGCTCCAAAGAAAAAGATATGCCGTATGCTTTGTTTAGGGCATCGCGGCGTATCTTTATTTGTGCCATTTGTGCCTTTAGCTCAGCTGGATAGAGCAACTGCCTTCTAAGCAGTAGGTCGAGGGTTCGAATCCCCCAAGGCACGCCAGGATATGGTGGATATAGCTCAGTTGGTTAGAGCGCCAGGTTGTGGCCCTGGAGGCCGTCGGTTCGAGTCCGATTATCCACCCCAGAAGATCAATACCGGAGTAAAAATCAAAAGATTTTTACTCCGGTATTTTGATTTTATAAATTTAAGAAACAATGTGAGAATTTGCTTTATGCTGTCGTTTCATTCCATAAAATATGACGATATTCCCGAAAAAATCTAGATATTTTTCTAAATGACGGATGATCAAAATTATGCTTCGTCCAATATACGGTATAAAAAGTGAATGGCATCGTCCATACTGATTCCGTTGTGCCCTTTATCCGGTTCAAAATGCAGAATGACTTCTATGTCATTGTATTCCTTAATCGATCTCATGGTTTCCGCATTTTTCAAAAAAGGAATTAACTGTGTTGAGTTGTCTGCCATAGAACATAGATTGACATGCATATATATTTTGGGTACATACTGATTTTTTTCGAAAGCGTCTACAACACTGAAGCGTTCTTTATAATTCAGTGCGGCACCGATGTTATCAAAAGCGAATGTCACGACAGAATCCAGTGCCTCTTTGAAAATCCAGTTTCTTACATCGAGCTGTGCATTGTCTGCTACAACCTTAGCGCCTTTTAAATAAATTCCCATGATAATCGAAAGATATCCGCCGGCAGACGTGCCGTAGATAGCGGTATTTTCAAGACGAATTCCCATTTTGCTTATGATTTTTTTGAGAATAAGACTGCTGTTTTCAAGATAATAATTATCATTTTTTCCGATTCCCCATCCGATTTGCAGGAAACTGTTAAGATACAGGGTAGGGTCCATACAAAATACGGAGGATGTTTTCAAAATATTTGCCCAGCTGTGTCTTTGAAATACCGGTACGGAGACATTTCCCTCTGCTATAGCACCATTATTAAAAACAATCAGTTTATCGTTATCGCTCCGGCGATTGATGAGATATTCATAAGGGACACCATCTTTTATTACGCGTAATACATGCAGATAATCTCTTGTTATTTCATGGCTATCCAGTTCATATTCCTGAATCGTGATTTCCGGGTATGGCAGCTTTTTCATTTTACTTTTGATTCCGGATTTTTGAAGTGTCTGTTCAATCAATTCAACTGTTTTCTTAACTTCCGTCTTGAGATCATATTCGTTTCCAATGTGAATTGCTTCCTTATATCCATCATATTTATTTATATATTGAATTAAAATGGAAGAAATTTGTTTTTCATCGTATTGTATGATATTACC
>UQNQ01000004.1 GCA_900542425.1 uncultured Eubacteriales bacterium
CGGATTTTTATTTTATCTGTTTTGCGTGTTTACGCAAGATTACAAATTTATGCTTTTTTCTTTTTCTTTGTGACAATGATGACTACTACAATAACAGCAACTACCACAACTACCGCTGCGACGATACCGATAATCAGTCCTGTGGAAGGGCCATCACCTGCAGGAGTTGTCGAGCTGGTTGTAGATGTTGGTTGTGTGGGGATAATGCTTCCGTCTACGGTGACTGTGAAAGTGGTTTCCAAATCCAAGCCTTCAATCTTGGAAATGATACGAACCTCTTTTTCTCCGGGAGAACCGAAATCATATCTCTCTCTGTAGTCGTCCGGATTCATCTCAACGGATGTTCCGTCTTCATAGGTGAGAGAAATAATCATTCCCGTTTTATCAAGTGATTCATCAACACCATATGTCGTTTTTGTCGGCAATGCGGTAACTTTCATTCCTGTAGGCGCTTCAATGGAGACAGTAATGTCTTTTGTAAGAGTAAGATCAATTTCATCCGAAGTGCCGACTATGGTAGCTGTGACTTCGCCAGGTGTTTTTGTATCACATGTGATCGTGAAATCGAGGGAAGTGAGCGTACCGCCATCGCCGTGAAGCTTCTTGGTTCCGTCATTGTATACCAAGTTAATCGTAAGATCACTTGTTGTGGGCGGGTCATTGTAACGGAATTTCGCTGTTTCGTTAACCGTAATTTCCAAATCAACTGGGTTGATGATTTCAATATCAAATGTCGTTGTAAAACCGTAATAGTTCGCAGTAATGGTTTTCTTTCCGACACTGGAGATATCTCCGATATAGTTACACATGGATTCTGTAATTTCCGAATTAGAAGTTCCGTCTACATAGGTAACCTTGAATTTAAAGCCTTCCGGTGTAAATCCATCTGTAAGAGATGCGAGTTCATATACGGTAGAATCCGGGGTTTCAACAACTTCAATGCTTTGAATTCCCGTTACCGATATATCATAGGAAACAGACTGAGAACCGAACTTCAGTGTTACAGGAGTGCTTTCAGCCGCGGTTTCCAAATTGACGGTTGTACTTGCGCTGTCAAGCATTTCTGTTGTACCGTCTGCATAGGTCGCTTTTAGTTGAAGTCCTTCCAAATCCAGTGTTTCACCGACATAATAGGAAGTCTTTGTAGGCGTGGAAACAAGTTCGAGGCTTGTAATGCTTTCTTCTTTTTTCTCGAGCTCACTCTTGTAATTGGTAACATATTCTTTGCTACCGATAACGATATAGTCAATATCAATGGCAGCGCCGGGATATGCACCTGTACCATTAGTAACGTCGTAACCAAAGGGGAAGAGAAGCAGTTCATAAAGGTTGCCGCCCCAGCGGGACTGCGGTAAACCGTTGTTGATATCTGGATTGACAGTCAGCTGTTCCAAATAGTTGGTGGCAGAGTTAATGTCTCTCATGCTGAAAATATAAGTTTCCCATTCACCGGAACCGCTTTTGTAATTTTTACCGTTTGCATCTGTGAACAGATCTGAAATTGTTGCACTGATGAATTTACCACTGTTGGTAGAGTTATTGGCCCATCCAAAAGTAAATCTGGTAGCAGAACTATAGTTTCTGACACGAATTTTTACATATTCAGCAAGCTTTGTAGAGGCACTTTCTGAACCAACAACGATATTTTGCTCATGATATTCATCGACAACAAACGACAAGCCAGGATAAGAAGTGTTGCCGGTTACCTCGAAATGCAGTACTTCGCCATTTTCTGTCAAAGACCAAGAGGTGTTTGCACTGTAGGAGCTGTAAATTTTCAGCGCAGGAGCAATAGGCTTCCCATCCTCATTGACAGGCTGATTGTAGTTGGAACCGTCAATGATCATGACATCACCATAGTCGTCGGGGCCCTCATTCTGTTCCCATTCGCCGGTTTCCTCATTGTATCTGGCCCAAAGAGCCGTTGTGTCTGCCGAAAAGTCCAAGAAACTCATACAGTCAATATTTTCAGAATCCTTGATGATAGGACCAGCTGAAACGAACATTGACACTGAGCTCATAATGAACAGCACAGATAACAATATCGCTAAAGTTTTTTTCATAAGTAAAATTCCTTTCTAAAAGTTTTTACGAAAAGATTATACCATTTTATAGGAGAAAAGTCAATATGCAATCTTGTGAATTATATAAATCGGAGAAGAGATTAAATGTTATCCAACATATCGATTCTTTTTTGATGTCTGCCGCCGAGAAAAGAAGCACCGAGAAATGCATCCGTGATTTCGACAGCTTTCTCATAGGGAAGCATTCTGGCGCCAAGGCACAAAATGTTTGCATTGTTGTGCTGACGGGTAAGAACTGCGGATTCCGTATTCATGCAAAGTGCCGCACGGATTCCGCGATGTCGGTTTGCCGCCATGCTCATACCGATGCCGGTGCCGCAGATTAAAATGCCAAGATCGCATTCGCCATGTGTTATTTTGTCGCATACACGCTCAGCATATACCGGATAATCCACGGATTCTTCCGTATCCGTTCCAAGATTGACGCATGCATAACCATGCGACGTCAGATGCTCGATCAGCCTTTTTTTGTAGTCCACACCGGCGTGATCCGATGCAATTGCAATTTTGATTGCCATAGGAAAGTTCCTTTCTTTATGCCATCCGATACCATGATCGGAAAATTTTTTTAAAAGCAGTTATTTTAGTTCTCGTTCTGCTTGGGAAGGACGGAGATATTGCGGCTTCAATGCGGCATCCGTAAAAACGGACGGATCCGGCGCTTTCCGATAAGCATCCAAAGCCGCGAGAGCAACACCGTATCCGTTCTGCCATCTCAAGTGTTGTGGTGTTGTCTGCATGCAAGCAGGAGAAAGATGAGCCATAATTTCATATCCATCCCCTGTAAAAAAGACGGGTTTTTCAAACGATTCAAGTTCGGCGGCGAGCTGATCGGCACAGAAGAGTCTGTCCGGCGTCAAACGAATCAGTGTATTTCCGTGTGCTTCAAAAGTTGCTGTATAGAGCTGTCCGCGCCGGGCATCCATAACGGGACAAATCAGAGCGCCCGAACAAAGTGTCAGAAAATTTCTCGCCATTGCCTCAAGGGTAGAAACTCCGATGCAGATTTTTCCTTTCCCAAAGGCGAGTCCTTTGATGATCGAGATACCGATGCGCACGCCTGTAAACGAACCGGGACCGTGGGAAACCGCCATGAGATCAATTCCGTCAATATTGTTTTTTGTGTTGTCTAGCAGATCCCGTATCATTGGCAGCATGGTTTGGCTGTGAGTAAGTCCGGATTTCTGCGAATAAACGGCGATGGGTGTGTCATCCTCGCAAAGTGCTGCCGACGCTGTCAATGCGGAAGTATCGATAGCAAGTATCTTCATTTGCTGTCCTTTCTGACGGCGCCGTCATTTTTTTGGATGATGATGCGGCGTTTTTCCGGTGCCGTTTCGTCTTTTTCTATCATCACGGAAATGTAGCTTTTCGGAAGCCACGGGAGGATATTTTCGCTCCATTCCGCGAAGCAAATGCCTCCGCTTTCCAGATAATCGTAATATCCGGTTGTGTAAAGAGAATCACTGTCATCTATACGGTACATATCAAAATGATACATCGGAATGCTTCCGGGATACTCATTTACGATGGTATAGGTAGGACTTTGCACCCGGGCGTTCGGTGCAAGAAATTTTGCGGCACCTCGGACGAATGCTGTTTTTCCGGCGCCAAGACCGCCGAACATGGCAACAAAATCGCCGGGACGGAGTGTTTTTGCCAAAGCAAAGCCTATGGCTTCGGTTTCCTCCGTGTTTTTACTGATAAAAGTTTCAGCTGTCATATTAAAATCCCAAGATTTCATGATTTGATTCTCACAAGTTTTTTTAGACTTTCTTTTAGCGCTGTGCAAAAAGCATCGATGTCTTCTTCCGTATTTTGTATGCCGAAGGAAATCCGTATGGTACAGTCGGCATCGGCATCGGAGAGTCCGAAAGAATGCAGCACATAGCTTGCATGTCCGGTATGAGAAGAGCAGGCTGAGCCGCTGGATACAAAAACGTTTGCTTCCGACAGACTGTGAAGCAGGGTTTCACTGCGGATGCCGGGCACAGTAAGGCTAACGATATGCGCCGCTGCTTGATCGGTTTCCGGATGATTGATCCGCACACCGAACGAAGAGAAGGGGGCGATTCCGGCTTCCAGGGTACGGCGCAGCGCTGCCGCACGGCAAAGAAACATGGAAAGCGTTTCCAAGGCATAGGATGCGGCAGCTCCGAATCCGGCAATACCGATCACGTTCTCTGTTCCCGAACGGAATCCCCGCTCCTGACCGCCGCCGAAAATAACCGGAGAAAGTGCCCGGGTCTTCAGAATCTTTTCATTGACATACAGTGCTCCGACTCCCTTGGGACCTCCTATTTTATGTGCGCTGAGCGTAACCATATCTGCGTAAGCGGCCGGACAGATTTCTGTTTTTAAAAAGCCTTGCACGGCATCGCAATGTATGATAACGTCGGGATTTTCCGCTTTTGCCGCACGGGCAATTTCCGAAATATTATTTACGGCTCCGGTTTCGTTGTTGACCAGCATAGCGGATACGAGAATGGTATCCGGCGAAAGTGCGTTCCGATAAGAATCCATATCCCATACGCCGCGCGGGGAAGGAATCCGGACGACCTGATAACCGAGCGTTTCCAGATGGCGCGCCGCTTCCGTGACGGAAGGATGTTCCGTTTCTCCGATGATGATCCGTTTCCCCCGATTGCGCTGCTTTGCCGTCGCGGCGCCGATCAAAGCTAAATTATTTGCTTCCGTACCGCTTGCGGTAAAAATCAGATTTTCCGGTTTTGTCCGGATGCCGGATTTGGGTGGGCAAAGCGCGGCTAAAATATTCAGCCGCGCTTGTGCCACCACCGTTTCCGCTTCTACGCCAAGCGTGTGGAGCGATGAGGGATTCCCATATATATTTTCCATTACGGAGATCATTTTTTTGCGCGCGGCATCGCAAAGTGGGGTTGTCGCGCTGTTGTCAAGATAGTGTACGTTCATCATATTTTCCAAAATTAAAATTGAAAGTTTTCTACCATAGCGGAAATGTCTTCGAGATGAGATGCAAAAACGGATTGCTCTGCCGTGTAGGTAAAGATATAGAGATAGCCTGCATTTACCATGAAATACTGCATAATTTTGTAAGTTGTGCCGTCGCTTTCCACGGTATACACATATTTTACGCAGCCGACCTGCTGAACTCCGAATTTTTGATTTTCTGTGCTGCACTCATCTTCAAGCAGGACCGTATTTTTAAAAGTGGATTGGACCTTAGCGTAATAATCAGTCCGGAAATATTCGTCTGCGCTTTGATAGCTTCCGCTCGGCGTCATAGGAACGATAGAGACATTGCTGTTGTCGCTTGCCTTAGCTCCGATGATGCTAGTGCCGGTTTCGGGATTCGCAAAGGTTTGCGGAATCCAGTCCGTCGGGACGTAAAGCTTGCATGGAACATATTCGCTTTCTACAAGAATCATTCCGTCAGGTATGTCTGAATTATCATTTCCACAGGAGCATAAAAGAAGCGATATCATAGCCAAAATAAGAACGGCTGCTGTAATTTTTTTGAATGTGATCATTCTGTTTTCCTCTTCCCGATTTTTTGAAGTTCCGATGATGGAGCAGTATATAGAAATAATAAATTTTATATTTACAAATCATTATAACACATTTTTTTCTTCCATGTCAATGCAGAAGCCGTGAAAAAACTGTGAATATCATTCCGAGAAATCTTCTGTTTGAAATCAAAAATAGGTATTGCATTTGAAGAAAAAACCTGATATAATAAACAGAGCGAGATATGAAATCAGGTCATACCGGCCGGGGAGTCAGCGGTGCCCTGTACCTGCAATCCGCTACAGCAGGGGTGGTTTCCCATTTTGAGGGATGATTTTGTGTGGTCTGCGCCGTATCGCCCCCGTGATGACGGGTGGGTCTCGTGCAATCGGTGGCTGTGAATCATGTCAGGCGGGGAACCGAGCAGCATTAAGCAGTTTAACCGATGTGCCACGAGGCTGCCTGCCCCGAACGGGGAATACGGTTTACGCATGTAAAATCCTTTCGATTTTTGGGTGTATGACCTGATTTTGTATCTCGCTTTTATTGTTCCGGGGAGGTGTTTTTTTATGTATCAGGCGCTTTACCGCAAATGGAGACCGACCGTATTCGATGATGTTGTGGGACAGGAGCATATCACGTCTATTCTGAAAAGCGAAGTCGAAAACGGAAAAATTTCGCATGCTTATCTCTTCTGCGGACCGCGCGGTACCGGAAAAACTACCTGTGCAAAAATCATCGCCAAGGCGGTGAACTGCGAGCATCCCAAAAACGGAAATCCGTGCGGAATCTGTTCTGCTTGTCTCTCGATTGATAGCGGAACGGCAACGGATGTGATTGAAATGGATGCTGCAAGCAACAACGGCGTTGACAATATCAGGGATTTACGTGACGGCGTCATGTATACACCTGCGGATTTAAAGTATCGTGTTTATATTATCGATGAAGTGCACATGCTTTCCATTTCTGCTTTCAATGCATTGCTGAAAACATTGGAAGAGCCGCCCGAACACGTGATTTTTATTCTCGCCACAACAGAGCTTCATAAAATACCGGCGACAGTACTTTCACGCTGTCAAAGATTTGATTTTCACCGTGTGGGGAGCGAAGCGATTGTCAGCCGTCTTGAAACGGTTTGCTCCGGTGAAAAACTCGAAGCGGAATCTCGGGCATTGAAGCTGATTGCCACCCTTTCTCAGGGCGGATTGAGAGACGCACTCAATATGCTTGAGTACTGCGCAGGAGAAGGCGGTGTCATCACCGCAGAACGTGCGGAAGCTTTGCTTGGGGTTTCTTCCAGAACGATTCTTGCTTCTTTGACAGATGCCGTTGCCGCATGCGACGCTGTGCCGGCGCTGGCTGTTATCGACAAGGTATATGAGTCATCGCGCGATATCGCTGTTTTCTGGCGGGAACTCATTTCATTTTACCGCGATATTTTAATTGCTGTAGGAACCAAAACGGCAGACCGATGTGATGATGAAACAATAAAACATGCAGCAGGCCGCTATACGCTGTCAAGACTACTGTATGTTATGGATGTCTGTATTTCGGCGGAGACGGATATGCAGAAGAATCCGTCCGGCGCAAGACTGTATGCGGAAATGGCGATTATTCGGGCATGTGACAGTTCGCTTTCCACCGATTCTTCTGCACTCATTGAACGGATTTCTGCTTTGGAGAATAAGCTCGCGGGTGGTTCTGTTACCATTTTGTCACCTCCTGCGCAAAAAACTGCGGCAACCTCAGCGTCTGTCCCGGAAAAGCCATACAAAACGGAAAAGCAGATACCCGCATCGGTTTCTGAATCTGCGTTGCCGCCCACCGGAGTAGTACGAAAGGAAATCCCGAAAGAAAAGCGGAGTTTGCGCGGATTCCGAAAATGGCCGGAGGTAATCAGAAAGCTTTCTGCGACAGAAGGCTTGATGGTTCCGTTTTTGCAAGCAGCTTATGCTTATGAGGGCTCGGACGGAAGATTTTATATTTTTTTTGAGAACGCTTTTGCGGTTTCTCTACTTACCGATGAACGGAAGCTTTCCATTTGTTCCGCAATTGGCGCTTCGGGCGGTGGGACGTATCAGCCGTCTCAGATTATCGGATCCGTGAGGGAAGATGCAGGCGGACTTCGCGAGCCGATTGACGAACTTACGGAAATGAATGAGTCTTTCATTTCCGAATCTTGATAAAAAGCATTGTGAAGGAGATAGAAAATTATGAAAGCAAGAGTACCACAGGGACCTTCTATGAATGCCATGCTGAAGCAAGCCCAGAAAATGCAGGAGGATATGGCTGCGCTGCAGACCGAACTGGAGGAGAGAGAATATGAAATCTCCGCGGGCGGCGGCGCCGTGAAAATCAAAATCAACGGAAAAAAAGAGATTCTGTCACTTGACATTTCTCCGGAAATTGTGGATCCGGACGATGTAGAGACCCTTTCCGATATTTTGACGGCAGGAATCAATGAAGCAATCAAGCGAGTGGAGGAAACCTCGCAAAAAGAAATGGAAAAAATTACATCCGGCATGCCGGGCATGTCCGGAATACCAGGTCTTTTTTGACTGAGAAAGGCGGCATAGGCAGTGGATTATATTCTTCCGCTTCAGAAGTTAATCGAGCAATTCTGCCGTCTTGCCGGGGTCGGACAAAAAACGGCAGTTCGGTATGCGTTTTCGGTACTGGATATGAGTGAGGAAGAGGCATCGGCATTTGCCGATGCCATTCTTGCTGCAAAACACGATATCGTAAAATGTGAGATTTGTGGTAATCTCAGCGATAAGCCGATTTGTGGGATTTGTTCGGATGAACGGCGGGACCAGTCTGTTATCTGTGTGGTTGAAGATGCCAAGACAATCATGGCGCTTGAAAAAGTCAAGGAATACAACGGAACCTATCACGTGTTGGGGGGGGCGATTTCTCCGATGGATGGGGTCGGACCGGATCAGCTTAGAATCCGTGAGCTTCTTGACAGGATTCGGACAGGCGGTGTGAAAGAGGTAATACTTGCTACCAATCCCAATATTGAAGGAGAAACGACAGCGATGTATCTTTCCAAACTGATCTCTCCGCTTGGCGTCAGGGTTACAAGACTGGCTTACGGAGTACCTGTAGGCGCGGATTTGGAATACGCAGATGAGGTAACGCTGTTCCGCGCGCTTGACGGCAGGCGTGACGTATAATTTATGTAAGAAGCAGACGGCATATCAGAGAAGAGAAGAATACGCAAAAAAGCATTGCCGCAAACGCAGCAGGCAGCGCGTGTCTTGTTTTTTTTACTTTGACAGACGCAAAATATACGGCACAGACATAAATGATGGTATCAGAAGATCCCAACAAAACGGATGCTGTCTTTCCGGCAAAGCTGTCGGCGCCGTATTTTTCAAAAAGTTCCGAAATCATTGCGTTGGAAGCGCTGCCGGAAATTGGGCGCATAATGACAAGTGGCAGAATTTCAGACGGAATTCCGATTTTTTCGCAGAAAGGCGAAATTTTTTCTGCCAGCAAATCAACAATGCCGGATGCGGAAAGCATAGATACCGAAACCATCAAAATAATAAGAGTCGGCAATAGATTTGTGCAGATTTTGATGCCGTTCCGTGTTCCGTCAAGAAAATTGTCGAAGGAAGTTTTCTTTGAAAAAAGCAATGCTGCGCCTGTTATGACAATGATTCCGCAAATGACGGCGGAGGCGATAAGCTCCAATTTTATCCCTCCGTTCCGGTTTTAGGGTTTGTTTTGGCTGCTTTCAGAGAGTCATGCGGCTTTTGCGCTTTTTTGCCGGAACGTGTAAAGACGGCAAAGGATTTTGCGAAAAAAACGGCAACTGCAGTACATACAATCGAGCAAATCCATACAGGAATGAGAATTTCAAACGGATTTGCCGAGCCTGCCGCGCGTCTTAACGCAATTAAGGTTGTGGGCATCAGGGAAACGGCGCAGGTATTCATGACGACAAATGTCACCATATCATTCGAAGCGGTATCGCTTCCGCCTTCCGCACGGCTCATGGCCTCCATTGCTTTGATTCCCATCGGAGTGGCAGCATTGCCGAGTCCCAGCATATTTGCGCTGATATTTGCTGCGATTTCTTCTGTTGCGATTCCTTTTTTGTAACTATCAGGAAAAATAAATTTTAAAAGAGGAGCAATGATTTTGGCGACTGCACGGCATACTCCAATATCTTCGAGAACGCGCATAACGCCGCTCCAAAGTCCCATGACGCCGACAAGAGCGATGGTTAATGTGACGGCTTTCGACGCTCCGTCTAAAATTGCGCCCGCAAGCTGTGACAGATTTCCTGTGAAAATTGCAAAAATAAAGGAAATCATACCGATTATTGAGAATATTTTCCCTAAAATAAGACTCACTCCTTTCATTCTTTTGTCGAATTCGACGAATTTTCGGAAATTCATTTACAATTATTGACAAAAATAACACCGCATGGTATACTAAGACCGTCCCAAAGAAAATTCTATTTTACAGGAGGCTCGATTATCATGAAGTCGACGGGAATTGTCAGGAGGATCGATGAGTTAGGAAGAATTGTACTTCCTATCGAAATTCGTAAGAACCTCAACCTTGGTAGCCGCGATGCGGTGGAGATCTTCGTAAACGAAGATACGATTGTTCTGAAAAAATATGAACCGGCATGCATCTTTTGCGGAAGCATGGATAATGCATCCTTGTTTAGAGGAAAGATTATCTGCGATAAATGTCTTTCCGAACTGAAAAAGACGGAATGCGACGAAGTGGATTCGTAATATTTTATTCGGAACTACATAAAAAAATCACGCATTTTCCTAAATGCGTGATTTTTTTATGTTTATGAATTTTTTACGGTCAGACGAATTAAAAGCTCGATGTTGTCAGGCTGAACAGTAGCTTCGTTTGCGGCACGATTGCGTTTGATTTCTCCGCATTTTTCACAGCGATGAACGATGACATATCCTTTTTTCGGATCAAGTTCGACGCCGATGGGGCGCATAATGCCTCCGCAGGGATTGGCTCGGTCTCCGGGATTGATATCTACATGGAGAGAGCATAGACATTTTGGACAATGATTGCGCGAACTGTAACCGAGAGGCATCACTTCAAAGCCGCAATTCTTGCAAATAAAAGAATGATCGTTTTTTGTAAATTTTTTTTGCTCCATAAATATCTCCGGATATTGTATTTTCTCTAATATAAGCTTGTTTATCATCATACCGTCCTTTTTTATGTTTGTCAAGTCTATGGCTCTATTCATGTTGTTTTTATTGTCGTGAAAATTAATATCTGGATATTGGCGGATATCAAAAACTTCCGTGTGCTGTTCCTTACGGTGCGGTTTCCTTTTTTGTTTCTGTTATGATGTTTTAGGACAGGTGTGTGTTTTTTAGCTGTTTTCTATCATGGATTATTTTTTATTTTAGAAATTTTTTTGAATTTTATTGAATTTTTACACAAATTATGCGATACTACAAGTGAATAAGTGAGGGATTTATCAATGACGGAAAACTATGAAAATACAGACACGTTATATGACAGGCTTTTGATTGCCGGTACCAATGAAATCGGGCAGCACGGAGTTGCAGACTTTTCGCTTCGCCGCGTTGCCGCAGCCTGCGGCATGTCTTGTGCGGCACCTTATAAGCATTTTAAAAATAAGGAAGAATTTATCGTTGAGATCATACAATATATCAATCGGCAATGGGAGCTGCTGCGCAATCAGATTCTCTCTCTTTTTGAGGGAGATGTTGAAAGACAAATCATAGAGATTTGTCTTGCTTATATCCGATTTTGGGTTGCAAATCCCAATTATCGTTCTGTGCTGACGGCGTCAGAGAAGGCCTTGGGAAAGGAACGGGCAAATGAAAAGACGAAAAATTCAGAAGACTTGGAAAAGCTGATTCGAAATTTTTCTGAGATGCGGGGAATCCATACATTTGCCACACAGCAGAAACTTTATAAGATAAAGGCGATTCTTTATGGTATGACTACAATGCTGGAAAGCGGAGAGCTTTCCAATAATACGGAAACCTTTGAGATGATTCGAGAAATGATTGCAGATGAATTGAACGCATAATCTATCAAATTTGAAGCGGAAAATTTGTTTTAGATAACGAAAAAAACCAGTCATTACAAAGAGGGAAGACAAGTGGATACATCCTGAAAGGATGTTTGTTATGAAAGAAACGGTACAACCTTTTTACAAGGTTGTACCGTTTCCTTTTTTCGGCTGCGCATTTGAGATTCTGCGGATTTTCAATATTTCTTTCATTACATTTTATATCATATGAGAAGTTTTTTGGTTATCAGTTTTCTTTGCTGTTTTTTTCTTGTGATTTCATGTTTGTCTCAAGAAACTGCACCATTTTGTCAAAAGGAATTGCGCTTTTTTGGCCGCCGTCATACAGATCCGTATGCACAGCATCGGGAATTGTCAGGAATTCTTTGTTTTCTGGATAAGCGTTATTTTTCATCATGTCGGCAAAAGCATCCTTGCTGAAGTAATAGGAATGGGCTTTTTCTCCGTGAATCATCAGAACTGCGCTGCGAATTTCATTACTGTATTGCAGAATCGGCATATTCATAAAAGACATACAGCCTGTAATATTCCAGCCCTCATTGGAGTTAAGAGAGCGCTTATGATAACCGCGCACAGTCTTATAGTAATCATAATAGTCTTTTACAAAAAACGGTGCATCTTCGGGCAGTGGATCTACCACACCGCCGCCGCGGATATAAATTCCGGAGCGGTATTCCTTTGTCCGTTGGATATTTAATGCTTTTCGTTTCTCATGGCGAGCTGTCTCGCTGTCTTCGGAATCAAAGTAACCTTTTGCATTTACACGGCTCATATCATACATAGTAGAGGTTATCGTTACTTTGATTCGTGTATCAAGAGCCGCTGCGTTTAGTGCGAGGCCACCCCATCCGCAGATGCCGATAATACCGATTTTTTCGGGATCTACATTATCCTGAACAGACAAAAAATCAACCGCTGCCTGAAAGTCTTCCGTATTAATATCGGGAGAAGCCATATATCTTGGTTCTCCGCCGCTTTCTCCCGTGAATGACGGATCAAAGGCAATTGTGAGAAAGCCTCGTTCAGCCAATGTTTGTGCATACAATCCGGAAGCTTGTTCCTTAACTGCGCCGAATGGTCCGCTTACAGCGATTGCCGGAAGTTTACCCTCTGCATGTTTCGGTGTGTATAGGTCTGCCGCTAGTGTAATTCCGTAACGATTATGAAAGGTTATTTTGCGGTGATCCACTTGATTGCTTTTCGGAAAAGTTTTGTCCCATTCTTGTACTAACTGTAATTTCATTATTGTTGGTTACCTCCATTTTTGCTTTATTCTACCACCATTGCCGGATCTTGATATCAAAAGAAAGAGTTTCCTTTCTTATCAAGCGTAGCAATCACAGCCATATCCTCATCAGACGATACAAATTCATACGTTTTTTCCCATTTCATAAGCTTCATGATAAGCAGGGGTAGCTTTTATATCGCCGATATTCCAAGCACCTACTCCATAAATGATGCCAGCTTCTTTTGCTCCAGGAAGACAATCTTCCGTAAAACCGCGGAAGGCCTCGATTGTACGGGTGAGGTTTTTCTTTTCTGTATCTGCCGCTGTCATAATAAAGTAGAAATCTTTATTGGTTATTTCTGTGTATCTCGGAACAGTGCGGTCAATAAAAGTTTTCATCTGTCCGTCCATTGTGTAGAAGTACACAGGTGTTGCCAGCACAATCACATCTGCAGCCACCATTTTTTCAAGAATTTCAGCCATATCGTCCTTTTGAACGCATTTATGTGTTGTGTTGCATACACCGCAACCGCGACAATAGCCTATATTCATGGATGCCAGAAATATTTTTTCTACTTGGTGACCGTTTTCCAATGCGCCTTGAGCAAATCTGTCACATAAAATATCAGAATTACCGTTTTTTCTTGGACTTGCCGAGATAATCAATACATTTTTCATTTTATTTTTCCTCCCAGATTTCTTTTGCCATACGGAATGCCGCCCAAGCTTTTGGCCATCCCGCATAAAAAGCTGCATGTGTGAGAATTTCTGCGATCTCATCTTTTGTTATTCCATGTTTTTTTGCATTGGACAGGTGAAATTTTAAGGAATTATCCAAAATTCCGCTTGCCATCAATGCCGTTACCGTAACAATGCATCTGTCTCTTGCGGACAGCTTTTCTTCTCTTGACCAAACTTCTCCGAAGAGTACATCGTCATTTAACTCAGCAAATTTTGGTGCAAATTCTCCGAGTTCATCTCTTCCCGCTGTTACTTTTGGCATTTTTATTCCTCCTCTTACTTATAATTTTTTGTATTCTTCATCAGAAACAGGCTCACACCATTCCGTTTTACAATTTTCGCCTGGAACTTCAATCGCTAAATGCTGAAACCACGAGTTTTCCGCTGCGCCGTGCCAATGCTTTACTTCGGCAGGGATATGTACAACATCTCCGGCTTTCAGCTTTTTTGCCGGCTTGCCCCATTCCTGATACCAGCCTTCTCCTTTGGTAATAAGGAGCATTTGTCCGCCGCCTTTATCTGCGTGATGGATATGCCAGTTATTGCGGCATTGGGGTTCAAATGTCACATTGCCGATCACGATCTGCTCAGTGGAGAGCATATTCAGATAACTCCGTCCGGTAAAATACGGCGCAAAAGATTTATTGATGTCTCCTGCAGGGAATACGCTCATTTCTTTCCCATTCATCATAAAATCCTCCTAGATCCATTTTTCAATATCTTTTTTTGCTTGTTCTACATTGCCACCGCGAATGGCAAGTCCACTCTCAACTTTTGCCGTAGGGCAGAGCTTTTTAATATCGCTGACGCTGCTGCCCATTCCGCTACCTTCGTGAGTGCAGAAAGGCTTGATTGTTTTTCCGCTGAAATCAAAATGCTCAAGAAACGTAAACACAGCCATGGGCATCGTACTCCAGTAATTCGGATAACCGAGATATATGACATCATATTCATCGATAGATTCAGGGTAACTTTTCAGTTCGGGACGGATATGCTGTCGTTGATCCATTTGTGCCTGTGCAATGCATTCATTGTAATCTTTTGCATAAGGTTTTATCTGTTCGATCTTAAACCAATCGCTTCCTGTCAACTCTTGGATCATACCTGCTGCGACTTCTGTGTTGCCAACTTTCAGCGTTTTGATCAATCCGTTTACATAGTTTTCATCTGCTCTCGAATAAAAAGCAATGAGTTTTTTTGACATTTTAATCCCTCCATCTTGTTCTTTTCTGTTTACAGTATAACATATGGTATCTTGACATGGAATCTCCAATATGTTATTATGGCATTAACTTAAAGTTTATGCGTGCGCTTGGAGGTACAATATGTATAATCCTATGCTGGACACATTTATATCCGTTATAGACTATGGAAGTTTTACCAAAGCGGCAGAGCATTTGTATATTTCACCGACTGCTGTTATGAAACAAATGAATACGCTTGAAAGCCATCTGAACTTAAAGCTGATAGAACGAACTTCATCGGGTGTACGTTTGACACCGGCAGGGAAGATCATTTATCGGGACGCTAAGTTTATGATAGATTATTCAAAAAAATCAATTGCAAGCGCAAATGCTGCCACGCTTACCTATGACACTACATTTTGCATTGGAACATCTCTATTAAATCCTGCCAAGCCTTTTATGGATTTGTGGTATCGTGTAAATCAAAAATTCCCAGACTATAAGCTGCATCTTGTTCCTTTTGAAGACAATCATGAAGGAATTTTGTCGGAAATTGAAAAGCTGGGAGAGAAATTTGACTTTTTGGTCGGTGTATGCGATTCCAAGGCATGGCTTTCATTGTGTCGATTCTTACCGCTTGGCAGGTATAAGAAGATGGTAGCCGTCTCAAGAGAACATCCTCTTGCATCTAAAACTTGTGTGAATATAGAGGATTTATACGGAGAAACCCTTATGATGGTATGTCGGGGAGATTCTGGTGTAAATGACTTTATACGCAATGACCTGGAGAAAAATCACCCGCAAATTCATATAGAAGATACACCTCGTTTTTATGATTTGTCTGTGTTCAATCGATGTGCGGAAACAGGCAATATTCTGCTTACAATTGAATGCTGGCAGGATGTTCATCCCGGGTTGGTTTCCATTCCCGTTCATTGGGATTACAGTATTCCTTATGGCATATTGTATAGTCTCAATGCTCCGGAAGATGTGCTGCAATTTATTGCCACAGTAGAAAATATGACCCGCAAAGCTTGATGATCAAAAACTTTGAATTTTCACAGAACAATAAAAGCCAGCGTCTTTCAGGCGCTGGCTTTTTAAGATCGATGATATCTCAGAAGGAATTTTTGATTTTATGATAAAATAAGAGTGTGGATTCCTTCAGAAAAATCATACTGCTGTCCGTTTATTGTGGCGGTAGCGGAAATTCCGGAGGGAACAGTAAAGGTATATTCAATTCCTTTGTCTGTATGGCGCCATTCGGACGCGACAATCCCATATTTGGTTTTCAGCGATGCTTTCAGATAATCCAGTCTGTCTGTCACCGTAGGACGGAAACGAATATGTTCAAATCCGGGGCGCTCCTCGTCTGTATCGATTCCGGCTGCGACGCCGTAAAGCCAGTCACCGACTGCTCCATAAGCATAGTGATTGTAGGAATTCATGGATGGACTCCACAGCGTTCCGTCGTCACGCACGCCATCCCAATGTTCCCACATGGTCGTGGCACCGTGTTCCACGGAGAAAAGCCATGAGGGCATTTTGGTTTGGAAAAGCAATGTGTATGCAAGGTCCGAATATCCGTAGTCCGTCAGAACGTGAAGAAGATAAGGGGTACCGAGAAATCCTGTTGTCAGCTTGTCGTCATTGTCATGAATCATCTGTACGAGCTTTTCTGCGTGCGCTTTTTCGGTGCCTTCCGGGCAGAGTCCGAAGTAAAGCGCAATCACGAGCCCTGTCTGCGTTAAGGGTTTGATAGCCAGCATGCCGTCTTCGTAATAATCTTTGTATATCCGTTCTTTGGTTTCGTTTATTTTTGCTTCATAATCTGCAAGATCTTCGTTTTTTACTCCGAGAACTTTTGAAATTTTAAGAAACAACTTGGTGGAATATGCACGAAAAGCATAGGCAAGATACCATTTGCTGGTGGCGCCGTTGCATTGTGTCAGATCGGCATCATGTGCAAGCCAGTCTCCAAAATGTTTTCCGCTGCGGACATAATCGTCACCGAGTTCATACTGATAATCGATCCAGCGTTTTATCGTGACATATTGGCGTCTTAAAAGCTCGATATCTCCGTAGAGCAGGTACATCTGCCACGGCACAATCACGCAGGCATCTGCCCATCCGGCGGACGGATTTGCCATGCCGAGGTTGGGTATGTACGGCGGAATTGCACCTGTACTGCGCTGATCGAGCGAAACATCGGAGAGCCATTTGCGGAAAAATTTATCCACTTGGTAATTATATCCGGCACAACGGGCGAAAACCTGAGCGTCTCCTGTCCAGCCCAAACGTTCATCGCGCTGCGGACAATCGGTCGGAACGTCGAGGAAGTTGCTTTTCTGGCCCCAGATGATGTTATGATAAAGCTGGTTGATTCGTTTATCCGAGCATTCAAAATAGCCGGTACGTTCAAGATCGGAATGGACAACGATTGCCGTAAAGTTTTGAAGGGTTACCTCTCCGTGCCATTCTGTAAGACGAATATAGCGGAATCCGTAGAAAGTGAATTCCGGTTTCCAAATATGCTGCTTACCGTCGCCTATGAATACAATCTGTTCTTTTGCAGATCTGAGATTTTCCGTATAGAAATTCCCGTTTGAATCGAGAACTTCCGCATGATCGATTACTGCTTTTTCTCCCTCAGGAACACAAAGGGACAGTTCAACGTATCCGGTCATGTTTTGACCGAAATCAATCACAGTTTCGCCTTTTGGCGTGTGAAGAATCTGTACGGGCTTGAGACGTTCATGCTCACCGATGGTTTCCCCTTCCTGCGGAACAAGGATACTTCTTGTATGAGACAGAACCTTGACTTTATGAATCCGCCCTTCCGTATCATAGGAAGCGTCATAAATGTCGCCGTTATAGATATTGCAGGTACGCCATTTGGTTTCCCGCGCGGAAAAGCTGTCTCCGGTAAGAATAACATTTTCTGTACCGTCGTTGTAAACGATGGTCAAAGCGGCGATGACGGCATATTCATCCGCGGCAAGCTCGTCTGTTGCCCAATCGGAGCAAACAGCGCCTTTCAGTGCCGCGTAATGCATTCGCCATCCCGGCGCTGCCGTTATCGATAAGAGATTTTCTCCGTCTCGGAGCAGGGAGGTCACGTCGTATTCCTGATATTGTACGCGGTGATGATAGGAGGTCCATCCGGGAGCGAGTACATAACTGATTTTTTCGCCATTGATTCTTGCCGCATAGACACCGAGTGCAGAAACTGTGAGCACGGCACGCTTTACCGTTTTTTCAGAATGGAATGACCGGAAAAATTCACACGCCGATTCTCCCGCTTCAAAATCCGGCTTGATCCACCGGGCTTCATAAATCTTATTCATGACATTTTCCTTTCTTGCATCTGAATTTTAAATATAGATAGGAAATCTCATCTCATCCTATCATAACCGTACGCATAAGTCAACATCCTGAGAATAAAAAATAACAGATTTGAATGAATATAATATCGGCGAAAATGAATAAAAACCATATCAATCCAATCAAAACGCCGGATGTTATCATCCGGCGTTTGACTTGATTTTAGTTACCGCA
The DNA here is from genome assembly GCA_900542425.1 of uncultured Eubacteriales bacterium. Lineage (GTDB taxonomy): Bacteria > Bacillota > Clostridia > Oscillospirales > CAG-272 > QALR01. Next base: position 18,346 of record UQNQ01000004.1, read on the forward strand.
TTCAATGCTGATTTCATTGAATAACCCAAGCAGATCGGAAACAGATGTCTCTTTCTTTTGTTCACCGGCGCGATCCAGCACAATCTGACCCTTATGCATCATGAGAATTCGATTTCCATATTCGACAGCATAACGAAGATTGTGTGTGACCATCATGGCGGTCACTTTTTTTTCACGGACAATTTTATCGGTAAGTTCCATGATAATTTCCGCTGTTTTCGGATCCAGTGCCGCTGTGTGTTCATCCAAAATCAAGAAATCAATCGGCGTCATGGTGGACATGAGCAGCGCGACTGCCTGCCGCTGCCCACCAGACAGAGCACCCGCCCGTACATGGAGTTTGTCTTCCAAACCAAGTCCAAGTGCTGACAGTTGCTCACGATAGGCATTGATTCTTGTTTTGTTGATCCCCATAGAGAGCCCATATCGTTTTCCTTTATTATCGGCAAGAGACATATTTTCAAGAATGGTGAGGCTGGGGCAGGTCCCCATCGCGGGATTCTGATAAACTCTTCCGACATTTGCATATCGCTTGTATTCCGGAACTTTGGTTACATCTTTCCCACTGATGAGAATTTGTCCCCGTTCGACAGGAATGGATCCACAGATGATATTGAGCATAGAAGTTTTACCGCTTCCATTGGAGCCGACGATAGAAACAAATTCTCCGTCTCCGACGGTGAGATTGAAATTTTCAAAAAGTGTCATTTCTGTGACTTCACCGGGGTTATAAATCTTGGTTATCCCGCGCAGTTCAAGCATGATGACCGCCTCCGTTCTTTCCGGCGCGGCTTTTCCGTGAGAGAAAGCCGGAAATCTTCTCGTTGAAAATCAAAATCAGAGTGAACATGACGGCGTTGAGCAGCTTCAAATAGATTCCGTCGGTATCTACAAGAACCAGATAATTTAGACACAAAGAATAGATAATCGCGCCTAAAATAACAGCGGTTGTGTTTTTTAGAAATCGGAATCCTGAGAATATTGCAATTCCAATAATGACAGATGCCAAGGCCAAAACGACTTTTCCGCTTCCGGAGGTGTTATCATACTGCATATAAAGCTGGGAATAAAGAGCGCCGGAAACCGCAACAAAGCCGTTGGCAAGTGCAAGCCCTAAAATTTTATAGGTTCCGGCGTCACGTCCAAGTGAAATGACGAGCTTTTCGTTGTCACCGGTCGCACGGAGAAGATACCCTGTTTTGGTTTTTAAAAACAAATCGATTATGATTTTCAGTAGGATAACAATCAAAACGAGAATGGCAAGAATGACATAATCCTTTGCCTGTTTCCCGAACATTTCAACCAGTTTCCCATCAAAAATGCCGGTCAGATTTTTACTTCGGTAAGAAAAAATTGTCGTAGTATAACCATTGTCTGTCAAAAGCTTCGTAAGTGCAAGATTGACGGAGAGCAGTGCTGTCATGACAATAATTCCTGAAAGCAGCTTTGAAATTTTGAATTTTACGTGAAGCAGACCGGTTATCGTTCCGGCAAGCATTCCGACGGCAAAGGTGAGAAAAACGGCGAGCAGCGGAGGAATGTTAAGTCTCAGCATAAAAATGGTGCAGCATACGCCTCCGAGCGGAAAGGTTCCGTCGACGGAAAGATCGGGAAAATCGAGGATTGAATAGGAGATGTAAACACCGAGGGCGATGACCGCATAGCAAAGTCCCATCTGCAATCCGTCGATCGTAGTTCCGAAAAAAAGCATGATAAAAATCCTTTCAGATTATATTTGTGAGCAAATGTGTTTTACTGAGAAGTGTGGTTATTTTGCGACATCCGTTGCCGTAATGGAATCGGGAATCGTCAAGCCAAGCAGCTCGCATACTTTGCTGTTGTAATAGTTTGTAGGTTCTGTAATGACTGCAACCGGAATATCATCGGCATTTTTTCCTCCGAGGATTTCTGCGGCAGCTTTGCCTGCGGATTTTCCGACGTCAATATAGTCGATGGAAGCACTGGCAGCACAGCCTACTTTTACCTGTTCAATCTCAGAGCCGAAAACGGGAATTTTTTTCTCATTGGTGATAGGAAGAATGTTGGTTTCCAGTTTGCCGACAATGGTATTGTCGAGAAGGTTGATAAAGCAGTCGGCGCCGCGCTCAATCAGCTCGTTTGTCTTAGCGTCAATGGTGGTGATATCCGAAACGACGCTGTCCAAAATCTGCATGCCCTCATAGGCTTCGGCAGCTTTTTTCAGCTGCTCAACCTGGAAAGGTGAGCTGGATTCCTCCGTGCTGGAAAGCACACCGATGGAAAGGTCTGTTCTTCCCATAAAAGCGGTTACGACCTCAAGCTGTTTTTCAAAATTCGGGATGTCAGAAGAACCCGTCACATTTTCGTAATTTTCCATGACGGTGCTGTCGGTAACGGCGCAGTATACCATGGGAATTTCACCGTCTGCCGCTGTAGCAGCTGCCACAGCGGAAGGTGTTGCAATCGCGATAATAACCGCAGCTTTTTTATTCACAAAGGTGTTTGCCTGTGTTTGCGAAACGGAGGCGTCAAAGTTGCTGTTGACATATTCAATGGTGTATTTTTCAAGATCGATGCCGCTTTCTGTAAGACCTGCCATAACGCCGTCATAGCAGTTATTTAAGGAAGCATGTGAACCAAATTGAATGATGCCAATAACGGGTTTTTCTTCGGCACATGCCGAAAAAGCAAAGAGAGAGACGAGCATCAGAGCTGCAGCAAGCAGCAGAGAAACAATTTTTTTCATGTGAGATAACCTTCTTTCATTTGTATTTGTTTTTTTAGAATATAAAAAAACATCCCAAGCATTGATTTTCTCAATGCTTGGGACGAATTTCAAAAATAAATCCGCGGTACCACCCAAATGAACATGGCGTTCGCTCTGTTCGCATACCCATGATATGCGGCGCCGGTGATAACGGAAGCGCACCCCGTCGAAGCCTACTTGCCATACCGGTGTTCGGTTCGCCCTCGAAAGCCCATTCACGTTCTGCCACCTGCCGCAATCACACCGCCTGCGGCTCTCTGGATAGGAGGAGTAAAGAACGTTACTCTTCTTTCTCGTTGGTTTTTTTCTATTATAAACACAGGATGAAGATTTGTCAAGAGTTTTTTGAAAAAATTTTTTCGGTTCCAAAATTGATTTCGAGTCCGTGCTGTGATATAATAAAATATAATGAAAGAAAATGAGAAAACATATAACAATATCGGCAGACGATAGTTGTGCGGTAAGTTTTCGGAAATATGCTATGATGGCGTTTGACCGGATATCAGCAGAAGGATATGACTGATGTTCTATACGTCGGGAAGAAAAGTCATATGAACGTTTGATAGGGAAAATGCCGACAGAATCCGGAGAGCATAGAGTGTCGGAACCGATCGGCTCACAGAAAAGAGCTTTTGAAGATTGTCATCCATGATATAGAAGCGACGCGATGAAAGCGATTTTATTCATGATACGATAGAAAAAGATGATAAAAGTTGTTTTTTAAAAGAAAAAGCAGAAATTATTTTTAGATAGAAGCAGAGGATAACCGATGATTTATGCAGATAATGCCGCGACGACAAGGCTCTCTGATACGGCAAAAGCAGCTATGCTGCCGTATTTTGACGAGGTTTATGGAAATCCGTCAAGCCTTCATACGGCGGGACGGCAGGCAAAGCAGGCACTGGAGTCTGCGCGTCACAGAATTGCTGCCTGCCTTGGTGCAGAGCCTTCAGAGATTTTTTTTACTTCGGGCGGGAGCGAATCGGACAATCAGGCGCTGATTACTGCTGCCGAATACGGAAAAAAATGCGGAAAAAGACATCTGATTTCAACGGCAGTGGAGCATCATGCCGTTTTGAATACGTTGAATCGGTTAAGAGAAAACGGATTTGAGGTGACGTTGCTTCCTGTTGATCATCATGGGCTTGTGACTGCGGAAGAAGTAAAGGCGGCAATCCGTCCGGAGACAGCGGCAGTTTCGGTTATGTATGCCAACAATGAGATTGGCACAGTCATGCCGATTGAAGAAATCGGCGCTGTCTGTCGTGCGGCAGGCGTGCTGTTTCATACCGATGCCGTTCAGGCGTGCGGGCATCTCAAAATTGATGTTCATGCAGAGAATATTGATATGCTGTCTTTGTCGGCCCATAAATTCCACGGGCCGAAGGGCGTGGGTGCGCTGTATGTAAAGCACGGCATACCAATTGTTTCTCTTATTGAAGGCGGCGCCCAAGAATGTGGGCACCGCGCAGGAACAGAAAATCTTCCCGGAATTGTCGGAATGGCGGCGGCATTTGAGGAAGCATGCCAAAAGATGGAGAAAAATGCGCGGTATGTTTCCGCGCTTCGCGATAAGCTGACAGAAGGACTTATCTCGGTGCCTCACAGCATTTTAAACGGAGACCAGGTGCACCGCTTACCGGGAATCGTTAATTTATGTTTTGAAGGGATTGAGGGAGAGACACTTCTTTTGATGCTTGACGCAGACGGAATCTGTGCATCTTCGGGTTCTGCCTGTACAGCTGATTCTCTTGCTCCGAGCCATGTTTTGCTTGCGTTAGGGCTGCCTCATGAAATTGCGCGCGCCTCCCTCCGTCTTTCTATTGATGAGTTTAATACGGAGGAGGAAATCGACCATATGATAAAATCCGTATCTTATGCAGTCTCTCATCTGAGAAAACTGTCTCCTGAGTGGAAGAAACTTGAGAACGGTGTAAAAAAACATGTTCTGTCTTAGAATGATATAAAAGAAAAGAGGGAGATCCCATGAAAATTTATCCATCGATATCCGATTTGATCGGGCATACGCCGCTTCTGGAACTTACCGGCATAGAAAGAGAATATCAGCTTCGGGCAAAGCTTGTCGGCAAGTTAGAATGCTTCAATCCGGCGGGAAGCGCCAAGGATCGTGTAGCGCATGAAATGCTGGATAGCGCCTTTGCCGACGGAACTGCGACAAAGGATTCCGTTATCATCGAACCGACAAGCGGCAATACCGGAATCGGTCTTGCTGCGATGGCGGCATCTCTCGGGATGCGCGCTGTCATTGTGATGCCGGACAGTATGAGCCCGGAACGCATTGCGCTCATGCGTGCATATGGCGCCGAGGTTGTGCTGACACCCGGAAATCTTGGAATGCAAGGAGCGGTGGACCGCGCCGAGGAGCTCGCCCGCACGATTCCGGGAGGATTTATTGCCGGACAGTTTGTAAATCCCGCCAATCCTGCGGCGCATGAAAAAACCACAGGACCGGAAATTTACGAGGACACAGACGGCAAAGTCGATATTTTTGTTGCGGGTGTTGGAACGGGTGGCACGATTACGGGGGTTGGACACTATCTGAAATCTCAAAAGCCGAATGTGAAAATTGTAGCTGTGGAACCGGCATCGTCACCGCTTCTGTCGAAAGGATATGCCGGAGCCCATGAGATCCAGGGAATCGGAGCGAATTTTATACCGGAGATCCTCGATACGGAAATTTATGATGAGATTATCCGTGTAGAAAATGATGACGCGTTGCGTACAGGACGTGAAATCGCGAGAAAAGAGGGAATCCTTGTTGGAATTTCTTCCGGAGCGGCAGTCTTTGCCGCGGTTGAACTGGCAAAAAGACCGGAGAACGCAGGAAAATTGATTGTTGCTTTGCTTCCGGATTCCGGAGAACGGTATCTTTCCTCGAGGATGTTTCAGGAAAAATAAAATTGTATAATTTGCATAAAAATACAAATAAGATTCAGTCCCTCGTTTGAATAACGTGATAAAATTTGAAAAAACTTTGAAAAAATATTGACAATATCGTGACGGAATGCTATAATACTACCATTCCCGAACGGGAAGTTTGAAAGATTGGAGAAACACGATGGCAAACGTATTCACCATGATGATGGATATGATGATGTGCATGCGCCGTATGGTCATGTGCAGTCTTTGTCATGCAGAAAACTCCAATTTGTTTTCCGGCTCGGAAACGGTATAACGTTACTGAGTGCCGAATCTAAGGATTCTATGAGGCAGGAAACCATTTTGGTGTCCTGCCTTAACTTTTGTCAGAAAACGAGTAAGGGGGGTATCCTTGTTTGAGCGATGAAATTATCCGGATCGAAGATCTGAACAAAACGTTCACCGGAGCAAACGGAACAGTTGTTGCGCTTGACGGCGTCAATCTATCCATAAAACGCGGTGAGATCTTCGGAATTATCGGGCTTTCCGGAGCCGGGAAGAGTACACTGGTACGATGTATCAATTTTTTGGAAAAGCCGACGTCGGGACGAGTGATTTTTGAAGGGAACGATCTTTCCAAATTAAAGACGCGCGAGCTTTTGCTTGCCAGACAATCGATGGGAATGATTTTCCAAAGTTTTAATTTGTTGTCTCAGAGAAATGCGCTTCAGAATATATGTTTCCCGATGGAAATTGCAGGAGTTCCGAAAGCCGAAGCGAAAAAAAGAGCGGCGGAGCTTTTGCAGCTAGTCGGACTTTCCGACAGGGCAAAAGCGTATCCCTCTCAGATGTCAGGCGGTCAGAAGCAGAGAATTGCAATTGCGCGCGCTCTTTCTACCAATCCGAGCGTACTTTTGTGTGATGAAGCGACAAGCGCGCTTGATCCCAATACGACAAGACAAATTTTGGATCTGTTAAAAGATATCAATGAAAAGCTTGGAATTACGATTGTTGTCATCACGCATGAAATGAAAGTGATTGAAACCATATGCAATAGGGTCGCAGTGATCGACGAGAGCCATATCGTGGAAATGGGAGAAGTACGCGAAGTATTTTTGCGTCCGAAGTCAAAAATCGCAAAGCAGCTGATCTTCCCGCAGGGGGATGCCGCTCTTGTCGATACGCAGGGCAGCAACCGCTCGCTGCGAATTGTTTTTGACGGGACCTCCGCACTTGAGCCGATTATTTCCCAAATGACGCTTGAGTGCCATGTCGCAGTCAATATTCTTGCAGCAAATACCAAGAATGTTGACGGTAAAATTTACGGACAAATGGTGATACAGCTTCCTGCGGACGAAACATCTGTACAGAGAATTATGGCATACTTAAACGAACGAAATTTGTTTTTCAAGGAGGAAGAATTTCATGCTGACATGGGAAATGATTAAATTGGAAGTTCTCCCCGGTATCCTTGAGACGCTTTTTATGACAGTGGGGTCAACCGTTTTCGCCTATATCATCGGATTGCCGCTCGGCGTTATCCTTTATGTAACGGATAAGACCGGCATACGTCCGATTCCATGGCTGAACCGCGTTTTAGGATTCGTGGTGAATTTTCTCCGCAGTGTACCGTTTATTATCCTTTTGGTATGGGTTATTCCGGTAACAAGGGCGATTGTCGGGACCTCAATCGGCTCTAAGGCAATGATTGTCCCTCTTGTGATTGCGGCGGCACCCTTTATTGCACGAATGGTGGAATCCTCTCTCAAAGAGGTGGATCAAGGTGTCATCGAAGCGGCTGAATCTATGGGAACCTCTTCCTTTCAGCTGATTTATAAGGTGCTAATTCCGGAAGCAAAGCCGTCTTTGCTTGTGGGAGGCGCGATTGCCATTACCACGATTCTCGGTTATTCCGCTTTGGCGGGGACTGTCGGTGGTGGTGGGCTTGGCAGTATCGCCTATAATTACGGATATATCCGCAGAGCGGAGGATGTTCTGCTGATATCTGTTGTTCTTTTGGTGATTATTGTCCAGATTTTCCAAGAGGTCGGAATGCGTATTGCAAAAAAGACCGATAAAAGAGTCAAATAAAAATTTTATATACAAAGGAGATTCTATCAATGAAAAAAGTTCTTTCACTTCTGCTCGTTCTGGTGTTTGCCTTTTCTGCACTGACGCTGACTTCCTGTGGCAAAACAGACGACAAAACCATCGTAGTCGGGGCCTCGCCTGCGCCGCATGCTGAAATCCTTAAAGTTGCTAAGGAAGTTCTTGCTGAGCAGGGTTATACGCTGGAGATTAAGGAATTCAACGACTATATCATTCCGAATACCTCAACCGAAAGCGGAGAGCTGGATGCCAATTATTTTCAGCATATCCCCTATCTTGAGAGTTTCAATGAGGAAAGAGGAACTCATCTTGTTTCCGTTCTGAATGTCCACTATGAGCCGCTTGCCATTTACGCCGGTAAAACAACGTCTCTTGATTCGCTTGCTGACGGCGCAACCATCGCCATTCCAAATGATACATCAAATGAAGCAAGAGCTCTTTTGCTTCTGGAAGCAAACGGACTGATTACGCTGAAAGATGGCGCTGGACTGAACGCAACTGTGCTTGACATTGAGAGCAATCCTCATAATTATAAAATTGAGGAGCTTGTAGCGGAACAGATTCCGCTGGCTTTGCCTGATGTTGATATCGCTGTCATCAACGGCAACTATGCACTGACAAACGGACTTTCTGACAAAGCTTTGGTTTATGAAAGCGAAGATTCCGATGCCGCTGAAACCTATATCAATGTTTTGGTTGTCAAAGAAGGAAATGAAGATCTTCCCAAGATCAAAGCGCTTGTGGAGGCACTGAAAAGTGATAAGGTTCGCGACTATATCATCGAAACATACGGTGATGCCGTAGTTCCTGTTTTTTAAAAAATCAAATTAAAAATTCCCTGTAAAACAGGGAATTTTTCCTTTATGAGACTATTTTTTCATCCGGAATATTTTCCGCAGCAGAGGAGACAGAAATTTAGGTGACCGAATCACAACAATTTTCAAAAATGCTCATTCCTTTCGGATTGGATTCTGTTTTTCTACTGTATTATATGGAGAAATGAAAGCTTGGTGAAAAAAAGAAAAAAGTTTTTCAAAAGTATTGCATTTATCGATATTATATGATATAATCCTAAAAGAAGATTAAGATGCAGCATGTTGAGAGTGGGTTGACGCCCACTCTTAATTGTTTGTAAACGGCAAAAATCGTCAAGGGAGGGTTTATGGCAAAAGGAGCAAATATTGCGGAACGGGTAGAAGATTTAATTGCCCCAAGCGTTTCGGCGCTCGGCTACCGTATTTGGGATGTAGAGTATGTAAAAGAGGGCGCGGAATGGTATCTGCGTATTACGATTGATTCCGACGATGGTATCGGTATCGATGACTGTGAGAGTGTATCCCGTGCGATTGCGCCGGTTATCGATGACGCAGATCCGATTGAAGATTTCTATTACTTGGAGGTTTCTTCTCCGGGAATTGAAAGAGTACTGCGGCGTCCGGCACATTTTACTGCATCCATTGGCTGTGACGTTGAGATAAAACTTTACGCGCCCGACGAGAAGAAGCGTAAGACCTATACAGGAACACTCATCGCATATGATGGAAAAACCATTACCGCCAGCTGCGACGGGGAGGAGATCGTTTTTCCGATTGAGAAAATATCTAAAATACAAACCATATATGATTTCAGTAAAAATATCAATGAAGAAGGGAACTCGGAAACATGAACACCGAATTTTTTAATGCGCTCGATGCACTGGAAAAGGAGCGCGGAATTCCAAAGGAATATATGCTTGAGAGAGTGGAGGCTGCTCTTATCAGCGCTTATAAAAAAGACAGCGGCGGCAACAGCAATGTCAGAATCGTTTTGGATCCGGTAAAAAAGGATGTCAAAGTTTATCAGGTCAAAAATATTGTAGAAACCGTAGAGGATCCGGAAACGGAAATTTCCCTTGAGGAAGCAAAAAAACTGAATCGTCGGTATGTGCTTGGCGGTGTTGCGGAATTTGAAGTCAAAACGAAAAATTTCGGAAGAATCAGCGCACAGACGGCAAAACAGGTCATTATTCAGGGGATCCGTGAAGCCGAGCGTTCCATGATGATCAAGGAATATGAAAGTAAAAAAGAAGAAGTCATTACGGCGACGGTTGTCAAAATCGATCCTCAGAATGGAAATGTTATTGTAGACACCGGAACGAGTGAAGCCGTGCTTCTCAAGGGCGAGCAGATTCCGGGTGAGACATTTGAGGTCGGCGAGCATATCAAAGTGTTTGTTATGGAAGTCAAAAATGAATTGAAAGGACCGATTGTAACGCTTTCCCGCACGCATTTTGGACTGGTTAAGAGACTGTTTGAGCTTGAGGTGCCGGAAATTCAGGATGGAACCGTTATTATCAAGGGAATTTCAAGGGAAGCGGGCTCCCGAACCAAAATTGCAGTGGAAAGCCGGGATGAGAATGTGGATCCGGTAGGTGCATGCATTGGAAACCGGGGTAGCAGAATATCGAGTATTTTAGGGGAGCTTCACGGAGAAAAAATCGATATTATTCCATTCAGCGATGTTCCTGAAAAATATATATCCGCCGCGCTTTTGCCCGCTGCCGTCAAAAGCGTGACTGTGGATGGAGAGAGAAGCTGTCGGGTGCTTGTCGCTCCTGATCAATTGTCTCTTGCAATTGGGAAGGAAGGACAGAACGCCAGACTTGCGGCAAAGCTTACCGGATATAAAATTGATATCAAGACCGTATAAGCGAAGGAGGAATGCGCTTTGTCAAATTCAGTCCGAAAAAAAATTCCGGAGCGCAAATGTATCGGATGCTCCGAAAAAAAAGCGAAAAGCGAGCTTATCCGTGTTGTGAGACTGCCGGATTCGGGTGGTATTGAAATCGACCGCACAGGCAAAAAATCGGGACGCGGCGCCTATATCTGCCGTTCGAAGTCCTGTCTGAAAAAGGCGAGAAAGCGTTTGGAAGCAAGTCTGGAATGTACGATTCCTGATGAAATTTTTGAAAAGCTCGAGCTTGAGATCGAGAGTGAGCGCATATGAGGGATGAAGAAAACAAAAAGCAAATACTTTCCAGGATCGGACTTGCCAAGAAAGCGGGCAAACTGATTGCAGGCGCTGATATGGTATGTGACGGGCTACGGGAAGGAAAAATTTTTACTGTGATTACATCCGCGGATCTTTCGGAAAATACTGCAAAACGGCTTTCTGACCGCTGCCGCTATTACGGCGTCCGGCTGGTTATTTGTCAGGTATCAAAAGAAGAGCTGGGGCGAGCGATCGGAAAATCGTTTACCGCCTGTGTCGGAATTACCGACCGGAATTTGTCAGAGCTTATCTGCTGCAATTTATAACATACCGAGTGAAAGGAATGAGAACATGGCGATTAATCAAAACCAAATAAAAATCAGCGTTCTTGCCAAGGATTTCAATATAAAAAGTAAGGATATCGTTGATATTCTTGCGGCTTGCGGAATTGACAGAAAAACTTCCGGAACAGTGGGACCGGATGAGTTTTCTCTGTTTTTTGACCGGCTTACTGTAGAAAATCAGATTACAAATATGTCGGATTATCTTGCCGGGAAAGCGGATATTGAACGTCCGAAGGCGACGGAAGCAGAAAAAACAGCGGAAGCTCCGAATGTGGAAGAGAAAGAAGTATCTGAAACGCATACGGAAAAAGCCGTAGAGCATGAAATTCCGTCTGCGCCTCCGGTCGATTTGCCGAAAGAAAAAGAAATAGAAACAGAGGAAAAACAGCCGGAAGCTGTGGTAGTTCCGCCTGTTGCCGAAACAAAAACAGAAAGAAAATCCACTGAAAATACAGGAAATGAAGTGAAAATTCAAGCGGAACATCCTCAAAAACCACATGAGGAAAGCATGCATAAACAACCTGCTCAGCCTGTGCCGCGTCCCATTCAAATGCAGCCGCAGAAACCGAAAGAGAAAAAGGAACAGAAACCTATGGCGCCAAAGACCACCCGAATCGTCGATACAAGAACAACGACAGTAGATCTTTCCAAGTATGATGAACGTCTTGAAACTTTCGTTCCGGAAAATACACGTAGGAACAATGCGGCACCTGACAGACAGAAGTTGAAAAAACAGCAATCCTATAACCCGTATGCTAAAGGTACCAAGGATAAAAATGCAAAGATCCTAAATAACAGATTCAAAAAAGCAGAAATCAAAAAGACACAGCTTTCCATATCTGTTCCGGATGAAATTGTAGTTTCAGAGCTTGCGGCAAAGCTTAAGGTAACAGCCAGTGAGGTCGTCAAAAAATTGATGATGATGGGAGTCATGGCAACAGTGAATCAAGTGATCGACTATGACACCGCTTATCTTGTGGCGGATGAACTTGGCGCCAAGGTGACCAAGGAGGTCGTTGTTACCATTGAAGAAAAGCTTTTCAGTGAGGGTGAGGATGATCCGAAATCGCTTGTGACACGTCCGCCTGTTGTCTGCGTTATGGGGCATGTCGATCATGGTAAAACATCGCTTTTGGATGCCATCCGCAATACTCATGTGACAGCAGGAGAAGCGGGAGGCATCACGCAGCATATTGGCGCGTATCGTGTCAATGTGAACGGGGAAGATATTACATTCCTCGATACGCCGGGGCATGAGGCATTTACAGCGATGCGTGCACGCGGTGCAAAATCTACAGATATCGCTATTCTTGTTGTTGCCGCGGACGACGGTATCATGCCGCAGACTGTGGAAGCAATCAACCATGCAAAGGCGGCGGGAATTCCCATTATCGTGGCGATCAATAAAATTGACAAACCCGCTGCAAATCCGGAAAACGTAAAGCAGGAATTGACAAAGTATGATCTTGTCCCTGAGGAATGGGGCGGAGACACCATCTGCGTTCCGGTTTCGGCGCTTACCAAAAAGGGCATTCCGGAACTGCTTGAGATGATTCTTCTTGTCGCAGAAGTCAAGGAATTTAAGGCCAATCCAAACCGCAGAGCGAAAGGGATCGTCATTGAGGCGAAGCTTGACCGCGGTCGCGGACCTGTGGCAACGATTCTTGTCCAGAATGGTACGCTTCATGCGGGAGATACCGTTATTGTCGGTACGGCAGTCGGACGTATTCGCGCCATGAGTGATGATAAAGGAAAACAGATCAAATCTGCAGGTCCGTCCGTTCCGGTAGAGATTATCGGTCTTGATTCCGTTCCGTCGGCAGGTGACGAACTTGCCGCAGTAGAAGATGAGCGCATGGCAAAAGAACTTGCCGAGCAGCGTCGTCAAAAAGAAAAGGAAGAAGTTTTCAAGGCAAATGCAAAGGTCAATCTCGATGATCTCTTTGCCCAGATGAGCGAGGGTGTAAAAGATCTTAATATTATTGTCAAGGCAGATGTAAAGGGATCTGCTGAGGCGGTCAAGGCATCGCTTGAAAAACTCACCAATGAAGAAGTCAAGGTTAATGTGATTCATACCGGTGTCGGCGGAATTATTGAGGGCGACGTCATGCTGGCTTCTGCTTCCAATGCGCTTATCGTCGGCTTCAACGTGCGTCCGGATAAGGCAGCGCTGGATTCCGCAGCATCTCAGGGCGTAGATATTCGCACTTACCGCATTATTTATGAATGTATTGAGGAGATTACGGCAGCGATCAAGGGTATGCTGAAGCCGATTTACCGTGAGGTGGTGCTCGGGCATGCTGAAGTCAGACAAACCATTCATGTGCCGAATGTCGGCATGATTGCCGGCTCTTATGTGACAGACGGAAAAGTCACGCGTTCCTCACAAATTCGTGTGGTTCGTGACGGGGTTATCATTTTTGAAGATAAAATCGCTTCGCTGCGCCGTTTCAAAGATGATGTGAAGGAAGTTGCATCCGGTTATGAATGCGGTATCGGACTTGATAAATTCAATGATATCAAAGAAAAAGATGTTCTGGAAGCTTATATAATGGAGCAAATCGAACGATAAGGAGAATTTTTATGAGATTCAGACAGGTTCACCTTGATTTTCACACAAGCGAGTGCCTCGAAGGCATCGGAAGCAAATTTTCAAAGGAGCAGTTCCAGCGCGCGCTGAAAATCGGGCATGTAGACTCGATTACGGTATTTTCCAAATGCCATCACGGCTGGGCATATCACCCCTCTGAAGCAAATGAAATGCATCCGGGTTTAGACTTTGATTTGCTCGGGGCGGAAATAGAAGCGGCACATGAAATCGGTGTGAAAACGCCGGTATATCTTTCCGCCGGGCTGGATGAAAAAACGGCCAGACGGCATCCGGAATGGCTCATCCGCAATCCGGATGAATCTCTCGCATGGACGCCTGATTTTACTCGTCCCGGGTATCACCGCCTGTGCTTCCGTACCCCATATCTTGATTATTTGCTCGATCAGATTGCCGAAGTATGCGAGAATTATGACGCGGACGGGATTTTCCTCGATATTGTCGCTGTCATTCCGTGTTATTGCCAAACGTGTGTGCGTGCAATGCGCGAACGCGGCTGGGATCCGTATAATCCCGAGAATGCATATCGTTTTGCGGTGGAAACCTATTTGAATTATGCCAAACGTGTTCGTGAAACAGTGGACAGATATCGTCCGGGGTTGCCTGTATTTCAGAATGCGGGTCATTTGGAGATCGGAAACCGTGATTTTGCACATGTCGATACCCATTTGGAACTGGAAAGCCTCCCGACCGGCGGCTGGGGATATGATCATTTTCCTTTGTCTGCGGCATATGCCAGAACGCTCGGTATGGAATATCTTGGAATGACGGGAAAATTCCATCGAAGCTGGGGCGAGTTCGGCGGGTTCAAGCATCCGAACGCTCTTCGTTATGAAACGGCGCTTTCTCTTGCGAACGGTGCAAAATGTTCCATCGGAGATCAAATGCATCCGCTTGGCTTCATGGAGGAAGCAACTTATAAACTCATTGGTGCGGCTTATGCGGAAGTAGAAGCAAAAGAGCCTTGGTGTGATCATGTGGAGGCAGTTACGGATGTGGCTGTCCTTGCACAGGAGGCGGTATTTCATCATATGCACCCTTCGGAATGCCCGCCCGGACGCAATTCATGGAAAGGAAGCACCGGCGCGTCAAGAATACTTCTTGAGGGTAAATATCTCTTTGATGTAGTAGATACGGAAGAGGATTTCAATAAATACAAGGTGCTTATCATGACCGATGACAGCCTTGTAGATGATATGCTTGCGGAAAAACTGCGTGCTTTTGTTCAAAACGGTGGCAAAATTCTTGCATCAGGGAAGTCCGCACTTGATGCGAATGGGCGCGGTTTTGTGGTTGATCTCGGTGCTGAGTACATGGGAGAGACGGAGTTTGTGCCAAGCTATCTTCGTCCGAAATTCGAAATGAATGGTCTTTGGAATGCCGCGTATGCCATTTATGAGCCGTCCTGTGAGATCCGTGCTACGGGTGAGGTCATCGGATATCGGGAGAATCCATATTTTGCGAGAACGGTTGAGCATTTTTCAAGCCATGCTCAAACGCCGAACGATATATCGAACGTATATCCGGCCATCACGATAGGTCGGGACGGCGCCTATATTTCGTATAATATCTTTACTGAATACGCAAAAATGGGTTCTTTGATTGCCCGGGAAACCGTTACGCATGTGCTGGATCTTTTGCTCGGCGAGGATAAAACACTGACGACAAACCTTCCTGCACAGGGCGTTGTAACATTGATGAGGCAGGAAAAAGAACACCGGTACGTGAATCATCTTTTGTATGCGGCGCCGGTCAAACGCGGAGAACGCACGGAAATCATTGAAGACTTGATTCCGATTTATCATACGGAGATATCGTTAAAGCTGTATGCAAAACCGAAAAGAGTATATCTTGCACCTCAGATGCAGGATATTGACTTTGATTATGATGACGGTGTTTTGACTTATACGGTAGATCGTTTTGAATGTCATCAAATGGTGGTCATTGATTACTGAAACCGAAGTATCTCTGTATATTGTATAAAAAACGAGGAGTATGCTGGTATGCTTACTCCTCATTTTTTTATATCATAAAAACCACCGGCATTGCCGGTGGTTTTAAAATATCAGTGTGACGAAGATTCTTCTGTCAAAATTCGAGGTGCGGTCATGATACCGGTCGGATAGAGCATATACTCGTCTGTCCAAAATCTTCCTTTTGTACGCCAAGAGCCGTTTCCTGCCCAAGGAATATTGTCATCGGTGTTATGAAGCTGACCCAGTGTATTCATGCGGTTTCCGAAAAATTCAAGTTCGAGCGTATGCTCGCCGTCCGCAAGTTCGCCGAGATAGCATCTGTGCGGCGGAAAATCTATATATCCTTTACAGTTGCCGTCAACATACACTTTAATGACAGCACCGCGGTATTTTGAAATTTCCACGGTTTTTTTGCCGCCTCCAGTGAATTTCATGCTGTATTTGATATTGGCGCCGTAGAAGGGGAGCTTCTGGGAGGTAATATCGTCAAAATACAGCACATCGGGAAGCTTTGTAATTTTGGAATAGATGCCGTGATGTTCCACTCCGAAATTTCCGAGCAAATAATATGCTTCTAAAGGAGTAATGTCTCCTACTCTGATGTCGAGAATCAGTTCGTTGGTTCCTTTTTTGATTTTCGGCATGGGAACGGTTTTGACGGAAGCTTCGTCAATATAGTAACCGTCAATTTTCATCGGCACGGGTTCGCCGTTAAAAGTGATTTCCGTATATTCGGGTGCTTCGAGCGCAAGATGTGCGCCTTCGTATTCGATATCGGAATCGAAGGTATAGCGAAGTCTTACCTTATCCTGTGGGTTTTTGTCCAGTGGCTCGATCCAAGGCTGCGCCATTTGATTCCCGCGGATATGGATGCCGAGTTCACGACGGATAATATCATCGGCTTTCAGAATATTGAGTGCTGGCTGTAATTCGCCGCCGTTTATGCTGTATTCCGGCCGGTCAAGCAAAAGCACATTTGGTTCGGAAAGTTCGAATTTTGCGCTGTGCGCAGGGTATTCAGCCTTGATATAATCCTTATCAGTATAGACGAAACCGTCTTCAGAGAGGTCTTTTCCGGGAGTCAATTCAAGCAGAAGTGAAGAATCACGGCTGCAAACCCATGGGAAAACGGTTTTTCCGTTTTTATACGATACTTTCAGTTTGCGTTTTTCTCCTGTGAGAGTATCGTATTCCGAGACCTGCCATTCACCGGTCAAATTGATATAATAGGATTCGATCGGCGTAATGTCATAATTGCGGCATTTCATAACATGACTGATGAAAAGGTGCTTTTGATTTCCGTCATCACGGAGTTGATAAATAAGGTTGCCGGAAGCATTTCCGTTTAGTTCCCGAATATCAAGGAATTTTTGAGAGGACAAGGCTTGGTAAAGTTCTCCTCTTATCCATGGGATGTTTTTGCATTCCGCGGCAAAATTCCGTGCTTCCTCGGAAGGTAAAGCGTCAACATAAATGGGAGCCTCACCGACGAAAATAACCTCTCCGCCTGCGGCGTGAAATTGTTTCAGCGCGGCAAGCGTTGTGCTTCGGATGGTTTCCAAAGCCGGAACCACAATGGTGTTGTAGCGCATCTTGCCGACAGCGAAGCCTGTTTCGGTTTTCTGATACTGAGAGGGAAGCAAGGCCTCGCAGATAAAGTCAAAATCCAACAGTCCGTAAAGCATCCATTCCGTAAATTCAGCAAAACGGTTATCAAGATCATTACGGTGCCGTATGGTCTGGTCATTTGGTCCGAAATGGAGCCAATAGGATTCGATAGGATGAAGGACTCCGATTTTGACGTCGGGAGTTCCTCTTGTCATAACGGTATTGACGCGTGCAAAATGATCTTCAATCCGCTTATATTCTGTATACCATGGAGATTGGTAGCCAATCGAGGCGGGATAGTCGCGTTTTGATTCGCCTCCCATCGATACCCAGAAAAGATGGGGAACACGGCATGTCACGCCGAGAGCTGCCTGCCAGTCGCCCTGAAGTTTATGCCCGCGGAAGTCGAAATTCCAGTTGGTAACACCATACAGCTCGCTTGTAACGCCGGGTCGTCCGTATTGGCGAGTTATACTTTGCGCCTGTTTTGCTGTATTCAGCTCACGAGCATCGCAAAGCATATCGATACCCGGCAGCGTAAAGCCGCGGTAACACCGCATAGCATCTCCGACACTGGCTGTCTGCGAGCCAAGTGATTGCTCAGCAAGGACATGTCCTGTCATCAAGATACCGCTTTCCTCGCACCATTTTCCCACATTGTCGGAAAATGCCTCGACGAAGCGTTCGGTTACATGATCGTGATACCAATAGCGGATTTGAGAGGGAATTCCGTTTGCAGGTTCCCATACAAGTACCGGAAGATGATCTTCAATACTGATCCCATAAGCTTTCCGGAACGTGTTATCAAAATCCGTTGTATAGGGAAGAACGATACCATGTTTATCTGTGGCAAATTTTAGCGTCGTTTTTGTGCGGAAATTCGGTTCATCGGTAAAAATAGCCGGGATAACCGTGCCGAATTCTTTTGAAAAATGTTTTTTATACGCATCATGTGTGATTTGAATGAAATTGTCTATGACACGTTTCTGTAGAGTGTCGCAATAAGCCTGATTGTTATAATATGGAACGGTAACTGCGTATTCCACATAAGAAAACCATTTTTCATGACCTTCCGGAATTTCATCGGCAATATCGATTCGTTTATAGGAAACAAGCTTGGAATCTGCATTTAACAGAACATCAAAGCAGGCAACAAAATAGTATTTGGTTTCCGGTAGTTTATCGGTCGAGTGTGCTTTATCATATTCCGTAATGAGGGTCCCGTCATTATAAGGCTGAGATGTGATAAAAAGAGCCTTTTGCCGGTTTTCCTCATTCTTGGTGTTCAGTCCTCCGGCAAAGCCTGACGGCCACTTATCTTCGTCATAAAGCCAGGCGAGCATTTTGTTTTTCTTGCCTTTTTCGATACAAGTGCGGACAAGCTCCATATATTCTTCGGAAAGATACGGAGTCGCCATTCCCACGCGGGGATGCATCATATATCCGCCAAAGCCCATTGTGTTCATGTAATCAATTTCTTTTTTCAGAAGTTCGGGATCCAGTTCGCAGTTCCATGCCCAGAAAGGAGCGGCTCGGTATTCCGCTGTAGGATTTTGAAATAAATTCATGTCCAGCTTTTCCGTATCGTTTTTTGGATAAAGCATCATGTTAACCTCACATGTTTGTATAAATTTGCGGAATTTCTCCACGGCTTCATTATAGCGGTGAAATCCATCAAAGTCAACATAAAAATGGAAGAAAACCGAATGATTTATCACATATTCATTGTTTGTTCATAAGTTTGTGGTATATTGACTTTAATCTTGAAATATGGTATACGCGGAGGAATAAAATGATATATGAAGAACAAATGAAACCTACGCTTGAGGATTTCGGGAAAGACGGAAGAATTACGGAAAAAGCGGTTTTGAGGATGCTGGAAAATGTTGCTGCTTATCATTCAGATACACTTGGATATGGTGTCGGAACCATGGATCAAACAATGGTAAGCTGGATTCTTTTGGAATGGAAAGTGGACATTCTGCGTTTGCCGAAATACGGTGAATGGTTACGTGTCACGACATGGAGCCGCGGCAAGGCGTCTCTTTTTACTTCATATCGTGATTTTGAAATTTACGGAGAAGATGGAAGCTGCTGTGTTATGGCTTCTTCCAAATGGGCGCTGGTCAATTTCAGTACAAAAAAGCCTATGGTGATTGACGAGCAGATGATGGCAAAATATAAGACGGAATCAAGGCATGTGTTTGATGATCCGGAACTTGAGCGGCTGCGCGAGCCGCGTGGATATAGCATGGAAATTCCGATTTCTGTCGGGCGGCGGGATATTGATTTAAACGGGCATGTACACAATCTCTGTTATCTTGATTTCGCGTATGAAGCATTGCCGGAGAAAGTTTATCGTGAGGAAAGCTTCTGCCAGTTGCGTATTACTTATCGGAAAGAGATCAAACCGAATGAAACCATTGTCTGCAAATATGTACTGGAGGACGACACGCATACAGTCGGAATTTATGGTGAAGATGGAACGCTTCGTTCTTTGGTATCGCTGAAACCATCATCGTTCTGACTGGTTTTCATATATCTATATCATGCAATCAGGCGGCATCGGAATCCGATGCCGCCTGATTGCTATTTTGAACTCTGAATTTGTGTGTTAGTCTCTGCCTTTCCGCTTTCTCTCACAGCAAAGCATGTGCAGGGAAATAGGAAAGCCATAAGGAAGGTCTTTAATGAATGTCATGCTCTTCTTTGATACGAATGCGATTGAGCGCTCTTGCAATCTGCGACTGTGCGGAATGAAAATCACGGATGCTTTGTTTGTGCAACAGCATTTCTTTCGCATATGCTGCATCTCGCTTTGCCCGGTTAATATCAATTTCCTCGGGACGCTCTGCGCTTTCTGCCAGTACCAAAACCTCGTTGTCCTCTACTTTGACAAGTCCGCTTGAAATAGCGGCTATCTGTTCATGTCCGTCTGGTGTGACGTATTTCAGCTTTCCGGGTACGGTGGCAGCAATCATATTTCGATGATGCGCTAAAATTCCGTATTGTCCTTCGGTTGTAGGAATGATGAGAGATATCGCATCTCCAATATAGAAGGTTTTATCCGCCGCCAGAATATTCAGTTTAAAAGTGTTCATAGAGACCCCTCAGTTTCCTGCAGCTTTTCGGCTTTCTTGACGACGTCATCGATGGTTCCGACATTATAAAAGGCTGCTTCCGGATAATCATCTGCATTTCCGCTGATAATAGCATCGAATCCGCGAAGCGTTTCGGACAGTGGCACATAGATGCCGGGGATCCCTGTGAATTTTTCCGCGATATGAGTAGGCTGAGCAAGAAAACGTTGGATTTTTCTCGCACGTGCGACAATCAATTTATCTCCGTCATCAAGTTCTTCCATACCAAGAATGGCGATAATATCCTGAAGCTCCTTGTATTTTTGCAGGATTTCCTGCACGCTGCGCGCAACACGGTAATGCTCAGATCCGACGATATCAGCTTCGAGAATACGGGAAGAAGATCCCAGAGGATCGACGGCAGGATAAATACCTTGTTCGGCAATTTTACGACTGAGAACGGTAATCGCATCCAAATGGGAAAACGTCGTGGCGGGAGCCGGATCCGTCAGGTCATCGGCTGGAACATAAACGGCCTGAACCGAGGTTACGGAACCGTTTTTTGTGGAAGTAATCCGTTCTTGCAGTTCTCCCATTTCTTCGGCAAGCGTAGGCTGATAACCGACTGCCGACGGCATTCTGCCAAGCAGGGTAGAGACTTCGCTGCCGGCTTGTACAAAGCGGAAGATATTATCAATAAAAAGCAAAACGTCTTTATGATCGTGATCACGGAAATATTCTGCCATGGTAAGTCCGGAAAGCGCTACGCGCATTCGCACGCCGGGGGGTTCGTTCATTTGTCCGAAAACAAGCGCTGTTTTGTCAAAGACACCGCTTTCTTTCATTTCATTCCATAAATCATTACCTTCCCGTGAGCGCTCTCCGACGCCGGCAAAGACCGAATAGCCGCCATGCTCCATTGCAACGTTATGGATAAGCTCTTGAATCAGGACGGTTTTTCCGACGCCGGCCCCGCCGAAAAGCCCGATTTTACCACCTTTCGGATAAGGTTCCAGCAAGTCGATAACTTTAATTCCGGTTTCCAAAATTTCAACGGATGGGTTTTGTTCCGTAAAAGCAGGCGCTTTTCTGTGAATGTTCCACCGTTCAGCGTCCTCCTTAATCGGATCGCCTGCGTCGATGGTTTCACCAAATACGTTGAACAGTCTGCCGAGCGTGCAGGTGCCGACCGGAACACGGATACCGTCTCCTGTCGCTGTGACCTCCATTCCACAAGACAGCCCTTCTGTTTCGGAGAGCATAACACATCGGACAGCGTGATCTCCGAGATGCTGTTCGACTTCCATAAAGCGAACCTTTCCGTCGACCGGCGTAATGGTTAAAGCTTCCTTGATTTTCGGTAGCCCGGATGCTTCAAAACGGACGTCAACCACGGATCCTGTAATTTGTATGATTTTACCTTTCATTGGTTCCTGCGAGTCCATTGCCTTGGCTCTCCTTTTTTTGTTTTTGGATTGTTTGATATTTTGCTCCGGATGCAATTTCCGTAATTTCCTGTGTAATTATTTTTTGTCTGGTTTGATGATATTCCCGTGAAAGTGCATCAAGTAGCTCTTCCGCATTGCGGTTAGCACTGTCCATCGCAGTCATTCGCGCGTTTTGCTCACAGCAAAAACTGTCCACAAGAGCACTGTAAACGAAACCGGCAACGTAGCTTGGAATCATATTTTCAAGTACCGCTACAATGGATGGCTGAAACTCAAATGGGACGGATACCGCTTTTTCTCCTTCATGATAAGCGAAGTCCGCACGGTGAAAGGGAAGAAGACGGGTAGCTTTTGCTTTGATACTGAGACCGTTTTCAAAATCGGTGTATACAACGAACAGCTTTTGGATTTCACCTCGATCAAAAAAATCCAAAAGTACGGAGCCGATTTCTCTTGCCCGTTCAAAAATAGGATTCTGTGCCGTATAATGGAAGCTTTGTTCAATGGGGATATTGTGAGATAAAAAATATTGTCTTCCATATTCACCGACGACAAAGAGTTTGGCATCGCCGTGTTCTTTCAGCATTCGGGTAGTTTCTTCAATTACATTTTGATTATAAGCGCCTGCAAGCCCTTTATCAGCAGTAATGACAAGATAGGCATATGTGCCGTTCAGTTTGGGCTCGATATCAAGTGGATAAAAATATCGACTGTTTACCTTTTCATCCGTACGGAAAATGCGCTTGATTTCACTTCTCAATGCGGCAAAATAAGGTTTTGTCTGATCCAATTCGCTTTTGGCGCGACGCAGCTTTGCGGAGGCAATCAGATACATCGCGTTTGTAATTTTTTGTGTTTCCCTGATGCTTTCAATGTGATTTCGGATTTCTTTGAGCGTTGCCATAAGATCACCGTATTTCTTGTTTGTCAAAAAAGGCTTTTGCTGTTTCGACAATCTGTTTTTTCTCCTCATCGGAGAGTGTGCCGGACTCATCTAATCTGTAGCATAATTCCGGCATGGCTTGCGTGAAATAGGCAAGCAGCTTATTTGCCGCGGACGGAATATTGTCCGGTGAGACTGCGGTAAAAAGATGCTCAAGAGCGGCTGTTAAAAGAATGATTTGTTCATGCTGACTGTAAGGGTGATATTGTTCCTGCCTGAGAAGCCGCATGAGTGACTGACCATATATAAGCTGTTTTTTTGTTGATTCGTCGAGATCGCTTGAGAATTGTGTAAAAATCTTCATTTCCCTGTATTGAGCAAGATCAAGACGAATCGTCCCAGTCGCTTTTTTCATTGCTTTTGTTTGGGCATCACCGCCGACACGGGAAACAGAAATTCCGATGTTGACTGCCGGACGCTGACCGGAGAAAAAGAGCTCACTTTCTAAGAAAATCTGACCGTCTGTGATGGAAATGATGTTCGTGGGGATATAAGCGGAAACGTCGCCCGCTTGTGTTTCTACAATAGGAAGCGCAGTCATACTGCCGCCGCCTTTTTGCACGGAAAGCTGAGCGGAACGCTCCAAAAGTCTGGAGTGAAGATAAAAGACATCTCCGGGATAGGCTTCACGTCCCGGAGCCCTTCCAAGCAGAAGACTCAAGGAACGATATGCTACGGCATGTTTGGAGAGATCATCATATACGATAAGCACATCCTGTCCTTTTTCCATAAAATATTCGCCGAGAGCACAGCCTGCATAAGGAGCGATGTATTGAAGCGGAGCGGGATCTGAGGCGGTGGAACTGACAATGATGGTGTAGTCCATAGCACCATGACGCTCTAAGCTTGCCGAAAGCTGCGCAATGGAGCTGGCCTTTTGCCCGATGGCAACATAAATACAGATGACATGCTTGCCTTTTTGATTCAAAATGGTATCGACTGCGATAGCAGTTTTTCCGGTCTGACGGTCACCGATAATCAGCTCTCTTTGTCCTCGTCCGATTGGAAACATCGAGTCAATGGCAAGAATCCCTGTTTCAAGCGGTCTTTTTACCGGACTTCTGTCAATAATGGCAGGCGCGGGATTTTCGATTTTGCGATAAGTTTTTGTTTCAATTTTTCCTTTGCCGTCAATGGGATTCCCAAGTGCGCCGACCACTCTGCCTATCATAGCATCCCCCACCGGAATCCCTGCGACCTTTCCGGTCCGTTTTACGGGACTTCCTTCTGTGACATTTTCGTCATCATCAAATAAGATGCAGGATATCTCAGACTCGCTGAGATTCTGTACCATGCCGCGAACTCCGGATGAAAAGAGAAGAATCTCTCCATAGAAAGCATTCTTTAACCCTTTTACAGTTGCAATACCGTCTCCGACAGCGCATACAACGCCAATTTCTTCTGCCAAAGCTTCCGGTGTCCAGCTTCGGATAGTTTCGCGCAGAAGAGGAATGATTTCTCCTTCTTTTGATGCGGCAGCTTCAAGAGCATGCTTGAATTGCTCGAAACGTCCCCTTACGCTGAAATCGTATATATCGGAGCCTACTTCGAGACGAAAGCCTTGTATGGTTTTATCTTCACAAAATACCAGTCGGATATTCTGACCATACCGTTGTGCAAGAAATGCTTCAAATTTTGCTTTTTGCTCGGCACTCGGGGCTGCTGCAGCATACAATACGGCTTCTTTATCAATGGTGGTTGTTGTTGTCATGAGATTTACTCCTCTCAACAGAGGCTAAAAATTGATCGAATGTTTGCGAGGTGCTTTCCGCAATCATTTTTTCCGCTGCCTTTACTGCTGAATCTGCAATTTCCTGTTGAGCGGAAGCGACAATTTCATCATGTTCTTTCTGTGCCTGTACTTTCGCTTGACTGAGAAGTTTTTCCGCTTCAGCGCGTGCGTCCTTGAGCTTTGACTCGGCAAGCTCAAGCGATTGTGTTTCAGCCGCCTGCTTTTGTGCCTGAATTTCTTCATCAGCTTTTTCCAGCTTCTTTTGATATTGCGCTTTTATATTTTCTGCTTCCGTCAGTTGGTTTTGAGATTCCTTTTCGCGGTTTTCATATTCCAGCCTGCGTTTCTCCATAAAAGCTTTGACCGGCTTGTATAGAAGAAAATAGAGAATGGCAAACAGAATTGTAAAATTCAGAAGATGCAACAAAATTTGCTGCCAGTCAATATTCAGTGGCATGAACGACACCTTCCTTTATAATACAAAGATTAAGAGAATTGCTACGATCAAAGCATAGATTACAACGGTTTCAATAAAAACAAGTCCAAGCATCATAGCGGATCGTATTTTTCCTTCCGCTTCAGGCTGGCGGGAAATGCTTTCTGCCGTTTTGCCGATGGCAATTCCCATAGAGATTGCGCCGGCGACAGCGGCGAGTCCGACAACGAGAGCCGCAGCCCATGCTTTAGAGGATGTGGTGTCATCTTGTACTTCGCTATTGTTTTCTGCGGTTTGTTCATTTTGTGTGACAGCTGTCGTTGTATCCGACAGATTTTCTTCCGCTGCATATGCGGAAAAAGCGATTGCTGAAAACAAAAGTACAGCTACAAGTACCGATAGAAGTCTTTTTGTTAAGGGTTTCATTGTTTGATACCTCCATTTTTATCCGCAGTCATGTCGTATCCGGCGTTGACAGCGGGCAGTTTCGTTTTTTTTGTGTTGGGTTTCGGTTCCGTGACCTCACCATAGAAGAGCGCGGTCAGCATGGTAAGTACATATGCCTGAATAAAAGCATGAAGCAACGTGAAAAGTACGCCGACGATGACGGGAAGAACAAAGCTTAACCCCATATAATAGTATACAAGTTCGGTTACCAGCGCTCCGCTGAGTAGTGCGCCGAACAATCGGAAGCTCATGGAAATCGGCAGCGAAAACTCCTTAAGCCCTCTCCCGATTCCGCGTATCCCATTTGCAGTGAGACCTCCGACAAGAATCACGCCGTAAGAGAGAAATCCGAGTGCAATTGCGCCGTTGATATCCGACAAGGGCGCAGGGAGCACGACGGAAGAGCCATGCGTCGAAATTGCCTGAAATCCAAACAGCTCAAATATAGTGCCAATAAAAATATAGGAACCGGCCGTGAATACATAGGCACCGAGAAAGCGGTTGCGGTGCGGACTGTTGGTCTTTGCCAGTCTATCGAAAAGGCCGACAGCTTCTTCGAGAATCATCTGAAATTTTCCCGGCACATTCCGAAAGCGGGGGATGACAAAAATTCGGACAACCAAAGCAAATACAAACAAAATGACTGTAACGACAAATGCCGAAATCAGTCCCGGATTGACATCCATAATGCCAAACAGGCTGATTTTATGCGTATCGTGCAGTACCTCGTTCTGCATGACTTCTTGGATCGACTCTGTTTCAGAAGAATTTCCGGTTAAGAAGATTCCGACAAGAAGAATGACGATGATCAGAAAGAAGACGGTAAAACTGATATATTTTTGTTTTTTGCTCATAGAACAAAACTCCTTTGCCATACGAAATCATAATTTGAAAGATCAAAAAACGGAATACAGTAAAATACCGAGACCGGCTGAGATCAGAATCATGAAAATCGGAGACGGCTTTTTCTTTTTGAGCTTATGAAATAAAATACCGATAAGGATCAGAATGATAAAAATAATCATACCGTTGTAGTCGACAGACAAACTATCCGCTATGGTTGTATAGCTAAATAGGGTGCTCATCAGCATAGTAAGAGCGGTCGCAAGAATCAAGCCTGTGATACAGGGACGGACGGCACTGAGTGCTGCGTTGACACCTGCATACTTCAAAAGATTTTGAATCAAAGCGGCGATAATCAGTATGATAATAAAAGAGGGAAGAACAACGCCCAGTGTTGCAAGGAACGCGCCTAATATTCCAGCTTCCGAGGAACCGACGAATGTTGCAATGTTGACTGCAATCGGTCCCGGTGTGGATTCGGAAACAGCAATGAGATTTAAGAATTCATCCTCCGTGAACCATCCGTTTGAAAGCGCTTCTTCACGAATGAGAGAAATCATACCGTATCCGCCGCCGAAAGATACGGCGCCGATCTTAAAAAAAGTGAGGAACAGTTTGAGATATATCATTTCGGGTTTTGCCTCCGTTTCTCACGAAGAAAGGCAATCAGATATACAGTTAATCCGGCAAATGCACTGATGAAAATGTAGAAAACGGAAGAAAAATCTACAGCGAAAAGAGAAAACAGAACCATGAAAAAAAAGGTAAGGAAAAAAACGATTAAATTAAAAGTCGTTTTTTTCAGTTCTTTCAGCATTTTTAGTCCCGCTGACAAAATCAAATAGATAACGCATACCTGTATCCCCCGGAAAGCATATTGCGCATATTCTAGGGATAGAAATTGGTCGAAAAATAAGGATATGATATAAATGATGACAAAAGACGGAATACAAACCGCAATGGTTGCGGAAAACGCGCCTGCAACACCTGCGGTTTTGTAGCCGATATAGGTGGCACTGTTGATAGCGAGAGGACCGGGTGTTGATTCGGAAATTGCCACCATGTCGAGAAATTCTTCTTTGTCAATCCATTTCTTTTTGGAAACGAACTCATTTTCGATTAAAGCAATCATGGCATATCCGCCGCCGAAGGTGAAGAGTCCGATTTTCAGCATGGAAAGAAAAAGGGAAAACAATCGTTTTGTGTGTTTCATTTTGTTGCCTTTGATTGATAAGTTATGTAGGGAGATTTATCGGTCTGAAAGCTTGATATACGGCATTTCATCCTTTACGCTGATATAAGAGGGGCGAATGATTTTTCCGGAATTTTGAATTTCCTCAAGTCTATGGGCGCTCCAGCCTGCGATTCGGGAGACGGCGAAAATCGGAGTAAAGAGTTCGTAGGGAAGTCCCAGCATTTTGTATACCATGCCGGAATAGAAATCCACATTGGCGCTGACGCCTTTATACATCTTTCTTTTTTCCGATATGATTTCGGGTGCGACCTCAGCTACGGTTTCGTAAAGTGCAAATTCTTCTTCCATTCCTTTTTCCACAGAAAGCCGTTTGGCGGATTCCTTCAGGATATCGGCTCTCGGGTCGGAAATGGAGTAAACGGCATGTCCCATGCCATAGATTAAGCCTGCCCGGTCAAAGGCGTTCTTATCCAAAAGACGGACAAGATAATCTGTAACTTGCGCTTTGTCGGAGGTGTTGATAGAACGTCTCATGTCGTCAAACATCTGCATGACTTTGATATTGGCTCCGCCGTGACGAGGACCTTTCAGAGAGCCAAGAGCAGCGGAAACCGCGGAATACGTATCGGTTCCTGAAGAAGTGACAACATGAGTGGTAAATGTCGAATTATTGCCGCCGCCGTGTTCGGCGTGCAGAACCAGAGCAAGATCCAAAAGCTTTGCTTCGAGCGGACTGTATTCGCCGTTTTCTCTGAGAATATAGAGCAAATTTTCTGCCGTTCCGAGTTCCGGCTTTGGGAAATGGATGAACAGACTTTTTCCGTTGTGATAATGCTGATAGGATTGATAGCTGTATACGGCAAGCAGAGGAAATTCCGCAATCAGCTGAAGGCATTGCCGCAAAACATTCGGCGTTGAAATATCATCCGGATTTTCATCATAGGCATAAAGCGCAAGAACACTGCGGGAAAGAATATTCATCATGTCCTTGCCGGGCGCTTTCAGAATCATATCCCGTACAAATGACGGCGGCAGAGAACGATAGAGGGAAAGCTGATTGGAAAAGCGGTCCAGATCATCTTTTTTCGGAAGTGCCGAAAACAAAAGAAGATAGACGGTTTCCTCAAATCCGGGGCGGTTATCTTTCATAAAACCTTTTACGATATCCCGGATGTTGATGCCTCTGTAATAGAGCTGTCCTTCACAGGGAATCTCTTTTCCCGTTTCGTCCCGCTCTTTCGCTTTGATGCAGGAAACCTCTGTGAGTCCCGCGACAACGCCGTTGCCGTTGAGGTCGCGCAGTCCTCTTTTGACATCGTGTTCCAAATACATTTGAGGAACAATATGATTGCTGTTGTCCGACAGGGCGGCAAGCTCTTTGATGTAGGGGGTAATTTCAGAATAGTTCGTAATCATGGGTTTTGCCTCCTTTTATTTATCATACGCTCGCAGAGCATGATTTCGTGTGAAGATGGAGCATACACGCTCCCGAATGATGGAGAAAAATCGCTGCCAAAGATTCAGAAATCAGATGCAGAGCCTATGTCTTGATGACGATTTGTAAAACCGATTGCCCTGTATGACCGCATCATGATTCTTTTATTATATACCTTGACAGCCTATTTGTAAAGTATTATAATCTTATAGAGTTAATAATATTTTTGTTATAATAAATTTCCGGAGGTTGCTATGACGATACGCCATTTAAAAATATTTATTGCCGTTTGTGAAAACGGAAGTATCACAAAAGCTGCGGAAATACTTCATATCGCACAGCCGGCGGTGAGTTTTACGATTTCGGAAATTGAAAAATATTATAAGGTAATTTTATTTGATCGTATCAATCAAAGGCTTGTGATTACCGATGCCGGTAAAAATTTGCTGCTCAAAGCAAGGGAAGTGCTGGCAAGCTTTGACGATTTCGAGAATGTCGCAAGACAGGGCAGCAAGCAGCCTACCATCCGAATCGGTTCTTCTCTGACTGTCGGAAAGACGATGATTCCGGAATACATAAAAAAAATCAAGTTTTTCTATCCGGATGTCAAACTATCTGTTATCATTAACAATACAGGAATCATTGAGAGAGAGTTGGAACAGGGAAACCTTGATTTCGGAATGGTGGAGGGGCAGGTTATGTCTTCTCGTATTCGGGCGGTTGCTTTCGGGGCTGACAGGCTTGCTGCTGTGTGTGCGGTGAATTATGAAATTCCAGATAAGACGGAGCTTTCCGATCTGCAGGCCCATAATCTTCTGTTCCGAGAGAAAGGAAGCGCTTCACGGGAACTGCTTGACAATGTTTTTTCCCTTCATCATCTTTCGGTATCGCCTATGATGGAATCTGTCAGCAATGAAGCGATTCTTGCTGCCGCTGCCGCTGGACTCGGCATTGCGATTTTGCCCGAAGGCTTGATTTCTTCCTATCTTGCTTCGGGACAATTAAGAAGGATTGAAATCGCAGGAATCAATTTTGACAGAGAATATTATATGATTTCTCATAAAAACAAAAAATTCAGTCCCCTTCAGAGGCAAATATACGACCTGTTCCGGACGGTGATTGCCAAGGACGACAATCGAAATGCATTTGCATAGAAAAACCTTAGATATCCACTTGAAATTTTGTTCCGTAAATGGTATACTGTCATCGGTTTGAAGCAAAAGTAAAGGCATATATCATTTCAGAATGAGCCGCTTCCCGTATATTCTGAGTCTGATACGGTGTTTTATAGCTTGCTCTGTCTATTTGACAGAGGGATTTTCCTTGATGGGAAGATTGAAATACGGCGGCATATCGATAAAAATATATCGATATGCTATATTTACATTTTACTATTTTTAATTTTTATGATAAAATCATAATGAAACAGCATCGAAAAGAGGATGGTTGATGTTATGAGGAGGACTTTCTATGAAACTTGACAAGATTCTTGCGGTCAGAAAGGGAAAAACCGTATATCGAGACGGTGATGTTGCGATAAAGGTTTATGACGAGAGTTATTCCAAAGCTGATATTTTGAATGAAGCGCTGAATCAGGCAAGAATTGAGGAAACGGGACTTGCGATTCCGAAAATTCTTGAGGTAGGAACCGTAGACGGAAAATGGGCGCTTGCACTGGAATACATAGAAGGAAAAACGCTTGCTTCTCTTATGGAGGAGCACCCGGAGCGGCTGGATGAATATTGGGATCTTTTCGTATCCCTGCAGGAACAGGTACACAGCAAGAAGGTTCCGCTTTTGACGACGCTCAAGGATAAAATGATACGCAAGATTTCTTATTCGGAACTTGTGGCAACGGTGCGCTATGATCTACAAATGAAACTTCGGGAAATGCCGGGACCAAGCCATCTTTGCCATTGTGATTTTAGTCCCTCAAATATTTTGATAAGAGAGGACGGCGTGCCGTTTATCATCGATTGGTCACATGCGACACAAGGCTATCCGTGTGTGGATGCGGCAATTACCTATATTTTATTTTTGTTGTCCGGAAACACGCAGTCTGCGGAAAAATATTTGACTTTGTTCTGCGAAAAATCAGGATTTGATAGGGATTCTGTTTTAAAATGGGTTCCGGTCGCGGCAGCCTCAAAATCAATTAAAACAGAGGGAGAACGCAAAAAAAATCTGCTTTCTCTGGCAAATACTGTGGAATATAAAAACGGAGGAATGATTTCATGAAAGTTACGGTATGCATCGGCAGTTCCTGCCATCTCAAAGGTTCACGTCAGGTTGTGGAGGATTTACGCCACTTGATTGAGGAAAATCATTTGGAAGACAAAGTTGAAATTGCAGGAACCTTTTGTCTGGGACAATGTCAGAAGGGCGTCTGTGTTACCATTGGAGACACTATTTTTTCCGTGACTCCTGAGACGGCAGAGACGTTTTTCAAGACGGAAATTTTATCAAGGATTTGAATTGTTTCAAAATAGGATTGAAACCTTTGCAAGGTATTTTGAAGGACGGAAAGGAGTTTTTCCATGATCGTTCAGATTTGTGTCGGCAGTTCCTGCCATCTGAAGGGTTCGCATGAAATTGTGGAACGGATGAAGCAGGCGGTGTCGGAGCATTCGCTTGAAGATGAAATTACGCTTGCCGGAAGCTTTTGCATTGGAAAATGCAATCGGGTTGGTGTAACGATTCAGGTGGATGATGAGGTTTATACCGGTGTGACACCGGCAGGTTTTGATGAATTTTTCCGGAATCATATACTGGGAAAGCTGAAATCGTAAGGAGGGATGCTTTGTGGGCGAATTTCTGAAGCTGAAAAAATCCAACTGTAAAAATTGCTATAAATGCATTCGTCATTGCCCGGTCAAATCTATTCGGTTTTCCGGTAACCAGGCGAATATTGTCGGAAATGAGTGTATTCTTTGCGGTCAATGCTTTGTAGTATGTCCGCAGAACGCAAAGCAGATAGCGGACAGCACGGAACTCGTGCGTACCCTTTTGGACAGCGGAGAACCTGTCATCGCGAGCCTTGCTCCTTCTTTTATTGCCAATTATGAGGGTGTCGGCATTGACAGTATGCGGACGACTTTACAGAAAATCGGGTTTGCCGACGCGGAAGAAACGGCGATTGGCGCTACCATTGTCAAGCGGGAATACGAACGTATTTTGGCGGAAGGAAGACAAGACATTTTGATTTCTTCCTGCTGCCATTCCGTCAATCTTTTGATTCAAAAATATTTTCCCGCAGAGCTTCCGTATTTAGCAGATGTCATGAGTCCGATGCAGGCACATTCGGCGGATATCAAACGAAGAAAACCCAACGCAAAAACGGTATTCATCGGTCCGTGTGTCGCCAAAAAGGATGAAGCAGATTATTATAAAGGTGTTGATGCCGTTCTGACCTTTGAAGAGCTGACGGAATGGTTTACGCGCGAACATGTCACGCTGGAGCAGAATCAGGACAGCAATCAGGAAAGCCGTGCCAGATTTTTCCCGACGACGGGCGGTATTCTGAAAACAATGGATTGTACGGCGGCGGGATATACCTATCTTGCGATAGACGGCGTGGAAAATTGTATTTCCGCGCTGCGGGATATTGAAGCCGGCAAGCTTCATAAATGTTTTATTGAGATGTCGGCATGTGTCGGCAGCTGTATCGGCGGTCCTGTCATGGAAAAATATCACCGTTCTCCGGTACGGAGTTATATTGCGGTTTCCGAATATGCGGGAAAAGAAGATTTTGATGTGCGCCAGCCTGATTCAGCGGATACAGAAAAGCATTTTGAATACATAGAACGTAAACTGAAAATGCCGACAGAGGAAGAAATTACGGAAATTCTTCGCCAAATGGGAAAAACAAAGCCGTCTGATGAATTGAACTGCGGTTCCTGCGGATATGATTCATGCCGTGCGAAAGCGATTGCCATTTATCAGGGGAAGGCGGAAATTTCCATGTGTCTTCCGTATCTGAAGGATCGCGCGGAAAACTTCTCGGACAATATTATCAACAATACACCGAACGGCATTGTCGTATTGAATGAGAATCTTGAGGTTCAGCAAATCAACCGTGCAGCCCTCAGTTTGATGAATATTTCCCGTGCGTCGGATGTGATGGGCGAGCCTGTTGTTCGTATTTTGGATCCGAAAGCCTTTTTGGAGGCTAAAAATTCAGGACGCAGGATTTCAGAACAGCATGTTTATCTTGCCGAATATGACCGATATGTGGAACAAACCATCATTTTTGATAAGGACTACCGCATTTTGATCTGTATCATGAGAGATGTAACCGAGGAAGAAAACGAGCGCGAGAAAAAAGAGGAAATGAGCCGTCAAACCATTGAAATTGCCGATCATGTTGTGGATAAACAAATGCGTATCGTACAGGAGATTGCATCTTTGCTCGGCGAAACGGCGGCGGAAACAAAAATCGCCCTGACGAAGCTGAAGGAGTCGATTACCAATGAATAATCTTTGTGCGGATATCGGATACCGGAGCGTCAATCATTATGGCGAAGAGCTCTGCGGGGATCATATTGATGTGATTGATCAAGGCGATGGCTCGACGGTGATTGTTCTGGCGGACGGACTTGGCAGCGGCGTGAAAGCCAGTATTCTGTCGACTTTGACGGCAAAAATTATTTCAACGATGATGTCCGAGGGGCTTTCTCTGGAGGATTGCGTGTCCACAATGGCTGCGACTCTTCCGGTGTGCTCCGTACGCGGGGTTGCGTATTCTACCTTTACTATCATTCGGTTGGTTGAAAACGAATATGCGGAAATCATTCAGTATGACAATCCCGCCGTCATTCTGCTGCGTGACGGTCACGGGGTGGAAATACCGAAAACGGAATCTGTGATCGGTGGGAAGATGATATATCGTTCCCGGATCAAACTTCAGGAAAATGATATCTTTATCGCTATGAGCGACGGTTGTATTCATGCGGGCGTCGGGCTTGCTTTGAATTTCGGATGGGACAGGAAAGATATCGTTTCCTACATGGAGACGTTTTATGATGTTGGCTTTACGGCAAAAACACTTTCTACGATTTTGCTGGATGAGTGTAATCGTCTGTATGACGGAAAACCGGGTGACGATGCGACCGTATGTACGGTTCGGATTCGCAAAAGAGAACCGATGAATCTTTTATTTGGTCCCCCGTCAAACCGTGACGACTGCGATAAAATGATGTCCTTGTTTTTTTCCAAGGAGGGCAAGCATATTGTCTGCGGCGGAACGACTTCGTCAATTGCCGCGCGCTATCTTGGTAAAACCGTTCAGACGGATCTGAATTTCGTCGATCCGGAAATTCCGCCGATTGCTCATATCGATGGTGTGGATCTTGTAACGGAAGGCGTAATCACGATTAACAAGGTTCTTGAATATGCCAAGGATTATCTCAAAGACAATGAATCCTATAAGGAATGGAGCTATAAGCAGGATGGAGCCTCCATGATCTGCCGGCTCTTATTTGAAGAAGCGACGGACATCAACTTTTATGTCGGTCGTGCGATGAATCCGGCGCATCAAAATCCTGATCTTCCGATCAATTTCAATATCAAAATGCAGCTTGTAAGTGAGCTTTCGGAATGCTTGAAGAAGATGGGGAAGCGAATCAAAGTCAGTTATTTCTAAGGTGATATCCAAAGGAAGGAAGGTATCGGCTGTGAGAAAATTCGATACAAAGATACAGCATTTAAAATATAAAGTGCTCCGTGAAGTGGCACGTTTGGCATGGAGAGATGAATTGCTTGAACATATCACGGATATTCCCAAAACGATTGTTCCCGGGAATGAAGCGACCATGCGCTGCTGCATCTACAAAGAAAGGGCTATTTTGTCCGAGCGTGTGAAGCTTGCCATGGGAGGAAACCGGTCAAATCCCAATGTGATTGAAGTTATTGATATTGCATGTGATGAGTGTCCGGTCGGTGGATATAAGGTTACAGATGCTTGCCGCGGCTGTCTTGCTCATCGATGTGAAGATGTTTGCCGCCGCGGTGCCATTACCTTTGATGCCGCGCATGTTGCACATATTGATAAATCAAAATGTGTAGAATGCGGACAATGCGCCAAGGTATGCCCGTACGGAGCAATTATGGATTTCAAGCGCCCGTGCGAGCGTTCCTGCAAGGTAGGGGCGATCTCGATGCGCGAGGATATGGCGGCGTCCATCAACAACGACAAATGTATATCCTGCGGTGCATGTGTATATCAATGCCCGTTTGGTGCAATCTCGGACAAATCCTATATCCTTGACGTGATTGACATCATCAAAAAGAGCGACAATAACCAGAATTATAAGGTGTATGCTGTTGTGGCGCCTTCGATATCGAGCCAGTTTACTTATGCAAAGCTCGGTCAGGTGATCAGCGGCATCAAGGCACTTGGATTCCATACGGTTGTGGAGGCGGCGCTGGGGGCGGATATGGTAGCATACAACGAAGCTGCCGAGCTTGCTGAGAAAGGCTTTTTGACCAGCTCCTGCTGTCCGGCATTTGTATCGTATGTACAAAAAGCATTTCCGGATCTTGCTCCTTATGTGTCTCATAATCTTTCACCCGTCGGTACGATTTCCAAATATATCAAGGATACGACGCCCGGAGCGAAAATTGTCTTTATCGGGCCTTGTACAGCAAAGAAAATGGAATTTCAGAAACCGGAGGTAGCTCCTTATATCGATACGGTCATCACCTTTGAGGAACTTCAGGCGCTGTTTGACAGCAGAGATATCGATATTACATCTCTTGGTGAGGATGTGCTCGACAACGCTTCTTATTTCGGCAGAATTTTTGCTCGCTGCGGCGGTCTTTCCGACGCTGTAGCGGAGGCACTTAAGGAGCAGGGCATTGATAATTTTGATTTAAAGGCGGTTTCCTGTGACGGAATTGAGGCATGCCGTATGGCACTTCTGAAAGCTTCCAAACGTGTTTTGGACGGTAATTTTATTGAAGGTATGGCTTGTACCGGCGGTTGTATCGGCGGCGCCGGCTGCTTGACACATGGGGAAAAGAACAAAGCAGAAGTTGACAAATACGGGATGGAAGCACATGAAAAAACCATCAAGGATGCTATTGGCGTTTTAAACATATCGTAATAAACGGAAAGACGGCGGACCGTATTGGCATCTGTCAGGCATGTTTTTGAAATTTTTTTGGAATAAATAACAAAAAAGGACGCATTTTTTCAATGTGTCCTTTTTGTATAATCTCAGCTTGCTGATAAACAATACAGTGCTTTTTCAGTTCTTCTGGTAACATTTTTGTCAGAATTAGGGGATGAAAAAGCCGTCGGTAAAACCGATAGCTATGATTTCTTTGCGTTATCCTTTTGCATATATACATGTTTTTTAATGGCTTCAAAGCTTTCCGCACTGATAACATGTTCCATGCGGCAGGCGTCATCAACGGCGACTGCCGGCGTGACACCAAGCGCAATCAGCCAATCAGAAATTAACGTGTGGCGTTCATACATTCGCTCGGCGATTTCTCTTCCTGTATCCAATAATTTAATAAAACCGCCGGAATCCATTTCAATATAGCCGTTTTCACGAAGATTTTTCATTGCGATACTGACACTTGCTTTTGTAAAGTCGAGTTCATTCACAATATCAATGGAACGCACAGAACCGTTTCGTTTTTGCAGAATTAAAATGGTTTCCAAATAATTTTCAGCGGATTCCATGATTTTCATTTTTTTCACCTGCTTCCTCGGTTAAGGAAAAAATTGATTTTTATGAATTATATCATAATAGCAAAAAATGTTCAATAAACTTTTTGTAAATTAGTCATAGAAAAAAAGTGTTGACAATCCGACTGATATGTGATATCATATGAAGTGGTTAGATGAAACTAACTCAAAAATAAATATCATTGCTAAAATGGAAAAGGAGATAAGGATGATGCCTTTGGTATTAGCTGGGAACGGGGAAGAAAACATGATAAAAAAAGTAGGAGGAACTCCAGAAGTAAAAAAGCATTTGGAAGACCTCGGCTTTGTTCCGGGCGGAACGGTCACCGTTGTGACGACCGTAGGCGGCAATTTAATTGTAAATATAAAGGAATCGCGTGTGGCAATCAGTAAGGAAATGGCTGCAAAAATTATGGTTTGAGGGCAGACACGCCGTTCTTTTTGATAAGCAGGAAAACATGGGTCATGTGGACTCTTGCTATTCAACCGTAAATCAGGCGAAAGCCGTTGAAATAGAAGATAAGGAGGAAAACAGCGATGAAAACCTTGAAGCAGGCAAAAATCGGCGAAACTGTGAAAGTGTTAAAGCTCCACGGCGAAGGCGCCGTCAAAAGACGAATCATGGACATGGGAATTACCAAAGGTGTTGATGTGTATGTACGCAAAGTAGCGCCGCTTGGGGATCCGATTGAGGTGACCGTCAGGGGCTATGAACTGTCGATACGAAAAGCAGACGCTGACATGATTGAAGTCGAGTAAATGAATGAAAAATGCAAAGATTTTTATTTATGAACATTGGTTAGAAAAAACTAACCTTAAAAAGGAGAACGGCTATGGATACAAAGCAAATTAAGATTGCTCTTGCGGGCAATCCAAACAGCGGTAAAACAACATTGTTTAATGCGCTGACAGGTTCCAACCAATTTGTAGGGAACTGGCCCGGCGTTACAGTCGAGAAGAAAGAAGGAAAGCTGAAAAAGCATGACGGTGTTATCATTATGGACCTTCCGGGTATTTACTCGCTGTCTCCGTATACGCTGGAAGAGGTTGTGGCGAGAAATTACCTGATTACCGAGCGCCCGGATGCGATTTTGAATATTGTAGACGGTACCAATCTCGAACGCAATTTATAT
Organism: uncultured Eubacteriales bacterium; assembly: GCA_900542425.1. Lineage (GTDB taxonomy): Bacteria > Bacillota > Clostridia > Oscillospirales > CAG-272 > QALR01. The sequence continues at coordinate 55,975 of UQNQ01000004.1, forward strand.
CTTACAACACAGCTTACAGAGCTTGGAATTCCAGTTGTTGTTGCCATCAATATGATGGATGTGGTAAGGAAAAACGGCGATAAAATTGACATCGCGGAGCTTTCCCGTCAGCTTGGCTGTAAGGTTGTCGAAATATCCGCTTTAAAGGGAACCGGTATTGCGGAAGCAGCAGAAGAGGCTATTATGGCGGCGAAAAACGGAAAAACCGTTCCTCAGCATAGTTTTTCCGGTGTGGTCGAACATGCGCTTGCTCATATTGAAGAGGCGGCTGTACATAATATGCCTGAGGAACAGCAGCGGTGGTATGCCATTAAAATTTTTGAACGCGATGATAAAATTATGCATACGATAAATTTGCCGAGGGAGATTGCAGATCATATCGAGGCGGATATCAAAGCGGCTGAAAAAGAGATGGACGACGATGCGGAAAGCATTATTACCAATGAGAGATATATTTATATTGCTTCCGTGATAAAGAGCTGCTACAAGAAAAAGAGTAAGTCAAAGCTTTCGACTTCCGATAAAATTGACCGTGTGGTTACGAACCGATTTGCTGCGCTTCCGATTTTTGCGGCTATTATGTTTATCGTGTATTTTATTTCCGTTACTACAGTTGGAACTTATGCAACAGACTGGGCAAACGACGGTGTGTTCGGTGATGGCTGGCATTTGCTTGGTATCGGCGATTCCGCCTCAGCGGATGCCTCTGACGAATATATGAGTGCCATGAATGCCGTGAATGCTTTTGTGGATTTAGGGGATACGGAAGCGGATGATTTTGACGCCACTGCAGCGCTCGAAGAATTAAAAGCATTCCGGCCGGACTCTGAAAATGCTGTCGGTACGGTCACTGTCGAGGATGAAGAAACGCTTGCTGAAACAGATATGACGGTTTATTATTCGTCTATTCCCGAAGCGGAGAAAGAAAGCGAATCGGTTGTTCCGACAACATATCTGGAAGCGGTCGCTTATTTTGAAGAAAAGGGTTTTGAGGCGCCGGATCCTGCCGACTATGGCATATGGGTGCCCGGGATTCCGGTTCTGATCGGCAACGGGCTTGATGCGATCGGATGCGCGGATTGGCTGGAGGGACTCATCCTTGACGGCATTGTTGCAGGACTCGGTGCGGTACTTGGCTTTGTTCCTCAGATTCTTGTTCTGTTTATTCTGCTGGCATTTTTGGAATCATGCGGCTATATGGCGCGTATCGCATTTGTGATGGATCGTATTTTCCGCAAATTCGGTTTATCCGGCAAATCCTTTATTCCGATTTTGATTGGAACCGGCTGCGGTATCCCCGGAATTATGGCTTCACGCACCATTGAGAATGAACGGGATCGCCGAATGACGATCATGACGACGACATTTATCCCGTGCGGAGCAAAATTGCCTTTTATCGCAATGATTGCAGGCGCGATATTCGGCGGGGCTGCTTGGGTGGCGCCGGCTGCTTACTTTATCGGCATGGCAGCCATTATTTGTTCCGGTATTATTCTGAAAAAGACAAAAATGTTTTCCGGCGACCCTGCGCCGTTTGTCATGGAACTTCCGGCTTATCACTGGCCTACGGCCGGAAATGTATTCCGCAGCATGTGGGAGCGCGGGTGGTCATTTATTAAAAAAGCAGGAACCATCATTCTGCTTTCCACGGTTGTTATTTGGTTTGCTACGTATTTCGGCGTTGTGGACGGAACATTCCGGATGCTTGCCGAAGATGAAATCGACCATAGCATTCTTGCGGTAATCGGAAATGCGATTGCATGGATTTTTATTCCGCTTGGCTTCGGTACCTGGCAGGCAGCAGTGGCTTCCATTACAGGACTTGTGGCAAAGGAAAATATTGTCGGTACACTTGGAATTCTCTTCGGTGGTACCGGTTCGGTATATGCTAATATTGCGGGTGCATTTACCATGCTCAGCGGCTTTACATTTCTTACTTTCAATCTTCTTTGCGCACCGTGCTTTGCGGCGATGGGTGCCATTAAACGGGAGATGAACAATGCCAAATGGACTGCATTCGCTATCGGATATCAGTGCATATTTGCTTATGTGGTATCTCTTGTGGTTTATCAGCTGGGAATGCTCTTTACGGGTTCAGGCAATGTTATCGGCTCTATTGCTGCTTTTCTGCTGGTTGCTCTCTTTGTTTATCTTCTTGTTCGTCCTTACAAGGCGAAAGAAACTTTGAATGTCAAAGTGAAAGTCTAATGGAAAGAAGGAAATATGATGGTCACATTCTTGATGAATAACTGGGGAAGTATTCTTGTCGGCACCATTCTTGCCGCTTTGATCATAGGTGTTATGATCAAACTACGGCGAGATAAAAAACAGGGAAAATCCTCTTGCGGATGCGGTTGTGAAAATTGTCCTTCTCATGGTATGTGTCATAAAAAATAATTCAAATCAAAAAGACCTGGCGTGATATCGCCAGGTCTTTTTGCGAGAATCCCGGATTTTCATGTCTTTATCTTGACTTTACCGGATGGTTACGATATAATTGGGAAAAGGAAAAACATTTTGTTGAAAAAGGAAATCCTTTGTATGATAGACAAAGAGTTTCGGGTTGTCCGGAAGAATTATGCCGTCACACTGGGCAGAACCCATTTTTCGGTTGAGGCATATGGCACGTATTTTTTCACTTTTTCTCCGATCAGCGCAGTTCCGTGCGGAAATATGGAGGATATCGACGATGCGGAATCGATGTCTTTTCAGATTTCGGAAAAAGAGGAAAATACGGTCGCTGTTTGGATGACGAGCAGCAATCTTTGGAGGCGAAAAGAATATATACTGAAGATTGAGCCGGAAGGCTTTCATTATTCTGTTCGCGTTTTCGGCACCGGATCACCGCGTGATATCCATTATTTTTCGGGTACGGTTGTTGGGGGAAAACAGGGAGCTGTTTATGAAACCTCAGAATATATGCTGACACAGCCGCATATCGGAATAGAAAACCATTATTTTTCTATGGCGGAAGATAATAAAATTTCCATGCAGCTTATGGTTCCGCCTCCTCTTTGCTTTCCGTTCCGAACGGAAAATAGTCAAGCATGGTTCGGCATCGGACTTGTCGCAGATGCAGGCTGTTATCACTTTGATGGATTTTCTTACCGAAACATCCAGAACCGGGCTCATTTTTCCGTAGATTTATACGGTGCGCAAAAAGTGGATGGAGAATGGACAGCTCCGGGTATTTTCGGTTGTCCCGGGAAAGATGAGTGGGAAGTGCTGAGGGAATATGCGGCATGGCATTTCCGGAGCGGCTGCCATAAGACGGAAGTGTTTCCTGCACCGTGGTGGTACGGACCTTTTTTCTGCGGCTGGGGTGAGCAGGCAATTCTGAAATGGAAATATCATACGGACATTTACGGTGCGGCTTCTGAGGCGGCATATACGGAAATGTCGGAGCATCTCGACGCGCTTGGTTTGCATCCGACGGCCATGATCATTGATGATAAATGGCAGGAGAAGTACGGCACTTTTTTACCGGATCTGGTGAAATGGCCGAATTTGCGCGGATTTACAGACCGAGAACATGCGAAAGGTCGGCATGTGCTGCTCTGGTATCGCTGCTGGTCTGCGGAAGGGTTGCCTTTGGATGAATGTATTTTGCAGGATGGTAAGCCTCTTGCCGGAGATCCGACGAATCCGCGGTATATCGAGCGGGTGAAGCATACGGTTCATACATTGCTTTCAGAAGAATCCGGATGCTTTGGCTGTGACGGTTTTAAAATTGATTTTGCGGATCAGGTGCCGACAGGGGAAAATCTCGTGACATGGGAATCCGGTGTATATGGAATAGAACTGGTCAAACGGCTGATTGCTTTGATTTATCATGCGGCAAAAGAAGTAAAATCAGATGCTTTGATCAGTTGCAGCGGGTGCCATCCGTATTTTGCAGATGTAACCGATATGGCAAGGCTGCATGATTATGACTTACGTTTGCGCAGTGTAGAACGATGTATGTCTTTTCGTGCAAAGCTCTATCGGATTATGCTGCCGGATGCTCTGATTGATACAGACTTTCCTGCCTTTGCCGGATATCATGACTCCATGAAATATCTGCGGATTGCTCCTTCTCTTGGTGTACCGGATTTATATCGCCTATCGGATACCGGTGAGTGCCGGTTTGAGAAGCGAGACTGGGAAGAAATCAGAATGATATGGAATGGATATACAAAGAACATCTTAAACAAAATAAAAAATAATCCGTAATATACGGAATCGGAGGTAACTGATATGCCAAAAATGCAACCGGAAATTTTTTCAAGTCCGGTGATTCACCGTTACAACGGCGGCACGCCGGTGCTTTCAAAGGAAAATATTCCTTATGCCGCTGATTGTATTTATAATGCCGGTGTTGCCAAATTCGGCGGAAAATATGTGATGGTATTCCGTGATGATTTTGAACGTGCGCCATGGGGTGGATGCCGTCATATCGTGGTCGGTGTCGCTTTTAGTGATGACGGGAAAAATTGGGATGTTAGGGAAACGCCGTTTATGACGCCGGAAACCCTAAATGATCCCGATGTGCTTCGGGTTTATGATCCGAGACTGACTGTAATCGACGGGCGCTGCTATGTTTGCTTTGCTGTGGATACTAAGCATGGTCTGCGCGGCGGAATTGCTGTGACAGACGATTTTGAAAAGGTAGAAATTCTTTCTCTGACGGTTCCGGATAACCGCAATATGGTACTGTTTCCGGAAAAAATCGGCGGTCGGTATGTGCGTTTGGAGCGCCCAATGCCGATTTATTCTCGGAATGGAAAAGATCGTTTCGACATCTGGCTTTCGGAATCGCCTGATTTACGTTTCTGGGGAAATTCCAGATTGGTTATGGGGGTAGAGGACGTTCCTTTTGCCAACGATAAGATTGGTCCCGGTGCACCGCCCATTAAAACAGAAAAAGGTTGGCTGACCTTGTTTCATGCGGTTCACCGCGATCCAGAACGCGGCAAGCATGGCTGGGAGGAAAAATGGACAAAATGCTATAATGCCGGTATTATGCTTCTTGATCTTGAGGATCCGTCAAAAATCATCGGAAAATCAGACGTCCCGCTTATTGCACCGGAAACGATTTGGGAAACAGAAGAGGGAATGCGGACGAATGTTATTTTCCCGGGCGGAATGATTCTGGAGGATGACGGCGAGGTAAAGATTTATTATGGTGCGTCGGATACGGTGGAATGCCTGGCAACGGCGGATGTAAATGATCTTCTTTCGCTGGTATGCCAATAAATCATGAATAAAAAATATCGGGACTTGTTGGTTCCGATATTTTTTATTAGCATACTTGGATAGCTATTTATCCTTCATGTTTCTTGTTTGACATTTCCTGATGAGATTCAAATAGCCGTCATTTATCCGCGGATAATATCAGCCTGCGCTGTAACCTCCATGGTATGTATGATTAAAATATGCCTGAAAAATCAGAGAAACGATAGGAAGAAAAAGACTGTCTTTTTTGAAAGAAGTCATTGACTTTTGATGGATGTAATGATACAATAGCCGCGGGAAAAAGTATTGATATAAACTCGTGTTTTCCGGCAAAAACGGGGATTCCCGTCAATATTCACCGGAAAAGCACAGGAAAGGATTGTTATGAAACTGAAACCGAAGGAAAATCAACTGAAATATTTAAGCTGGGAATTTGGTATTTTTCTGCATTTTGGCATTCGTACCTATTGTCACGGACATCATGATTGGGATGAAAGAGCAATGGACGCGGCGTTGTTCAATCCGACGGAACTCGACTGTGATCAGTGGATGCGCGAAATTAAGCTTGCAGGTGCGAGATATGCCATTCTTACTACAAAGCATCATGATGGCTTTGCTCTTTGGCCGTCTGCTTATACCAAATATTCGGTGGCGAGCTCCGGATGGCGCGGCGGAAAAGGCGATGTTGTACGGGAATTTACAGATGCATGTCGCAGAGCGGGCCTCGGCTGCGGTCTTTATTACTCTCCGGCACAATGGGGAGGAGAAATTAACTTTTCTGATGAAAAAGCATATGATGAATATTTTATCGGACAGATGACAGAGCTGCTTGACGGCAGGTACGGAACCATTGATTATTTATGGTTGGATGGGGCATTTTCCGGTGAACACCGTTATGATACAGACCGAATCGTCGGCGTCATTCGCAAGCTCCAACCGGATATTCTGATTTTTGGTCTGGATGATCCTGATGTTTATGGAGTCGGAAATGAAGACGGCTATGTGGATACCCGCAATTTTTATACCAAGACCATTTGTCGGTTTGGAAAAGAAAAAACATCGTTTCTGGCAGCAGAAGGAGATTGCAGACTTCGTGACAGCTGGTTTTATGATCTAAATCCTCAGTCTATCAAATCTGTTGATGAACTGATCGGTATGTATGAATCTACAGTAGGGCGCGGTGCAAATTTCCTTCTGAATATCGGACCAAATGAAAAAGGGCTTCTGGCAGAGGAGGATGTGGCACGGTTGCATGAACTCGCTGCCGAAATTAGAAAGCGGTATTTGATTCCTTTGCCGTTTGATCCGGTTACCATCAACAAAGACGGAAAATATGAGATTTCTTATTCCAAAGAAACCTATGGAATGATATCGGATACGGTGAATCTACCTCTTGTAAGACGAGTAGTGATAGAAGAAGATATCTCAGAAGGCGAGTCGGTTAAGGAGTGGAGACTGATCGCTACGATTCCGTCAAAATATCCGTATACCGATTGGGAAGTTTGCCTGTGTGAAGGACATGGAATCGGACATAAGCATATTTGTACGCTTCCTGCCATTCGTGCTCCGCGTTTTAAACTTGAAATTCTTGACCATGACGGAGATTATAAAATCAAAAGCATGAAAGCGTTCTCATAAATTACTTTGAAAAGCATGTTATGGATATTCGTCTCGGTGTTTACAAAAAAGGATCCGCTTTTGCAGAGGCAAAGGCGGATCCTTTTTTTATTTCAGAATGGCTGCGTTATCATAGCGTTTGTAAAAAAACAATAGTTCTTTTCATGCTTTTAAGTTGACAAAGAAGAAATCCATTGTTATAATAATCTTGATTTGATATAAAAAAGCATGCCCTAAAAATGCCAGACTCGGAAGAAAAATTTCGGAATCTGTGAGGAGGGAATGTCGATGTTCGTCAATTCTTTTTCGGTGGAAAATCAAATGAAAACGAAATTCCGGTGCGCCGGCTGTCGTATTCTTCAAGGTGGTCAGGTGCTGAATGGCGAAAAGCTGCCGTTTGAGCTTTTTTTATATGCCGAAAAGGGGCAATTCCGTCTTTTTATCAACAGTGAAACCGTGATTTGTCCTCCCCTCGGGACGGTTCTGATTCCGTGCGATACCGTTTTCCGGCTTGAAACCGACGACGGCTGTGAACTGATTTTTATCGGCGCCGATTATCGGATTTATACAAGTTTTAGGATTTTCTCCTTGTTTTATCTTCCGATACTCATGAGCGATTCCGATGCGATAGGGAAACATTGCTTTTTGATTCGTCAAACCGTGCTTGACAGTGAGTTCACCAATTCACGGCTTGAAAATGCTGTTTCTGTCAATGCGGCTTTATATCAGCTTGCCGAAAAGGTTCTGTGTCATGCATCTCCCAGTCCTTGGGCGGGAGAAGGCAGGATTCTCGACCGCCTTGAACGGCTATCCCCCGTGTTTGCTTATATCGAAAAGCGTCTTGACGGCAGCATTTCTGTTGAGAAGCTTGCAGAGCTCACAGATATGTCCGGGGATGCTTTCTATCGCTTGTTCAAGGAGACCGTCGGGATATCTCCGAAAGAATATCTGATCTCAGAACGGCTGAGACGGGCACGTCTTTTGCTGTTGACAAACGGTTCTCTGTCTGTCGGGGAAATTGCTCATCTTTGCGGTTATGAAAGCCCGTTTTCTTTCAGCTCGTTGTTTCATGCAAATTTTGGCTGTCCGCCGAGCATATATCGTGCTCATCTTTCTATATTTTAAATTTTGTGTAAAGTTGTGTAGGGAATGAATGATGGATTTTACGAAAATCAGGTTGTTTTTATTTGATATGGATGGTACGCTGTACCTTGGCAATCAGCTTTTTCCGTTTACCAAAGCGCTTCTTCAGACTATTAGGGAAGAGGGAAAAACTTATCTTTTTATGACAAATAACTCCTCCAAAAGCGTATATGATTACGTTAAAAAGCTGGAGCATCTCGGAATTCCTGCGGTATATGATGACTTTATTACGTCTTCACAAGCAACGGCGGATTATCTGATGACACATTATCCCGGAGTGAAATTCTATGTCTGCGGTACCAATTCTTTCAAAAAAGAACTTTCTTGTGCAGGCGTTGATGTACAGGATACTTATTCGGATACGATCGGCGGAGTTGTCATGGGGTATGATACGGAGTTAACCTATCAGAAATTGGATGATGTTTCCAAACTTTTGACACTTTATGATATTCCATATATTGCGGCAAATCCTGATTTTGTGTGTCCGACGGAATACGGATATGTGCCGGACTGTGGTTCTGTCTGCGGTATGATTTATAATGCAACGGGAAAAAATCCGCATTATATCGGAAAACCGCGTCCGGAAATGCCGCTTGCGGCGATAGAGCGAATCTCAAAAAAAGACGCGTCGGTTTGTCGGGATACTACGCTCGTTATCGGAGATCGGCTTTATACGGATATTGCGTGCGGCGTCGCCGCGGGTATCCATTCTTTGCTTGTGCTCAGCGGGGAATCTACGCTTTCCGATGTGGAAACAAGTGATGTGAAACCGGAATTTATTATGCAGGACTGCGCAGAGCTTCTTGAAAAAATAAGATAAGCGGCAAAGACCGCGATGGAGGTATTGGAATGGCAAGACCGAAAGGGATCCCTTTTTCTGAAGAATATGCAAGCTCTAACTATGCGGAATTTTCCGTTTCCCGCAAGCCGGATCATACAATCAAATTGCGCCGGCTTTTATTGGTTCTTTTGTATATTATTTTTGCGGCGCTTTACTGCACGCTGTTTCTTGTAATATGGAAAATGGCACCGCTTATCGCTATTTTACCGCTGCTGCTTCTGATTTTATGCTATTTTACATGGAAGTTGACAAAAATTGAATATACGTATATTGTCTGTCAGGGACAATTTCATATCTATCAGGTAAACGGCTTTAATCGTGCAAAAGAAGTATTGGATGTTAAAATCAGTGAGAACGGCGGCGTTTTCCCTGCCGGTGACGAAGAGCATGCGGATACCTTGAAGGCATGTACGGTTACTTTGGACTATTCGGACGGAAAAGATACGCAGGATTTATATGTCGGGGTATTTTCGCGCGGAGAGGATCAGATTGCGGTGTATTTTACAGCGGCGTCAAAGTTGCTCTCGAGTCTTCGTTATTATGGCGGCGACAAAGTGATCGTTGCGTACGTTTCCCATTGAGGAGCTCCAATGAAGCATTTTTTCAAAACACATCGGCATATTCTGTGGGCGTTATATTTTGTTGTTTATCTTGCCGGATTTTTTCTTGTGGAAAGGATTGTGCCGACAGAGGGATATCATGTTATGTATCATCCGTTGGATGATAGAATTCCGTTTTGTGAATATTTTATTGTTTTTTATTATATTTGGTATCTTTTCCTCGGCGGAACCGCACTTTATCTGATTTTTGCGGATGCTCCCGCATTTCGGCGATATATGTGGTTTTTAATGATTGCTTTTTCATTTACGCTAATATTCAATGTAATATATCCCAACGGGCAGGATTTGAGGCCTGATCTTTCTGCGCTTGGAAGAGACAATCTGTTCATTCGGCTGATTGAGATGATTTATGCCGCCGATACCAATACGAATGTGTGTCCGAGCATGCATGTTATCGGTTCGTTTGCGGCGATGTTTGCGGTTTTTGACTGCAAACGGCTGCGGAAAACCGTTGTTGCTCCTATTCTGGCTGTATTGCTTACCATTTTGGTTTCGGCATCGACTGTGCTTGTCAAGCAGCATTCCATTGTAGATGTATTCTGGGGTGTTATTGCTTCAGCGGTCGTGTTTGTTATTGTATACGGATTGCTTAGAAAAAAGGCAGATTTGCTGGAGATAAAAAAAGAAAAATCACTGATATAAATTTCCGGGGAAAAGCATCTCTCGGAAGTTCAAATCTATCGATATCGCCGGAAGTTGCCGGCGGAATGGAGTGAATGGAATGAGAAAGACGAAAATTGTATGCACCATCGGTCCTGCCTCTTCTACGGAGGAGATCATAACGGAAATGGCGCTTGCCGGTATGAATGTTGCCAGACTGAATTTCTCGCATGGTACGCATGCGGATCATCAGGAAAAAATTGATACGATAAAAAGGGTCAGAGAACGGCTGTCGCTTCCGATTGCCATTATGCTGGATACCAAAGGACCCGAGTATCGAATCGGAACGTTTAAAGAGGGAAAGGTTACGCTTGCCGACGGAGATAAGTTCACCTTTACGACGGAAGATGTTGAGGGAGATGAGCATCGGGTTTCTGTCAATTATAAGGAGCTTTGTGAAAATCTTGCGCCGGGGGATCGGATTCTTGTCAATAACGGACTTGTCATTTTTGAGGTAACGGAGCTTTCTAAAACGGAAGCGGTCTGCCGTGTTATCGCAGGCGGGGAGATATCCAATCGAAAAAGCATGAGCTTCCCGGGAAAGCTTATGAGCGGTCCCTACCTCAGCGAACAGGACAAATCCGATATTCTGTTCGGTATTCGCAACGGAATTGATTTCATCGCGGCTTCTTTTGTATCGGTACGGCAAAACCTTGTCGATTTGAACAAATTCCTGCATGAAAACGGCGGTCACGGCATTGACGTGATCGCCAAAATCGAAAATCGGGCGGGCGTGGACAATATAGAAGATATTTGTGCGGAGTGCGACGGTATTATGATCGGCCGCGGCGATATGGGTGTGGAGATCCCGTTTGAGGAGCTTCCTGCCATTCAGAAATATCTCATTACCAAGTGCCGGCTTCTTGGAAAGCGTGTGATTACCGCGACAGAAATGCTTGAATCTATGATTCATAATCCGCGTCCGACCAGAGCGGAGATTTCCGATGTTGCCAATGCCGTCTATGACGGAACCAGCGCCATTATGCTTTCCGGAGAGACGGCGGCGGGGAAATATCCTGTACTCACGGTTAAGACAATGTCTAAAATTGCGGAGGAAGCGGAACGCAACATTCGGTATGAGGAACGTTTCCGTACCAATGAATTCCGCATCAAAAACATAACGGATGCCATTTCTCACGCGACCTGCGGAATGGCGATTGATATCCGGGCGCGTGCCATTGTCGTATGCACGATGTCGGGTATGACGGCCCGTATGGTGTCGCGTTTCCGTTCCCCGACGGATATTATCGGCATGACAACGGATGAAAGTGTTTGGAGAAAGCTTTCTCTTTCATGGGGGGTCACGCCGGTTATGGCAGAAGAGTTTAACTCGACGGATGTTCTTTTTTATCATGCGACGAGTTATGCTAAAAGACTGTTTCATTTGGAACATGGCGATAAAATTGTTATCACCGGCGGTACGACAAACGGGAAATCCGGAACAACAAACCTGATTAAAATCGAGACGATATAAATATTTAGGCGGAAGCGGCAGAAATGCTGTGTGACGCCGGATGATCAGAAACGCGCTGCCCTTCGGTAAATGGCAGCCGGTTTACAGAAAATGAGGACTGTGAAAGCAGTCCTTTTTTATTTGCGATATGCTATCGGCATTGCCGTTTGTGAGGATGGCACTATGATAGAAAAGAAAGAATATTCCGTCTGTTGTTTGACGGAACTTGACATGTTGCATTTTTTCAGAATATTATTTCCATAGAAATAATAAAATTATTTTTTTATTCGACATGTTTTGACAAAAAATTGCTTTACAATGCGGTATGCTAATTATAATAAGGTTTCGAATAGATGTTGTGAAAAGACAAGGTTTGTCAATCGGAATTATTTGTTGTTTTATAATCGGCAATCAGTTTTTTATGCAATTCCTGCAAAAATTTATTGCAAAAAACCTTATACGCAACTACTATAAACGGAAACAATTAAAGGAGGAACGGAGCGATGAAAAAAATATGCATGTTTTTACTGGCAGCCGCCCTGCTACTTGCGATGATTTCCTGTTCTCTTATAAAAAAAGAGCCTGAACCGGTGGAGCCTATCGAAATTGATTTAGGGCTTGACTCTGTAAAAAAGGTGATTGAGGGCGACAAGACTTATCTTGTATTTTCCGATGTTTCAAGTACCGCAACAGAGGACGATTCTGCGTTTATTACACAGGTCGCCGGAGTTGGTTTCCGTTCAAAAAGTGATTTTTACAATGCGGTTACAGCCGGGGTTTTTACTTCCGAACAAAGGAGAAGTCTCTCTCAGTATGTCACCGCGGAAAATAACCGGATCCTTGTTCCGGAACCTGAAACGATCACCGAACTTTCCCCGCGGGGAGATGATGTCTTAAGTACAATACGCTGGTACGGCGGCGATTCCTATTCGATTCGTTATGATACCGATTCTTATTACTACTATTTTTCTACGGGAATCGATTATGAGACCGCACATGATTTTTATCTTCAGGAAAACGCGTTGAAAACCAAAAACCAGATACATTATACCGAAAACGGAATTCACTATACGCAATATGATTATATCGGTGCGGTGTCCGGCGAATATATGAGGCTTTTGCGCTGGGATTATGAGGCGGACGAGATAACCTATTCGGTTCTGCAGACCGTTTATGCGGCGGAGGAAGAGGATATTCAAACTTCAGGCAGAAGCGGATATGAAAATTTTACGATTGTAATCGATGATGGTGATACGATTTCTCTTGTGAATTCTGGAACTGGTGATGTCTTAAAATCGGTCCTTGTAGACGAGACTTTTGTTACGTCGTTTGTTCCGCAGGCAATGGTTTTTTCGGAATAGTAGAATAAAAGGAAGCACGGTATAACTGTGCTTCCTTTTATTCTATATTGTTTAAGCAAGTCCGAATTTTTTCGCGGCTTCCTCACGCATTTTATATTTGAGAATTTTTCCTGCGGCATTCATCGGAAAGCTATCTACGAAATCAACATAGCGGGGAACTTTATGCCGTGCCATGCTTGCCGCGACGAACGATTTGATTTCTTCTTCCGTCGCTGTTTCTCCGTCTCGAAGAACGATGCACGCCATGATTTCCTCTCCGTAGCGTTTGTCGGGTACACCGATGACCTGAACATCCTTGACTTTCGGGTGTGTATAGAGAAATTCCTCAATTTCCTTTGGATAAATATTTTCTCCGCCTCGGATAATCATATCCTTAAGACGACCGGTAATTCGGTAGTTTCCGTCCGGTGTGCGGCAGGCAAGATCTCCTGTATGCAGCCAACCGTCATGATCGATGACCGCGGCGGTAGCGGACGGCATTTTGTAGTATCCTTTCATTACATTGTAGCCGCGTGCAACAAATTCTCCGTTTGTGCCGTCCGGTGCGTCAAGTCCGGTTTCAGGATCGATGATTTTGCATTCCACATGCGGAAATGCATATCCGACGGTTTCGCAACGGATATCAAGCGGATCATCGAGTTCTGTCATCGTACAGCCGGGTGAGGATTCTGTTTGTCCGTATACGCTGACAATACCGCGCATATTCATTTCGTCCGGCATCGCTGCCCGGCGCATCAGATCTGCCGGACAGTTGGATCCAGCCATAATGCCGGTGCGCATATAGGAAAAATCCGTTTTGCGATAATCTTCATGGTTCATCATAGCAATGAACATGGTCGGTACTCCGTGGAAACAGGTAATATGCTCGTCATTTACGCACGCAAGAGAGGATTTGGGTGAAAAGTAGGGAAGCGGCAGTACGGTTGCGCCATGCGTCATAGCGGCGGTCATGGCAAGAACCATCCCGAAGCAGTGGAACATCGGAACCTGAATCATCATACGGTCCGCTGTGGAAAGATCCATACGATCTCCGATGCATTTGCCGTTATTGACGACATTGTAGTGGGTGAGCATGACACCTTTCGGGAATCCTGTTGTACCGGAGGTATACTGCATGTTGCAGACGTCTTGAGGAGAGACCTTTTCCGCCATTGCTTTTATGGTTTCCTCAGAGACTCCTATGCTGCGGGAAACCGCTTCCTCCCATGTCATACAACCTTTTTGACGGAATCCGACTGTAATGACATTGCGCAGAAAGGGAAGTCTTCTCGCGTGAAGCGGCTCCATCGGATCTTTTTGAGAAAGCTCCGGACAAAGTTCTGCGATGATTTCTGCATAATCGGAGTCGCGCCAGCCGTGTATCATAATCAGAGTATGGGTGTCTGATTGCCGAAGAAGATATTCTGCTTCATGAATTTTATAGGCGGTATTGACTGTGACAAGTACCGCGCCGATTTTGGTGGTTGCCCAAAAGGCAATATACCATTGCGGCAGGTTGGTTGCCCAAACGGCGACATGAGAGCCTGCCCGCACTCCCATATCGACAAGCGCTCTGGCAAAGGTATCGACATCATCCCGGAATTCCGCATAGGTACGTGTATAATCAAGCGTTGTATATTTAAAAGCATACTGGTCGGGGAATTCCTCAACGAGACGATCCAGTACCTCAGAGAAAGTCAGATCGACGAGCGCTTCTTTCTGCCAAATAAATTTTCCTGTATGAAGTTTATTTTCATAGAGCTTTTTTTCCGCCCGCTCTAAACTTTTGTATTTCGACATATAACTTGTGAAATGCAAAAGGATGATGTCCATGTCGGTCATATCGGGCATCCACGCCGGATCCCACTCGAGAGAAATGAAGCCGTCATAGTTGATGGAACGCAGAGCAAGCATCATTTCATCCAGAGGCAGTGTACCTTCGCCAATCAGACGATATTCCGGTTTGCCGTCTATCATTTCCGAATCCTTCAGATGAATATGTTTGATATAAGCGCCGAGGTTTTTAAGAGAGGTTTCTGCGCTTTCACCTGCTTTTCTGTAGGTGTGGTGCATATCCCAAAGCGCACCGAGATTGTCGCAGGCAAAGCGATCAAGTACGGCGCAAAGTCTGGAGGTATCCGCATAAATTCCGACGGTTTCAAGAAGCAGAGTAACATTTTCTTTTTCTGCTTCCGGCACGAGCGCTTCCAGATACCGGCAGACTGTCGCATCTGCTTTATCCGCATCCGCGGCACATGCTCTGACACGTACATAGGGAATTTTCAGGCTTGCCGCCGTTTCGATGCAATCGACAATTTCCGCTACTGTCGTTTCAAAATCCGACATGTCGGAAATATCACGTACAGAATCGACACACGGTACGGAAATGCCTCTTTCCATTAGATTCCGATATGTCGCACGGATCATATTTTTGTCAAATACCGCATTTTTTCCGGTAAAAATACGGTTGTGAATATCATGAATTTCAATGCCGTCGTATCCCATTTCGACAGCCTTGTCGCAAAAATCTTTCCAGGACGGAACTTGCCATCCCTTGGTGGAAAACGAAAATTTCATATGTCCTCCTCACTTTTCCTTTAGATATTTTCGTCATAGGCGATCTTGTTGATCGCATTCACATAGGCACGGATGCTCGAGCCGATAATATCCGTAGAAATTCCGTTCCCAGAATAAAGTTTCCCGTCGCGGCGGAGTTTCACGAGAGCCGATCCCATTGCTTCTTTTCCTTCTGTGACGGATTGAATCTGAAAATCGTCCAGTTCATATTTTTTGCCGATGATTTGATCGACCGCAAGGAATGCCGCGTCAATCGGACCATGACCGGCGCAGACTCCCTCAAGGATCTCTCCATTTTTTTCCATTTTGATATAAGCAGTGGAGGCGATTCCGCTTCCGTTTGTCACCATAAAACCAATGAGACGATACGTATCCGGTACCTGGAGAGCAACGGTAGCGATAATGGCTTCGAGTTCTACGGCGCCGACGCTTTTTTTGGCGGCTGTGCTTACGACGGACTCATAAACCTTCGCGAGATCTTCGTCGGAAAGATCATATCCGAGTTTTTTCACAGCGGCTGTAACCGTTTCGATATCGTCACCTTCACTCAGCGCTGCGATATCGTTTCGACTGTCGGGTACGGTAATTTTGTCGGCTGAAACGGAAGAAATTCCGGTTACAAGGCCGAGCGCACGCAACGACCGTTTCATTTCCGTAATCCGGATGCCGCAGCGAAGACCAATATCCTCTCCGCGGATACGAATGATTTGAGAAAGTTCGCTGAGTGAGGGAGCTGAGGAAGCATTTCCTACCGTAACTGCGGCACCCGAGGCTCCTGCGCGGAGCGCAGATACCGTGCAGGCGGCGGCAAGAGAGATTCCGTTTGCACATTGTATTTCAAGAGGAATATCAGAAAGAGCCGGAATCTCATGTATGAGTTTTTCGATAAAAGCTGAAATTTCATCTGGCATCATATTTCCGGCACTGTCACATATGGTGATGGTTGTGGCACCGGCGGATATTGCGGCGCTGATTGCCTGCACAAGGTAAGTAGTTTCGCTTCTGGTCGCATCTTCTGCGGCGAAATTGACGTTTTCCGTATGCGTTTTTGCATGTGAAACAAGTTCGGTGATGAGCTCGAGAACTGCTGCCGGCTTTTTCCCGCAGTTATATTCCATTCCTACGGCGGACATCGGAATGGAAATGAAAAGCTCTGATTTTTTCGCTGTACATACGGCATTCCATGCTTCGTCTACGGATTGAATCGTATAACCCCCCGCCGGCATAGACAGCGTACTGTTTGAAACAACGGCGGCCATGGTTCTTGTCGCCATTGTATCCGGCTTCGGATTGCGGATCATGGGAAGCCGTATGGTGTCCACGCCCAGTCGGTCGAGCACCTTTGCTACTTCAACCTTTTCTTTAAAAGAAAGTGATTCACCAGATTCGGTAAGTGTGATATCGGTGAGCTTGATTTGTTTCATGTAAACCTCCTTGCGCAGCGCCTGACACGCTGATTAGCAATTTTTTAGAATAAAAAAAGCCGTTCCTGTGAAAATTCACAGGGACGACAATCCATTTGGCCGCGGTACCACCCCGATTACCGTTCATGAGAACGGTCTCTTTTCCCGGTTCGGCAAAAATGCTTAAACCGGTGCGGCTGTAACGGGCGCTTCCGTAGTCATCTAATCCGTTTCCGTTTCAAAGACTCCGCTCCGGAATGAGACTGTACACGCTTCCGTTGCTGTCTGCTCGCACCGTCCGCAGACTCTCTGAACGCCGTAAAGCCATACATAATTCCATCATCGCGTTTGTTTTTTGATTACTACATATCACTATAACAGAAAATTTTTTGCTTGTCAAGAAAAATCGAAAAGTTTTTTCTTGCTTTGAAAAGAATCAATTTATAAGAAAAGGTGCGGACTTGGACGATACCGGTTTATGTATTTATTTCGCCGAAAAGGCCTGGTGTGATATGAGAAGTCTTAGTTCATTGGAAAGAGACGCATAAAATTTCCGGAAAAGAACATCTCGTATTCTGCCTCGGAAAGCCCGAATGTCCGAACGCGCTCAAGCTCTCCTGTGGCATCCCAAATAGGAAAATCCGTGCCGAACATGAACCGGTCAATCCCGAATTTTTCAAACATAGAAAGGGCATAGTCCCGTGAAATGAACATGGTGGAACTGGAAGTATCAAACCAAAGCCTGTCGGAGGGAACCAGCAAATCATGTGCTTCCTGCCATCTTCTGTATCCGCCGAAATGTGCGGCGATCACGGTCAGATCGGGGATTTTTTTCATAACTGTCGCAAGTTTTGCCGGCGAGGAGGATTCATACCGGTCGTCTCCCATATGCATTAAAAGGGGAAGACCGCGCTTCGCAATGGCGCGATAGAGAGGAAATACCTTTTCATCGTCAATGTCAAATTTTTGAAAGTCGGGATGCAGCTTGATTCCGCGAAGTCCGAGGGAAACCGCACGGTCAATTTCCTCTTCAAAATTCCTGTAATACGGATGAATGGAGGCAAGCGCTGTGAAACAATCGTGGTCTTTCGCCATTTGTGCCATAAAATCGGTGATCGTTTCTGTTTGATCCGGTGTAACAGCGGCGGAACAAACAAGATAATGAGAAACGCCGGCGGCAGTTCCGTCTTTTAACAGATTGGCAACGGAAGCAGGGGCGCAGTATTTCATTTGATAGAATCCACCGATGGATTTGGATACCTTTTCCGATATTTTATCAGGGAAAATATGCGTATGGGCATCTATGATTTTCATGGTTTTTCACCATCCTTTTGCATTTTTGGACAAAAAAATCCGTTCCTTTTTTGAAATAGAATTGGATTTATTGTTTGGAAGAAAAAATTATAGCACTTTTTTTTCTTTTTTGCAAGAGAAAAGGAAAAAATATAATTCCCGTTTTTTTGAAATTTTGATTTTACATGTTTTTTTACTTTGTTATATATAAAGAAACAGATATTTCTTTTTTTATAGAAATTCCGTCGAAAATTCACCGTGAAGAAGCGTAAAAAATTATTCAAAAAATTCTTGACAAATGTTTCGAACTGTGATATATTCTTATTATCATAATAAAAAAGCTGTGACGGAGAGGATCCGAATCTAATGCTTTCAGAGAGCCGGTGGCAGGTGAGAACCGGTGGCAGGCGATTCAAGTGGTCTATCGCTCCCGAGCTGGAATCGTGAAAATCGTGTGATGATGAAGTAGCGCTTCCCGTGATTGCTGCGTCAAGGCATGGGGCTTGTCGGAGTCCGAGAGAGGCGGTCTTTTGATCGCAATTTGAGTGGTACCGCGGATGTATTTATACACCCGTCTCAAAGAAATTGAGACGGGTGTTCCTTTTTATAAGGTGCTCGTCCGAATCTTCAAATAAAAATGCTTCTGTGTACCGGCGCACGGAGGGAAAGGTAGGAATCGGAATATGGATGCACAAACACAAACGATGTCGGGACAGCTTTTGGAGATTGCCGCGCGTATTCGGGAAATGCGGCAGGTCTCCGGTTTTACCGAGGCGGAAATGGCGGAAAAAACAGACACCAGTGTGGAGGAATACAGACGTTATGAGCTGGGAGAGCTTGATTTTCCTTTTACCTTTATCCATAAATGCGCGATCGCATTTGGAATTGCGATTGCGGATTTGTTAGAGGGAGAAAGTCCAAAGCTGTCCTCCTATATGGTAACACGAAAGGGAGAAGGACAACAAACGGCAAAGGAAGACGGTATCAGTATTCAAAATCTTGCACCTTTGTTTCGCGGCAAGCTGGCTGAACCGTATTGGGTACGTTATGATTATTCTGAGGAGTTGCAGCGCCGCCCGATTCATTTGACGACGCATTCCGGACAGGAATTTGATATTGTGCTTTCCGGTAGGCTGAAGGTGCAGGTCGGCGCCAATACGGAAATTTTAAATGAAGGCGACAGTATTTTTTACGATTCTTCCACGCCGCACGGAATGATCGCCGTAGACGGACGGGATTGTTGCTTCTGTGCCGTGGTTATCCCCGGCGAAGCGAAATCGGAGAGGGAGATCCGCGACAGCGTGGTTTCGGCACGAAGTGTGGAAAAGCTTGTGTGCAGCAAGTTTATTGAGACAGTAGAAGATGAAAACGGAACGCCGAAGGAAATCCGTTACAAAAATCCGGAACAATTTAATTTTGCTTTTGATATTGTCGATGAACTTGCGGCAAAATATCCGAATAAAACCGCTATGATACATCTTGACCGTGATAAAAACGAAAGAATTTTTACTTTTGCCGATATCAAACGCGCTTCTTCGCAATGTGCAAATTATTTTAAGTCGCTCGGAATTCGGAAAGGGGACCGCGTGATGCTGGTGCTAAAACGGCATTATGAGTTCTGGTTTGCTATTATCGGACTTCATAAACTCGGCGCGATTGCCATTCCCGCAACCAACCTGTTAAAGGATCATGATTATGTTTACCGTTTCAACGCCGCCGGTGTTTGTGCAATTATTTGCTCGGCAGACGGGGATATTGCGGAACAGGTAGATCTTGCTACTTCTCAGTCTCCGACGCTGAAAACAAAAATCCTTGTCGGCGGCAGGCGTGAGGGATGGTATGATTTTGACAGCAGCTATAATCTTTTCTCCGGAAAATTTGCGCGTGAAAAGGACGCACCGTGCGGTTCGGATACCATGCTGATGTTCTTTACCTCCGGTACGACGGGATATCCGAAAATAGCTGCTCACAGCTATACCTATCCGCTTGCCCATTTTGCTACGGCAAAGTATTGGCATTCGGTAGATGCCGACGGACTGCACTTTACCATTTCCGATACAGGCTGGGGGAAAGCTCTATGGGGCAAGCTTTATGGACAATGGCTATGCGAGGGCGCCGTCTTTACTTATGATTTTGACCGTTTTCATGCCGCCGATATTCTGCCGTTGTTTGCAAAATATCATATTACAACGTTCTGTGCTCCGCCGACGATGTACCGCATGATGATTAAAGAAGATATTTCCAAATATGATTTCAGTTCTGTTAAACGCGCGACAACTGCCGGAGAAGCGCTGAATCCGGAGGTGTTTGTGCAGTTTGAAAAGGCTACGGGACTTCAGCTAATGGAGGGCTTCGGACAGACGGAAACCACGCTCACGATTGCCAACCTTACAGGAGTTGCACACAAGATCGGCGCGATGGGTAAGCCGGTTCCTCCTTATGAAATTGAGCTTCTTTCTCCGGAAGGAAAGCCAGTTGCAGACGGCGAAACAGGAGAAATCTGTATCAAAACGGAGGACGGAAAGGTTCCTTGCGGACTTTTCAAAGGCTATTGGGGCGAGCCTGAAAAGACAGCGGAGGTTTGGCACGACGGATATTATCATACAAGAGATGTCGCATGGCGCGATGAGGACGGATTTTTCTGGTATGTCGGACGGAGCGACGATGTTATCAAATCTTCCGGCTATCGGATCGGTCCGTTTGAAATCGAAAGCGTCATTATGGAGCTTCCGTATGTATTGGAATGCGGTGTATCCGCGGCGCCGGACGAAGTGAGAGGACAGGTCGTCAAGGCGAGTGTTGTCTTGACCAAAGGAACAGAGCCTACGGAGGCGCTCAAAAAAGAAATTCAGGAATATGTGAAAGCAAAAACGGCGCCGTATAAATATCCCCGTATTGTCGTATTCAGGGATGAGCTTCCCAAAACGATCAGCGGGAAAATTATCCGCAATCAGCTGTAATGAGGAGAAAGGGGTGTTCTGCCTTGAATATTTCCCGTGTTACGCTGTTTGCAGGACATTACGGCAGCGGCAAGACCAATATTGCCGTGAATTATGCCGTTTATCTTGCGGCATTGAATTATTCCGTCACCATTGCCGATCTTGATATCGTCAATCCATATTTTCGTACCAAGGACAGTGAAAATCTGCTTACATCTCACGGCATTCGTCTGATCAGTCCCGTCTATGCAAATACCAATCTTGATCTTCCTGCGCTTCCGGCAGAAATGTACGATGTTGTCCGGGATACGGATCGTCTTGCCGTGCTGGATATCGGCGGTGACGACCGGGGTGCCTATGCCCTTGGAAGATATGCTCCTTCTATTTTGGAGGAAAACCGGTATGAGATGCTGTTTGTCGCAAATTTTTACCGTCCCTTGACAAGAAACGCAGGGGAGGCGCTTGAGGTGATGAGGGAAATTGAATGCGCCTGCGGGATGCGGTTTACCGCGCTTGTCAACAATTCCAATCTGGGAGAAGAAACGACTGCACAGACAGTGCTCGAATCTGTTCCGGAAGCGGAGCGGCTTGCCGGTATGTGCGGCTTGCCTGTCAAAATGACGACGGTTTGCCGGAAACTTCTTCCAGAACTTTCTGACAGTATTCATCATTTATTTGCGTTGGATCTTCAAACAAAATATTATGAATAAACTGCACCTTTAGATTGTTTTACGACTGCTTTGCGGCAGTGAATCTATAAAAAAGGAGATGAAAAATTCATGGCAAAGCTTACATTCAAAACCGATCTTTGTAAGGGATGCGGACTGTGCGTAGATGCCTGTCCAAAGAAAATCCTTGCACTCGCAAAAGGAAAAATCAATAAAAAAGGACACAATCCCGTTGAGGTGATTGACGAGAGCGCATGTATCGGCTGTGCTTTTTGTGCAACGATGTGTCCGGACTGCATTATCACGGTAGAAAAATAAAAATGACTGCGTTCCGGCTCGAATGCCGGAATGACATGGAGGGTTAGTATGGCAGAAAAAGTACTTATGAAAGGGAATGAGGCGATCGCTGAGGCGGCGATTGCCGCCGGTTGCCGCCATTATTACGGCTATCCGATCACGCCTCAAACCGAAATTGCAGCTTATATGGCAAAGCGAATGCCGAAGATAGGAGGCGTTTTCCTTCAGGCGGAAAGTGAAATTGCCGCTATCAATATGGTTTACGGAACCGCTTCTGCGGGGTATCGTGTGATGACTTCTTCGTCGAGCCCCGGTATCTCGCTTAAATCAGAAGGGCTTTCCTATATTGCAGGAAGTGATCTGCCGTCTCTTGTTGTCAATGTTCAGCGAGGCGGGCCTGGACTCGGCAGCATTCAGCCGGCACAGTCCGATTATTTTCAGGCAACTAAGGGAGGCGGTCACGGAGACTATCACATGATTGTTCTGGCGCCTGCTTCTGTACAGGAAATGGCAAGCCTGACGGTGCGCGGCTTTGATCTTGCGGATAAATATCGTATGACTTCGATGATCCTTGCCGACGGGACGATGGGTCAGATGATGGAGCCCGTTTCCTTTGAAAGCATTGAGGTGAAGAAATATGATAAGCCATGGGCATTGACTGGCACGCATGGAAAACGGGAGCATAACATTATTACATCGCTTTCTCTTGTTCCGAAGGAACTTGAAAAATGGAACTTTGATCGTTACGAGAGATACCGCCTGATTGAAGAAAATGAAGTGATGTATGAAGAATTTATGATGGAAGATGCAGAAGTCTGCATTGTTGCATTTGGTATTACTGCACGTGTATCGCAGAATGCTATCCGTATGGCACGCGAAAAAGGTATCCGTGCAGGTATGATTCGCCCGATCACGCTTTGGCCGTTTCCCAAAAAGCCTCTTGAAGCGGCTGCTGAACGTGTGAAAGCGTTTGTTTCTGTCGAGCTCTCTATGGGACAGATGATTGAGGATGTAGAGCTTGCAACGAGATGTAAAAAGCCGGTTTTGCTCTGCAATCGTGTGGGCGGTATGATTCCGTCTCCGGAGCTTGTACTCTCAAAAATCGAAGAAGCGAACGGAGGAGAGAAAAAATGATTGTGTTTGATAAACCGAAATCCTTAACCGACGCGCCTCTGCATTATTGCCCGGGTTGTACACACGGTATTATTCATCGATTGGTTGCGGAGGCAATTGATTCACTGGGAATCGAGGGGATTGCCGTTGGCGTGGCACCGGTAGGCTGTGCAGTATTTGCGTATAACTATTTTGCCTGCGACATGGTGGAAGCAGCCCACGGACGTGCGCCGGCAGTCGCAACAGGACTCAAGCGCGCGGAACCGGAAAATATTATTTTTACTTATCAGGGCGACGGAGACCTTGCTTCCATAGGAATGGCGGAAACGGTACATGCCGCCGCAAGAAATGAAAATATCACCATTATTTTCGTCAACAATGCGATTTACGGTATGACAGGCGGACAGATGGCTCCGACTTCGCTGCCCGGTCAGGTTACGCAGACATCTCCTTATGGACGCGATACTTCGGTTTGCGGGTTTCCGGTCCGTGTTTGCGAGATGCTTTCTCAGGTGGATGGGGCAGAGTATATTGAGCGTGTTGCCGTCAACAATGTGAAAAATATCAAAAATGCAGGACGGGCAATCAAAAAAGCATTTGAAAATCAGATAAACGGAAAAGGCTTTTCTCTCATCGAAGTGATTTCTTCGTGTCCGACCAACTGGGGAATGACACCGAAAAAAGCACTTGAATGGGTAGAAGAAAAAATGATTCCGTATTATCCGCTTGGAATTTATAAGGATCGTTCAGCAGGCATTGTATACGGAAAGGAGGGGGCCGCGAAATGAGCACAACAGAGATTTTGATTGCAGGCTTTGGCGGACAAGGGATTTTGTTTGCCGGAAAATTTCTCGCATACAAAGGAATGCTGGAAGAAAAGCAGATCAGCTGGCTGCCGTCTTATGGCCCCGAGATGCGCGGCGGAACGGCAAACTGCAGTGTGATTATCAGCGATACGCCGGTCGGCTCTCCGATTGTTACGACTCCGAATGTTTTGATGGTGATGAATCTGCCGTCCTTTGATAAATATGAGAATGACGTTGTGAAAGACGGAATTATTCTTGTGGACAGCACTTTGATCGAGCGGAAAGCATCGCGGGATGATGTCAGTGTGTTTTACATTCCCGCAACGCAGATGGCGCAGGACGCAGGTGTTCCGACTCTTGCCAATATGATTATGGTAGGTAAGCTTCTGCGGGAATGTCCTGGGATGGATTATGAAAATACAGAGGCAGCGCTTAAAAAGGTTGTTTCCGCAAAACATATGGATCTCTTTGATTTGAATCTGAAAGCGATTGACATGGGGTATCACTTTGTCTGATTCCGTGGGAAATCTCTCAGGCTTTTTTGCCTGGGAGATTTTTTCTTTGGAACATGCTGTCAAAGTTCTTGACAAACAGGGGTAACTGCGTTATAATAATCCGGATAGTAAATGAGCTTTACAAGGGGAAGGAGCGGCGGTCAGCCGGAAAACCATGTTTGGAAAAAAAATCAAAGAGCTTCGTCTCGAAAAAAAGATGACACAGGCAGAGCTTGCAAAGGGAATTATTACTCGGAATATGCTCAGCCAAATTGAAAACGATGTGGCGTCTCCGTCCGTTTCGACCGCATGCGAGCTTGCAAAACGGCTGAATACACCGCTGGCTTATTTTTTTGCAGATTCCGGAACGCTTGATGATTATCGGAAAATGGATGCGATAGGTAAAATCAAACAACTGTATGCGTCAAAAGAATATGAAAAATGTCTCTCAAAGATAAAATCGCTTGGTGTATACGATGATGAAACAGAGTTCATTTTTACCAAGGCAAGTCTTGCACGCGGAATTGAGATGTATCGGGCGGGTTGTCTGGAAAGTGCTCGTTCCTATTTTCAGAGCGTGCTGTCTCATGCGGGAGAAAGTCTGTATAGTAGTTCGGAACTTGAAAATACGGCGGTACAGTATCTTGAGGCCATTTCATGGATTTATTCGGACGGGGAAACGAAAATCGAAGTTTTTGAAGAAAACGATGCGGATAGAAGGAATGTCCTTGCAGATCTTGCATATATCCAAGCGGTATCTTCGGGGAAAACGGCATTTGCATACAGCGAGGATGATTCTCCGTATGCCAAGCATCTTGATGCACGCGCCAATATGGAAAGAGGAGATTTTCAGAGGGCGGCAAAAAAGCTGCGGGAACTGACAGCCGGTGACATAGAAGACCAATACGCAGTCGTGAAATATTGTGCTTTGCGTGATTTAGAGATTTGTATGAGCCGAGAAGGCGATTATAAAAGTGCTTATGAATGCGCAAGTGAAAGGCTTGCTCTTTTTCATCAAATGAACAAATAAAAGGAAATATAATAGATAATGCTGAAACGATTTATTAAGTATTATAAACCTCATAGAAAACTTTTTGCACTGGATATGATTTGCTCTTTTCTGCTTTCCGCGTGCGATCTTTTCTATCCGATGATCACAAGATCCATGCTGAATGACTACATACCGAATAAGAAGCTTCGTGTTTTAATTGTGTGGGGCGTGATTCTTCTTGTCATTTACCTGATTAAAATGGGATTTAAGTATTTTATTCAATATTACGGGCATGTTGTCGGTGTCCGTATGCAGGCAGATATGAGAAAAGAAGCTTTTGATCATCTTGAAAAGCTGCCGTTTTCCTATTTTGACAACAATAAAACGGGCTCGATTATGTCGCGTATTATCAATGATCTTCAGGAAATTGCGGAACTTGCTCATCATGGACCGGAGGATCTTATTGTTTCCATCTTTTTGCTGATTGGTTCCTTTATTCTGATGGCAACGATCAATCTTCCTCTGACGCTGATTATTTTTGCATGTATTCCGATTTTGGTTATTTTTGCGGCAAGAAAACGTCTGAAAATGAGTCACGCTTTCGCCGAGTCGCGCGCCGAGGTTGCGGAGGTCAACGCAACGCTGGAAAACAGCATTGCCGGCGTTCGTGTATCCAAAGCATTTGACAATGCGGCATATGAGAGTGAAAAATTTAATCGGTTCAATAAACGGTTTGTCGGAGCAAAGTCGAAAGCATATCGTGC
This sequence comes from uncultured Eubacteriales bacterium, assembly GCA_900542425.1. GTDB lineage: Bacteria > Bacillota > Clostridia > Oscillospirales > CAG-272 > QALR01. The sequence continues at coordinate 82,208 of UQNQ01000004.1, forward strand.
TATGGCGGAATTTTTCGGAGGAAACGGTTTTATTGTCGATTTTTTAAATGTTGTGATTTTGGTGGCAGGCGGAATTTTTACATATAACGGCTATATTGATTTCGCAGATTTTGCTTCTTTTATCATTTTTGTCAACATATTTATGACCCCGATTCGGAATCTTATCAATTTTGTTGAGCAGCTTCAGGACGGTATGAGCGGTTTTGTCCGTTTTTGCGAGCTGATGGATACGCCGGTGGAAAAAGATGCGGACGATGCACGGGAACTGGAAAATGTGAAGGGAAAAATCGTATTTGATCACGTCAGATTTTCCTACGCTGAGGGAGAGAAAGAGATTCTCTCAGATATTGACCTTGTGATAGAACCTGGCGAGACGGTGGCTCTTGTTGGACCATCAGGCGCCGGCAAGACGACGATGTGTCATATCCTGCCTCGGTTTTATGACATCACGGGAGGAAAAATTTTGATTGACGGACAAGATATCTCGGCAGTGACGCATGCTTCTTTGCGAAGAAATATCGGAATTGTAACACAGGACGTATTTCTTTTTACCGGGACAATTTATGAAAATATTGCTTATGGCAAAGAGGGAGCCACCCGCGAGGAAGTGGAAGATGCCGCAAAGCTTGCCAATATTCATGACTTTATTGTCTCACTGCCTGATGGATACGATACCTTTGTCGGAGAGCGCGGCGTCAAGCTGTCCGGCGGGCAGAAGCAACGTATTTCCATTGCGCGTGTGTTTTTAAAAAATCCTGCCATTCTGATTCTTGATGAGGCGACAAGCGCGCTCGACAATGCGACGGAGATTTTGATCCAAAAGTCTTTGGATTTGCTTTGCCGAGGTCGTACAACGATTGTTGTTGCCCACAGACTTTCCACTGTCAAAAATGCGGACGAGATTGTTGTGATGACGGATGAGGGAATTCAGGAGCGGGGCAGTCACTCGGCACTTCTTGAAGCCGGAGGCATTTACGCGGAACTTTATCGGTCGCAGTTTGCATCCGTATAAACGGGGGAGGAATATGTCGCCATGGTGATAAAAAAATTTGATGTCGGTGATATTTTGGAAATGAAAAAAGCACATCCGTGCGGTTCCAACCGTATGAAGGTTCTGCGTACCGGCTCGGATATCCGGATTCTATGTCTCGGATGCGGACGTGATGTCACGGTTCCGCGGGAAAAGCTTGAAAAAAATATCCGGCGGATTCTTCCTCCCGATGTTCATTGACGGCAAAAATCACAATTTTGAAGATGTCCATTTGGCACATTTATATAAAATTAAAAAAAGAGTGTAAATTATCCTTGAAAACGCTTGAAAATCTCGAGAAAACAGTGTATCATATAAGTAACAAACGGTACCGTGATGACGAGTAGCGGTACTTGGCAAAATCATTCCGTCAAGAAAGAGGTTTTATTGTGGTTAAACTCATTATCGGTCTTAAGGGCACAGGAAAAACAAAAACTCTTATCGGTATGGTCAATTCTTCGGTTGATTCTTCCAATGGATCAGTTGTATGCCTTGAAAAGGGCGATAAACTTCGTTACGATATCAAATATCAGGCACGTCTGATTGATGTTGACGAATACGGTGTTGACGATGCGCAGGCGCTGTACGGTTTTATTGCCGGAATTTATGCGTCCAACAGCGATATTACGCATATTTTTATTGATTCGGCAATTAAAATGTGTCAAAAAGATATGGAATCATTCTCAACATTTGTGCGGGAAACGGTAGCTTTTGCTGAAAAATGGAACATTGATATTGTCATGACCTCGTCTGTGACAGAGGATATGCTTCCTGATGATATCAAGAAATATCTTTAAGTGAGAATTGTAAAAAGCCGGTGAGATGCACCGGCTTTTTTATTTTAATGAAATAAAAAGATTTCCTTTTAAGGAGGAAGTCTTTTTTTGTTTATATTTAAGGTTTTTGTACCGGAGGGGCGCTGATATCGGATTCCTCATTTAAGCCGACAAGATAATCCAAAGAGACATGATAATATTTTGCAAGCTTGATTGCAGCCCACAGTGGGAGTTCTCTATCACCGTGTTCATAACGCTGATATACCGTGAGATGCATATTTAGGTATTGCGCGATTTCACGCTGTGTTTTATCATGATCTTCTCTTAAATCCCGAATACGTAAGGAACTGTACATCATTATGTTTCAACTCCTGTAAATACAGTATTTACCATAAATTATAATAGAATCCTTGCTGTATTCTCTTTTTGGATGCCATATGGTGTTATCATTTTGAAAGGGTAAAAGTTATATCTTTCCATTTTAAATCGTTATTCACAAAAAAGTAAATATTTTCATATCCTATAACAATTTTTAGAAAAGAATTTACGTCCGTCTTTTTCCAAGATAATTTTTATATGGAAAAGCAGAAAGAATATGGATACCGTGGAGCTTTGATTGTGATTAGATATATTTGTACAGGGAGAAAGAAAAACTTCACATTTCTTTTTTTGTAACATACCATATAGCGAGGAGGAAGTTTGAAACGAAAGCTTTTCTCCAACAAATCAATTTGATTATTTCGGAGGGAGAATTTTATGCCAGATATCAGAAATACCTCGCCGATCTGCGGCGGACCGGGCCGTGATTCGGTATATATAGACACCAATAGAATCCTCGATAGCTGCCGTGACAAGGACTGCTATGAGGATGTAGTCGTTTATCTTTCGGATGTGGGAAGCGATCTGATTGACAGAAGCGGAAGTGTGCGTACCAAAAGTGCCAAAGTAATTTGTGCAAACATACAGGTTGATACCGTACCGTTCAATCGTGGCTTTTATCAGGTCAGCATTACGATGTATATTAAAATTGTATGCGAAGTATGTGCCTGCATCGGAAGACCGCAGGAGGTTGAGGGTATTGCTGTTGTAGAGAAAAAAGTCATTCTTTACGGCAGTGAAGGAAATGTTAATATATTCAAGAGCGAACCCGGAGCACAGAACTTCTGTGGTTGTTCCTGCGCAGAGCAGCCCGGAACCAATCTGCCGATTGCCGTATTTGAGGTAGTTGATCCGATTGTTCTCAACACCAAAATTGTAGAGGCATGTGAATGCCGCGGCTGTCATCAGAGTCTGTCTGCTGCGGATCTTCCTGAATCTGTATGCAGCTGCATCAACGGAAGAATCTGCTGTGAACCGGCAGGGAAGATTCTTACAGTATCACTCGGTTTCTTCTCCGTCGTGAGAATTGAGCGTCCGGCTCAGTATCTTGTTCATGGAACGGAATATACGGTTCCTGAGAAGGAATGCGTATCTCCGACAACGGATGATCCATGTAAAATGTTTAAGCACATGGCTTTCCCGATCAATGAATTTTATCCGCCGTCCCTTTGTGATGTTAAGGGAAGCACAGATAACGATGGTTGCGGTTGCGGAAGAAAATAAAGTAGCTTTTATCAAGCCCTCCTTTCAAAAAATGGGAGGGCTTTTCCTTTTTTGGAAATAATAAATGATAAAAAATAACAAAAAATTAGAAAATACAATGAATTTCATCCACGATTCAACACCATATAGTGCTATTGTAAAAGGTAGAAAAGAAGATTTATTATAATAAATGGTAAATTCTGTAACAGAAGAATCGGGAGGAAAAATTGTGTATTTTTACCATCGTATCCGTGATTTAAGAGAAGATCATGATAAAACACAGCGTGAGATTGCTCAGTATCTCAATATGCAGGTTACGGTTTATCAGCGTTATGAACGGGGGGAACGGGAGATTCCGCTTTGGGCGGCCATCAAACTAGCACATTATTATCGGGTTTCCTTGGATTATCTGGTTGGACTTACGGATTGTACGGAACCGTATCCGACGTATTCCTGGCTTTAATGGGGGCGGAAAGAAAAATGAAAATAAAACTAGAAAGTACATTGAGTCTTTTGTGATTTTTGAGACAGAAAAGGAAAAGACAGAGCGTTGGTCTGAAAAATAATAAAAAAGGGATATACATCGGTTTTTTAAATAGTTGTGCATGTCCTCTTGCATTTTTTCTTTTTTGTGATATAATATCTCGCAGTGAGTTCGTAACCATCCTCACTTAAAACAAAACTAAGGAGAAAAATCACAATGAAACACAAAAGCCTGCGTTATTTAACGCAAGGAGCGACTATTGCCGCTCTTTATGTCCTTTTTACTTATCTTTCTTCGCTTATGGGACTTGCAAGCGGAGTGATTCAGTTCCGACTTTCCGAGGCGCTTTGCATTTTGGCGTGCTTTACGCCGGCAGCGATTCCCGGGCTATATGTTGGATGTCTGCTTGCCAATATTCTTACGGGCTCTATTTTATGGGATATTCTTTTAGGCCCGGTTGCCACCCTGATTGGCGCTGTCGGCACATGGCTTTTACGCCGGACTCAGAATCCGTATCTTGCGGTTTTGCCGCCGATTTTGGCCAATATGCTGATTGTTCCACTTGTTTTGAAATACGCATATGCGGCCGAGGAAGCAATACCATATCTCATGCTTACGGTTGGCATTGGAGAGATCGTGACATGCGGTATTTTGGGTGTTATGCTGTATTATCTTATCCGGCGGTACCGAAAGCCTCTTGGCTTGGACACGTGAAGATGAAATAAAAGGTCTGCTCTTCTACTTGAAGAGCAGACCTTTTGTTTTTCCGGCAAATCCATCAAAATCAAATCTTTGTGATGAAGAGAAAAAAACATTTCGTTAGAAAATAAAATTGCTCATAACCATAAGGTTAAATATCTTTATTTGACCGCAATGACACGCACAGCGCCGTCCGTGCGCGGAGCAGGTGGTTCAAACAGATACCCGCCGTCAGCTTTTCGGAATGCAGCCGGCGTGTGATCATCAAGGATGAACGCGTGTGAAAATTCCTTTTCAGAATGGAAACGGATTTTCTCCTTTATATCCGGGGTGACATAAAGATAACGATAGTCACCTTTCAAAGAGGCGGGTACGGTACAATATTCTTCGTCTTCAAGCGGGTGTATGTTTTCCAATGCATCAAGATTGGAAGTGCGCCAAGCGGCAAAAGCATTCAGCGTGTTGATTGCTTCCTCGGGAAGCGTACCGTCTGCCATCGGACCGATATCAGGCAAATAATTGCCGCCCCATGCGATTGTTCTTGTATATTCTGCTGTAATAGAAGAAATCGGACGGTAAGGAACATCTTTCATATATGCCCAGCCGCGTGTCATCCACATGGTACAATATTCCCACCATCCTTGGGGACGGCTCTGCGCTTCTTTTACCTCACATGTCTCAAAATCGCCTGTGCCATGCAGACGGGGATTGACAACGATTCCGGGCTGAAGTTCTCTGATTTTTTCCATCGGATAAACATATCCCTCCGGCATGCCGCCGTCAAACCAAAGAAGGTCAACTTTTCCGTATTCCGTGAGAAGCTCTTCAATTTGGCCCGCGACATAAGCGCCGTATTTTTCATTTTGTATCCGGATTTCCGTATCATTCGGTAAAACAGTAGGGTTATAATCCGCATCAAGATAGGGCAGTTCGGGATTCCTTTCTTTAGCGGTGCTTACAAGGAAAGACATATAGTTCCGGTTAAAATACCAGTCCGGCGGGGAATAGTAGAATCCGACTTTCAATCCGTATTTCCGGCATGCTTCAGCGAATTCACGGACAAAATCACGTCCGCCAAGATAATTTTTGGTGCTGAAATTTCCGTATTTGCTTGGCCACATGGCAAAGCCGTCGTGGTGCCGTGTCGTGAAAACAGCGTAACGGAATCCGACTTCTTTTGCTTTTTTTATGATGTCTTCTGCATGGAAATGTTCGCCCTTGAAGTCCTTTGCCAAATCAAAATACTGATTTGGCGTAAAATGTTTGCCGATTTTTCTTTCAGAAAGCGGTTGATTCATTTCACGGATTTCTTCCTCCGTTGCTTTGCGGCCGGCAAATTCCCATCCGCATATCATGCCCCAGGAAAGATCCAAAGTCGCTTTGACGGTGGAGATTCCCCAATGAATAAAAAGTCCGAGTCCCGCTTCTGGGAACCATGCTGCACGCGGATCAGGATTGAAAAGTCCTTTATTTTCCGTAATATTTGCCACTTGAATGACATGATGCTGACCTTTTACCTCATGTTCTGCCTGTCTGTACGCCATCTGTCATACCGCCTTTCCGAATTGGATAACCGGAGATTTCCGGCAACCGATATTTTCGGATATTACTATACACATAAATGATGGCAATGTCAACCTTTCTTTTGACGAATCTGTATTTTGAGCTGGGAAAAGGCTTGGCTTTTTCTATTCTTTTTGATGTTTGGCTTGACTTCATATTTTTAACGTGCTAAAATAAATCGTATACGAAAGCATATTTAGGAAAAATGTTATGTGCTGAGGAGGTAATCAAATGGCGTTGCGGCTTGCTTTGCAGCTTTATTCCGTAGGGGAGGATGCTAAAAAGGATTTGGATGGAACGCTTCGGCGAGTAAAAGAAATGGGATATGAGGGCGTGGAATTTGCCGGACTTTACGGGCATGATGCCGCCGAAGTTGCGGAAATGCTTTATAAATACGGATTGATTCCGGTATCTGCGCATGTGCCTCTTGAAGAATTGGAAACAAAATTTGATGAGGTGGCTGCATCATATAAGCAGATTGGCTGTCCGTATCTTGCAGTTCCTTATCTTATCCATGCGCTTCAGCCGGTTTCCGGTAATTTTGAAGAGGCCATTTCCCGTATCGAAGCGGTGGCAAAACGATACACTGAGGCTGGTTTTATTGTTTCTTATCACAATCATGATTTTGAGTTTAAGACCATAAACGGTGTATTGGCATTGGACTTGCTTTATGAACGTATCTCAGAGGAATACTTAAAAACACAAATTGATACGTGCTGGGCAAATGTCGGCGGGGTAGATCCGGCTTCGTATGTGCTCAAATATACTGGACGGGCGCCAACCGTGCATATCAAGGATTTTTATTTAAAGGGAAAACCTCAGAATCATATGTATAAATTGTTGTGTGATAAAGATGACAGAAAGGAAGAGGAAGGAAACTTTTCTTACCGTCCCGTCGGATATGGTCTTCAGGATGTCCCGAAAATTATGGCCGCCTGCAAAAAAGCAGGAACCGAATGGGTAATCGTTGAGCAAGACGGCGTCAGCCATCCGAGCGCTGTCAAAATGGATGAGGTGGCGCTCAGTGCGGAATACATTTTGAAGAATCAGTTACTGTAAGGATCTATGGGCATCATGCCGGGTATCAAAAACGTGTGAGAAGCACAAAATTGCTTCTCACACGTTTTTGTTGTTTTTCTATATGTCGCTGTTTTCGTTTTGGTTATTTGTCACACTGCCTTGTGTGGGACATCTTTTTCAAATTTTACATACCTTTTCGGATTCGTTCAAGAGCACTTTTTTCAATGCGGGAGACCTGTGCTTGGGAGATCCCGATTTCATCTGCGATTTCCATTTGGGTTTTTCCCTTATAAAATCGCATGGTAATAATGGATTTTTCTCGGTTTGTCAGTTTTTTCATGGCTTCTGATACTGCGATGTTCTCGAGCCAGCTGTCGTCTGTGCATTCTTCATCACGGATTTGATCCATGATGTAGATAGAATCGCCGCCTTCGCTGTAAACTGGATCATAAAGGGAAACCGGTTCCATAATCGCTTCCAGTGCTTCCGTTACCGCACGTGTGTCTTCTCCCAGCTCTTTTGCGATATCCTCAACGGTTGGTTCGCGAAGCATGGTTTTGGAAAGACTTTCTTTTGCGTTCAGTGCTCTGTAAGCAAGATCTCTTGTTCCGCGGCTGACGCGAAGCATGTTGTTATCACGCAGATAACGTCGGATTTCCCCGATGATCATCGGAACGGCATAGGTACTGAATTTGACGCCGATTTCCGTATCAAAATTGTCAATTGCTTTGATAAGTCCGATACAACCTACCTGAAAGAGATCATCTGCATCGCTGCTGCGTCCTGCAAATCGTTGAATGATACTGAGCACAAGACGGAGATTACCGTCGATAAGCTTTGTCCGGGCATCTCTGTCTCCGTTTTTTACTTTGCTCAAAAGGTCGTTTTTTTCTTCGCTCGTAAGCGTTTTCAGCTTGGAAGTATTCACGCCGCATAAGTCCACCTTATTGTAATACATAAGCAAAACCACCTTTAAAAACAGAATTGTCTTTATGTTCAGTATTGCCGAATTCTGTCGTTTCTTATGCAAGTGGAAGTTTGCAACATATTTCCAATTTAGCAAGAAAATTGCCGAAAACTTTGTCTGAATCTATTGAAAAACCGGAGAAGTTTTGCTATAATAAATCGAATCAAGAAGAATGAGAACGAAAAGGAACGATATCATGGTGAAAGGATTGAGAAGACTTCTCAGCTATGCGAGACGTGCTGTGGATGATTATCATATGATCTCAGACGGCGACAGGATTGCAGTCGGTGTTTCCGCCGGCAAGGATTCCTTGTCTTTGCTGTATGCGCTTGCTGAGTTGCGTCGCTTCTATCCATATCATTTTGATTTGGTTGCTTTGACGGTGGATATGCGTTTTGATGAACTTGAAAACGGCAAACGTTCTGATTTTTCTCAAATTGCGGCGTTATGTCGTATGCTTGATATAGAATATCATGTAGAGCCGTCAAACATTGCAAGGATTGTTTTTGATATCCGGAAGGAAAGCAATCCGTGCTCGCTGTGTGCGAAACTGCGGCGCGGTATGGTAAATGATACGGCTAAAAAGCTGGGATGCCGAAAGGTAGCGCTCGGTCATCATTTTGATGATGTCGTGGAAACGTTTATGCTGAATCTCTTTTACGAGGGACGGCTTGGCTGTTTTTCACCTGTCACTTATCTTGACAGAACGGATGTGACGGTGATCCGTCCGTTTATTTATGCGCCGGAAAAGGATATCCGTTATTTTGCGTCGCAGGCGGCGCTGCCTGTTATAGACAGCGGCTGTCCCGCAAACGGAAACACGCAGCGGGAAAATATGAAAAAACTTCTTATGGATTTGGAATATCATAATAAAGGTTTGCGTCACAGAATTTTCGGCGCGATGCAGAAAGCGGGACTTGACGGATATACGGAAACGCGAATGCGGATATATTCTGATCCGAAAAATGAAGAATAAATGACGGATTTATGAATAAAAAAACAAATCTTACGAAAAATATAGGTAAAAACCAATTTGGAGATGATTTGTTTGTCTAAGAAAAATGAGGTTCGTCAAATGACATCGAGGTATTGTCCGAAACTGGATGACAATGTGGTTGTCATGATGTCGAGTGATAAAAATGGTTTTGAGAAACGTACTTGTCTTTCCTCCCATCTTTGCCATTCGGATGACAGGGCAACCTGTGATCATGATAACAATGTCACGATGGAAAATCCGCAGCAGTTTCATATGTAGCAAATGTTATTATGCCGCTTATGCGGCGGAATTGAGGTATATATGGCTTTTATTTTTTCTGACAAATATGTACATGGCTTTGTTTCCGATGAGGAAATCAAGGCACTTGGCAAAGAAGTAGATGCGGCGCATCGTACGCTGCTCGAAAGAACTGGTGCCGGAAATGATTTTCTAGGATGGCTTGATCTGCCAAAGAATTATGACAGGGAAGAAGTTGCGGCAGTAAAGAAAGCCGCGGAAAAAATCCGCGGCATGTGCGATGTATTTGTGGTGATCGGTATCGGCGGTTCCTATCTCGGTGCCCGTGCCGCCATTGAATTTATTCATGGAAATTACTACAACAACAAGAAGAAAGATACGCCCGATATTTATTTTGTCGGAAATGATATTAGTTCATCTCATTTGAAGGATATTCTTGAGCTTTGCCGGGGGCGTGATCTCTGCGTCAATGTCATATCCAAATCCGGAACAACAACGGAACCTGCCATTGCTTTTCGTATTTTCCGTGATTTGCTGATTGAGAAATACGGGAAAAAAGGTGCGGCAGAACGAATCTTTGCTACGACTGACCGTTCGCGCGGTGCGCTTCGTTCCCAAGCGGATACATACGGCTATGAGAGCTTTGTGATTGCTGATGATGTGGGCGGCAGATATTCTGTGCTGACGCCGGTCGGACTTCTTCCGATTGCTGTTTCCGGTATTGATGTAGAAGAAATGCTGGCAGGCGCTTCCAAAGCTTATGATGATTTTCTTGGCGGAGATGTGTATACCAACGGCTGCCTGCGATATGCCGCGCTTCGTAATCTTTTTTACAGAAAAGGGAAAAGTATCGAGATTCTTGCCGTTAACGATCCGGCACTTACGATGACATGCGAATGGTGGAAGCAGCTCTTTGGGGAATCCGAGGGCAAGGACGGAAAAGGCTTGTATCCGTCAAGTGCTGTTTATTCGACCGATCTTCATTCTATCGGACAATTCATTCAAGAAGGTACGAGGACGATGTTTGAAACCGTCGTCAATGTAGATGTGGATGACGGCTTTGCTGTTCCTGCAGATGCGGAAAATGCTGACGGACTGAATTTTCTTGCAGGAAAGACAATGAACTGCGTGAATCAAAAAGCGCATGACGGTACGGTTCTCGCTCATACCGACGGTGGCGTACCGAACCTTTCTGTTACGCTTACCTCCCGTACTGCCTATGATTTCGGATATCTTGTTTATTTCTTTGAAAAAGCATGTGCGGTTTCCGGTTATATTTTGGGTGTAAATCCCTTTAATCAGCCCGGTGTTGAGGCATACAAAAAGAATATGTTCGCACTTCTTGACAAACCGGGATATTCTGACCGCCGTGAGGAACTGGAAGCACGTCTTTTGAGTATTGAGTCGTGACGGAAAAAGGAAAGCTTCTTATCAAAAACTGCATATATGCAATATAGAACAAAATCGAGGGGTAAGCCATACTACATACTCCTCGATTTTTGTCAATATGCGATATGAGTGATTGAGATACACGGGCGGGAGAAAGATTTTTCTTCTGAGCACTGACTAGAAAGGAGGCATGGAATGAAAGTTACGGATAAAAAGCGGTTTGCCGCTGTTCTTCTGATTTATATCGTTTTGTTCTCGCTCTCCTTTTTGCTGCCCGGTATTCATATGTGGCAGCTTGGGCTTATCGCTTTGCTTTTGATTGTCGTTTTTACATTCTTTCTGTTTCACCGATGCCGTGGTGCGGAGCGCAGACGCGCATGTGCTTTGGCGGTGCTTGCGGTGGCAGCGGCATGTTTCTCCATTTTGTACAGCTGCAGCTTTCGGACCAATCAAATCGATTCTGCAGAAGCGCTGGCGGACGATACAACGCATACGGCGACAGGATATGTGAGTGAAATCCTTTATGAAAAGCCTTACGGGTCCGCTTATTACATAAAACTTCTTTCTGTAGACGGAAAGAAGTACAGCACGAAAATCTCGCTTTCCATTCCGTTTGCGGGAGAGCTTGAAGTTTATGATGAAATTTCCTTTTTCTGCATTTTCTATGAAAATGAGGTTCAATATGATTCCTATATGAAATCGCGTGGTGTTCCTGTTTCTGCGGAAGCCGAAGATTTTGAGGTGACAGGGACACACCATCGCGACATATCATATGTTTCTGACCGGATTGGAACGTGGATTGCCGGGAATTTTGAAGCGTATATCGGCGGTGATGAAGCGAGATTCGCGACGGCGCTTCTTACTGGAAACAGGGAACATCTGGACGGACAGACCCGCCTTGCTTATCAAAGGCTTGGAATTTCACATATTCTTGCGGTTTCCGGACTTCATTTATCGGTTATTGTGGGCGGTGCGGACTTCCTTTTGCGCAAGCTTACGATTGCTCGGAGAAAAAAGGATATTTTCTTAATCCTTCTTACCTTTTTCTTTGCGATGGTTTGCGGTTTTCCCGCCTCTGTTATGCGTGCCGCTATCATGCTTGCCATTTATTATATTGGGGACCTTATCGGAGAGCAGAACGATACTTTCACATCTCTTGCCTTTGCTGTCGCTCTGATTCTATCGGTATATCCGTATTCTGTCTATGATGCGGGACTTTGGCTTTCTTTTCTCGCAACACTCGGGATTGTTATAATGAGTCCCGTGCTTGACAGCCTTTTTGCAGAGAAAAAAGACAGGAGAGGCTTCCGATTGGTTTTGTTCCGGTTTCTTCATTTTTTTGCCGGACTTTTGATGATGACATTTGCGGCAACCTTTTTCACGATGCCGGTGACTTATCTTCTGTATGGTGGAATATCACTCATTTCACCGCTTGCTAACTTGATCTTTGTACCCCTGACAGAGTTGATTCTGTATTTGCTTGTTTTGATGACCGTATTTTCCTTTATCCCGTTTGTTCCGCTGCTTCTCGGAAGCATATGCCGCACGCTTATCACCTTTTCTGTGGATCTTGCATATCGGATTTCGGATATGGAAGGAATTTATATTTCTATTCGATATCCGTTTGCCGGATATGTGATCGCCGTGCTTGTCATCGGAATACTGGCGGTGCTTTTTATCAAAAAACTGAATCCCGGCTGGATTTTAGCTGTGTTTTTGGTATGCTCGACTGCTTTTGGAATCACTTATGCCGTTTTTCATACGATGACAGATTCGGATGTGAAGCTTTATGTCGAGAGCGACGGTAAAAACGATGTGATTGGGTTTGTATACGAAGGAAAGTCGATTTTAATTGATATCGGGAACGGCGGCTATACAGTACCATCGCTGGCGGCAGATACGCTTTCGGAATATTATAAGTGCGAAATTGATCTCCTTGTTCTGACGCATCTGCACTCCTACCATACAGGAACGTTAAAAAAACTTGCTGACCAAATCAAGATTCACGGACTTCTTCTGCCGGAAGCGGAAAACGATCAGGAACGCGAGGTGATTGACTCCATTCTTTCTGCGCTTTCCGACACCTGCGAGATTTCATTTTATCCGCGTGACGGCAGTTCTTATCTTGCTTATGAAGGGCTTAAAATCCATCTTCCGCAGTATCAAACGATATCGCGTTCTGCTCATCCGGTCATTGTTTTTTCTGCTGAAATTGAAGGCTATGCAGGGACTTCTTTTGTCTATGCAGGTTCATCCGCATTTGAGTTAGAAGCGGTTTCAGCGTTGTCTCTGGATACTTCGGTCATCGTTTGCGGTGCGCATGGACCTGTCACTAAAAATATTTTTGATGCTTCTTGTTTTGAAAATACGGAATATGTTGTTTTTGCAGATGAAGATATTGCTTTTTATATAGAGACGGATGAAATTCTCTCGAAAATTCTATTTTTAACCGAAGAAAGCGGAAGAATCCGATTTTCTTTTGAAAAATAAATGGGAAGTGAGGCATCCTGCATTTTGCCGGTACTAAAAAACATAGGAGCAAAAAAACTCCCGTATCATGGCAATTCATTCGGCGATTAGTTGCCAAGAAACGGGGGTTTTTATTATAATAAATTCCTGTGATAGAAAGCGTATTTGTCTAATCAATCTTTCAAAGTTTTATCTTGTTCTGAATTGTTTAAAACTTTCAGTATGGACTGATTGCAAGCGATTCGTCGTCTTCTCCCTTTTCAATTCCGCGGATGATGACATCGTAGGCATAATCCGGCGTTACGGAGACCGAGACACGGTCTCCGAGTTTTTTTCCTAAAATGGCTTTGCCGAGAGGAGATTCCTTACTGATATAGCCTTTGATGGAATCCTGTCGTAGTGTTGTGACAAGTATAATTTCCATTTCTTCATCGTCTTCTTCCATATAAAGACGGACTTTATCAAATAAACCGACAGTACCCGAATCTTCTTTTTTGGGCGATATGACGACGGCAGTGGCAATCATTTGCTGTAAATAACGGATTCTGCTGTTGTTTTTATTGAGGTCACGTCTAGCGGCGTGATATTCAAAATTTTCGCTTCGGTCTCCAAGCTCACGCGCATGGCGAAGAGCTTCTTTCAGTTGTGGTGCCAAAACAAGCTTTCGATAATCAATTTCTTCCTGCATTTTTTTAATATCGACAGCTGTCAGTTCATCATACATGGAATTGCCTCCAGATTTTTAAATGGATATTTTTAAGAAAAAGAGCGGGAATCTTCAATTTGTCAAATCGGCAAGAAATAATGTGGCATTGCCTCTCTGTTTTTCCGGGAAAAAGGCAGAGCGGCTTTTCTTAAAGAGAATGCTTTGATTCCGACATTGCTTTTTTTACCGTTTCTCCGATTGTCTTCGCCATGGCAAGATATCCTGCGTCATTGGGATGGCAGCCGTCGGCTGTGGACTCATTGAGATAGTCTGGGTCATAGATGGTTTTGCCGTCGACAAAATACAGATGCCGGTCACCCGCTTCCAATCCGCGTCGATAACTTTCCAAAATGATTTCACGTCTTTTTTCATTGGAAACGATGTCTGCATAATAGTCGACTTTTGACGCCATAATCACGGGCGTGTCAGGTTGAGCCGACCGGAATCTTTGATATCCGTCATAATGCGTTTTTGCAAGATATTCTGCATCGGGAGCGTTGTGGTCGTAGTCGTACACAAATACGCTCATGTCAAGTCCACAGATATAATCTAGAATTGCCGGTTCTGCTTTTGCTGCTCCGGAGAAGCCGAGGTTGATAAAATCACTGTCCAGTCTGCGGGCAACAATAGAAGGATAATTGCTGCTCGGTCTGCCGGCTCCTACTCCATGTACGATAGAAGAGCCGTAAAAAACAATCGGCTTCTGATAACGGTATTCGCCTCCGAAAGTTACCTCGCATCCTTCCCGCAGCGCTACGCAAACAGAAGATATTTTTGCGAATAACGGGAAATTGATAATGATATCTTTCATTCCGGAGTTTAATCTGACCCTGCTTTCTACGTAGGATTTTCCTTCGCCCTGGGATGGCGCCATAATGGTGATAAAGCGGCAAATACCGTTCTCAACCTGATATAAGTCAAAGCCAATTGTTGTAACAGTAGAGCTTTGCGGATTTTTTTCTGCTCCTTCGATTTCCGCATGGATGACGACATAATCGGAATCCGTAGAAAAACGTAGCCTTGCGCCTGCCGTCATTGCCGCAAGATTGACCACAGCAGCACTTGTTGCGGTTGCGATTTTCTCAGGAACGCGTCTGAAAGGCTCATATAATCCGTACAGACGGAAGGGCGGCTTTGTCACATCCATAAAAACCGGATCTCCGGTTGTTATCGTTGTATCATTCGGAATCAATCCGCATGCTTTTGTGATTTTCATATGTTGAATATCCTTTCAAAATGATTGTTGTATCATTATAGCTGAACGACGTGGATAAGTCAAGACAAAAACAATGGGCTTTCCTTTGACGTGAGGGAAAAATAAAAAAACAGCGCAGCTATGCTGCACTGTTTTTAATTTAAATGGTAGGAAATCTCAACGTTGCCTTAAAAAGATCACCGTCAATTGAAAGGGAGAGCGTACCTTTTTGAAGTTCCGCAAGGCTTTTTGCAATGGAAAGTCCCAGTCCGCTGCCTTCCGTACTGCGGGAGCTGTCACCTCGAACAAATCGTTCCATTAGTTCGTCTGCCGAAATGTTAAGAGATATCCGCGATATATTTTTAAAGGTAATGACCGCTTGTTTTTTTTCTTTGATTACATTCAGATAAATTCTGGTTCCGGGCTGTGAATATTTACAGATGTTATTCATAAGATTGTCGAAAACACGCCACATATATCTGCCGTCCGCCATAATTTTAACCGGTTCCTCGGGAGAAGAAACAATGGCTTCCAGCGATGCTTTTTTCAACTTTTCATCATATTCTCCGACAGTTTGTTGGAGCAGTACTCCGATGTCACATTCTGTCATATTGACAGTTAAATTTCCCGTGGATGCTTTAGAGGCTTCGACCAAATCTTCAATCAGCTTTTTGAGTCTGGCGGATTGACGGTCAAGAACCGTGATATATTCCCGCAGCGTCTCATTTTCGACAGACTCTTTTTTTATCAAATCAACATAGTTGATGATAGATGTCAAAGGCGTTTTAATATCATGAGAAACATTCGTGATAAGTTCGGTTTTCATTCGTTCGCTTTTAATTTGTTCCTCAACAGCATGGGACATCCCTTCACGGATACTGTTTAGACTATGACCAAACGTTTTAAAATCGCCTATCATATGAGTTGTGTCAATTTGATAAGTGAAATCACCTTTAGCGATTTTTTTCCCTCCGACCTCCAATTTGCGCAGCATGATGGCGATATAAAAAACGAGACAAGCCAAAATGAAACTTTGAATAAGCCAATATCGTATATATTGTGATAAATAAGCGCTGGAGACCAATGCGATAAGATCAGCGAAAAGAACACCTCCGACCAAAATAACGGTTTTCCAAATCAGGGGCAGATTTTCAAAAAAAATCCCCAGCTTGCGGAATATCCATGAAAATCCGCGATATATCAGCATATTTTTGATAAGACCGCCTGCTTTTAATCTTACAGTAAAACTCATAAGGTAGGAGAGTACCAAAAGATAAAACAGAATCAAAAAAAATGAAAAAATGATAAGCCGAAAAGAAAAAGTATATCCGAAAACATTCATGATAAAAAATAGCACGACACCGATGATACCATATAACACAGTGAAAACATCAAACGGAATTTTTTCCAGCGTTCCGTTTTTCGGTTTTGTTTCGTCTTTTCGGTATCCTGCGGAGCAGAACAGAAAAATTAAAAGCACTACAAATGCGCAGATAGCAAGAAACTCGAGAATAATCAATGTGTACCTTGCAGAGTACAGGAGCTCAACCATATACAATGCATCGGCAAAGATATTTTCTCCGGCAGAAGGAACAATATATCCAGTAATCGTATATGTTGATAACTCGCTACCGTCGGCAGTTAAATGGATTTCACGTATTTCTTCGCATTCAGGCTCCGCACCGTTGTATGTGGATAAGAGAATATTTCCGTTTTGATCCGTAATGGTAAATTCAAAATTGGTATTTTCAAAATATTGAGCGGGATCACCGCTTCCGTAAATGTAAATGTCGGCGGCTTTATCGATTTCGTCCAATATCATTTCCGATTGAACGGATTTTTTCACTTGAGTAAAGGTGGAACTGTAATAATCGTTTTCCGCCATATAGTAAATTCCGATCATTCCCGCAAGAATCACGGCAAATATGATCGCTGATAAAAAGGCTGCGGTTGCTTTTTTTGTGAAGCTATAATGGTGTGGTTTCATAACGGCTACCTTTCATATCGTATCGCCTGTTATGGGAAACAGACAGATATTTGAAAAAATTTTATTCTGATGCAGACAGATTTTTTTCAATTTTGTATCCTTGTCCCCAAACCGCTTTCAGATAGCGGGGATCTGCGGGGTTGATCTCGATTTTTTCACGAAGATGGCGAATATGAACGGCAACAGTGCCTTCCGCGCCGTACGGATCTCCGTTCCAGATTTTCCGATACAAATCTTTGGGGGAAAATACTTCGCCCGGATTCTGCATCAGAAGCTTCAGAATTTCAAATTCAGTCGGTGTCAGAGAAATCGGGTCTCCGTCTACCGTTACCGATTTGGATTTATCATCAAGAATGATTCCGCCGATTACATATTTTTCTGATTTTTGTACGGTATTTCCGCCGAGCTGCATATATCTTCGAAGCTGGGAACGTACTCTGGCGATGACCTCTGCCGGTTTAAAAGGTTTTGTCACATAATCATCCGCACCGACATTGAGTCCGAGAATCTTATCAGCATCTTCTCCCTTAGCGGTCAACAGAATGACCGGTATGTTGGTATTTTCCCGAAGACGGATCATTGCCGCGATCCCATCCATTTCCGGCATCATGATATCCATGAGAATCAAATGGATATCTTCATTTTTTATGACTTCCAAAGCTTCTCGTCCGTTATATGCCTCAAAGGTATGGTAGCCTTCGGAGGACAGATAAATTTTTAATGCGGAAACAATATCTTTTTCATCATCACAAATCAAAATATTATACATGGACAAACCCCTTTATACTTTTATAAATTCCTGTGCGAAGTAGAATAACCTTTTGAACCTTATTATACATCAAAAAAGATTAAAAACCAATAGTATTCTGAATTAAGATTTTTTTAAGAAAATTAATAGAATGTTTTAGAAATATTGAGAAAATATTGGGAAAGACATCTGTATGATTATTACCGGATTTTGTAAAGATTCGGTATGAAAAAACATGCTGAAATCTCCTGGAGAAAAAGTGAGTTTTTCCTTTGTTTGATGTTGACATTGACCGTACAATGGTGTAAAATGGCTAAGAAGATCGGACATCTGTTGAAAAACGACGGTTGTTATGAAATCATAGCCGGGAATTCGGTCGGTAAAGTATGTTTTCCGGTGGAGTTCCTTGGTTTGATATAGGAGGAAGCTATGAAGCATTATGTCGGTGTAATCGGATTCGGAGGCGAGGGATATTGGCAGGCGCGTCATGCCGAACAATCGGATGTGTTGGAACTTGTCGGAGTTTCCGATATTTCCGAAAAACGAAAGGAATTTGCCGCCGAAAAAAACATAAAATTTTATGAGTCGGACGAGGCACTGATCGCAGATCCAAAAATTGATCTTGTCATCATTGCTACGCCGAACGATTCTCATAAATCGCTTGCGATTGCTGCGATGGCTGCAGGGAAACATGTCATCTGCGAAAAACCGGTGGCGATGTCCTCCGAGGAGTTGGCACAGATGACAGAAGCCTCAAAGAGATATGGAAAATTATTTACCGTGTATCAGAACCGCAGATGGGACGGCGATTTTCTGACTGCGAAAAAAATTCTGGACGAAAATATGCTGGGGGAAGTTTATCGTGTTGAATCCAGAGTGCACGGATCCCGCGGAATTCCTGGAGACTGGCGTCAGCTTCCCGAATACGGCGGCGGTATGATTCTCGATTGGGGCGTGCATTTGCTGGATCAGATTCTGATGCTCAAAGGACAGACAAAATTAAGTTATGTGTATGCGTCGGTATCTCATATTACCAATCAGCTTGTAGACGATGGATTTACGGCGCTACTAACCTTTGAGGATGGAATGGAATTCTTGGTCGAAGTGGGAACGAGCAATTTTATTTCTCTTCCGCGCTGGTATATCGTCGGTCAGAATGGTACCGCGTTTATTCGTGATTGGAAATCCGGAGCAGAAATTGTTTGTGCTTCCGGAACCGACGAGTATGACGTCGTTCCGGTTCACACCGCTTCGGGAATTACAAAAACCATGGCGCCGCGTCGGGAAGAGAATATTCATAAAACGGAAATCCCCGTGGTGGAAAGTTCCATTTATGATTTTTACCGCAATGTTGCGGCAGCAATCGACGGGACAGAAGAACCGGCTGTCAAGCTTCCCGAGGTTATGCGTGTTATGAAGCTTATGGAAGCTGTTAAGCAATCTGCGGATACTCATGAAATCATTCGTTTTGAATAAAAAACAGAATACAGAGAAAGCGGAGTGAAATGCATGTCTATGGATCAAATGATTAAAATCGGTACGTGCCTGCCTTACGGGGTAGCGGAAAAAATGCTTGACAGTGTGATAGATTCCGGGTTTGAAACCGGCTCTGTGAATTTTCATATGAAAGTACTGGATGAAAAATTGTTAGGTGAGCTTGCGGAAAGACTGAACCGCATCATTGACGGCCGGGATTTTGAGATTACCACACTGGGCTTTTATCTGAATCCGATTGAAAACGAGGAGCATTTTGCATTTCTCAAAACCGTCATTGACAGCGCGCATCTGTTCGGCGCTACACATGTGAGTACGTTTGCCGGTGCCTATTCCGGACGTCCGGTTGAGGAATCCATTCCGAGATTCGGAGAGGTGTTTCGTGAGCTTGCCGCACGCGCCGAGGCTGCGGGTGTAAAGCTTGGAATTGAATGCTGTCCCATGGGAGGATGCTGGAGATCCGCGACCTGTAATATTGGTTTTAATCCCAGAGCATGGGAGCTTATGTTTAATGAGGTGACCAGTGACAGCTTCGGTCTTGAATGGGAACCGACGCATATGATGGCACAGCTCATCGATCCTATCGCCAACTTGAAAGATTGGGTGCATAAGGTTGTCCATATGCACGGCAAAGATTCCAATGTCGACTGGGATGTTGTGAAAAAATACGGGGTATTTGGCGCTGTCCCGTTTGAACGCGGACGAATTCCCGGTATGGGCGATACGGATTGGCGAAAGATTTTTACCATTTTGCGGGATGCCGGTTATACGGATGATATCTGTGTGGAAGGATTCCATGACCGTCAGTTCGGCAAGGAATGGGAAATGACAGGGCAGCTTCATGCACTTCGTTATCTAAAATGGTGCCGCGGAGGAAATTTTACTGTCAATCCGTGGTAAATGTATAGGGAGCAAAGAAGCTTCTTGCCTGCTCATTATTAAATTTCTATTATCAATCATTATAAATGGAGGATACAATTATGAATGCAAAATTGAAAGTAGGTTTTGTCGGCTGCGGAGGTATCGCAAACGGAAAACATTTTCCGGGTATGGAACAACAGAAAGATTATGCGGATATGGTTGCTTTCTGTGATATTGTGCGTGAACGCGCGGAGCGTGCCGCAGCAAAATACGGTACGCCGGATGCCAAGGTTTACACCGATTACCGTGAGCTTCTTGCAGACAAAAGTATCGATGTGGTGTTTGTTTTGACACCCAACAATTCTCATGCGGAAATCACATGCGCTGCTTTGGAAGCAGGCAAGCACGTGCTTTGTGAGAAGCCGATGGCAGCGACGGAGGCGGATGCGAGACGGATGCTGGAGGCTCGGGACAAGAGCGGGAAACTACTTACCATTGGTTATCAATACCGTCATTTTCCGGTCAATCAGGTTGCAAAGAAAACGATCGATGACGGCTGGCTTGGTGATATTTATTATGCGGAATCTACTTATCTGCGCCGCCGCGGTGTTCCGACATGGGGCGTTTTCACGGATAAGTCAAAACAGGGCGGCGGACCGCTGATCGATATCGGCACACATGCGCTTGACCTCACGCTTTTCCTTATGAATAATTATGATCCGCTGTATGTCGTGGGCACTTCGTTTGAAAAACTCGGACGGGCGCTGGATCCTGAACATCAGGGACAGACACGCCGTGATATGACGCCGGATTCATGGAATAATGAGACTTTTGATGTCGAGGATTTTGCTGTTGGACAGATCAAAATGAAAAATGGTGCGGTCATCGATCTGAAGGCATCATGGGCGCTGAATATGGCTGCGGATGCCGGTGCTTTTGGCGATGCAAAAGTAAAGCTGTGCGGTATGAAAGGCGGCTTGGATACACATACCGGTATTGTCAGACTGAATCATGTGGTGGCAGGACAGCTTGCCATAACGGAAATCGGGAAGAAGGTAGATGCTTATATTCCGGGCTTTACAAACGGAAAACCTCCGGTTTCACTCGAACACCAGATTTTTATAGAAGCCGTCCTCGGCAAACGTGACCTCTTTGTAACGGCTGATCAGGCATATGTTGTGACAAAGATTCTTGATGCAATCTACACCTCATCCAGAACCAACAAGCCGGTTTATTTTGATTGATTGACGTCTGTACGCAAGGATATCTGGACAGGGCTGATACCGGAGAGGTGACAGAGCGGTTTGTCGCCGATAAGAATTTTTGGATGATATCAAAAACATCATGCGACTGAAAACAAATCTGTAACCCGCCGCAGAGTATCCGGCGGAGCATAAAACGAATCACAAGGAGACAGAGAAAAATGAAACTTGGAGTTTTGACCAATGTAATTGGAGAAACGCCGCTTGCTGATGCGCTCGCCTATTTTAAAAGACTTGGTATACAGATGGTGGAGATTGGCTGCGGAGGATATCCCGGAAAACAGCACTGTGATCCTGATATTTTATTGAATGATCCGAGCGCTTTGGCGACTTTTCGGGAGACCATTCGCAATTCCGGAATGGAAATCAGCGCGCTCAGCTGTCATGGAAATCCCGTTCATCCGAATCATAAACTCGCTGAAAAATTTGACCGTGATATGAGAAATGCCGTTTTGATGGCGGAAGCGCTCGGTATCCATCAGATCAACGGGTTCTCCGGTTGTCCCGGGGATTGTCCGGATTCCATGTATCCGAACTGGGTTGTCTGCGCGTGGCCGGATGACAACGCCAAAATTCTCGAATACCAATGGAACGAAGTATTGATTCCGTATTGGAAAGATTTCGTTGCATTTGCAAAAGCACATGGTGTTGTGAAAATCGGATTGGAAATGCATCAGGCATTCTGCGTCTATAATACGGAAACGCTGCTTCGACTCCGTGAAGCAGTGGGACCGGAGATCGGCGCTAATCTTGACCCGTCTCATCTTATCTGGCAAGGAATGGATCCGATTGCTGTTATCCGCAAGTTAGGCGGAGAGGCGATTTTCCATGTTCATGCGAAAGATACCAAGCTTGATGTTGCCAATGTTGCCGTCAACGGTGTTCTTGATTCGAAGTCTTATGCGGATGAAATTCATCGTTCTTGGATTTTCCGCAGTATCGGATATGGACACGATGAGCTTTTCTGGAAGGATTTTGTAAGTACTTTGCGATTGGTAGGGTACGATTACGTGCTTAGCATTGAACATGAGGACAGCTTGCTCAGTAAAAACGAGGGGCTTGTCAAAGCTGTTGATGTGTTGAAGCGTGCGATTCCGTTTGAGGAAAAAATGTCTTCCATGAGATGGATTTGAAAAAACGGATACTTCCACAGGGCATTTGAAAGAACTTTAAGAGAATATGCTGCGATACGGTATAAAAGTTCGGATCGGTAGCATGTGCTTTATTCAATTCAAAAAGGACGGATTGTATGATCCGTCCTTTTTGCTTATAAAATGTTCGACTTCTCGAACAAAATACTTGTAAAAGCATATATTATGTGCTATAATGTATTTGTAAATAAACAAAAGGAGATGATTTTTTGGAGGTAAGCTATAAGAAGCTTTGGAAGCTTTTGATCGATAAGGATTTGAAAAAGAGCGATATCCGAAAAATTCCGCTTAGTTCCAGTACCATCAGCAAATTAAATCATGGAGAGCTGGTATCGCTTGAAATTCTGGTTAAAATATGCAGATTCCTCAAATGTGATATCGGAGATATCGTGGAGGTGCTTCCTGCATCCTAACCATTTTTAAAAGAAAAAGGAGAGAAGATAAGTGACCGGAAAGCGAAAGAGAAGTCGCTTTCTCAGAAAGGACATGATTGGTTTATGAAAATATCAATTATATGTGATGTGCTGGGAGCAGAAAACAACGGTACAACGATTGCGGCGATGAATCTTATCAGAAGTCTCAAGGCAAAGGGACACGATGTAAAAGTGGTATGTCCGGATGAGGATAAACGAGGAATAGATGGCTATTATGTGGTCTCTAAATATAATTTCGGTCCTTTGAACAACTATGTTGAGAAAAACGGGGTATCTCTTGCAAAACCGGATGAAGAAATTTTAAGAGAGGTCATTACAGGTGCCGATGTTGTGCATATTCTGGTGCCTTTTGCGCTTGGACATGCAGCGGCAGAAATTGCGACTGAAATGAAAATTCCCGTTACAGCAAGTTTCCATTGCCAAGCGGAAAATTTTACAAACCATATTTTTTTAATGAATTCCGATATTGCCAATCGCGCGGTCTACCGTTTTTTCTATAAGCATGTATACCGCATGTGTTCAGCGATTCATTATCCGACAAAATTTATTTGCGACGTATTTGAAAACGAAGTCGGTCCTACGCCTCACTATATTATTTCCAACGGGGTAAATAAAATGTTTCGGTATCATCCGGTGGAAAAGCCGGAATCGATGAAGGACGAATTTTTTGTTATGTTTACGGGACGCTATAGCAGAGAGAAATCACATAAAGTACTGATTGACGCTGTGGCACAATCCAAGTATCGGGATAAAATCCGTCTGATTTTAGCGGGGGCAGGGCCTTTAGAGGAGAAATTGAGGGAATACGCAAAAGAGAAGCTTACTTTGTTTCCCATATTCAAATTTTATTCAAGGGAAGAGCTGATTCGTGTTTTAAATCAGGCGGATTTATATGTTCATCCGGCAGAAATTGAAATCGAAGCGATTTCCTGTCTGGAGGCGATGGTACCTGTCATTGCTGATTCTCCGCGCAGTGCTACTCGGTATTTTGCACTGACAGAGGATAACCTATTTCATTATAATGATTCCGCATCTCTTGCCGAGAAAATTGATTTTTGGATTGAAAATCCGGAAAGAAGAAGAGCAATGCGCGATCAGTATCTTGGATATTCTGAACAGTTTGATTTTGATGTTTGTATGGATCGGATGGAACATATGCTTTTAACGGCAGCTGAAAAAGGTGCGCTTGTATAAAGATGAAATAACACTTGCGTGCCACTCCCATTTTACGGATGATGCCGGAACAATACCTGAAAGAAAAACAGAAAAAAGCTGTAGTTTGCAATTTTCAGAAAAATTCAGAGCTGTCCGCGGAATGACCCGCGGACAGCTCTGTTTGGTTTGAGCAAACGAAAAAATTCAGAAAAATCCGTTCTTTTCTCTTGACTTTATCGTGATAGTGTGATAAAATGCTAATATGATTGAAAAATTGGAGCGATTGAATATGATACTGGATGAAACGGTACTGAAAAGCGAAGAGCAAGCGGTATTTGAGCTGCGTGCGCTTTACAGAAAATACGGATATGTCCGATATAAGATGAGTAAATTTGAGGAATATGACCTTTATGTCAGAAACAAAGACTTCCTTGTGGGAGACGGCGTGATTACGTTTACCGACACAGATGGCAAGCTTCTTGCTTTAAAACCTGACGTGACGTTGTCGATTATGAAAAACTCCAAGGATATCCCCGGAATAACGCAAAAGGTTTATTATAATGAGAGCGTTTACCGGATTTCAAAAAATACGCATACCTTTAAGGAAATTGTGCAAACCGGACTTGAATGCATAGGGGATATCGACATTTATTCAATGGCCGAAGTGGTCATGCTTGCCGTGAAAAGCCTTGCAGCTGTCAGCAGCGCGTATATCCTCGATCTTTCCCATATGGGAATCATTTCCGCGATGGTCGATGCTATTCCGGCATCGGAAGAGGAGAAAGCGCGTATTATCCGTTGTATCGGGGAAAAAAATGTACATGAAATGCGGGAAATCTGTACCGGATGCGGCGCATCGGATGAACTTACAGAAAAGCTTGCTTTGTTGATTGGCATTTATGGAAAGCCACAGGAAGTATTTCCGAAATTACGTACCGTTTGTATGGATTCCGCTTCTGCTTGTGCGCTAAATGAGCTGGAAACCATCGTTGCGTCGCTGGAATCAATTGGCTGCGCACAGGGAGTACGCATCGATTTTTCCGTTGTAAACGACATGAATTATTACAGCGGCGTTGTATTCCGCGGATTTGTAGACGGTATCCCTGAGGGGATTCTTTCCGGCGGACGATATGACAAGCTGATGCGCAAGATGGGGCGGAAGTCCGGAGCAATTGGCTTTGCTGTCTATTTGGATATGCTTGAGAGACTTGACCGGCGGATAGACGAGTTTGATGTCGATACCGTTTTGCTGTACGATGAGAACACAGATGTGGGAGCGCTTATGAAAGCCGTAACCCGTTTGACCGAGGACGGAAAAAGCGTTCTTGCTGAAAAAACTATGCCGGAACATATCCGCGCCGGGCAAATTGTGAGATTGGAAATGAAAGGGGGCGGCAGCGTTGAACAGCATGATTAACATTGCGCTTCCCAAAGGCAGGCTTGGCGAGACAGTATATTCGATGTTTGAGCGTGCCGGGTTTGATTGTCCCGCTATACGGGAACCCGGCAGACGCTTGATTTTTGAAAATCAGGAAAAGGGACTTCGCTTTTTTTGGGTAAAGCCGTCGGATGTGGCGATTTACGTGGAACGAGGAGCGGCGGATATTGGAGTGGCTGGTAAGGATATTTTGCTTGAATATTTGCCGGATGTATACGAGCTTCTTGATCTTGGAGTCGGAATATGCCGTATGGCAGTCGCTGCAAAACAAGGTTTCCGAGATGATACGAGCAGAACGCTGCGGGTTGCGACAAAGTTTGCCAATATTACAAAAGCGTATTATGCGGAGCGATGCCGTGACATTGATATCATTCATTTGAACGGTTCCATTGAACTTGCGCCGATTCTGGGACTTTCCGATGTTATTGTCGATATTGTGGAAACAGGAAAAACGCTGGCGGAAAATCACTTGGAAACGATTGAAACCGTGGTTCCCATCAGTGCAAGACTCATTGCCAACAAGGCAGATTTTAAATTTAAATATGAGAAAATCGAGCAAATGGTGCAGGGACTTTCTTCGGTAATTGCGGAAAATGCTGTGTCATGCGGAAAAGGATAAGGAGAAAATATGATTCGGATTCTGGATTATAAGGAAGTATCAAAAGAACAGATTTTATCCCGCGCGGTTCCTGCGGTAGATGTTACCGGGATTGTTACAGATATTATTTCGCAGGTTCGTACCCGCAGGGACGCGGCACTCAGGGAATACTCAGAACGTTTCGATAAAGTGAAGCTGTCATCGTTTGAGGTGACGGCGGAGGAAATGCTTGAGGCGGAATCCTCGGTGGATCCGGAATTCATCCGGATTTTAAGTGAAGCTGCGGAAAATATCCGCGCATTTCATCGCAGACAGGTGCGGGATGGTTTCCTTATAAATGAAAAAAACGGCGTTATCATGGGACAAAAGGTGATTCCGATTGAGAAAGTAGGGCTTTATGTTCCCGGAGGTACGGCGGCATATCCTTCTACCGTTCTTATGGACAGCATTCCCGCAAAAATTGCCGGATGCCCGGAACTGATTATGGTAACACCGCCCGGAAAAGACGGAAAGGTAAACGCTGCGATTCTTGCGGCGGCACGAATCGCGGGAGTTGACCGGATTTTCAAACTTGGCGGTGCGCAAGCGGTAGCGGCGCTTGCTTACGGAACGGAAAGCGTTCCGTCTGTTGACAAAATTGTAGGTCCGGGAAATGCGTTTGTTGCGGAGGCGAAACGTCAGGTATTCGGGAAGGTGGCAATTGATATGATTGCCGGTCCGTCTGAAATCCTCATTGTCGCTGACGGAACATGTGAGCCTGCTATCGTCGCGGCAGACATGCTTTCGCAGGCAGAACATGACAGGCTTGCATCCGCTGTTTTGGTGACGGACAGCCGTGCGCTTGCTGCGGTGGTTTCAGATGAACTTGAGCGGCAGCTGGCAGTCCTTCCGCGCAAAGAAATTGCAAGAGAATCCATTGATCAAAACGGAAAAATTATCATAACGGAAACCATTTGTGAGGCTATCGGCATTGCGAATGAAATTGCACCGGAGCATTTAGAGCTTTGCCTGGATCATCCTTTTGACTATCTGGATCAGATCCGCAATGCCGGTTCCATCTTCATGGGAAAGAACTGCCCTGAAGCGCTCGGGGATTATTTGGCAGGACCGAATCATACGCTGCCGACGAGCGGAACTGCGCGGTTTTCCAGTCCGCTTTCCGTTGATGATTTTGTAAAAAAATCACAGTACACGTATTTTACGCGGGAAGCGCTTGCCGGTGTGGCAGAGGACATTGCATACTTTGCAGAGAAAGAAGGATTGTCCGGACACGCAAGAAGCGCTATGTCCCGATTCCGTAAGCCTTAACAAAAATAGGAAAGTGTCGATGATATGAGCAGATTTTTTAGCAGTAAATATCAAAATTTAAAGGCATATACGCCCGGTGAACAACCGCGCGGAATGCGGTATATCAAGCTAAATACCAATGAATCGCCGTATCCGCCGTCGGAGAGCGTTCGGGCGGCAGTCGCGGAAGAAAGCGGTCGACTTGCCCTCTATTCCGATCCGGAATGCACGGATCTAATAGCGACAGCCGCTGCCCGTTTTGGTGTAGAACCGGACGAAATCCTGATGTCCAATGGCTCAGATGAAATCCTGAATTTTGCTTTTATGGCATTTTCTGATGCGGCGCATCCCGTGGTATTTCCGGATATCACCTATGGGTTTTATCCGGTTTTTGCGCAGCTTTCCGGAATTCCGTATGAGACAATTCCTCTAATGCCTGATTTTTCGATCCGGATATCCGATTATATGGGAATCGGGAGAAATATTGTGATTGCCAATCCCAATGCACCGACCGGACTTGCCCTTCCGGTTTCCGATATTGAAAAGATTGTTTCCTCAAATCCTGGGAATGTCGTGGTGATTGATGAAGCGTATGTAGATTTCGGAGCGGAAAGCACGGTACCGCTTATCCGGAAGTATCCGAATTTGCTGGTAACGGGAACTTTCTCCAAGTCCCGCAGTATGGCGGGTGCAAGGCTTGGATTCGGTATAGGAGACCGCGCGCTTATTCGGGATTTGAAAACTATGCAGTATTCGACCAATCCGTATAACGTCAATCGTATGACGGCGGCGGCAGGGAAAGCGGCTTTGCTTGATGACGGATATTATATGGAGAATTGCCGGAAAATTGAGCGTACCCGTGAAAAAACCAAACAGGAGCTGGAGTCTTTAGGGTTTCATGTGACAAATTCCAAAGCCAATTTTCTGTTTGCCGGCTCTGACCGGATCGGCGGAGAAGAACTGTACCTTGAACTGAAACAGCGTGGTATTCTTGTCCGTCACTTTGATGGGGAACGGATCCGGAACTATAACCGCATCACAATTGGAACACCGGAGCAAATGGCTGCGTTTCTTGCTGCGGTAAAAGAAATTTTAGCTGAAAGAAAAGCGGAGGTTTATGATGAGACAAAGTGAGATACTGCGTAAAACGGGAGAGACCGATATCACGCTCCGGCTTTGCCTTGACGGTAAGGGAACGTCTGATATCGAAACCGGATGCGGTTTTCTGAATCATATGCTCACCTTGTTTGCAAAGCATGGCAGATTTGATCTTTGGATTCGCTGCAAGGGGGATACCGATGTGGATTTTCACCACACAACTGAGGATATCGGAATCTGTCTCGGAGACGCCTTTCGGGAAGCGCTTGGCGATATGCGAGGGGTTACGCGTTACGGACACTGTATTTTGCCGATGGATGAAGCGCTTATTATGACTGCTGCCGATCTTTCCGGAAGAGGAAAGCTTGTTTGGCGAATGAAGATTCCGACGGAAAAGGTTGGCGTCTTTGATACAGAGCTTGCGGAGGAGTTTTTTGAGGCATTTATCCGGCATGCTGGGATCACGCTGCATGTAAGACAGCTTGCGGGAAGAAATTCTCACCATATTCTTGAGGGTGCTTTTAAAAGTACAGCACGTACCTTACGTGCGGCGGTACGCATAGATCCGGATATAGAGGGGGAAATTCCTTCGACCAAAGGGCTTCTTATCTGACTTGAACAAATCAAGCCGCGGAAAGCGGCGAAGGAGTATATATGATTGCTGTCGTTGATTATGGGGTTGGAAATTTATTTTCGCTTTCCTCCTCGCTCGCCGCAGTCGGTTCAGATGCCACCTCTGCCGTCATTGTAACGGGAGAAGCGGATGTCATCCGTGCGGCGGATAAAATCATTCTGCCGGGTGTCGGCGCTTTTGCGGATGCTGCAAAAAAACTGCGCACGAGCGGTCTTGACCGCGTTGTGTGTGAGGAAGCAAAAAAGGGAAAATATCTGCTCGGAATTTGTCTTGGAATGCAACTACTTTTTGAGAAAAGCTATGAATTTGGAGAACATACGGGGCTTTCCTTGATTTCGGGCTCTGTTCGTCCGATTGCGGAGGTGATTCCCGCGGAACTGAAAATCCCTCATATCGGGTGGAATGCACTCCGCTTTCATGGAGAACGCCGTCATCCTTTGTTTCAATATATCGGAAACGGGGATTTTGTTTATTTTGTTCATTCCTATTATGCCACGGATTGCGAGGACGCTGTCATAGCGACAGCGGAATATGGCGTACCGCTTACGGCGGCAGTTGCCAAGGACAATATACTGGGATGTCAATTTCATCCCGAAAAAAGCGGAAATGTCGGTCTTTCCATTTTACGTGCATTCTGTGAACTTTAAATAGGAATCCCATCAAAACGGTATGGTATCCAAACAGAGAAAACAATTTATCATATGGAGATAAATTTGTGCAGAAATGCAAAGGAAAAATGCTTTTCTGATGAAATATATTCGGGATTCCCGAAAAAGAAATGATAGAAACAGCCGCGGATTTGCGGCATGGAGAAGTTTATGAATCTATTTCCCGCTATTGATCTTTACGGCGGCAAAGCCGTCCGTTTGTATAAAGGCAATTATGATGAAATGACGGTTTATGATACCGATCCCGTTGCCGTTGCTGGGCGGATGGCGGCGTGCGGCGCGAAGTACATCCATCTTGTGGATCTTGAGGGGGCGCGTTATGGCGGAACACCAAATCTTGAGATCATTCGAGAGATTGTGAAAAAAACGGCGCTTTTCGCCGAAGTGGGCGGCGGTATCCGTGATTTTTCCGCCATGGAAGCATATTTTTCTGCCGGTGTTTCCCGCGTCATTTTAGGAACGGCGGCGGTAACGGATGACGGCTTTGTTTTGCAGGCAGTGGAGCGGTACGGTGCGGAACATGTTGCTGTTGGTGTTGATATCCGTGACGGATATGTGGCGATTCGGGGATGGACGGAAAATTCTGCCTTGCATTATACTGAATTTTTACAGCGCCTGCTCCGTGACGGCATCCGGACCATTATATGCACCGATATTTCCCGCGACGGAGCCATGAAAGGAACGAATTTGACGCTTTACCGTGAGCTTTTGGACACCTATCCGCAGCTTCATGTGATTGCGTCGGGCGGGGTATCCTCTCTGGTGGATGTGCGCGCGCTTGCCGATATGGGACTTTTTGGTGCTATTATCGGAAAAGCGTATTATACCGGTGCTGTCAATCTAGAAGAGGCGTTGGAGGTGGCATCATGATAACAAAGCGGATTATTCCATGCCTTGACGTAAAGGACGGGCGTGTTGTCAAAGGCGTGAATTTTTTAGGACTTGCAGATGTATCTTCGCCGGTAAAGCTTGCAAAGTTTTACAGTGAATCCGGTGCGGATGAGTTGGTATTTTACGACATTACCGCATCCGCAGAAGGACGTGCTCTTTTTACGGATATCCTTTGTGAGGTTGCACGTACGATTTTTATCCCGCTTACAGTTGGCGGAGGAATTCATTGTGTGGAAGATTTCGACCGTGTTTTGAAATGCGGCGCAGATAAGGTCAGCGTCAATTCCGGTGCTATCCGAAATCCTTCTTTGATTGATGAAGCAGCGAAAAAATACGGGAGTCAATGTGTTGTGATTTCTGCTGATGTCAAGCGTGTGGACGGTGTGTTCCGTGTTTTTGCCAAAGGCGGCAGGGAAAATACAAATCTTGAGGCAGTCTCATGGATTCGGGAATGTGTGGAACGCGGCGCAGGAGAGGTTGTGCTCAATTCCATCGATACGGATGGGGTGAAAGGTGGTTTTGATCTCGAAATGTTGGATGCTGTTTCCCGTGCAGTTGACG
The DNA here is from genome assembly GCA_900542425.1 of uncultured Eubacteriales bacterium. GTDB lineage: Bacteria > Bacillota > Clostridia > Oscillospirales > CAG-272 > QALR01. Next base: position 113,588 of record UQNQ01000004.1, read on the forward strand.
TTCCGGTTATCGCATCGGGCGGTGCTGGCTGCATTGAGGATTTTATCACATTGTTTCAAACGCTGCCACGTGTGGACGCCGGACTTGCTGCCTCCATTTTTCATTTCGGTGAGGTTGAGATCGGAAAATTAAAATGGGCTTTGGAAAAAAGAGGAATTTGTGTCAGAAGAATCTAACGCATTTTTCCTGCGGATCCGTTTTGATAAGACTTTAAACTGGATTTATTTTTATGTTTTTAGACGAAATTTCTGTATTTATAAATGAAAAACAGAGGCGATACTGCCGTCGGAGGAGATTGTATGCTGGATATTGAAGAATTGAAATTTGATGAGAAAGGTCTGATTCCTGCTGTTGTTGTCGATGCTTACAGCAAAAAGGTACTGACACTTGCCTATATGAACAAAGAAAGCCTTGCGCTTTCCATGGAAAAAGGACTTACCTGTTTTTGGAGCCGCTCTCGGAATGAACTTTGGATAAAGGGTGAAACCAGTGGAAATTATCAGCATATTGTCAGTATTACTGCAGATTGCGACCGTGATGCGCTGACGATACTCGTGGAAAAAGATGGCCCCGCTTGTCATACCGGTTCGGATTCCTGTTTCGGAGAACCGATATACAAGAGCGAGGAAAGACATGAGTTTTCATTGGATATGCTGATGGATTTGATAGCGGATCGGAAAATTCATAAACAGGAAGGTTCTTATACAACATATCTGTTTGAAAAAGGTCTTGATAAAATCCTCAAAAAAGTCGGAGAAGAATCGACAGAAGTAATCATTGCCGGTAAAGCGGAAGACAAAAAAGAAACCGTCTATGAAATTGCCGATTTGTGCTATCATGTTATGGTGTTGATGATCGAAATGGGAATTTCGCTGGAAGATATTTACCGTGAACTGGCTTCCCGTCATGTCATTGATCATAAAGTCAAGCAAGAGAAGATGACGCAATGACAACAGAATTTTCATACGAAATGCCTTGGAGGGCAGACTTTCATGTGCATACGACTTTCTGTGACGGAAAAAACACGGCGGAGGAAATGGTTCTGTCAGCAATTGAAAAGGGCTTTTCCGTTCTCGGCTTTTCCGGTCATGCTCCGATGCCTTTTGAAACAGATTGGTGTATGACAGAGGAATCCGCTCTTTGTTATCGCGAGGAAGTTACGCGGCTGAAAGAAAAATACAAGGGAAAGATTCGTATTTACTGCGGGATAGAGCAAGATTATTTTTCAGAGGCGTCTGTAAGTGAATACGATTTTGTGATTGGCTCCGTTCATTATGTCAAAAAGAATGGATGCTATCTTGCCGTGGATGACACAAAGGAAGCATTCGCTTCGGCGGTAATGGAGCATTATTGCGGTGATGCTTATGCTTTTGCTGAGGATTATTATAGACTAATCAGTAATCTTTTGAACAAGGTGCATGCCGATATTATCGGACATTTCGATTTGATAACCAAGTTCAATGAGGAACAGTCATTTTTTCATCTTTCGTCCAAGAGATATATGGCGGCATGGCAATCCGCAGTTTGCGCGCTTCTTCCGTTTTGTGTGCCGTTTGAGATCAACACCGGCGCGATGTCGCGCGGGTACCGCGCAGCACCGTACCCGGCGGAAGATATTATGCAGTATATGGCAAAGCATGGAGGGTGCGCTGTGCTGTCAAGTGACAGCCATCGCGCCGATACCCTCGGCTTTGGCTTTGATATGGCGGCAAATATGGCGCGCCGTGCGGGATTGCCGCTTATCCGGCAGGTTCGCAATATCAATTGGTAATAAAATGTGAAATCAATGCGATCGTCAAGAACGAAAAATGAGGAACGGCAAAAGTGGAGGCACTATATATCTGTTCTTTCATGATATCTATTGAGAATTTATGTGAAAATAAAAAGAAAACCCCCGGATATCGAGAAAGAATATCCGGGGTATGTTTCATTTTGGATACGCTAAAATATTTGGTAGAAGGTTTCGATAAAATTTCTTTTCCTTGTACATCTTTTTAAAAACGGTTATAATCTGTTTTTTTACTGGGATAACTCTGGAATCAATCGAATTCCGGATTATATGCATAGTAGTTTTTAGAGCTCATGTTGTCCTGCGCGACACGCATAGCATCTCCGAAACGCTGGTAATGCGTAACTTCACGCTGACGAAGAAATTTAATTGGATCCCGTACATCCGGATCATCCACAAGGCGCAAAATGTTATCATAAGTAACACGAGCTTTTTGTTCTGCTGCAATTCTCTAAGAACAACTTTTAAAGTCGAAATGCATAAATATTCCTTATAGCGTTTGTACATAACTACTAATTTTAGAAATTCCAATGAATTTCAATGGGAACGTTCCTTGTTCCTGGAATACGCTTGCCGACGGATATATAATCAATCAGCGTTTCCACGATTTCACGGTTAAGGTGTTCCAAGTTTGTATATTGTTTAATCAGTTCGTGGCGGTTGTTGCCTGCCGTGATTTTTTTGTCGAGTGCGGATAATTGTTTTTCTCCGTCAGCAATAGCACGTTCTAAACGGTCACGCTCGGTAGAAAATCCCTTTGACATAGCTGAAAAGTCGCTTTCAGAAATCAACCCTTTTACCTTATCTATGTATAAGTTCTGAATACCTTTGGAGTATTCTTCAACCTTTTTTCGGTAGGTAGCAAGGGAGGCACTCAAACGGTCTTTTTGTTCTTGCAGATTTCCGCAAAACTCAATGTTTCGCTCCAACTCATCTTTGTCAAGGTATTCAGCCGACAAGTGGTTTAACTCATCGATAACAAGTTGTTCCAATCTATCGACGGAAATAAAAGAACCGATACAAGCGTCTTTTGCAACATGGCGGTTGGAACATTGCAGATAGTGCTTTCCGCCGCGCTGGGGAGCGGTTTTAGACGAACTCATGATGTATCCGCAATTTGCGCAACGGACTTTTCTTGTGAACAAACCGACTGTGCCAACGTCAAATGGCTTTGCTCTTTGTGCGACTAATGCTTGCACTCGAGCCCATAATTCCCGATCAATAATCGGTTCATGTGTTCCCTCAACAACATACCATTCACTTTTTGGGCGTGGTTTGTTCTGCTTGGTTTTGTAGGAAATGCTACCGTATTTACCTTGTACCATATTACCGATATAGATTTCATTTGTCAGCATGCTGGAGATAGCGGAGTATTTCCAAAGTATGCTGTTTTTCATTTTTGGCTGTTTATAGCGTAAGCCTTTCAGACGTTTGTATTCCGTTGGATTTGGTATGCCTCTGTCATTAAGCAATCGGGCAATAGCGGTTTTTCCGATACCTTGAGCAAAGAGAGTAAAGACTTCTCGGACAATCTCGGCAGCTTCCTCGTCGATTATCAAATGACCTTTTTGGTTTGGATCTTTTTTATATCCGTAAAGAGCAAATGCGCCGATATGGAAACCATTTTTTCTCCGATTGGTTAAAACGCTGCGGATGTTGTCTGACATGTCTTCGAGATACCATTCATTGACAAGGCCGTTAATCTGGCGGGATTTTTTATTGCCTTTGTTGGCAGTGTCTGCATTATCCACAATGCTGATAAAGCGAATTCCCCAAATAGGGAACAGTCCATGGATATACTTTTCGACAAGCTCCAATTCGCGGGTAAATCGCGATTGTGTTTTGCAAAGGACAATATCAAATTTGTGTTGTTCCGCGTCTTTCAGTAGACGGTTAAACTCCGGGCGGCGTCTGTCCGCGCCGGTGTAGTCGTCGTCACTGTATATATTATAAAGCTCCCACCCCTGTTCTATGACGTATTGCAACAACATAGCTTTTTGATTTTGTATGCTGTTGCTGTCGTCAGTTTCAAGTTGTTTGTTTTTGTCCTCTTCGGATAAGCGACAATAGATTGCAACCTTCATATTCTTATCTCCTTAAAGACAAGAACAAGTTGTTTTCTATCTGACATTATGTCATAGAAATTACAGCTCATCATTGTTTTTCACAAAAGGTTACACTTTTGTCTCGCTCTATTTTATTGATAAGCTCAATCCATTTGTTTGTATATTCCTTTTTTGTTGTGGTATTTGCACCACTTTTGAAAACATTTGAACATAATTGTGCTTCTTTCGATTTATCATTTTTTTCCACAATTTTGCCTCCTTCTTGAAATATGGATACTACCACTATATGAGAGGCGGCAAGTCCGATGTTACAGTAAAGTTTTTACATCTTTTCATTAAAAGATAAACTTTTATAAGCACTTTATTGCCAAGCAAATTCCTTTGCTCTCTTGGGCTAAGTGTTATCAGGTAATGCTATGAACGGTTTCATTTACGGGCGGGCTCCTGTCTTGGCACGCTATTTGTAAATTCTGTATTGTTCTCAGCATAAAGCTATTCAATATAATTCCTTAAAAATCCGATATGGATTTTAGAGCGTTTTTATGTTTTTCTACTGTTATAAAATTGTTTTTTATCTGTTACAGTAATACGAGTATAAATTGCTTTTTTTGATTTCATTTCTACTATTTGAGATTCGTTAAATATAGTTTTATAATAAAATAAATATCAAATAGAAGGGAGAGAACTCCTTGTTTGAATTAAACAATTTTGAGTCGATAAAAATAGCACTAGCTTCTCCAGAGAAAATAAGACAATGGGTTAAAAGAGGAAAAAAAAAAAAAAAAAAAAAAAAAAAAAA